>NZ_JAYROR010000023.1:0-7247 GCF_041911615.1 Zoogloea sp. | reverse complement strand
GCCGGCCCGGGCGCAGGCCGCGCCATCGCGACCGCTCGCCGAGATCGCCAGCCAGGGCCCGTTCCGCCTCGCGGTGGCCGCCGCCGCCGTGGCCTACGCGGTGATGGGCCTGCTGATGACCGCCACGCCGCTCGCCATGCTGTGCGCCCGTCACGACTTCGCCACCACCACCGCGGTGATCCAGTGGCACCTGGTGGCGATGTTCGCGCCGTCCTTCGTCACCGGCGGGCTGATCCGGCGCTTCGGCGCGCGCGGGGTGATGCTGGCCGGCGGCGTGCTCAATCTGACGGGTATCGGGGTGGCGCTGACGGGCGATGCGATCCCGGTGTTCCAGTTCGCCCTGGTGCTGGTGGGCGTCGGCTGGAACTTCCTGTACGTCGGCGCCACCACGGCGCTCACCGACACCTGCCGCGACGCCGACCGGCCGCTGGCCCAGGCCTTCAACGACAGCGTGGTGTTCGCCGCGGTGACCGTGGCCACCCTCGGGGCCGGCCGGCTGGTGGATGCCCTCGGCTGGGCGCAGGTCAACCTGCTCGCCGCGCTGCCGGTGGTGGCGCTGATGGTGGCCCTGCTGCGGGCGGGCCGGCGGCCGGCGCTGGCGTCGGCGCCCTGACTTCCCGTATCCTGCCGGCCTTCCGGTTCTTCCCCGCCGCCGCTGCCATGACGCTTTCCCACCGCCCGATCCGTGCCGTGCTGTTCGACCTGGACGGCACCTTGCTCGACTCCATCCCCGACCTCGCCGAGGCCTGCCAGCGGATGATGGCCGAGCTGGGGCGTACGCCCCATTCGGTCGAGACGATTCGCGGCTTCGTCGGCAAGGGCATGCTCAACCTCGTGCGGCGCTGCCTGGCCGAGAGCGGCTCGGCGGAGGCGGACGAAGTGGCCGCGGCGGTGGATGTGTTCCGCCGCCATTACGCCGAGGTGAACGGCGCCCGCACCACGATCTACGCCGGCGTCGTGCCGGCCCTCGACGCGCTGCGCGAAGCGGGTGTCGCGATGGCCTGCGTCACCAACAAGCCGACAGCCTTCACCGCACCGCTGCTCGAGCGGATGGGCATAGCCGGCTACTTTGACGCCACGGTCAGCGGCGATACCCTGGCCGAGAAAAAACCGCACCCGGCGCCCCTCGTGCACGCCTGCGCACTGCTCGGCGCGGAGGTGGCGGAGGCGCTGATGATCGGCGATTCCGCCAACGACGCCGAGGCCGCCCGCGCCGCCGGCATGCCGGTGCTGCTGGTCACCTACGGTTACAGCGAAGGCAAGCCGGTGGACAGCATCGATTGCGACGGGCTACTATCGAGCCTCGTCGATGCGCTCCCGCGCATCCGCTGACCCGTCGGACCACACCGATTCCATCGTGACCCCGAAGCGCATGACTTTCGTACAGGAGTTCCCTGCCGTTCGTATCCCCACCTCCGGTGGATGCGGCGGCCGGTCATGGCTGGGCTGCTGAGCCCCGCCCGAACCAGTCACGAGCAGCCCTCGTGATACCCTCGCGAAAAAGCATCATGTCCTTCCGGAGTCTCCATGACCGAAGCCGAATTCAACGCCCTGGCCGCCCAGGGCTATAACCGCATTCCGGTTACCCTCGAAACCTTTGCGGATCTCGACACCCCCCTTTCCGTTTATCTGAAGCTGGCCAACGCGCCCAACACCTACCTGCTCGAATCCGTGCAGGGCGGCGAGCGTTTCGGCCGCTACTCGATCATCGGCCTTGCCGCGCCCACGCGCATCGAGGTGCGGGGCCGCGCGGTGCTCGCGCTGACCAACGACCGCCTGATCGAACGCCGCGACGACTGCGACCCGCTGGCCTACGTGGGCGAGTTCATGGCGCGCATCAAGGTACCGCCCCGCGACCACCTGCCACGCTTCGCCGGCGGCCTGGTGGGCTGCTTCGGCTACGACACGGTGCGTTATATCGAGCCGCGCCTCGCCAAAACCACCAAGAAGGACGAGCTCGGCACGCCCGACATCCTGCTGCTGCTGTCCGAGGAAATCGCCATCGTCGACAACCTCTCCGGCAAGCTCACGCTGGTGGTGTATGCCGAGCCCGACGTACCCAACGCCTTCAAGCGCGCCCAGAAGCGCCTCAAGGAGCTCCTCGGCAAGCTGCGCGAGCCGGTGTCGGTGCCGGCCAACCTGCGCGCCGCGCCCACCGAGCCGGTCTCCAGCTTCGGCGAGGACGCCTTCAAGGCCGCGGTGCAGCGCGCCAAGGACTACATCGTCGAGGGCGACATCATGCAGGTGGTGCTCAGCCAGCGCATGAGCAAGCCCTTCGGTGCCTCGCCGCTGGCGCTGTACCGGGCGATCCGCAGCCTCAACCCGTCGCCCTACATGTTCTATTTCAACTTCGAGGAATTCCAGGTGGTCGGCGCCTCGCCCGAGATCCTGGTGCGCCTCGAAGATAAAGACGTCACCGTGCGGCCCATCGCCGGCACGCGCAAGCGCGGCGCCACCTACGACGAAGATCAGGCGCTGGAGCGGGAGCTCCTTGCCGACGAGAAGGAGCGCGCCGAACACACCCAGCTCCTCGACCTGGGCCGCAACGACTGCGGCCGCGTCGCCACCACCGGCAGCGTCAAGGTCACCGAGCGCTTCACCGTCGAGCGCTACTCCCACGTGATGCACATCGTCTCGAACGTCGAGGGCAAGCTCAAGGAAGGCCTCGACGCGCTGGCGGTGCTGCGCGCCACCTTCCCGGCCGGTACCGTGTCGGGCGCGCCCAAGCTGCGGGCGATGGAGATCATCGACGAACTCGAACCCACCAAGCGCGGCATCTACGCCGGCTCGGTCGGCTACGTGGGCTTTCACGGCGACATGGACCTCGCCATCGCGATCCGCACCGCCGTCGTCAAGGACGGCATGATCCACGTTCAGGCGGGCGCCGGCATCGTCGCCGACTCCGACCCCCAGTCCGAGTGGCAGGAAACCCAGAACAAGGCCCGCGCGATGCTGCGCGCCGCCGAGATCGCCGAAGCCGGCCTCGACACCGAGCTGTGAGCGCCCAGCAAAAGGCCGCCCGCAGGCGGCCTGGTGCGTGCCGGCGGGCGGCGGGGTCAGAACGCGATGCCGACCTTCGCCTGCACCAGCCAGTTGTCCGCCCCCTCGCGGCCGGCCGAGACGGTCTTGTTCACCGTGTCCTGCCAGCGCGCGCCGAGGCCCAGGTTGAGCTGGCCGATGCGGTAGTCCAGATCGGCGCCCGCCTGCCGGGCGAACATGTCCACGGTACGGGCGCCGCCGTCGGCCTTCACCCAGCCGATGCCGGGGCCGACGCCAAGAGTCAGATCCTTGGCGATGGGCACGGTCCAGCGCGGGTTGAGTTCGACGGTGGTGAGATCGAGCCCGCCCTTGTCGAACTTGTTCACCGACAGCTTGGTGCGGATCACGCCGGTCGGGGTCTGCAGCAGGTCGCAGTTCATCGCCAGCTCCAGGCCCCAGGCGCCGCCGCTGCTCACGTGCTGCGGGTCCATGATGCCGCCGGTCACCGACGCCACGAAGCCGTGCTCGAAGTTCTTGTCCAGGCCCGGCAGGAACTTCCACTCGCCCGCCTGGGCGGTGGCGGCGGAACCGAGGGCGGCGGCGATCACCAGGATGCGGAAGGTCTTCATCGTGCTTTCTCCTTGTTTTATGGAATGCCCGACAATCATTCCACATTCGCCGATGCCCGGTCGGTAACCAAGGTTACAAAGTTTTGTCGGCCCGCGCGCGCCATCGGGCATACCACCCGGCGCCCGGCCGGCGCCAAGCCAGAACATGCAATTGCGGCGCCCCGCGCGGCGCGCCGCACCCAGCGAAAGGATGTGTTGCCATGCTGCTGATGATCGACAACTACGACAGCTTCACTTACAACCTCGTGCAATATTTCGGCGAACTCGGCGCCGACGTGCGGGTGTATCGCAACGACGAGATCACCGTCGACGCGATCGCCGCGCTGAAGCCCGCGCAGATCGTCGTCTCGCCCGGGCCGTGCTCGCCGGCCGAGGCGGGCATCTCGGTGGCGGCCATCCAGGCCTTCGCCGGCAAGATTCCGCTGCTCGGCGTGTGCCTCGGCCACCAGAGCATCGGCGCGGCCTTCGGTGGTCGCATCATCCACGCCAAGCAGCTGATGCACGGCAAGGTCTCGCCGGTGCATCACCTCGACAAGGGCGTGTTCAAGGGCCTGCCCAACCCGCTGACCTGCACCCGCTACCATTCGCTCGCCATCGAGCGCGAATCGCTGCCCGACTGCCTCGAGGTGACCGCCTGGACCGACGACGGCGAGATCATGGGCGTACGCCACAAGACGCTGTTCGTCGAGGGCGTGCAGTTCCACCCCGAGTCGATCCTCACCGAGCGCGGCCACGACCTGCTGCGCAACTTCCTCGAACAATCCCAAGCCTGACCGGAGCCGCCATGACCATCACTGCCCAGGAAGCCCTGCAACGCACCATCGAGCACCGGGAAATCTTCTACGACGAGATGCTGTCGCTGATGCGCCAGATCATGGCCGGCGAAGTCTCGCCGGTGATGACGGCCGCCATCCTCACCGGCCTGCGGGTCAAGAAGGAAACCATCGGCGAAATCTCCGCCGCCGCCGCCGTCATGCGCGAGCTGGCCACCAAGGTTGTCGTGCCGCCGCCCAACGACCACTTTCTCGACGTGGTCGGCACCGGCGGCGACGGCTCGCACACCTTCAACATCTCCACGGCGACGATCTTCGTCGCCGCCGCGGCCGGCGCCCGCGTCGCCAAGCACGGCGGACGCAGCGTTTCGAGCAAGTCGGGCAGCGCCGACGTGCTCGAGGCGCTGGGCGTCAACCTCAACCTCAAGCCCGAGCAGGTCGCCGAGTGCATCGCCGAAACCGGCATCGGCTTCATGTTCGCCCCCAACCACCACAGCGCCATGAAGAACGTCGCGCCGGTCCGCCGCGAGATGGGCGTGCGCACGATCTTCAACATCCTCGGCCCGCTCACCAACCCCGCCGGCGCGCCCAACACCCTGCTGGGCGTGTTCCACCCCGATCTGGTGGGCATCTGCGTGCGCGTCATGGAACGCCTCGGCGCCAGGCATGTGCTGGTGGTGCATGGGCGCGACAGCATGGACGAGGTCACTCTCGGCGCGTCCACGCTGGTGGGCGAACTCAAGGACGGCAAGATCCGCGAATACGAGATTCACCCCGAGGATTTCGGCCTTACGATGATGTCGAGCCGCAACCTCAAGGTGGCCGACGCCGACGAATCCAAGGGCGTGCTGCTGGGCGTGCTCGACAACAAGCCGGGCGCCGCCCGCGAGATCGTCGCCCTCAACGCCGGCACCGCGCTGTACACCGCCAACATCGTCGATTCCATCGGTGCCGGCATCGCACTGGCCCGCGAGACGCTCGCCTCCGGCGCGGCCCGCGCCAAGCTCGAACAGTTCGTCGCCTGCACCCGAAAGTTCGCGTAAACGGCGGCGGGGGCGGATCGACGCGCCCCCGCTGGACGCCACGCCTGTCCTGCTTCCTTCGCCAGCAGATCGCCCGAAGCCCCCAACCCGAGAACCCGCCATGTCCGACATCCTCAACAAGATCCTCGCCGTGAAGCGCGAGGAAGTCGCCGCCGCCCGCCAGGCGGTTTCCGACGCCGCGGTGCGCGCGCTCGCCGCCGCCGAGCCGCCCGCCCGGGATTTCGTCGGCGCGATGCGCGCCAGGATCGCCGCCGGCCGCGCCGCCGTGATCGCCGAGATCAAGAAGGCCAGCCCCTCCAAGGGCGTGATCCGCGCCGACTTCCGGCCCGCCGAGATCGCCGCCAGCTACGAGAAGGCCGGCGCCGCCTGCCTGTCGGTGCTCACCGACCGCCAGTTCTTCCAGGGCGCCCCCGAATACCTCCAGGCCGCCCGCGCCGCCTGCGCGCTGCCGGCCCTGCGCAAGGATTTCCTGGTCGACCCCTATCAGGTCTTCGAAGCCCGCGCGATGGGTGCCGATGCCATCCTGCTGATCGCCTCCGCCCTCAGCCTGGCCGAGATGCAGGAGATGGAAGCCATCGCTGAAGACCTCGGCCTGGCCGTGCTGGTCGAAGTGCACGACGGTGCCGAGCTGGACGTGGCGCTCCAGCTGCGCACGCCGCTTGTCGGCATCAACAACCGCAACCTGCGCACCTTCGAGGTCAGCCTGCAGACCACTCTCGACCTGCTTTCCCGCATCCCCGCCGGGCGCATCGTCGTCACCGAGTCGGGCATCCTCGCCCCGGCCGACGTGGCCCTGATGCGCGAGCATCAGGTCAATGCCTTCCTGGTGGGCGAAGCCTTCATGCGCGCCGACGACCCGGGCGCCGGCCTCGCCGCCCTGTTCGGCTGAGCCATGCACGACACGCCGCCCACCGCCCCGGACGACGCGCCGCCGCCCGCAGCCCGGCCGGCACGCGGGCTCGGCCTGCGCATCGCGCGGGCGCTGCTGGGCGGGTTCATCGCCCTCGTCACCGTCGCGGTGGTGCTGGTGGGCTGGCTCGGCGGCACCACCTCGGGCTTGCAGGCCATCGTCGATCTGGCGGCGCGCCTCAGCGGCGGGGTGGTCAGCGTCGAGCAGTCCGACGGCTACCTGCTCGGTGATCTGCGTCTGGGCCTGCTGCGGGTGCGCACGCCCACCCTGCAGGTGGATATCCGCGAACTCGTCATCGACTGGCGACCCGCCGGGCTGACCCGTGGCCGGCTCGACATGGCCCGCCTCAGCGCCGCCGAGGTCAGCGTGGCCAGCGCTCCCAGCGACGAGCCGGCCACCTTGCCCGACAGCCTCGAGCTGCCCAAGGCGATCGAGATCGGCCGCTTCCAGGTCGGCCGCCTGCAGATCGGCAAGCTCATCGACGGCCAGCCCGCTGCGCCGGACATCGTCTTCACGGCCCTCGAAGGGCGCCTCGCGTCCGACGGCCGCCAGCATCGGCTCACCGATTTCAGGGCCCTCGCGCCCTTTGGCCAGCTGGCTGCCAACCTCCAGCTCGACGGCCGTCGCCCGTTTCCGCTGGTGGCCGGCGTCGGCCTCGTGACCCGCCAGGCGGACCAGGCCTGGACCCTCGCTGCGGGCGCCGCGGGCGATCTCGAAAAGCTCAAGCTCGACGCCACCGCCAGCGGCGCCGGCATCGACGGCACCGCGGCGATCGTCGCCACCCCGTTCGCGCCGCTGCCGCTGCAGTCCGCCCGCGTCCAGCTGCGCGGCGTCGATCCCCAGCGCTTTCACGCCAGCGCGCCCCGCGCGCGCCTCGACATCGACGCCGACCTGCGCCCCTCGGCGCCGGCCG
>NZ_JAYROR010000022.1:0-1674 GCF_041911615.1 Zoogloea sp. | reverse complement strand
CGACCTCGCCTTGGCCGCCATGATTCTGAGGGCACGCAAATGAATTTCCGTATCGGGCAGGGCTACGACGTCCATAAGCTGGTCGAAGGCCGCAAGCTGATTCTCGGCGGCGTGGAAATTCCGCACGCCACCGGCCTGCTCGGCCATTCCGATGCCGACGCCCTGTTGCACGCGATTACCGATGCCTTGCTCGGCGCCGTGGCGCTCGGCGACATCGGCCGCCACTTTCCCGATACCGATCCGCGCTACAAGGGTGCCGACAGCCGCGTGCTGTTGCGCGGTGCCGTCGCCTTGCTGGCCGAAAAGGGCTGGCGACCGGTGAACGTGGATGCCACGCTCATCGCCCAGCAACCGAAGCTGGCGCCGCACGCCGCCGCGATGGTGGCGAATGTGGCGGCCGACCTCGGGATTGGCGTCGATGCGGTGAATATCAAGGGCAAGACCAACGAACGGCTGGGCTACCTCGGGCGCGAGGAAGCCATCGAAGCGCAGGCCGTCGTGCTGGTGGAACGTGTCGGCTGAGCGCCGGCTGAAAAGTTCCGAACGGCCGCCCACGGCCCGCGTCTTCTTCGCCTTGTGGCCACCGGCCGAGGCGGCAGCCCAACTTGCCGATGTGGCGAACGGGCTTGCCGCGCAATGGGGCGGGCGACCGACGCGGGCGGAAACCATCCATCTCACCCTGGCGTTTCTCGGCGAGGTGGCGGTGGCTGAACTGCCCGCCCTGTGTGCGCTGGCCAGGGGGATTTCCGGCCGCTCTTTCGCCATACGGCTGGGGCATTTCGGCTACTGGCCGAAAAACCAGTTGTTGTGGGCCGGGTGTGCGGCGGTGCCTGATGAACTGGTCGATCTCCAGTCTCGCCTGCAGGCGGCGCTGGGCGGGAAGGGCTACCGAACCCGTCCGCCGGGGCAGGGTTTCACGCCGCATGTGTCGCTGGTCCGCAAGATGCGCTGCGCTCCCAACGAGGGGCGAATCAGCGAGTTGCCCATGCCCGATAAGCTGCTGTGGCCCTGCCAGCATTTTGTGCTGGTCAGTTCGGTATTGACGCCGGAAGGCCCGAATTACCGGATTCTCGAAGCCTTTCCGCTCAGCGCCTGATCGGCAGCGTCAGGCGAACCAGCAGGCCGCCCCCGGGGTTCGGCAACAAATCGAGCTGGCCATCGTGCAGGCGCGCGATGCGGTCCACGATGGCGAGTCCGAGGCCGGTGCCGGTGGCATTGGTGCGCGCGGCTTCCAGGCGGGTGAAGGGGCGTTTCAGACGGTCGATTTCACTTTCCGGAATGCCCGGGCCGCAGTCGCCGACCTCGATGTGGATTTCGCCGGGGGCGGCGAGCAGCCGCAGGCTGATCTCGCCCGCGCCATATTTGGCGGCATTGTCGAGCAGGTTGGTGACGGCGCGCGCGATCGCCTTCGGGCGCAGCAGCAGGTCGTCGAGTGGCGCGATGTCGCTGACCAGCGGCCGGCCGATGCTCGCCTGCCGGCTGGCGATGTTGGCCAGAAGCCCGGAAAGATCAGTCAGGACGGGCGTTTCGCCCGATTCGGCGCGCGCGTAGTCCATGAACTGCGAAATCACGCTCTCCATCTGCTCGATATCGGAAACGACCGCCTGCCGGGTCGTTTCGTCGCCGAGACTCATCTCGGCTTCGAGGCGCAGCCGGGTTAGCGGCGTCCGCAGG
>NZ_JAYROR010000021.1:0-11399 GCF_041911615.1 Zoogloea sp. | reverse complement strand
TTGAAGTGCTGGGCGGTGAGCCACAGGAAGAGGCTGTCGTCGAGCCCCGCGGTCCACAGGTCGGCCACGGCCGAGCAGCCGTTGGCGAAGGGCCCGCCGCCCCAGTAGTCGTGTTCGTTGAGCCAGACCTTGTCGCCGAATGCCTGCAGCTCTTCCTTAGAGGCCTTGTAGCCCCAGCGGAAGCGGATGACCGGCGAGTAGTTCTCGGCGGGGGCGATGAAGGTAGTGTCGTCCCGCGCGGGGTCGATGAAGCCCTTGCTGGTGAGCTCGGGCGTGTACGTCACCGGCTTGAGCTGTCCCGCGGCCACGCAGGGGTGGGCGAGTTGGGGGTCGCGGCGCGCCATGCGGGCGTTGAGGCCTTCGCACAGGCCTCGCTCGGTGGCGTCGAACCATTCCCCGTCGGAATTGACGCCATGCACGAGAATGATGACGCCCGGCAGCTGCAGACGGGCAAACGTGAGGGCTTGACCGTGACAGGGCAGCAGGGAGAAGTGAGACTCGACGGTGGTGGCAGACGAAGGGCCAGACATGGGAGGAAACTCAGCAATACGATGGCGGAAAAGCCGGACCGTGCGACGCCACGGGGGCGGTGGGCGGAGGCGATGGCAGCCGCAGCGGCGAGACCGCGGCATGACATAAGTGTAAATCTTAACAGGTGAAAGGGGAATGGCTTTTACACCCTCGCGGCATAAAATCTGCCGCCCGTCGGGTGCGTCGAGTTGGGTGCGTCGAGTTGGGTGCTCGGGTTGATCGGGGGGCTCGGGCTGGCTCGGCAATCCGGCTCCGATGCTCTCGCCAGCGGCACCCACCCATGACGCGTGCGCGTGGGTCGTTGCGGTTCCCACGCCGTCGGGGCGTTGGGGCGAGGGCCGGAATACCGCCGTTTTTCGCGCGGCGCGGTCACGCCGATGCTGCGGAGTCGGCATAATCCATGCTCGCCGGCCAACCGGGCCGCCTTCCTTGTTGCGCAGCCGATGCTCACGATGCTCCACCATCCCCGACGCTTGTTCGCCACCCTGTGCTGCACCACGCTGCTGGCCCCGTCGAGTGCGCGGGCGGACGATCTGCCGGCACCGCTCGAAGCCAGCCTGAACCGCGCCGGCATTCCGCGCGCCGCCGTGGCGGTGCTGATTCAGGACGTGGACGGCAGCCCGCCCGTCGTCGCTCATCGCACGCAGGAGCCCATGAATCCCGCTTCGGTGATGAAGCTGGTAACCAGCTTCGCCGCCCTCGACCGCCTCGGCCCCGCCTTCACCTGGAAGACCCGTGTCGGCACCCGCGCCGAACTCCGGCGCCAGACGCTCCACGGCGACCTCTTCGTCACCGGCGGCGGCGATCCTCGGCTGTCGCGGGAGCGCCTGTGGTTGCTGCTGCGTGAACTGCGTGCCCAGGGCGTCCGGCGCATCGATGGCGACGTGGTGACCGACCGCAACTTCTTCCGGCTGCCGCCGCACGACCCGGGCGCGTTCGACCAGCGCCCGCTGCGCCCTTACAACGCCGGCGCCGACGCGCTCGGGGTGGACTACGGCGCAATCCGCCTGCGCCTCACGCCGACGGTTGGTGGCACGCAGGTGGTCAGCGATCCCCTGCCCGCCGGACTGATCGTCGACAACCGCATCCGGCGCGGCGCCAACGGCCCCTGCGGCGACCCGACGGCCTCACTTTCCGCCACCCGCACCGCCAACGGCGTGCTGAGCCTGGATGGCACCCTGCCTGCATCGTGCACCGAAGCCTTCGACTGGAATCTCTCCCCGCTGCCGCCGGACCAGCTCTTCGAGGGCCTGTTCCGCACGCTCTGGAAAGAACTCGGCGGCGAGATCGGCGGACGTTTCCGCGACGGACAGACGCCCGCAGACGCCCGCCTCCTTGCCGAAAGCGTGTCGCCCAGCCTGCCCGAGGTGCTGCGCGACATGAACAAATGGTCGAACAACGTGATCGCCCGCGAGGTGCTCGCGACACTCGGCGCGCTGGCCGAGCCCGGCGAGGATTCGGTAGCCGCAGGTGGCCGGGTGGTGCTGCAGAGCCTCGCCGACAACGGAATCGCCACCAGAGGGCTGGTGGTGGATAACGGCGCGGGTTTGTCGCGGGGCGCCCGCATCAGCGCCGCGACGCTCGGGCAATTGCTGCAGTCGGCGTGGCGCAGCCGCACGATGCCCGAACTGCTGGCGTCACTGCCGGTGGCCGGCGTGGACGGAACGGCGCGCAAGCGCCTGCCGGGCAGCCCGGCGGCGGGCTCGGCCCACGTCAAGACGGGCACGCTGGACGGCGTGCGCAGCCTGGCGGGCTACGTCCTGGCGCGTAGCGGACACCGCTACGCGGTCGTGCTGATGGTCAATCATCCCAACGCCGGCGCGGCCCGGGACGCCCAGGACGCGCTGCTGGAGTGGGTGGCCGGGCGCTGATCAGCCCTCGTAGGCGTAGCGGCGCAGCGCCTCGAAGGGGATGATTTCGAGAGCAGCCATGTGCGTCGCCGCGAGCACCACCGGCGGCGCGCACCCCGCCTCCCAGGCTTCGCGCCAGCGCAGGGCGCACAGGCACCAGCGATCGCCCGGCTTGAGGCCGGCGAAACGGAACTCCGGACGCGGCGTTGACAAATCGTTGCCCCGCATCCTGCTGAAGTCGAGAAATTCGGCCGTCACCTTGATGCAGACGTGGTGACGCCCGATGTCCTGGGGATCGGCCTCGCAGCAACCGGTACGCATCCAGCCGGTGAGCGGCGCGTAGCTGCAGGCGAGCAACGGCCCGCCGAGCACGTTGAGGGCGTCGCTGGGGGGAAGATCGCTCAATCCGGATACCCCTGGGGATTGGCGCGCTGCCAGCGCCAGGCGTCGGCACACATCTCGTCGATGCCACGGGTGGCCTTCCAGCCCAGCTCGCGCTCGGCCAGGCCAGGTTCGGCGTAGCACTGAGCCACGTCGCCGGCACGCCGGTCGACGATCTCGTAGGGCACCGGGCGGCCGCTGGCCTTCTCGAAGGCCTTGACCACCTCGATCACGCTGTAGCCCCGACCGGTGCCGAGATTGACGGTGAGCACGCCCGGCCGTTCGGCCAGCCGGCGCACCGCCGCCACGTGCCCCACCGCCAGGTCGACCACGTGGATGTAGTCGCGCACGCCGGTACCATCGACGGTCGGGTAGTCGCCGCCGAACACGCGCAGCTGGGGCAGACGGCCCACCGCCACCTGGCTCACGTAGGGCATCAGGTTGTTGGGCAGGCCGTTCGGGTCTTCACCGATGCGGCCGCTGGCGTGGGCTCCCACCGGGTTGAAGTAGCGCAGCAGCGCCACGCGCCATTCGGGGTCGGCGGCGGCGAGATCGGACAGCACGAACTCCATCATCCACTTGGTGCGGCCGTAAGGGTTGGTCGGCCCGGTGGGGAAATCCTCGCGGATCGGCACGCTGGCCGGGTCGCCGTACACCGTGGCGGAGGAGCTAAAGACCATCGACTTGACGCCCGCCTCGGCCATCACCTCGGCCAGCGCAACCGTGCCCGAGATGTTGTTGTCGTAGTACGTCAGCGGCTTCGCGACCGATTCGCCCACGGCCTTGAGGGCCGCGAAATGGATCACCGACTCGATGCGGTGGGCCGCGAAGATCTCGCGCAGCGCCGCCTTGTCGCGGATGTCGGCACGGTAGAACGCCGCCAGCTTGCGGCCGGCGATGTCCTCGACCCGGCGCAGCGCCTCGGGCTTGCTATTGCTGAAGTTGTCGACCACGACCACGTCGTAGCCCGCGGCCAGGAGTTCGACACAGGTGTGGGAACCGATGTAGCCGGCACCGCCGGTCACGAGAATGCTTGCCATTCGATCAGTCTTCAATGGATGGGGATGCCGCCATGATACCCCGCGGCCGGCGCCGGGCGCCTACGCCCGATGCAGTCAGACCGCGCCTTTTTCACGCAGGGCGGCGATCTCCTGCGAGGTGTGACCGAGCGCGGCGAGGATCTCGTCGGTGTGTTCGCCGAGGCCGGGCCCCAGCCATTCGGTCGAGCCCGGCGTACCGCCGAGCTTGGGCACGATGCCGGGAATCTTCATCGGCTGGCCATCGGGCAGATTGACCTGCTCGAACATGTCGCGGGCGATGAACTGCGCGTCCTGGAACATATCGGCCACCGAATATACGGCGCTGGCCGGCACCTGGGCGGCTTCCATCGCGGCGAGCACCGCGTCGCCGTCGCGCTCGCGCACCCAGGCGTCGATCACTGCGTAGAGTTCGTCGCCACGGGCGTCGCGGCCGGCGTTGCTGGCGAGCGTCGGATCGTCCGCCAGATCGGGGCGATCCAGCGCCGTCATCAGACGCTTGAAGATCGCGTCGCCGTTGCCACCGATGATGAGGTGGCGGCCGTCGCGGGTGGTGTGGGTGTTGGACGGCGTGATGCCGGGCATCACGTTGCCGGTGCGTTCGCGCATGAAGCCGGCCACGTCGAACTCCGGGACCAGGCTCTCCATCATCGCGAAGACGGCTTCGTAGAGCGCCACGTCCACGACCTGGCCGGCTCCGCCGTTCACTTCGCGGTGACGCAGCGCCATCAGCGCACCGATGGCGGCCCACAGGGCGGCAATGGAATCGCCGATGGAGATGCCGGTGCGCACCGGCGGGCGATCCGGAAACCCGGTGATGTAGCGCAACCCGCCCATCGACTCGCCGATCGCGCCAAAACCCGGCCGATCCTTGTACGGCCCGGTCTGGCCGAAGCCGGACAGGCGCACCATCACCAGCCCGGGGTTGGCGGCGTGGAGCACGTCCCAGCCGAGGCCGAGTTTTTCGAGGACGCCAGGGCGGAAGTTCTCGACGACGATGTCGGCCTCGGCGGCCAGCCGACGCACGACCGCGAGGCCGTCCGGATGCTTGAGATTGGCGGTCAGCGAGCGCTTGTTGCGCGCCTGCACCGACCACCACAGCGACGTGCCCTGGTGCAGCTTGCGCCACTGGCGCAGCGGATCGCCGCCATCGGGCGACTCGACCTTGATCACCTCGGCGCCGAATTCGGCGAGGATGCGGGTGCAGAACGGGCCGGCGATCAAGGTGCCGAGCTCCAGCACCTTGACGCCGGCAAGGGGTTTGGCGGCCTGGGTCATCGGAAGGCTCCCGAAGCGGAGGGAATCAGAGCGAGCGACGCTCGACGAGCGCCTGGGCGATGGTGCCGGTATCGGTGTGTTCCAGCTCGCCACCCACCGGAATGCCCCGCGCGATGCGGGTGACGCGGATGCCGCGCGAACGCAGCAGTTCGGAGATCATGTGGGCGGTGGCCTCACCCTCGTTGGTGAAGTTGGTGGCGAGGATCACCTCCTGCACCACGCCGTCGCAGGCCCGATGCAGGAATTTCTCCAGACCCAACTCCCGCGGGCCGACGCCGTCGAGGGGCGACAGGCGCCCCATCAGCACGTAGTACAGGCCGTGGTAACTGTGGGTCTGCTCGAGCATCGCCAGATCGGCCGGCATCTCGACGACGCATAGCTGGCTGGCGTCGCGCTGCGGGTTGGCGCAGCGGGCGCACACCTCGTCCTCGCAGAAGGTGTTGCAGCGCGCGCAGTGGCGCAGCACCTCCAGCGCGTGGCCGAGGGCCGTGGCCAGCTTGGCCGCGCCGCGCTGATCGCGCTGCAACAGGTGGTAGGCCATCCGCTGGGCGGACTTGGGGCCTACACCCGGCAGGCAGCGCAGCGCTTCGATCAGCGCGTCGAGACTGGAAGGAGCGCTCACGACCGGTCGCTCAGAACGGCATCTTGAAGCCCGGCGGCAGGTTGAGTCCGGCGGTGAAACCGGCCATCTTCTCCTGGGTGGTGGTCTCGACGCGGCGCACGGCGTCGTTCACCGCGGCGGCCAGCAGGTCTTCGAGCATTTCCTTGTCGTCCATCACCGACGGATCGATGGTGACGCGACGCACATCGTACTTGCAGGTCATCTGGACCTTGACCATGCCGGCGCCGGCCTGGCCCTCGACCTCGATGCCGCCGAGGCTGTCCTGCATCTTCTTCATGTTGTCCTGCATCTGCTGGGCCTGCTTCATCAGGCCGGCGATACCGCCTTTCATCATGGTGCTTTACTCCGCGAGTTGGGGTTTGTCAGAGGGGTTTGACGGACGCTTCTTCCAGCGTCGCATCGAAGCGTTCGATCAGTTCGCGCACGAAGGGGTCCTGCTCCAGCGAGGCCACCGCCGCGGCGAGGCGCTCGGCCTTTTCGGCCTGGTTGCGCTGGGCGGGCGTCTCGGTGGCGATTTCGCCGATCTCGATGGCGACGCGGACCGGCCGACCGAAATGGGCCGTCAGCGCTTCCTGCAGTTTCTCGGGGCCGGCCTTGTTGATCTGGAGCAGGTGGCGCTGGCTCTGGGACAGACGCAGCTTGAGCAGATCGGCGGCCACGCCGACCAGCTCGCAATGCTGGGCCAGCTGGAGATTCATCGCCCCAAGCCCCAGCTCGCCCTGCAGCGCATGCCAGTCGAGGTCGGGCGGCAGCGGCTCGCCCGTAGCCACCGGAACCGCCACGGCAGCGGCCACGACGGGTGGCGCAGCCTCGAACGGGCGCGCGGGCGTGGGCGACTCGGATGAAGCGGGACGCACGGCCTCGGGTGAGCGAACCGGCGCGGGCGCGGCGGGTGCCGGAGGCACCGACGGCCGCTGGGGCACAATCTCGTGGGCCTCCGGCGGAAGGTCTTCCCAGGGCGGGACGCTGCTACCGTAATCGGGGCCGGCGGACTCGGCCGGCCGGGCGGGCTCCGCCACCGGGGCCGCGACCGGCGGCGGCATCTCCGCGGGAGGCGGCGCGGGGACGGACGAAGGCTGTGGATCGGGCATCGGCGCAATCCCCGCCGGACGAGCGGGCGCAGCGGCAACCTGCCGAGCGGGCACCGCCGCCACCGGGGCGGACACCGCGCGCGGGGCCTCCGGCACGGCACGCGCCTGACCCTGTCCGCCACCGCTGGCCAGCACGCCACCCAGGGCGGCCGGCTGCTCCGGGCGGAAGGCAAACAGGCGCAGGAGCGTCATCGAGAAGCCGGTGGCCTCGTCGGGGGCCAGCGACAATTCGTCGCGGCCATGAATGGCAATCTGGTAGGCCAGCTGCAGAAACTCGGCGTCGAAGGCCTGGGCGTAGGGCGCGAGGCGGGCGGCCTCGAATTCGTCGGGGACGGCTGCCGGGGCGAGCTGGAACAGCGCGATGCGGTGCAGCAGCGCGGCGAGCGATTGCAGCGCCGACTCGAACGACAGGCTGCGCGCCTCCATGCCATCCACCGCCGCCATCAACGCGGTCACGTCGTTGGCGACCAGCGCATCCAGCACCGCGTAGAGGTGATCGTCGCCAACCGTGCCGAGCATGTCCTGCACGGCCTGCTCTTCGACCTTGCCGGCGCCGTGGGCGATGGCCTGGTCGAGCAGCGACAGGGCGTCGCGCATGGAGCCGTTGGCAGCCTTGGCGATGTGGCGCAGCGCACCCGGCTCGAAGGTCACGGCCTCGGCTTCGAGCAGCCGCGTGAGATGGGCGACGATGTGGCCCGGCGGCATCTGCTTGAGGTTGAACTGCAGGCAGCGCGACAGCACCGTGACCGGGATCTTCTGCGGGTCGGTGGTGGCGATGATGAACTTGACGTGCTCGGGCGGCTCTTCGAGCGTCTTCAGCATGGCGTTGAAGGCGTGCCCGGTGAGCATGTGCACTTCGTCGATCATGTAGACCTTGTAGCGGCCCTGGACCGGCGCATACACCGCCTGATCGAGCAGCGCGGCCATGTCGTCCACGCCGCGGTTGGAAGCGGCGTCCATCTCGACATAGTCGGGGAAGCGGTCGGCGTCGATCGCCGTGCACGCGGCACACTGGTTGCACGGCGTGGGCGTCACGCCGGTTTCGCAGTTGAGCGCCTTGGCGAGGATGCGCGAGATGGTCGTCTTGCCGACGCCGCGGGTACCGGTGAACAGGTAGGCGTGGTGCAGGCGGCCGGTGGAGAGGGCGTGGGTGAGCGCGCGAACCACGTGCTCCTGCCCGACGAGCGTCTCGAAACTGCGCGGGCGCCACTTGCGGGCAAGGACTTGATAGGCCATGGCGGAATTCTATCAGGCACCGGCGCCGGGCCGGCACGAACGGCGAGCGGAACGTAAAAGGGGCGTCCGCCTGGACGCCCCTTCGAATTCGGGGTGGCGAGCCTGACCCCCGGCACTAGCAGGGAACGGCTGTGGCTGCTGCCTTCCGGCCCTGACCAGGTTCACCGCGCTGCTATGCGGGGAGACCCGCCACGGCGCGCATTCTAACAGCAGGGCCGGGCGACGCCTAATTTCTTTTGCGGCTATTTTTGCGCCGCAACAGGCGCTACCGGCAGCACGATTTCCATCACCAGCCCGCCGCCTTCCCGGTTGGCCGCGTGGATGCGTCCGCCGTGGGCCGCCACGGCACGGCGGGCGATGGCCAGACCGAGACCGAAGCCCCCCGCGCCGAGCCCGCTCGCGCTGCGGTAGAAGGGCTCGAAGATCGCCTCGAGATCGGCCTCCGGGACGCCGGGGCCCCGGTCGGCGACCCGCAGCACGAACTGCCCGCCGGCCACCGACGCGACCACCGACACCGAGCTGCCTTCGGCGGTGTACTTCACGCCGTTGCGGATGACGTTCTCAAAGGCCCGCTGGACGAGTTCGATGCGCACTTCGGCCTCGGCCTCGCCCTGCCCCTCGAAAACCAGTTCGCGGCCGTGGGCGCGAGCCTCGAAGCGCGCGTCGTCGGCAATCGCGGCGGCCAGATCGACCAGCTCGATCCGCTCGACGCGGCTGTCGCGGGTGCCGGCGTCGAGACGGGCGATGGTCAGCAACTGCCCCACCAGCTCGTCGAGCCGCCCCGCCTCGCGCTCGATGCGGTCGAGGGTCGCCTCGAGCTTGGCCGGGTCCTGCCGGGCAAGGCCGATGGCCGCCTGCAGGCGCGCCAGCGGCGAACGCAGTTCGTGGGAGACATCGTGCAGCAACCGGCGCTGGGCGCCGACGAGGCTCTGGATCTGGTGCGCCATGCGGTCGAAGTCGCCCCCCAGGTCGGCGATCTCGTCGCGACGGGCGCCCATCAGCGGGCCCACGCGGGTATCCAGCTGGCCGTCGGCCACCGCCCCGAAGGCCCAGCGCAGGTTGCGGATGGGCCGCGCCAGATACCAGGCCAGCAACGCACTGAACACCACGCTGGCCACCAGGCCGATGGCGATGGCCAGCCACGGGCTGGGCGGCGGCGGGCCGCGCCGCTCGAAAGGCGGGCGATGGCCCTCCGGCGGCCCGTCGAGGCGGAACCCCATCCGCTCGCCGGGATGCTCGGCCGGCACGAACAGCAGGTAGCGATGTCCGTCGGCGGTGCTCACCCGACGCGCCGGCCGGCGCGGATCGTCGCCGCCGGCCCGGCTCTGCGCGTCGGCGACGATCTCGGGCCGGGTCTCGCGGCCGAACACCTCGACACCGCGCTCATCCACGACGAACAACCGCGGCGCACGCTCGCCCCGCCAATCGGCCACGAACTCGCGCAACGCCGGCAGGCCGCCATGCCCCAGCACCGCCGCCGCCGCCGACACCACCAGCGTGGCCCGCGGGCCGCCGGCCAGCACCGAATCGCGCTCGGCGTCGAGGCGCTCGCGCGCCTTCTGCTGGTGCCACCATACCGTGCTGCCCACGCCCCCCCCCGCCAGCAGCAGGGCCAGCCAGAAGGCGAAGAAGAACTTCCAGAACAGACGCCCGACTTTCATCGGCCGCTCACTCGCGCACCAGCTGGTAACCCAGCCCGCGCACCGTCTCGATCCACTGACGCCCGTCGCCGCGCAGCCCGAGCTTGTGGCGGATGCTCGACAGATGCACGTCGATGCTGCGGTCGAAGCGCGCCAGCGGCCGCCCCAGCCCCTGTTCGGACAGCTCGGCCTTGCTCACCACGCGGCCGGCGTTGCGGGCCAGCAGTTCGAGCAGGTTGTACTCGGTGCTGGTCAGCTCCAGCCCGGCGCCCTGCCACTGGGCGCGGCGCATCTGCGGCCACATCACCAGCGGCCCCACCGCGAGCGGACCGGCGGCCTCGGCCGGCGCATCCTGGGTGCGCCGCAGGATCGCCCGCAGGCGCGCCACCAGCTCGCGCGGCGTGCACGGCTTGGGCACGTAGTCGTCGGCGCCCAGCTCGAGGCCGACGATGCGGTCCACGTCATCGCCCTTGGCGGTCAGCATCAGCACCGGCACCTGGCTATGGGCGCGGATCCGCCGCAGCGCCTCGATGCCGCCCAGGCGCGGCATCATCACGTCGAGCACGACGATCGCGTACTGCCCGGACAACGCCCCCGCCACGCCCGCTTCGCCGTCATGCACGGCGTCGGCCGCGAAGCCTTCCTGTTCGATGTACTCGCGCAGCATCGACGCCAGCTCGACGTCATCGTCCACCAGCAAAACCTTGCTCATCCCGCACCTGCCTTCGTGGAAATCCGCCGTCGATGATACGAGCCCCGTTGCCGGGGCGGAAAGCGAGGGTGGGGCTTTTACCCGCCTTTACATCCCTTTACACCTTGCAAACCGGGCTTAACGACGCCCTGCCCGAAGATTTCGCCACTTCTCGCGCCTCGTCGCCCCTGCCATGCCGCCACGCCGCCTCCACCGCAGTCTGCTCGCCGCCGCCCTCGCCCTGTCGGGCCTCGTCCAGGCCGCCAGTCTGCCCGAACTGGGCGACGCCTCCGAGGCCGCCCTGCCTCACGCGCGCGAGCGGGCGCTGGGCGAGGAAACCATGAAAAGCCTGCGTACCGCCGGCGCCGCCCTCGACGACCCGGAGATCGACGCCTACCTGGACAGCCTCGGCCGCCGCCTGCTGCAGGCCGACCCGAGCCTCGCCGGCCAGCCCTTCCGCTTCTTCGCCGTGGATTCGGCCGAACTCAACGCCTTCGCGCTGCCCGGCGGCTACGTCGGCGTGAATACCGGCCTGATCCTCGCCACCCAGAGCGAGAGCGAACTGGCGTCGGTGCTGGCCCACGAGATCAGCCACGTGGGCCAGCACCACATCGCCCGCCAGCTCGCCGCCCAGTCGGGCGCCCAGGTCATGTCGCTGGCCGCCCTCGCCGCGGCGATCGTCGCCGCCGGCACAGGCAACGGCCAGGCCGCGATGGCGGCGGTCACCGGCGCCACCGCCGCCCAGGCCCAAAGCCAGATCAACTACACCCGCGAACACGAACAGGAGGCCGACCGCCTCGGCTTCCGCCTCCTCGTCGATGCCGGCTTCGACCCGCGGGCCATGGCCGCCTTCTTCGAACGCCTGCAGCGCGCCACCCGTCTGGCCGACAGCGGCGCCACCCCGGCCTGGCTGCGCACCCATCCGCTGACCCACGAGCGCGTCGCCGAGGCCGAGGACCGCGCCTTCGCCCGCCCCTACCGGCAGGTGACCGACAGCCCGGAATATCACCTCGCCCGCGCCCTCGTGCGCAGCTACGCCGGC
>NZ_JAYROR010000020.1:0-1668 GCF_041911615.1 Zoogloea sp. | reverse complement strand
TTGAAGTGCTGGGCGGTGAGCCACAGGAAGAGGCTGTCGTCGAGCCCCGCGGTCCACAGGTCGGCCACGGCCGAGCAGCCGTTGGCGAAGGGCCCGCCGCCCCAGTAGTCGTGTTCGTTGAGCCAGACCTTGTCGCCGAATTCCTGCAGCTCTTCCTTGGAGGCCTTGTAGCCCCAGCGAAAGCGGATCACCGGCGAGTAGTTTTCGGTGGGGGCGATGAAGTTGTTGGCCTTGCGATTGGGTCTGACGAACCCATCTTCGGTGAGCTCGGGCGTGTACTCCACCGGCTTGAGCTGACCCGCGGCCACGCAGGGGTGGGCGAGTTGGGGGTCGCAGCGCGCCATGCGGGCGTTGAGGCCTTCGCACAGGCCTCGCTCGGTGGCGTCGAACCACTCCCCGTCGGAATTGACGCCATGCACGAGAATGATGACGCCCGGCAGCTGCAGACGGGCAAACGTGAGGGCTTGACTGTGACAGGGCAGCAGGGAGAAGTAAGACTCGACGGTGGTGGCGGACGAAGGGCCAGACATGGGAGGAAACTCAGCAATACGATGGCGGAAAAAGCCGGACCGTGCGACGCCACGGGGGCGGTGGGCGGTGGGCGGAGGCGATGGCAGCCGCAGCGGCGAGACCGCGGCATGACATAAGTGTAAATCTTAACAGGTGAAAGGGGAATGGCTTTTACACCCTCGCGGCATAAAATCTGCCGCCATTCGGGTGCGTCGAGTTGGGTGCGTCGAGTTGGGTGCGTCGAGTTGGGTGCGTCGAGTTGGGTGCGTCGAGTCGGGTGCGTCGAGTCGGGTGCGTCGAGTTGGGTGCTCGGATTGATCGGGGGGCTCGGGCTGCCTCGGCAATCCGGCTCCGACACCTTCGCCAGCGGCACCCACCCATGACGCGTGCGCGTAGGGCGTTGCGGTTCCCACGCCGTCGGGACGTTGGGGCGAGGGCCGGAATACCGCCTGCCGCGCGAGGTCGCGCAGCGCTGCTCAGGCGCGCCGATTCGCGGCCGAGCCCGGCCACCGCGACCAGACCGGCACCCACCCCGCCTCACCCGGCGCACAGGCGAAGGGCGCCGCACCCCCGACACCGGCGATCCACGCCAGTTCGTCCCCCACCCACAGCAGCGGCAGCGCATCCCGCAGCCAGGGCGGCACACCAGCCTCCTGCAACAGGTTCTTGAGCGAACGCGACGGACGGGCCGGATGGCTGCGCAGGCGCTCACCGCCGGCGCGCGGGCGCAACCAGCAGGGCCGGCCGGCCAGCGCCGCCGCCGACACGCCCTGCCCTATCGTCGGCCGCCAATCCACCTGACCACCGGCCCAGGCCAGGCTCGCCTCGCCACACCACTCGACGCCCACCGGCGCGGGCGCCCAGCGCGACGACTCCAGCCACCACTCGTCGCGGTAAATGCAGATCGCCGTGCCGACCAACGGCAGGCGCAGCCCCGCCGGCGCCGTCGGGCCGCGAAACTGGCGTTCGATCTCGAGGAGGCGGTCTTCGTCGGGCATGGCCTCGCCGGCCGTGTCCAGCAGGCGCCGCAGCAGGTTGCGCAGACGCGCCGAAGACAGGGCCACGGCCCCCTGGCGGTCGAGCCGCGGCGAGGCGGGCCGCGCCAACATGGCGAGGTCGGCGTCGGCCAGCGCGTCGAGCAGGTCCGCCGCCTCGGCG
>NZ_JAYROR010000019.1:0-11541 GCF_041911615.1 Zoogloea sp. | reverse complement strand
GTAGGCCTTCGCCTCGCCACCAAACTTGCGCGACAGAACGGTCGTGATTGCAGCGGTCAGCGTGGTCTTGCCGTGGTCAACGTGACCAATCGTGCCGACGTTTACGTGCGGCTTCTTCCGCTCGAATTTTTCCTTGGCCATATCATCAACTCCGCAAAAAATCAGGAAATTGGAATACTACTCTGAACGCCGCACCATTGAATCGATGGTGCCCATGGGCAGGATTGAACTGCCGACCTCTCCCTTACCAAGGGAGTGCTCTGCCACTGAGCTACATGGGCCTCACACACGCAACCTGGAGCGGGTGAAGGGAATCGAACCCTCGTCATAAGCTTGGAAGGCTTCTGCTCTACCATTGAGCTACACCCGCGCTTTACAACGCACGACTCTTTTCACCACTCACGTCACCGCAACTCACGGACGGAGCACACAGCTAAACTGTTGGTGGAGGGGGAAGGATTCGAACCTTCGAAGGCAGTGCCGTCAGATTTACAGTCTGATCCCTTTGACCGCTCGGGAACCCCTCCAAGCGAGACGCGCATTCTAGACAGCACTTCGTCCGCTGTCAAACACATTCGACGCTTTTTTTGCTATCCCTGTGCTTTAATCCGGATCGCAAGCTCAACCGGATTGGACAATTCGACGCATGGACAAGGATTTGCTGGTAAATGCGGTGCTGGCCAGCGGGGTGGTGCTGCCCGCGCCGGGGCCGGGTTTTGTGCGCCTGCGTGCCGCGGCGGCGGACGAGGATGCGGGGCCGAAGGCGCTGGCCCAGGCGGTCAGTCAGGATCCGGCGATCACCGGAGCCCTGCTGCGGGTCGCGAATTCGCCGGTGTTTCGGCCGCGCAGCGTCCCGCGCACCGCGCTGGAGGCGATCACGATGCTGGGGCGCACGCGCACCCTGGCGACCGCGGCCAGCGTGGCACTCAAGGGCCAGTGCGAAGGCCTCGACCCGCAGGTGGTCGACGCGATCTGGTCGAACTGCGCGCGCGGCAGACTTCAGCTACGCGCTGGCTCGTTCGTCGCGGCACGCAAGGCTCGCGGACGACGCCTATCTGGCGGCGTTGATGCAGGATGCGGGCCTCGCAGTGGTGTTGCGGCGTGCGCCCGAGCACGGCGCGCTGCTGCAGGGCCGCGGCCCGACCCTCGAGGCGGGGGCCCGGGCGCTGGACGCGCTCTCCGGCACCGGCCACGCCGCGGCCGGCTATCTGGTGGCGCGCAACTGGAAACTGCCGGTCGAAGTTTGCGAGGCGATCCGCGCTCACCACGATCCGCGTCTGGCGCGCCGACTGGACAACACCGCGCGACGACTGGCGCTGCTGCTCGCGGCCGGGCGGCGCGCCCGCGACGGGATGTCGCCCGACTGGATCGACTGGGCCGACGCCGCAGACGCGGAACTGGGCCTCGACGAAGCGGCGCTGGACGCGCTGGGGCGCGAGCTGGACTGAGCCCTCAGCCGGCCTCGTCGCGATCGAGCTGGAATCGGATCGGCACGACGAAGGACGCCTCGACGGCCTCGCCACCGCGCCGCGCGGGCGTGAACTTCCAGTGCCAGACGGCATTGAGGGCCGCCTCGTCGAGCGCTTCGTAGCCACTGCCCTCCCGCACCTTGACCGATATCGGCACGCCATCGACCGACACGCGCACGTCGAGGCGCACGACGCCTTCAAGACCGCGACGACGGGCGATCATCGGATAGCCCGGCTTGGGGTTGTGCAGGTAGCTGGCGCCGTAGCTGGGCGGCGTGTAGGCCGGCGCGGCCGCCGTGGCCGGCCCGGCCGCAGGCGCAGCGGGACCGGGCGTGGCCGGCGACGAATTGGCGGTGGCGAGCGGCGCAGCGGCCGCGGCCGGCTGGGCCGCGGTGGTGATGGCGGGAGCCGGCCGCTCGGGGCGTGCCTCGCTCACCAGGCGCTGCGGCGCCGGCGCGACGACCGGATCGGGCCGGCTGGCCGGACGGGGGGAATGGGCGCGCTCCACCGACGCGGCGGGTTGCGGGCGCAGCGGCTCGACAGGCTTTTTGTCGGGAATCTTTTCGGGCGTTTTTTCCCGCGGGGGCTCGGGCAGCAGACGGGCCTCGAGGAGCCGCTGCGGCGTGTTCGCCGGCGCGCCCAGACCGCCGCCAAAGGCCAGCACGAGGCCATGGGCGACGATCGACGCGGCAACCGCGCAGGCCAGCCCGCGATCGGTCATCACAGCGCGACCCGGACGCCGAGGCGCAGGGTGCGCGGCTCGGCCGGATGGGAGTGGATGTCGGCAACGGGAGCGGCTTCGGTCTTCAACTGGGACTCGTAGTAGTAATCGATGTCGCTGACCTTGCGGTCGAACAGGTTCAGCACGTCCAGCGACAGGGTAATTTGCCTGTCCAGGCGGTAGCCTACCTTAAGATTGGTCAAGGTCGAGGGGGCGGATCGTACCGAATTGTCTTCGACAAGGGGGCGCGACCCCACGTAGCGCACGCGAAATCCACCGAACCAGCGGCCGCCGGCATCGAAGGACGCTCCGGCCGAGGCCACCGCCGCGACCGCGCCGGGCACCCGAGACCCCGCTGCCTCGCCGTCGCGAAAGCGTGCGCTCGAGACCGCCAGATCGGCATCCACGCCGATCCCCGCCGCCACCAGCCAGTCGTGGCGCCATTCCAGACCCTGCCGACGCGAAGGCCGGCTCGGTTCGGTGATCCCCGCGTCGCCGACGAACAGCAGCTCGGAGGCGAGATCGAGCCGCCACAACACGACGGTGTTGGTCCAGCCGGGCGCGAGGACGCTGCGCAGCCCCAGTTCGGCCCCGCGGGCGCGCACCAGGGGCCTCACCGGCGCCACCGGCTGGCCGAACTCGGGGCTGCGCGGGTCGGGATTGACGCGGATCGTCGTGCCGCGGGCGTCGTTGCTGTGAAAGCCGTGGCCGTAGTTGGCGTAGAGCTCGGTCTGCGCCCACGGCCCGAGAACGAGACCGAGCTTGGGCGCAGCGAGGAAGGCGTCGCGTTCGCCACTGTTCTGGGCGGTGTCGCTGCTCACCGCGAAGCGATACTGGTCGGCACGCAGGCCGGCAACTCCGCGCAGGCGGGGCGACCACTGCACCTGCACTTCGCCGAAGACGCCGGCGCGGGTCTGATCGACCCGGTCGCTGCGCACGCCGGCGTAGCGTCGGCGCGCTTCGCTGAGGAACAGCCCGACCTGCCCGATGCGATCGTGGCGCAGGTCGCCGCCGAGGGTCAGCGCCAGCGGGCGGCCAGCCCAGTCGGCGAACCAGGTGCGGCTGCCGGCGCCGCCGCCGATCTGGCGCCGGTCCACCTGCTCGAACTGGTCGCCCCGTAGCGGGTTGTCGAGCGCGTAGGTGAAATTCGAGAACAGGTCGAGGCGATAATCCACCAAGTAAGCGCTGGCGCGGCTGCGGCCAGTGGCGTCGCCGTGCGCCCACTCGCCGGAGAGACTCGCGCGGCGCGTGGTGCCACCGCTGCTCGGATCGAGGCTACCGAAACGCCCGAGTCCCCCCGCGTCGACGGCCCGCCGCGGCACCTGGTCGGTGGCCGACCAGCGCGACGTGTAGGCCATCGCGGTGAGCGACCAGCCGTGGCTCGCCGACCCCGACGACAGGCGGACCACGCCGTTCGCGCGGCGCAGGCCCTCGGGCTCGCTCCACGGCCCGTCGTTGCGGGCCAACTCGACGGCGCCGAGAAGCGTCGGCCCGCCTTCCGCCACGGGTCCGGAGCCCGCCGCCAGCAGCCGCCGGTAATCGTGTCGCGCCGCCTCGACCTGGACGAAAGGCTGCGCGAGGCGGCGCCGATAGTCGATATGCGCCGCGCCGGCCGCCGCGAAGTCGCCCTCGTCCACCGCGTACGGCCCCTTGCGGTAGCGCACGACCGACACCAGCTCGGGGATCAGGAAGTTGAGATCGGTGTAACCCTGACCGTGGGCGTGGGTGGGCAGGTTGAGGGGCATGCCCACCAGCCAGGTGGCGAAATCGGTGCCGTGGTCGAGGTTGAAGCCGCGCAGATAGTACTGGTTGGCCTTGCCGTCGCCGCTGTGCTGGGACACGACCAGGCCGGGCACCGTCTCGAGCACCTCGGCGGCGCGCAGCAAGGGCCGACGGGCCAGCTGCGACGCGCCCACCGATCCCTCGCTGGCGCTGCCGGCCACGCCGAGCAAGTCGGCGGCGGCCTCCACCTCGACGGTGTCGAGGGTGGGCATGTCGATGCCGGCCCACGCCGCCGTCGCGAAGCTCAGCAGCCAGGGCAGCGGGCAGACGACGCCCGCGCGGATGCTGAATTTTATTTTCATCTTATCCGGCGGCGACACACGACGCCGGCGTCAGCCCACCGCCTCCTGGGCCGGCAGGCGGGCCAGCCGCTGGCCGACGACGAAGCTCGCGAAGATCACCCCGACCACCAGCAGACCGAGGGCCAGCTCCTTGCCTTCGCCCCACGCTTCGGCGGCCGGCCAGGCCAGGCGGGCCGCGCCCCAGGCCGCAACCAGCAGACTCATGCCCGCCACCGCCAACGCCATGACCCGCGACGCCACCCGGGCCACGCCGTCGGCGCGGGCGAGCAGGCGCGCGATCCACAACCCGTTGGCGCCGTCCGCCAGCAACATGCCGGCCACGAACGCGAGCCCCAGCCCGACGGCGTGCAGCGCGCCACCCGCCTGCACACCGGCCACCGCGAACAGCGCGGCCTGGCTCACGGTGTCGAAGGACAGCGCGAACAACGCCCCCACCAGCATCACGCCGGCCGGGTGGGCGACGCGCCCGAGGCGGCCCAGCCAGCGCCCCTTGAGGCCGACCGGATGCACCATTTCGTGCGCTTCGGCGGCGAACACCGCACGCAGATTGAGCACGCCCAGTGCGCTGAGGAAAGCGATCGAGATCCAGGCGCCCGACAGTTCGAGCCACGCCGGCGCGGTCCAGCCGCGCGACAGCAGGCTCACACCCAGCGCGACGGCCACCACCACCGCGCCATGGCCGAGGGAGAAGAAGGTGCCGCAAAAGCGCGCCCAGCGCGGGTTGGCGCGGGCGTTGAAACGCGTCAGCCCGTCGATGGTGGCGAGGTGATCGGCATCGAAGCCGTGCTTGAGACCAAGCACGAACACCAGCAGGACGAGCCCAAGGCTATCGGTGGGCAGGACGGACATGACGGCTCCCGGAACGCGCGTATGAACTAATTATTTTAGTGCATACAACATCCGTGCCAGCCCTCCCCCACCGCGACGCCGGGCGCGGGACGTGGCGGGCGGTGGCAAGCGCGCTTCCGGCCCACGCCGCGATCAGGCAGCGTCGTTTCCGGCCAGGGGCAGACGCAGCACGAACTCGGCGCCGCCGTCGGGGTGGTTGCCGGCGGAGAGGCTGCCGCCGTGGCGCTCGACGATGCCGTAGCTGATCGACAGGCCGAGGCCGGTGCCCCGCCCGACCGGCTTGGTGGTGAAAAAGGGATCGAAGATGTGGGCGAGGTGGCGCGCCTCGATGCCCGGGCCGTTGTCGTGGAAGCGCAGCACCGCCTCCTGCCCGGCCGCGCCGGACTCGACGCGGCCGCGGATCGCGAGCCGCGCGACGGGCTGACCGGCGGTGGCGTCGGCGGCGTTCTGGACGAGGTTCATCACCACCTGCTGCATCTGCCCCGACGATCCGATCACCGGCAGGCTGCCGGGCAGATCCACCGTCACCTCGAAACGCTCCGGCAGCGCCTTGCAGACCCAGCTCACCGAGCGCTCGACCACCGCCGCCAGCGCGAAGCGGCTGTTTTCCTCCCGATCGAGGGCGGAGAAGCGTTTGAGGCCGTCGACGATGTCGCGGGTCCGCTCTGCGCCTTCGACGGTGCCTTCGATCAGCGGGTCGAGGTCGGCGAGGATGCGGTCGATGCGCAGGCGCTCGCGCAGGGCGCGGAGCGCGTCGCTCTGCCCGGCGGCGTGGACGGCGCTGAGGTACTCGGAGAGGCGCGACGCGTAGCGCTGCAGGGCATGGGTGTTGCCGAGGACGAAGCTGATCGGGTTGTTGAGCTCGTGGGCGACGCCAGCCACCAGCCGCCCGAGGGACGCCATCTTTTCGGAATGCAGGAGCTGCTGCTGGGTGCGCTTCAGATCGTCGTGGGCCTGGCGCAGCGCCGAATACGCCTTGCGCAGCTCCCCCACCGGCCGCCCCGTGACCACCACGCCGAGCGACTTGCCCACCGACGAATAACGCGGCGTGCAGTTGATGGACACCGCCACCGCGCTGCCGTCGGCCGCGCGCAGGGCCAGTTCGCAGTCGTGCACCGGGGCGTCGCCCCGCTGGGCGAACAGCCCCCTGGCGAGCGCCACCGCGGCGGGATCGGCCAGCAGGTCGAAGAACAGGCTGCCACGCAACGCCTCGGCCGAGCGTCCGGTGAAGACTTCCAGCGAACGATTGACGTCGTCGATGCGCCCGCTTCGGTCGCACACCACGAGGATGTCGGAAATCGAGGTGAGCACCGACAGGATGAAACCCTGGCTCTCCTCGAGCTTGGCATTCTTTTCCTCGAGGGCGACCTCGTACTGCAGGAGGTCGGAATACACCTCGTCCATCTTCTGGATCACGTCGATCCAGGCGCCCTCGCCCATGCCGTCCGGCGCGGCGGCGAGGAGCGCGGACGAATCCGGACGCGGGCGTTCGGGCCTGGTCATCGGTGCGGGGCTCAGGAACGCGGCCGGTAGTGGCCGTGGGGATGCGGGTGGGCGTGGTCGCCGTCGCCGTGCGCGTGGGGCTGGCTGCGGAAGTCGGCCGTGACCAGGTTGAGCGCGCCGTGGCGCACCCCGGGCTTGGCGATCAGCGCCTCGGCGAAGGCCCGTACCTCGACCGTGGGGCCCCGCAGGATCACGCTTTCCATGCAGTTGTCGTGATCCAGGTGGGCGTGCAGCGTCGCGACGCAGAGATCGTGGCGGGCGTGCTGCGCGTGGGTGACCCGCTCGGCGAGCTCCCGCTCGTGGTGGTTGAAGACGTAGGACAGGTTGGCGATGCAGTGGGGCGCATCTTCCCGCGCCAGACGCGCGCCCTCGATCTGGGCGCGCAGGATGTCGCGCACGGCCTCGGAGCGGTTGGAGTAACCGCGCTCGGCGATCAGCGCGTCGAAGGCGCGGGCCAGGTCTTCGTCGAGAGAGATGGTGAAGCGTTCCACGATGGGCTCCGGGCAGGACAGGCGGCTCATTCTGCCCGCCACCGCCAGCGCCGGCAATCGGCGGCGGCGATGCCATAATCGGGGCTTTCCGACTTCCTGTGAGAGCTTGCCCATGGCCCGCGTCATCATCCAGCTGCCCGAACGCTTCGTGTTTTCCACCGAGGTGCCGATCTACATCGGCCACATCAACTACGGCCACCACCTCGACAATGCGCTGCTGCTGTCGCTGGTGTCCGAGGCGCGGGTGCGCTTCTTCAAGTTCCTGGGCTACACCGAACTCGACGTGGAAGGCGTCGGCATCGTCGTCTCCGACGCCGCGGTGCAGTACAAGTCCGAGAGTTTCCACGGCGAGACGCTGGTCTTCGAGATGACGCCCGCCGAGTTCAACAAGTACGGCTGCGATCTGGTGTGGCGCGCCACCGACAAGGCCAGCGGCCGCGAGGTGGCGCGCGGCAAGACCGGCATCATCTTCTTCGACTACGGCGCCCGGCGTCCGGTGCCGGTGCCCGCCGGCTTCGTCGCGAAGACCGACCCGGCGCAATGCGCCTGACCGGCTAGGGCTGCACGCCGCCGACCACCAGCGTGACCGCCACCGGCGCCCCCACCGCCACGCCGTCCACGTAGAGCTGGTACTGGAAGCGGCCGGACGGCCCGACGTAACGGAAGCCGCCGTCCTCGAAGAAATCCAGGCTGCCCGAGGTTGGCCAGGCGGTGATCTGGGCCCGGAGTTCCTTGCCCGCGTCGGCCGGCAGGGTGATGTCGTTGGCCAGCACCGACGGGCCGGCGTCGCCGCTCGTCGGCACGGCGCCGCCCGACACGCCGTGGCCGGCGTACTGGCTGACCACCACGGCCCCGGCGATCAGCGGGTTGGAATCGACACGGATGCTCATGATGCGGTGATCGGACCGGTGATGCCGGTGCCGCCTGCGGATGTCTTGATGGCCACGTGGTACGGCGTGCCGGCCACGATGGCGGCGTGGGTGATCGGCGCGAGCACGCCGGCGGCGTTCGTGGTGAGACCGCCGACGGTCGCCACGGCGACGAAATCCGACGCCCGCAGCACCGTGCAACGGATGCCGGCGAGCCCGGCCTGCACGGCACCGGCGTTGTTCTTGAGCGCATCGGCGACGACGACGCTGCCCCCCACCGCGGCCAGCTTGACCGTGGCGCTCAGCGCAACCGAGCGGTTGCCGGCGGCGTCGAAGGCACGCACCTCGAAGGTGTCGGTGCTGCCGGCGCTGCGCCCGCTGATGGCGACGCTGGTCGCCTTGCCCGCGGCGGTCCAGGTGCCGGCGTTGAGGCGGTATTCGTAGCCCGTCACCCCGACGTTGTCGGTGCCCGCCGGCCAGCTCGCGGTGTAGCCGCTGGCGCTGAGGCTGCCGATGGCGACGCTGCCCGCGAGCGTCGGCGCCGTGGTGTCGGCCGGCGGCAGCGCGGTGGTGGTGAAGCTCGCCGGGGCCGACCAGGGGCCAGCCCCGGTGGCGTTGGTGGCGCACACCCGCAAGGTGTAGGCGGTGCCCGCGGCGAGCCCGGCGATGCTGGCCGGCGAGGCGCCGAGGGCCGTCGTGGCGCCGCCGTTCAGGGAATACGCGAAGCCGGTCGCGTCGGCCGCCGCGTAGGCGTAGGCGACGCTGGCGCTGGTCGCGGTCGGCGTCACGCTCTGGATGGTCGGCGTGCCGGCCGGCAGCGCGGGCGCCGGGGCGCTGCCGGTGACGAGCGCGAAGGTGTTGCCCGCCGCGAGACTGGCGTGCAGGTCGGCGATCTCGGTGGCGCTGAGCTTCTTGTCGAAGTAGGCCAGCCACACGAAATCGCCCGCCCACGATGTGGATGGGTTCCGCGCGAAGCCGTTGAGGTGCATGGTGTCGGCGAGCTTGCCGGACATGGCGGCATTGGTCGCGACGCCATCGACGAAGAGATCGCCGGCCAGGGTGCTCCAGCCCGCGGCGTTCCACTGACGCACCGCGAACGAGTGCCATTGGTTGTCGCCCGCGATGCTGCGCGCCGGGCTGACTTCGACCAGACCGGTGCTGAGGTTGCCGTCGTTGATGCCCAGGTTGCCGGTGCTCGGGTTGAAGCCGACCATCATCGCGGCGGAGCCCAGCGTGCTGCCCGGCAGCCGCACCGGATGGGTGCCGTTGCTGCCGAAGCCGGTCATCCGGCTCACGACGATGAACAGCGTGCCTTCAAAGGCAACCTGGGTCGGGATCGCGTAGTCGTTGAAGGCGAAGCCCTTGTAGTCGTAGCCGCTGCCGGTGCAGCGCACGCCCTTGCCGAGGGGGGTATCCACGTAGCCGAGTCCCGCGTCGAGGGTGAAGGCGACGCCGGCGCGGGCCAGGTCGACCAGCGCGACGGTGGCGGGGTCGACGCCGATCAACACCTTGACCCGGCTGGCCAGGGCGTGGGTGGAATTGAGAGCCAGAGCCATGTTCAGATCCTCAGGCCATAGACGCGGTCGGTACCGGCGCCCTGGCGGTTGGTGACTAAAATTGCGCAGTTGTACGCGGTGGACCAGACGCACTTGAGCTCGTAGGACTGGCTCGGCGCCCAGAACGACGGGCCCAGGCGGTAGCCGGTGTCGGTGACGGTCGGGACCGCCTTGTTCCAGTCGAGGATGAAGGCCCCGATGACGCCCCCGGTGGCACCCGCCGAAACGTTCTGCGCCCCGAAGACGATGCGCCCGTCGGGCATCGCCGCCGACCAGGTGTTGGTCGCGTCCCAGCCGGTGAGCGCGGGGAAGTCGGCGATCTTGAGCACCGTGGAGCCGGCGAGGTTGGCCTTGGGGTGGATTGCCCCGAGCCAGGTACCGGGGGTGTCGTAGAAGCCGCCGACGATGACCAGGTGGCTGGCGAAGTTGTGCAGCCTGGCCTGCACCGAGGCGTAGGTGCCCACGCCCCAGATGCTGCCGCTGGTCAGCGTCTGGCCGTCCTCGGCGAGGTGCGAGACGGTGGCGCCATCGACGCGCCACCAGCCGTTGCCCGGGTCGCGCACCACCGGCGAGCCGGTGCTGCCCTTGCAGAACGAGGTGATCGCGGCGGAATCCTGCTTGCGCCAGACGCCCTTGGCGGTGTTGTAGTACCACAGCGGGCAGCGCCGGTTGGCGATGTCGAAGCCCACCGGCGCGACCGTGCCCCAGCCGTCGTAATCGGCCCAGTAGGCGTGGTCACGGGCGTCATAGACGAAGCCGGCCTCGCGGGTCGCGGGGTCGAACCACAGCGTGTCGAAGGTGTGGCAGCCCCACGGCCGGGTGTTGGCCGCATCGGCGAACAGGAAGCCGTCGGCCGTCACGTGGTGGGCGCCGACGCAGGGGTCGGGCGCGCCCATGCGCTTGAACAGGCCGTCGGCGGCGTCCCAGCGATACCAGGTGTTGATCATCTGGGCCTTGCCGTGGCTTTCGCAGCCGTACATCCAGAGGATGCCGCGAGCCTCGTCCCAGGCCGCGCCGGCGTGGCCGGAAGCGGTGTAGATCGCGCTGGCGGGGTTGTAGTCCACCGCCGGGGCCGAGGACAGGAGCTGGAAACCCTTGCCGCTCCAGCCGGCGAGCAGCGCATGGACGGTGCCGCCGACGAGGTCGGGCGCGGCGAGGACGTGACGGCCGGCGTTGATCGGCTGGCCGGCAGCCACGCTGTAGGTGTCGGGAACGGGATAGGCCATGGACGGGGTGACTCCGGAAATCGGGACGCCGGCCGCAAAAACGCCGGTGGCATGAACCCGGATTGTAGTCGATTCGCATGAAAAGCCAAGCGCGGGACGCGACATCCTTCACGGAGACGCGCAACCTGTGCTTACAGTCGCCCCCGGACACGCCGCGACGGACGCTCTAAGATGGCGACGCCGGTCGCAATTCGCGCCCCGCCCGTCTTCCGGAGCCCGTCATGTCCCATTCCGTCGCCCGCCGCTGCCTGCCGGCCGTGCCCGCCGGCGCCCTGCTCCTGCCCCTCGGCGTCGCCGCGCAGCAGGTGTTCGTCAATGGGCCGGTCCAGCTTTACGCCGGACCCGCGCCCGGCTACCCGGCGATCGCCACCCTTTACCCGGGCGCCGAGTTGAGCGTCGTCGGCTGTCTGGCCGACTGGCAATGGTGCGACGTGCTGCTGCCCGACGGCCTGCGCGGCTGGGTCTTCGCGCCGAACCTGAGCTACGCCTGGATGGGCAACGCGCTGCCGGTGCCCCAGTACGGGCCGGCCATCGGGATTCCGCTGATCGGCTTCGCGGTCGGCGATTACTGGGGCCGGCACTACCGCCACCAGCCGTGGTACGACGACAGCCGCTGGCGGGCGCCGCCGCCTCCGCCGGTGCGCGTGCTACCGCCGACCCGCGACGGCTGGCAGGCCCCCTTTCCGCCCCGCTGGGAACGCGAGGCCACGCCACCGCCACGCTGGGGCCGCGATCCGCGCTGGGACGCGCCGCCGCCCCGCCACGACATGGGC
>NZ_JAYROR010000018.1:0-20893 GCF_041911615.1 Zoogloea sp. | reverse complement strand
TCGAGGGTCGGCGCGTCGTTGGTGCCGGTGAGGGTCACGGTGATGTCCTGGGTGACGCTGGCGCCGTGGTTGTCGGTGATGCTGACGCTGTACACCTGGGTCAGGGTCTCGCCGGCGGCAAGGCCATCGAGCAGCCCGGCCGGGACGCTGTAGCTCCAGCCCACGGTCTTGGTGAGCGGGTCGAGCACGCCCAGGCTCAGGCTGCCCAGCGGCGCGGCGATGAGGTTGCCGGCGCCGTCGTGGACGCTGGCGGCGATGCTGGCGGCGTGGCTGTCGGCTCCATCGACGTCGGCAAAGATGAGGGTGCCGCTGCTGGCGAGGGTGGCGCTGTTCTCGTCCGGGGCGCCGTCCGGACGCTCGGTGACGCCGCCAGCGAGGTCGCTGGCGAGCACATTGAGGGTCGGCGCGTCGTTGGTGCCGGTGAGGTTGAGGGTGTAGGTCTGGGTGACCGGCGCAGCGACGCCGTCGTAGACCGTGACGGTGAAGCTCTCGGTCTGGGCCTCGCCGGCCGACAGGGCGTTGACCTTGGCGCTGTCGGGCACGTAGAGGTAGTCGCCGGTGGCGGACTTGACGTAGAGGGTGCCGTAGCTGCCGGCCTTGCTGACGTCGTAGGTCAGCGCCGCGGGGGCGTAGCTGCCGCCGGTGGTGCCGCCGCTGATGCCGTAGGTGAGGGTCTGCAGGTCTTCGTCGGCGCCGACCAGGGTGCCGCTGAGGCCGGCGTCGGTCCAGGCGGCGCTGCCGGCCAGGTCGACTTCGGCGACGCTGCCGCTGCTGACGCTCTGCAGCGTGGGCGGCACGTTGACGCCCTGGACGCCGATGTAGGCGGTGGCGGAGACGCCCTGGGCGCCGTCGGTGTCGAAGGGCACCACGGTGACCTCGCGCAGCACGCTCTCGGTGGGGGCGTTGCTGCTGTTGGCGTAGGCGACGCCGCGCACACCGATCTGGAACTGCGAGACGTCGCGGCCGGTGGCGTCCACCGCCTCGAAGACGACGCTGTGGTGGTCGGCGGAGACGGTAGTGGTGATGCCGAGGCCGGCGAGGATCGAGACGACCCCGGCGCCGATCGAGAGGGTTTCGGCGGCGCCGTCCTGGGCGTTGGTGAGGTCGACCTCGACGCGGCTGATGAGGCCGTTCTGATCGAACAAGGTCGCCTTGTTGGAGGCGATGTAGGTGGTGGTGGGCTGCTTCTCGACGAAGCTGGTGAGGTAGTCGCGCTGGACGTTGGCGTCCACCGGCAGGCCGGCCTGGCTGCCCGGGCCGTTGAGGTCGACCACCGGGTTCCAGTTCACGTTGACGGTGAGCGTGGCGCTGGCGGACAGCGGCGCGGCGTTGCCGCCGGGCAGCGTGGTGCCGACGTCGGTGACGGTGACGGTGACGGCGCGGTTGCCGGCGTAGGCGTTCTGGTTGGTGTCGATGTACTGCAGCGTGGCGAGCGCGGCCTTGTAGGCTGCCACCGATCCGGCGCCGCTGATGGTGAGCGGGCTGCCGCTGGTGCCGTTGCCGGCGATCGTGAGGGTGTAGCCGTCGTAGCTGAAGCTGCCGCTGCCGTGGGTGGAGAACAGCGTTTCGTAGGTGACGTCGCCGAGGTTGTCGAGGGCGTCGCCCGGGGCGAGGGTGAGGCTGACGCCGTCGATCAGGTCGCCGTCGTCCTTGTCGGTCAGCACGAGCTGGGTGAGGTTGCCGGAGGCGTCCTGGGCGAACAGCGACACCGCGTCGCCGCGGGCGTTGAACATGACGTCGGTGTCGACGCCGGCGCCCGCGCCGTTCAGGTCGAGGACCGGGGCGTCGTTGGTGCCGGTGAGGGTCACGGTGACGTCCTGGCTGGCGAAGCCGCCGTGGCCGTCGGCGACGGTGACGGTGAACACCGCGGTGACGGTGTCGCCCTGGCCGAGGAAGTCCACGTCGGCTTCGGCGATGGCGTAGGTCCAGTCGATGCTGCCGTCGTGGGTGTTGCCGACCGCGCTGCTGAGCGAGAAGGCGTTGATGAGCGCGATGGCCTGGCTGCCGGTGAGGGCGAGCGGCGTGACCCCGTCGTGCTTGACGGCGTCGAGGGACTTTAGGACCTGGCTGGCGGTGGGCAGGTCGGTCAGGTCCACATCGGTGAAGCTGATCGAGCCGCTGTCGCTGAGGGTGCCGCTGCCGCCCTGCTCCACCAGGGCGCCAGCAACGTCGACCGCGGTGAGCAGCGGGACGTCGTTGGTGCCGGTCAGGGTGACGGTGACGTCCTGGGCGGCGCTGCCGCCGTGGCCGTCGGCGACGGTGACGGTGAACACCGCGGTGACCTGTTCGCCGGCGGCGAGGAAGTCCACCGCGGGCTCGCCGATCGCGTAGTGCCAGGCGACGCTGCCGTCGTGGGTGTTGCCGGCATCCGGGACCAGCGAGAAGGCGCTGCCGATGGCGGCCTGCTGGGCGCCGCTGAGGGCGAGCGCGGTGAGGCCGTCGGCCTTGACGGCCTGGATGGACTGGACGACGAAGCTGGCGGTGGGCAGATCGGTGAGATCGACGTCGGCGAAGCTGAGGCTGCCGCTGTCGGCGAGCAGGCCGTTGCCGCCGACTTCGCTGACGGCGCCGGCAACGTCGGTGGCGACGAGGGTCGGGGCGTCGTTGGTGCCGGTGATGGTGACGACGAAGTCGCGGCTGGCGATGCCGCCGTCGCCGTCGTCGATGGCGACGGTGTAGGTGAGGCTGAGCTGCTGGCCGGCGGCGAGGTAGTCGAAGGCACTGGCGGGCGCGCTGAAGCCAAGGTTGGCCACGCCGAAGCTGCCGCCGGCGGGCTTGATGATGAAGCTCGGGGTGACCAGGGCGATCAGCGCTGCATTGTCGAGCACGAGGCCGGCGGTCTGGCCGCTGGCCTGAACGGCGGTGATGGCCGCGCTGTGGCCCACGTCGGCCAGGTCGACGTCGGTGAAGCTGAGCGGAATGGCGGCGACAAGGGGCGCGGCGTTGCTCTGCTCGTTGAGGTCGGTCTGGGCGATGACGCCGATGGTCGGGCTGTCGTTGGTGCCGGTGACGGTGACGACGACGCTGTGGGTGGAGCTGGCCTGACCGTCGGAGACGCTGACGGTATAGGTGAGCGCCAGTTGCTGGCCGGCCGCCAGGTAGTTGAAGGCCTCGCTGCCGGAGGCGAAGTGCCAGTGCAGGGTGCCGGTGGTGTGGCTGGCGTCGATGACGGCGCCGGGATCGACGCCGAGCATCGCCAGCAGGGTGGCGTTGTCGGCGGCGAGGCCGGTGGTGGCGCCGCTGGCGACCACGCCGGTGACGCTGGCGGTGACGGTGTCGAGCAGATCCACGTCCTCGACCGACAGGGTGCCGCTGGCGCTGAGGCCGGCATCGGTCTCGGTGAGGGCGGCGGCGGCGCTGTCGGCGGGGGCGACGGTGATGACCGGCGTGTCGTTGACGCCGGTGATGGTGACCGTGAGGGTGCTGGTGCTGGTGAGGCCGCCGCCGTCGACGACGGTGTAGGTGAAGACTTCGGTCAGGGTGTCGGTAACCGCGCGCAGGGCCTGGACGGTGGCGTTGCCGTCATTGACGGTGTAGCTGAAGCTGCCGTCGGCGTTGAGGGTGAGGCTGCCGTACTGGCCGGCGAGCGGCTGGCCGACGGTGCCGGCGGTGAGGCCGAAGCCGACCGCGGAGACGGCCTTGGTCTCGGCCTGGGCCGGGTTGGACGAGAGGTAGGCGTCGGGATCGGTGTCGTTGGCGAGGACGTTGCCGGCCGGGCTCGACCCGGGGATGCCGTTGAGCAGGCCGCCGGCCTCGCCGACGGTGTGGGTGTCGGCCACGGCGCTCGGGGCGTCGTTCACCGGGACGATGTTGATGGTGGTGGTGGCCCCGACGCCGACGTGGTCCTGCATGTCGACGGTGGTGACATCCACGTAGCGCACCAGGCCCTGGGCCGGCGAGTCGGAGGTGCTGCTGTACTTGACGGCGCGCAGGCCGAGCTGGAACACCGAGCCGTCGGCGTTGCCGGTGAAGGTGACGGTGTGGGCGTCACCGCTCACGACGGTGGTGATGCCCTTGCTGGCCAGCAGGGTGACGATGCTGGGGCTGATCGACAGGTGGTCGGCGGCGCCGATCGGGGCGCTGGGGTCGCCGCTGCGCAGGCTGACCTGCACCTGTTTGATGTTGCCGTCCAGGTCGGTGATGCTGGCGTCGGGCGCGGCGATGGCGAGGGGCGCACCGTTTTCGGTGTAGGTGATCGCGTAGCTGCGATCGTCGACGTTGGCGGTGGCTTCGCCGTCGAGGTCGACCACCGGGGCCCAGATCACGTTGATGGTGGCGGTGGCGACGGTGGTGAGGCTGTTGTCGCTGCTGCCGGTGGTGATGGCGCCGTCCTGGATCGAGACGGTGACGCTGCGGGCGCCAGCCGAGGCGTTGGGGTTGGCGTCGTCGTAGAGGACGGTGCGCAGGGCGTCCTGGTACTGCGCCCAGGAGCCGGTGCCGATGAAGCTGAGCTTGGCCGAGCCGTTGCCGGCGAGCACCAGGTAGGTGCTGGTGTCGGCGGCGTCGTAGTTGGCGAACTTGAAGCGCACCTCGTCGCCCACGGTGACGATGGACGCACCTTGGGCGGTGAGGGTTTCGTAGCTGCCGAACAGGTTGTCGAGGGCACCGCTGGCGATGGCGACGGTGGCCATCGTGATGGTGTCGGGCGTGGCGCCGACGTGGTCGGGGTCGAGGATGGTGACGTCGCTGTCGACCACGTGGACCGCGACGTGGCTGCGGGCGGTGTAGCCGGCGGCATAGCCGGTGCCGACCACGCCGCTGGAGTTGTCGGCATCGAGGTCGAGGGTGGCGGCGTCGTTCACCGGGGTGATGTCCACCGCGACGGTGCCGAGGCTGACCACCGGCTTGCCGACGCTGGTGACGTCCTGCAGGGTGACGGTGAGGGTGTCGCTGGTGTCGTCGTTGAGCTTGCCGGTGTAGTGCAGCGCGCCGGCGTTGTCGATGAAGCTGTTGAGGGCGGCCAGGGTGCCGGTGAGGCTGAGGGTGCCGCTGGCGCTGCCGGCAACGGTGACGCCGCCGCCGCTGGTGGCGGTGAGCACGGCGCCGGCGGTGGCGACGGAGAGGGTCAGCGTGTAGGTGTCGGTGCCGATGCCGTCCACGTCGGCCAGGGCCAGGGCGCTGAGGTCGACCGCGGTGGCGATGTCCTCGGTCACCGTCGCGCTGGCAACGAGGCCGCTGCCGCCGGGGGCGTCGTCGGTGCCATGAACGGTGATGGTGAGCGAGTTGGTGCCGGTGAGGTCGGTGGAATCCTTGAGGGTGTAGTTGAAGGATTCGGTGGCGACTTCGCCGGCGCGCAAGGCCTGGACGTTGGCGTGGGTGTCGAACAGCGTGTAGGTGTAGGCGCCGGTGGCGAGCTCGACGCGGAGCTGGCCGTAGGTGCCGTCAAGCACGACGTAGGCAGGGTTCGACGGGTCGATCAGGGCGGGGGCGCCGAGGCCGGCGACGCTGCCGGTGCGCACGCTGTCGAAGGTGATGACGTCGCCGGCGTTGCCGTCGGTGGCGCCGCTGAGCAGGTTGCCGCTGGCACCGCTGCCGCCGGTGGCGTTGGCGATGCCGCCCTTTTCGGTGGCGTCGGTGCTCTGCGCAGCCGGCACCGGGGGCACGGAGCCGAGCTGGATCGGGTTCGGATCGGTGGCGCTGACGGTGGTGGCGAAGCCCTTGTCGTCGGTGTAGCTCACCTGGACGCTGATGAGCTTGCCGCCTTCGCTGTTGGTGAGGGTGTAGGCGTTGGAGCTGCCGCTCTGCACCGTGACGCCGTCGGCCTTCCAGGTGTAGGTCGGGCTGGCGCCGGTGAGGCCGTCGCTGTCGGTCAGGGTCGCGGCGAGGGTGTAGCCGGCGGCCGGGGTGCCGCTGATCGCGACGGCGCCGGCGTGGTCCTGCAGGGCGACGTGGATCGCCGGCGAGGAGACCGGGGTTTCGAGGATGTTGCCGCCGTCGGTGTAGTAGGCGCTGACCCGGATGTACTGGTCGGATTCGGTGAGGCCGAGGGTGAGCTGCGAGCTGGTGGCGTTGGGGATCGCGCTCCAGCCGCTGACGCCGTCGGCGGACATCTGCCACTGGTAGGCGATGGCGGAGTTGTAGCCGTCCACGTCGCTGACGTTGGCGGTGAGCACGGTGCCGGCCGGATAGACGCCGCCCACCGGCGCGGTGCTGGCGCTGACGGTGACGCTGCCGGGGTTGTTGGCGGTCTCGACGCCGTTGCCGGTGGCGCCGGCGGTGAGGCTGATGCGGAAGGTGCTGGTGGCGTCGCCCCCATTGCCGTCGCTGGCGGTGAGCAGGATGTCGATGTAGGGGGTGCCGCCCGGCGGGGTGCCGGTGAGCTTGAGCTGGTTGCCGTCCCAGGTCATCCAGGCCGGCAGCGGATCGCCGTTGGTCTGGGTCGGGGTGACCGTGAGGACGTCGCCGTCCACGTCGGTGAAGATGTTGGACGGCAGGGTGATGCCGGCCTGCACGTCGGCAAGGGTCTTGTCGCCGACGGGGTTGGCGAGCACCGGCGCGTCATTGACCGGCGTCAGGTTGTAGTTGAGATCGGTGGCGAGGGTGTTGACCCCGTCGCTGACGCCGTAGCTGAGCACGATGGTGCCGTTGTAGTCGAGCTCGGGCGTGATCGTGTAGGTGTTGTTGCCGTTGTCGGTGACGGTGCCGTGGTCGGCGCTCAGGCCGACGACCAGGAGCGGCTGGCCCTCGGGGTCGGTGTAGCCCTGCAGGAGCTGATCGAGGGTGACGACCTTGGCGGTGTCCTCGGCGGTGGTGGTGAGGACCGTCGGGGTGCCGCTCAGCACCGGAGGATCGTTGGTGTCGGCGACGTCGATGGCGAGGGTGTAGCTGGTGTAGCTGATCGGGTTCTTTTCGACCTTGAAGCCGATGTCCACCGGGCCGTGGTAGCCGGCCTCGGGGGTAAACACCAGCTTGCCGGCGAGGATGTCGTCCACCGACACCCAGTAGCCGACCTCGCCGGCGGGCAGCGGCGAGGTGCCGCTGGGCAGGCCGGAGGTGTTGGCGAGATCTCCCTGGACGATGGTGACGTTGTCGAAGGCGAGCGTGCCGTGGGCCGGCAGGCCGGTGATGATGACGTAGTGCTCGGCGCCGCCCTGAGGGTCGTAGTAGTCGCCGAAGTCGCCGATCGACAGGACGATGGGGGTGTCCTTGAGGGTGGACACGCTGTCGTCGGTGGAGCTGGGCGTGGAGGTGACGGTGAGCAGGAAGCTGGCCTGGACGGACTGGCTGCCGACACCGAGCCCGTCGTAGGCGACGACCTTGACGCCGAGGGCGCCGACCACCGATGCGTCCGGCGTGCCGCTGAAGGTGCCGGTGGCCGGGTCGAAGTTGAGCCAGCCGGGCAGCGGCGAGCCGTCGGAGAGGGTGGCGGTGTAGTTGAGGGCGGCGCCGTCGGCTTCGGCGAAATGGCCGCCGACCGTGAAGGGGGTGATCGGCGTGCCCTGCAGCGCGATCACGTTGCCCAGGGGCGTGGCCAGGGTGGGCGCGTCATCGACGGGCGCGAGCACGAACTGCTGGCTGACGACGGTCTTGCCACCCTGCCCGTCGAGCACGTCGTAGGTGAGGTTGACCGGGCCGTTGTAGTTGGGCTCGGGGGTGACGATGTAGATGCCGGAACCGTTGTCGACGACGGTGCCGTGATCGGCATGCAGGTTGACGATCGACAGGCTGCCGCCCTCCGCGTCGCTCATGCCGCTGAGCAGGTCGGCGCCAAACACGACGTAGGGCACGTCCTCGACGCCGTCGGGCAGGAGCAGGTTCGGCGTGCCGTCGGGCGCGGTGTTGCCGGTGACGCCGGGAACGTCGAGGGCAAAGGTGGTCTGCAGCGTGTTGTTGCCGTCGCTGGCGACGACCTTGATGCCGAGGGTGCCGATATCGCCGGCGCCCGGCGCGGCGGTGAAGTTGCCGGTGCTCGGATCGAAGGTGATCCAGCCTGGCAGCGGCGAGCCGTCGGAGAGCGTGGCGCTGTAGCTGAGGCTCTGTCCATCCACTTCGCCGAAGCAGGCGGCGGCGCTGAAGCCGAGGATGTCGCCCGGCAGGACGCTTTGGTCGGTGGCCGGGGAGAGCAGCACCGGGCCGTCATCGACCGGGACGATGTTCAGGTACTGGTGGACGATGTGGGCCGGGCTGGCACCCGCGGCCCCACCGTGGCCGTCGATGACGCTGTAGCTGAGGGTGAGGAGCCCGTTGTAGTTGGGGTTCGGGGTGATCGTGAAGGTGCCGTCGCCGTTGTCTTCGATGCTGCCGTGGTCGGCCTGGAGGTTGATGACGCTGAGGCTGTCGTTCTCGGCGTCGCTCAGGCCGTTGAGCAGATCGGCGGCGTAGACGAGACAGGGCTGGTCTTCGGTGCCGTCGGCGAGGATGCCGGCCGGCAGGCCGGACGGGGCGTCGTTCACCGCGGTGATGCCGAAGGTCTGCACGGCGGGCGCGGTGGCGAGGCCGTCGGTCACCTGGTAGGCGAGCTGGAAGTCGCCGGAAGCGTTGGGCGGCAGGGTGATCGCGTAGGAGCCGTCGGGATACTTGGCCGACACGCTGGCGCCGGCGAGCGGCTGGCCGTTGCCGTCGAGGACGATGAGACCGATGACGTCGAGCATGTCGCCGTCGGCGTCGCTGAAGCCCTTGAGCAGGTCGGCCTGGGTGACGTGATAGACGTTGTCCTCGGTGCCCTGGGCCAGCGTCGCAGTCGGCACGCCGGTGGGGGCGTCGTTGGTGTTGATCACCGCGCCGGTCTTGGCGCTGGACATGGACTCGGTCACGCCGCCGGCGTCGGTGTAGCTGGCCACCACGGAGATGAACTTGCCCACGTCGGCCTGGGTGAGGACGTGGCTGCCGCCGTTGCCGATCACCACGCCGTTGGCGTACCAGGTGTAGCTGATGGCGCCCAGGCCGTCGCCATCGACCAGCGTGTTGCCGACGCTGAGCACGTCGCCCTGCTGCGGGCTGGCGGTGCCGCGCGGGGCGCTGCTGTCATTGACGATGGAGACCGCGCCGGTGGGCACGTCGTTGAGATTGGCACCGAGCGCGACGGTGAAGGTGTCGCTGACGGCCACGCCGTGATTGTCGGTGACGGTCAGGGTCACGTCGAAGGCGGTGTTCTCGAGGCTCTTGGGCGGGTTGCCACTGAGGGTGCGGGTGACCGGGTCGAAGTGGAGCCAGCCCGGCAGCGGGTTGCCGTCGGACAGGGTGGCGGCATAGCTCAGCCCGGTGCCCTCGGCGTCGGTGACGGTGCCGACGGGAATCTGGTAGACCCATTCTCCGGGGCCCGCGAAGCCCTGGTCGGCGACGGTGGCGGACACGATCGGGGTGTCGTTGGCGCCGATGACGCTGACGTTGAGCTGCTTGGTGGCGTTGGCGCCGGACGGATCGGTGACGTGCAGGGTGAAGCTCTCGAGGCCGACTTCGCCCGCGTCGAGGGCGTTGATGGCAACGATCTTGTTGGGCAGGTAGCTCCAGACGCCGGTGAGCAGATCGACCGAGAGCTGGCCGTAGGTGCCCTGCAGGATGGACAGGTTGCCGACGGTGGCGCCGCCCTGGATCGCGTAGAGGAGCGGATCGTTCTCGACGTCGGTGGCGGCCAGGGTGCCGCCGAGGGCGGGGCCGGCGGCGCTGACGAGGGCCCCGGTGAGGTCGGTGACGGCGGTTTCGGCGAAGCTCACGGCGATGTCGCCGGGAGCGGTGAAGACCGGGGCGTCATTGACCGGCGAAATGGTGATCGACAGGGCGACGGCAGCCGTCGACACGCCCTCGCCGCTGGTGGCGGCGAGCACCGGGCCGGCGCTGGTGGAGAAGCCGCCGGCGTACTGGTCGTCGGCCGCGAAGACGGTGAGCCCGCCCGGGGTGCCGTTGTAGTCATGGGCCGGAATGAACTTGAGCTGGGTGGTGCTGGCGAGGGCCAGGGCGTTCGAGGTGGACAGCCCCCCCGTCGGGATCGCGGTCCAGGCGCCACCGACGGCTTTGTAGTACCAGGCGCCCTGCCCCGCCGTGGCGGCGTTGGCGCTGACGAGGATGCCGCCGAAGCTTGCGCCGGCGTCCGCGTCGGCGAAGCGGCCGCCGAACAGGGTGGCGACGGTCTGGCCGTTGGCCGGGCTGGCGTCCTCGGCAAGGGTCAGCAGCGCGGCGTTGGAGGACAGGGTCGGGCGGTCGTTCACGCCGGTGACGGTGATCGTGACGGTCTGGTCGGCGCCGCCGGCGGTGTGCACGGTGAAGCTGTCGTAGACCACCGCGCCGCCATTGAGGCCCTGCACGGCGGCGGAGCCGTTCTTGAGGGCGTAGGTCCAGTTGCCGCTGGCGTCCACGATGAAGGTGCCGTAGATGCTGGCCGCGGCGCTGGCGCTGATGGCGGCGTCGCCGGTGTCGCGGTCGCTGGCGGTGACGGTGCCGCTGGCGCTGGTGGTGCCGTCTTCCTGCACCGCGCCGGTGTGGCTGCCGCCGAACACGGTGGTGTCGTTCACCCCGTTGATGGCGAAGCTGAGGGTGGTGGTGGCGGTGCCGCCCTTGCCGTCGGAAACGGTGATCGAGAAGCTGTCGGTGACGCTGCTCTTGAGCGCCTGGATCGCCCCGTTGTTGGGCGTGTAGGTGAAGGCGCCGGTGCTGGCGTTGGTGATCGTGAAGGTGCCGTAGGCGGTGGCCTTGGTGGTGGACGAGCTGCCGCCGGCGACCGAGAAGGTGAGCGGGTTGCCGTCGGCGTCGGTGGCGTTGAGCTTGCCGACGGCGGTGACGAAACTGTCGTCGCCGGCGGTGTCGGCGAAGGTGTTGCTGCCGCTCGAGTAGGTCACGGTCGGGGACGAGAACACCGGGGCGACGTTGGACGCGGGCGGCGGCGGGGGCAGCACGGTCGGCGCGGCGACCGGACCGAAGGGCGTGCCGTTCTTGAGGGTGGTGCCGGCGGCCTGGTCGACGAACAGGTAGGGCGACAGGATGGTGTCGGCGAGGTTGAACACCGCGAAGCCGAGCCGGTAGGTGCCGGCTTCGCCGGCGACGATGGTGGCGGTCTGCCAGCCGGTGCTGCCGTAGTTGCCGGTGACGTAGTTGCCGGTGCCGGTGACCGTGGCGCCGAGGATCGACACCTGGCCCGAGACGGCGGTGGAGCCGGCGCCCGGGGTGATCGACATGGAGGTGTCGGACAGGTTGCTGGTGTTCACCAGCGACACCCACGAGGCGTCGTTGTACGGCGAGTAGTCGGTGGCGACGTAGTTCCACGCGACCTGGAAAGTCTCGCCGGCGGTGAGGGTCACGTCGGTGTAGACGTAGCCGAAGTTGGTCGGGTTGGAGAAGCGGGTGTTGAGGTAGCTCTGGGCCGCCGAGCCGACCTTGAGGGCGGAGTACACGCCCGCCAGCTCGCCCGAGGCGCCGGCCGGCTGGATCACGGCCATCTTGGAGCCGTAGGGATTGACCGTCCAGTTGTTGGAGCCGGCGGAATACACCGACCCGGTGCCGATCACCGCGTCGCTGGTGACCCAGCCGGTGAAGTCGCTCTCGAAGCCGGCGTTGCTGGGGGCCAGCACGTCGTCGTAGGCGGCGGGGGCGATGGCGGCGGTCTCGATGGTGCCGGTGGCGGCTTCGAGCGTCCAGTTGCCGCCCATCAGGGCGCCGCCGGTGAGATCGGTGGAGGCGGCCACGTCGGCGCCGGTGGCGCCGGCCAGGGCGTCGATGAAGCGGGTGCCGGCATCGCCGGCGGCCACGTCGCAACCGTACAGCAGCAGGTCGGCGGAATCGGTCAGGGCGGCGCGGATGACGTCCATCTGGGCCGCATGGGCGGCGAGGCTGGCGGTATCGACGACGCCCGCGCCGAGGGTCAGGTAACCTGCGCCACCATGGGAAACCACGTGCACGGCGCCGATGCCGGTACGCCCCGCCAAGGTCTCGGCGATCTGGTCGAGACCGTCGCGGTCCGCGCTCAGCCAGACGATTTCGATGGAGGAATCGAGGCCGGCCAGCAGCGAATCGGCGCTGGTGACGCGGGAGTCGATGAACAGGATCTGGGTGGCGGTACTGGTGGTCATTGCGACGCTCCTAGGGAGTCAAATCGGGGGCTGATCGGACGGATTCGGGGACTCGGCAGCCGCGTTCGGGCGGAAGTCCGGAGATTCGGTTGAAGGAAAGTTATCGCGAAACAATTTGTCAAAGATGACGAAAACTAACAATCAACGCCAATTTAATATCAAATTTTTTAATTTTGCCGTTTTAGCGCTGTAGCCAGTCGTTCAGGCCGGCCAGCTCGCCTTCGTCGAACACGCCGGCCAGCGCCTGCAGGCGAACCAGCGACAGCAGCGCGGTGTAGCGGGCCTGGGAGAGGTCGCGGCGGGCGGTGGCGAGCTGCTGCTGGGCGTTGAGCACATCGAGGGTGGTGCGGGCGCCGGCCTGGAAGCTGCGCTGGTTCGAGGTCACCATCTGCTCGGCGGAGCGCACCGCCTGCTCGAGCGCCCGGGCGCGCAGCAGGCCTTCGCTGAGACCACGGTATTCCCGGTGCAGGCGCAGGCCCAGGTCGGCGCGCAGGGCGGCGAGGTTCTCGGCGGCCTTGATGCGCTCGGCCGCCGCCTGGCGCACCGCCGACTGGACGCCGCCGCCCGAGTAGATCGGCACGTTGAGCTGCACGCCGATGCTGGCGGTGTCGCTGGTGGCGTCGATGCGGCTGATCGTCTCGCTGTCGCTGCGGTTGTACTGGGCGATGGCGTCGAGGGTCGGGAGGTGACGGGCACGGGCCTTGGCGAGCTCTTCGCTGGCCACCTCGAGGCGGGCCTGCAGCGACTTGAGCTCGGCGCTGTGCTGCTCGGCGCGCTGCAGCCAGTCGTCCAGCTCGCCGACCCGGGGCGGCTGCCCGGCCAGGCGGGCGAGGTCGAGGGGCGCGACGCCGCCGAACGGCATGCCGACCAGCTGGCCGAGCTGGCGCCGGGCCAGCATCGCCTGCTGGCGCGCCTCCAGCGCCTGGGCCGCGTCGAGGTCGAGCCGGGCCTGGGCCTCGTCGATGTCGGTGCGGGTGCCGGAGCCGGCGGCCAGGGCCTTGCGGGCGGCGTCGAGCTGGGTCGCGTGGGCGACGGTCTGGGCGTCGACGAGGGCGATCTGGTCGTCGGCCAGCAGGAAGGCGAAATAGGCTTCGGCGAGGCGCGCGGCGAGCTGCTGACGGGCGTTGGCGAACTGGGCGTCGGCGTCGGCGCCCTGGGCCCGGGCCTGGCGCACCGCGGCCCACTGGACCGGCTGGATGAGCGGCTGACGCACGCTGAGCAGCGCGGTGCTGCTCATGTAGTTGCGCTGGGAGGTGACGCGCTGGCCGACGAAGTTGGGCGAAGTGCTGGACAGGTCGTTGGCCGAGCGGTTGTAGCTGAAGGCGACCTGCGGCAACAGCTGGGCTTCGGCCTGGGGCAGCAGTTCGCGGCCCGAATCGGCGCCGGCGGCGGCGGCGCGCAGGGTCGGATCGTTGGCGAGAGCGGCCTGCCAGGCCTGCGCGAGATCAAGACGCGGCGCGTCGGCGGCGCCGGCCGAGGCTGCAGCGGCGGCCAGCAGGGCGATCAGGCCGCGGCGGAGCGCGCGGGGAAGGTTCGCGGTCATCATCATTCCTCCTTCATCGAGGCGGCAAGCCGCTTGACCAGCGGGTGCATCAGGTAGGTGAGCAGCGAGCGCTCGCCGGTGCGGAACACCACTTCGACCGGCATCCCGGGCTGCATCTGGCGGTCGCCGAGGGTGCGCATGCCTTCCGGCGTCACCGCCACGCGGGCAAGGTAGAAGGACTGCTGGCCACTCGGATCGGTGAGCACGTCGCCGGACACCGACTGGACCTTGCCGGCGACCACCAGCTGCGGCGAGTGGGCAAAGCCGGCGAAGCGCACGTCCACGTCCTGGCCGGCGCGCACGCGGTCGATCAGGTTGGGGGCGACGCGGGCCTCCAGGCGCAGGGTCTCGCCAGCCGGCACCACGTCGGCGAGCTTCTGGGCGGGCTGGATCACCGCGCCGACGCTCTGCACCGCCAGCCCGACGATCTGCCCGTCGGCCGGGGCGCGCACCTCGGTGCGGGCCAGCTCTTCGGCGGCGGCGCGCAGCTTCTCGGCGTCGGCCTGCAGCTCGCGGTAGATCTCGGCGAGGTTGTCGCCCACTTCCTTGCGGTATTCGTGCTTGCGCTGCAGGGCGCGCTGCCCGAGTTCGGCGATGCTGCGCTGGCTGCGCTGCAGGTTGCCCTGCAGGTCGGCGATGGCGGCCTGGGTGTCGGCCACCATGCGCCCCAGTTCGAGCTGGCGGTTGCGCGGGGCGTAGCCTTCGGCCACCAGGCCGCGGGTCTGCTCCAGCTCTTCCTTGAGCAGGGCGAGCTGGCTCTGGCGGTTGGCGAGCATTCCCTTGAACGATTCGATGGCCGCCAGCTGGGCGGCGCGGTTTTCCTCGATGCCGGCCAGTTCGGCGGCGAGCGCGGCGCGGCGGGAGGCGAACAGGCTCTGCTGGGCCAGCCACTGGCTCTGGATCACCGGATCGCGCTGGGCGGCGGCGAGGTCCGGGTGGGCGAGCATGGCCGGCGTGCCGTCGCGCTCGGCCAGCAGCCGCGCCTCGGCGGCGCGCAGGCCCAGGTAGCGCTGGCGCACCGCCTCGTATCCGGCCCGGGCGCTGGCGTCGTCAAGGGTCATCAGCAGGTCGTCCTTGCGCACCTGGCTGCCCTCCCCCACCAGCACCCGCCGGACGATACCGCCGACCTGGTGCTGGACGGCCTTGCGCTTGGTGTCGACCACCACGTTGCCGGGGGCCGGCACGCCTTCGTCGAGGGGCGCGAAGGCGGCCCAGCCGAGGACGGCGACAAGGCCGGCGGCGCTGAGCATCAGGCCGATGCGGGTGGCGCGCCGGGCGCCCACGTCGGGCGAGATGGGGGTGACGGCGGCCGGCTCGCGGAGCGCGGCGGTCGCCTCGAGGTCATCCCGCAGCAGCGGGTCGGGACGGTTGGCGTTGGGCATGATGGACTCGTCGAAATGAAGGGGGGCGCGGCTCAGGGGTGAGCCGTCAGCGGATCGAAAACGGGGGAATCGGTGCGCGCGTCGCCGGCGACCGGGGCGCGGGAGCGCAGCGCGGCGAGCACTTCGTCGCGGGGGCCGTCGAAGCGCACCCGGCCGGCCTGCAGGGCCACGACGCGGTGGGCGACGCCGAGGATGCCGGGCCGGTGGCTGACCACCAGCACCGTGGCGCCCAGCTCGGCGAGCTGGCGCACCAGCCGCGCGAGGGCCAGCTCACCGGCCTCGTCGAGGTTGGCGTTGGGCTCGTCGAGCACCACCAGCGAGGGCTTGCCATACACCGCGCGGGCCAGGCCGACGCGCTGACGCATGCCGGCCGACAGGCGCTGGCCGGCCTCACCCGCCGGGGTGTCGTAGCCCTGCGGCAGGCGCAGGATCGCGTCGTGCAGGCCGCAGGCCTGGGCGGCGGCGATGACCTGGGCCGGGTCGGGGACGCCGAAACGGGCGATGTTCTCGGCGACGCTGCCCTCGAACAGCTCGATGTCCTGGGGCAGATAGCCCAGGCGCGGCCCGAGCGCGGCGCGGTCGAAGCACGTCAGCGGCTCGCCGTCGAGGAGCACCTCGCCGCGCACGTCGGGCCATACGCCCATCACGACCCGCGCCAGCGTGGATTTGCCGGAGCCGGAGGGGCCGATCAGCGCCGTCACGGTGCCGGGCAGCAGTTGCAGATCGATGTGGTCGAGCACCGGCGCCTCGCGCCCGGGCACCGTGGCGCTGACCCGCTGCAAGGTGACGAAGCCGGCCGGCACCGCCGGCATCGGCGCGGTCTCGCGCTGTGGAAAGCGCGCCAGCAGGCGTTCGAGGCGGCCGAAGGCCTCCCGCGCGGCGATGGCCACCCGCCAGCTGCCCACCAGGGTGTCGATGGGCGCGAGGGCGCGGGTGGTGAGCACGTTGGCGGCGATCATCGCGCCCGCGGTGAGCTGGCCGTCGATGACCAGCAGCGCCCCCAGGCCGAGGATCAGCGACTGCTGGGCCTGGCGGGTGAATTTGCTCACCGCGCCGAGGCGCTGACCAAGCTCCTGCTGCGCGCCGGCGGCATCGCGGCGGCGCCCGCGCAGCCCCATCCAGCGCCGATGCAGCGCGGGCGCCATGCCCATCGCTTCGACGGCCTCGGCGTTGCGGTTGATGGCGCGCACCAACGCCTGCTCCTGCTGGGCCGCCTCGCCCGCCAGGGCCGCCGGCGCCACGCTCTGGCGATGGCTCCAGGCCGCCAGCAAGGCCTGCAATACGCCGAACAGCAGCGCCGCGGCGCCCAGCGCCGGGTGCAGTACGTAAAGCACCACGATGTAGATCGGCGTCCACGGCGCGTCGAAGAAGGCCGACACCGCCGGGCCGGTGAGAAACTGGCGCAGCGTGGTCAGGTCGCCCAGCGCGCGGGCGCCGTCGCCGGTCAGGGGGTCGAGGCTGGCCTCGAAGCTCGCACCGAACACCCGCAGGCCGAGCCCGGCCTCGACGGCGGCACTGGCGCCGACCAGCAGGCGCGACCGCAGCGCCTCGGCGGCGGCGATCACCACGAACAGCCCCAGCGCGATCAGCGACACGGCGAGCAGGGTGAGCTCGCTGCGGCTCACCACGACCCGGTCGTACACCTGCAGCATGTACAGGGTGGGCGTGAGCATCAGCAGGTTGACCACCAGACTGACGAGACCGACGCGCAGCAGCGCGCCCCGGTGGGCGGCCAGCGCGCGCATCAGTTCGCTGCGGCCGGCGGAGGACGAAGGAGTGGGATTCATGGCTTGACTCAGGCGGCGACCGGCGGACAGGCCGCCGTGGAGGGAACGGAGGGAAGGCCCGCCGCCCGGCCCGCTGCGGCGGCCTGGGCCTGCTGGTTGGCGCGCTGGATGGCGGCCAGCACCTCGTCGCGGGGGCCGAAGGCCTGCTGCTGGCCGTCGACGAGCAGCAGCACCTTGTCGGCCACCGCGAGCACGCTGGTGCGGTGGGTGACGACGACGAAGGCGGTGCCGGCCTGCTTGCGGCTCTCGATGAGTTGGGCGAGAGCCACGTCGCCGGCCTCGTCGAGACTGGCGTTGGGTTCGTCGAGCACCACCAGCGCCGGCTGGCCGTAGATCGCCCGGGCCAGCCCGACGCGCTGACGCTGCCCGCCTGAGAGGCTGGCGCCGTCCGGCCCGATGCGGGTGTCGAGGCCCTCGGGCAGCGACTGCACGAACTCGTAGAGCCCGGCGGCTTCGATGGCGGCGTGCAGGCGCGCCGGGTCGGGCGAACCGAAGCGGGCGATGTTGTCGGCGAGGGTGCCGTCGAGCAGTTCGACGCCCTGGGGCAGATAACCCAGATGGGGGCCCAGCTCGGCCTTCTGCCAGGTGGCCACATCCACGCCGTCGAGGCGCACCTTGCCGGCGCTGGCCGGCCACAGGCCGAGCAACACCCGGGCCAGGCTGGTCTTGCCTGCGCCGGAAGGCCCGATCACCGCCAGCACCTCGCCGGGCGCCAGGGCGAAGCTCAGTTCGCGCAGCAGCGGCGTGGTCGTGCCCGGCGCGACGGCGGCCACCCGCTCGACGGTCAGTCGGCCCTGGGGCGCCGGCAGGGGCATCCCCGGCTTGACCGGCGGCTGGCTGGCGAGCAGTCCGACCAGCCGGCGCCAAGCCTCGCGGGCATTCACCACCGCCGGCCACTGGCTTACCAACTGGTTGAACGGCGCCAGCGCGCGACCGCCGAAGATACCCGACACCACCAGCATGCCACCGCCACCGTGCAGCTCGTCGTGGAGGAGCAGCCAGCAGCTCAGGCCCAGCAGCGCCGAACCGAGCACGTTCTGCAGCAGCCGCGAGACGGCCTGCCAGTGGCCGGCGGCGAGCGACGCGCGGGCCTGGTCGGCGAGCGCGTCCTGGTGACGCTGCTGCCAGCGCCGGTGCGCGTTGGCGAGCATCCCCATCGACTGCACCACCTGGGCGTTTTGGAGAAGGCGCTCGGCGTACTGGTGCGCCGCGTAGCCCTTGCGGTTGGCCTCGCGCAGCGCCGGCCCGGTGGCCCGCTCGTTGCACCAGCCGATCAGCCCCTGGAGCAGCGCGGCCCCCACCGTGACGACGCCCAGCCAGGGCGAAATCGCGCTCACCAGCGCCACGAAGACCACCACCATCGGCGCCTCGAAGGCCGCGGTGACGACGGGCGAGCGCAGGAACTCGGACACCGTGTGCAGATCCTGCACCGCCTGCGGGCCGCCGCCCGGAGCGCGCAGGCGGATCGCCCGCAGCGCCGCCTCGAAGACCCGACCGCCCAGGCGCTGGTCGAAATCCCGCGCGGCGTGGCGCAGCAACGCCTCGCGGGTCCATTCCTGCACCTGGATCAGCGCGTAGGCCAGCAGCACGGCCAGGGTGAGCATGAGCAGGGTGAGGCCGTTGCGGCTGTTCACTACCCGGTCGTACACCTCGAGCATGTACCACGAGGGGGTCAGCGCCAGGGCGCTGGCGCACAGCCCGAAGGTCAGGGCGCGCCGCAGCGTGCTGCGCAGCTCGCCCAGGGCGGCGCGCAGTTCGGGCGAGCCGGCTTCTAGCGCGGCGGTCGATTGAGCTTTGGAGGACATGGGTCGGTGAGGTTGTTCATACCGACCCTTACACTAATCAACAGAAATGATAGTTTGCTGCCATTTTCTGACATATTTAATATTTTTATTATTAACGCCAGATTCGACAAAAATGAATCTACGCCGACAAGCTGCGCATTCGCCCCTCAGGCCGGCCACAGGCGGATCGGCGCGGCGAACACGTAACCGACGTTGCGCGCGCTGCGCAGCGTGGTCGCCTCCCCCGACTGCATCTCGATCTTGCGGCGCAGACGACTGAGCGCCGTCTCCAGGCGGCGGAAATCGAAGTCCAGCTCGGGATGCCCCATCGCCGCCGCCAGATCGCTGCGCCGCGCGGGCTCGGGTGCCGCCTCGGCGAGCACCTTCATGAGCTTGAACTCGGTGGGCGTGAGCAGGATCGCCGCGCCGCCGGGCGGCACCAGCTCCAGGGACTGCACTTCGAGCTGCCAGCCCTCGGCGGGCCGCTCGGGCACCTCGACGCGGTTCAGGCGGCGGTACAGGCTTTCGCAGACCGCCGACAGCTCGCGCATGTCCACCGGCTTCACCAGATAGATGTCGGCGCCGCTGTCGAGCCCCACCAGGCGGTCCTCGAGCTGGCCGCGAGCGGTAAGCATGGCGATTGCCAGGCGCGGATGCGACACCCCGAGCCGACGCGCGACGGACAGGCCGTCCTCTCCCGGCAGCCCCAGGTCGAGCACCAGCACATCGGCCGGCTCGGCGGCCAGATGGCGATCGAGGGCCGCGCCGTCGGGCAGCCCGGTGACGGCGTGGCCCATCCGGCGCAGGTGGAAGACCACCTCGTCGCGCAGGTCTTCGTTGTCTTCGACGACGGCGATACGGATCATGGATGCGCCCCTTCCGACTCCTGCGTGAGTGGCAGCCAGCACTCGAAACAGCCGCCGTTGCCGGCCTCGCCCACCACCGCCCGCACCCAGCCCTGATGACGCTGGATGATCTGCCGCACGATGTAGAGCCCGAGGCCCAGCCCGGCCGTCTCGGAGGTTTCGTCGGAGCGGTAGTACTTCTCGAAAATCCGCTCCCGGTCGGCCGCGGCGATGCCGCGCCCCTGGTCGAGAATCGTCCAGAGCAGGCCGGCGCGGTTCTCCCAGCGCATCGGCTTGATCGCCACATCGACCCGCGAGCCGCGCGGCGAATACTTGATGGCATTGTCGATCAGATTGAGCAGCGCGTAACGCAACATGCGATGGTCGGCTTCGAGCGACGGCGTCGCCTCGGCCGCCTGCACGGCCACCCGCTCCTCGGCGCGGGTGCCGACGATGCCCACCGCGTCGGCGGTCACGTCGGCCAGATCGCAGACCGCGAGATCCTGGGTCCACACCGACACGTCGAAGCGGTCGCGGGTCTGCACCAGTTCGAGCAGGCCGTTCATCCGCTCCACCGCGCGGGCGATGCGGCCGTAGCGGTTGGCCCGTTCCGGGGTGGCTTCCTCGTCGAGCAGGCGCAGCGACTGCAGCGAGGCGTCGATGATTGCCAGCGGCGTGCGGAACTCGTGGGCCATCATCGACAGCAGGTGGCGCTGATCCTCGAAGGCGCGGCGGTCGCGGTCGCTCGCCGCCTCGGCTTCGCGGGCCCGGCGCTCGGCCGCGGCGCGCTCCTGCTCGACTTCCTGCCGGCGGTCGCGGAACGCGCGCAGCACCAGCACGGTGAGCAGCAACAGCAGCAGGAACAGCCCACCGCCCACCGCCACGCCTTCCGCCAGCAATCCGCCGGCGCCCCCCTCGGTGGCAACGGCGGGAGTCGCCAGCGCAAGACCCGCCAGGGGCGAAGCGTCGCGAAGCAGGCGGCTACGAAATCGGGCTGCAGATCGGGTCATGGGTCGGTCCGGCAGAAAGCGCTCGAACCGATTCTATCAAATTTATTAAATACAACAAAAACAACATGAACGGAAAATTGCATCCGTCGTGTCGCGCCTCGCGTCGCCAAGACACGCTTTTTGACATTCGACGCTGCAGCGTATCGCCCCCCGCCCTCCCCTGCTGCGCCGCACAGGCGTAGACTTCGCAGTCGTCAAAACGCGTTTCGGGGATGTCATGAACAAAGCAGTCCTGGAAACCATTCAGTCCGCGCTCAAGTCCAGCGATGGCCGCGCGGCCGATTGGCTGCAGAAGATCGAAGCCCTCCAGAAGGCGCCGGAAAACCGGGCCCACCTGAAGAGCCTCGAAGGCGCCAAGACCTATCTGAAAGACCTCCTCCGCCCCTTCGGCACCACCTCCCACGGCTGAACGCCGCGCCGCGCTCAACCCGCGTCGAGGGCGTCCAGCGCGACCACCAGTTCGGCGAAGCCCGGCCGCGCCTCGGGCGCCGGCGCACAGCAGCGCGCCTGCAGCGCACGCAGCGGCGCCACCGCCGGATGGGC
>NZ_JAYROR010000017.1:0-33646 GCF_041911615.1 Zoogloea sp. | reverse complement strand
GTCGACGATGCCCACGGTGACCTTGGGTACGATCAGCACCGAGAACACCAGCACCACCGTGCCCAACCACTTCCAGCCCTGCAATTTCTCGGGGGCGAAGGCGTAGGCGATGAGCGCCGCGACGAAGCCGCAGAAGGCGACAGCGGCGACCGCCGACAGGTAGTCGCCCGATGCATGGATTGCCGCGGCGGCATTGAAGACACCGAACAGGCTATCGGCATTCTGGTAGGCGTAGATTTCCCACATGGCGCTCCCTCTCCTCGCGCGATTCCGTCTGCGCTACTGCGCCAGATAGGCGGCCTGCTGCCCGAGCATGTCCATCACGTGCTGCGGCATGCTGGAACGCAGTTGGCGTTCGAGCTCTTCCAGGTGGCTGGACACGGCCCGGAAGGAGCCCACCTTCTGGTAGAGCAGGTTCTTTTCTTGCGACAGCTGCAGCAGCATCGCCTGGGCACGCTGGCGGATCTGGTTGGCCTGGTCGCGTTGCGTCTGCTGCAACGTGTAGTTCTTGTCCAGGGCGGCCATGCCCAGACGCAGGTTGCGTTCGAGGAAGATGTAGGCGTAGTCGGCGGCGATGACGTCGCGGTACTGGGCGATCAGGCTGTCGGAGAGGCCGGAGCCCGGGATGCTGGTGCCGATGGACAGCATCTTGTAGACCGGCTCGGTGGTCTGGTTCACGAACCCGACCTCGGTCGAGTTGTTGGGGATGGCGGTCCGCGAGGCGATCTTCTCGGCGATGGAACGCATCATCGTCTCCACCTTGGCAGTGAAGGGCGTGTGGGTGTACCCGGTGTTCAGCGTCACCACGTCGCAGTTGGTGTAGTCGTTGCACTTCAGCATGTGCTGGATGACGTCCGTGCCGCTCGCCGCGCTCTGGCCGTAGAGCAACTGGCTGATCGACGTGAGGGTGGGCGCAATCGGCTCGGGGTCACGCGCCGATTCCTCCGGGTAGTAGATGATCGTGCCGACCATGCTCATGATCAGCTCGCGCTCCTGGTCGTCGAGATAGGAGCCGGTGTACTGCAACGCTTTCCACGTGAGGTTGCCGACGAAAGGGGCCTTGTTCTTCACGTTCGGATCGCTGGAGGCCCGCGCCGAGGACAGGATGCTGGGCCGGTCGGTGGCGCAGCGCCGGCGCGCCGCATCGCGGTCGCTCTCCAGACCCATCTCGATGGCGAGGTCGGCGCAGGTTTCCTGCGAGCTGTAGCCGAGCGACTCGGCGGCGGTGCTGACGATGGCCTTGGCGGTCTCGCACGAGTTGATGCGGGCATTGTTGATCCAGGTTTCCAGGCCCTTGGCCCACTTGGTGAGACCGCCCAGCAGTGGCGAAACCGCTTCGAGCGCCAATTGGAAGGCGATGCCGGGCAGCGCCGCCGTGATGTTCCTCAGCATGTTTTTGAACTCCTCGGCCGAGATGTGGCTGAAGCTGCCGCCGAAGACGTCGATGCCACCGCAGCCTGCCTTGGCGCTGGGGAACTGGATGGCTGCGAGTTGATAGACCTTGTTGGGCGAGCGCATCATCAGGTTGCCGCCGGCATAGGTGTTGAAGGTTTGGCCGCGGAAGGCGCCGGGCGCGGTGTAATTGCCGATGGCGCCGAGGTTGTTGAACATGTCGTTAACCTCCGCGTTGAGGTCGCCGGCATGCAGGGGGGCGGAGGTGGCGAGCAGCAGGGCGGCCAGCGCGAACGCAGCCGTCCGGCGCGTGAGGGAAGGGAACGTTGGGCGCGGCAGGGTGGGCATGTTGGTGGACTCCTATCGAAGGTCGATCTGCCGGGTCGCGCTGGGCAGCATCGCCTCGCCCTGCGGAGTCGAGACAATGGCGAGACGCTCTAGCAACTGGGATTCGGAGAGCACGCCGAAGCCGATGGGCGTGATCGTTCCGGTGAAGGGCTGGGCCAGGAAAACGGCGGGCACCTGGGTGACCTGCAGGGTGGTGGCGATGCCGTTGTCCGGGCGCGCCTCGGGGAAGCCCGGCATCGGACCTCCGTCCATGCTGACGGCGACGACCTGGATGCCGTGGCGCGCCTGAAAAGCGGCCAGGATCGGCGCGAAGGCATGGCAGTAGGGGCAGTCTGAGCGATAGAAGAAGAGCAGGACATGGTCTGCGCCCAGGTCCGCGATCGCGCGGGAACGCCCGGCCTGCTGGGTCTGCTCGAACACCTCCAGCGCCTTGGCGTTGACCGGTCGCCCCTGGAGGGTCGGATCGAGCTCGGGCGTCGCCCAGGCCACCCGCTGGGCGATGTCGGCGAAATAGGAGGCACGCGCGACAACCTGGGACTCGAGTTCCATGTAGCGCCGCACGTTCGCCTCGGTCGGCCGCATGATGGCGATGTTGCGGGTGTCCTCCAGGGTTTTCTGCAGACGTTCGAATTCGACCAGTTCCGGGGCTTTCAAGGGCAGCGCCGCTGGCACCGCGGGGAGGGCCTTGTCCGGCGGCGGACGTTCTCGTTCCTCGGCGGAGGGCTCCTCATAGAAATGCCAGCCGCGCCACTGGTCGGACCAGTAGCGCGTGGTATCTTGGGCATCCTGTGCCAACGCGGTGCCGGCGCCGAGCAGCAAGGCCAGCGCCAACGGCAAGCGGACGGACGCGGGGAACGCGGAACGTTTCATGCCGGACCGCTACTTCAGGGATTGCGGCGGCCGGCCGTCGAGGCAGTAGTCGATGCCGAAGTCCATCGTCTGCCGGCGTGGGGTCGTGGCGCCGGGCAGGCGGACGCCGTCCTGCCAGAACGTGACCTTCAGGCGGCTGCACCCGGCCTGGGCGTAGCGCTTCTCGGTCGCCACGTCGATGTAGATCGGCGAGGTGGCACCAAAGCGCTTGGTGATTGCATCGGCCATCTCGCCGGTGAGGATCCCGTGTGCCTGCCCGTCGGTCGCCTGGAGGGCGGCCAGCATCACCGGGCGCGCATCGGGCACCCGGGTGCGGAGCACGTCATCGGCGAGGACGGGCGACGCGAGCACGGCCAGCGCTGCGGCATAGATAAGCTTCATTGGCATTTCCCCTGTCCGTAGTAGCAGGCGGTGAGGCGCGCAGCATTGCTGCCCTGGATCGCGCCGACATTGGGCAGCGTGGGGACGATCGAGGCATAGAACTCCGTGAGGTCCATCGCCGCGAAGTCCAGGCGCTGGAGTTGGGCGATGGTGAAGCCCGAGCAGTCGGGGTTCTTGCCGGAGCCCCAGCCCTTGCCGACCTGCACGCGGCCCTGTTCGTTGACGATGCGCGCGAGCTTGCTGTTGAAGCAGCACTTGCCGGTGGTGTGCTCGATGCAGGCGACGCATTTGCCGAAAACGCGGATGCAGGAGGAGCACCACGTGCCAACCTTGTGGCAGAGCCCGGCCCCTTCCTTCATCGCGAGCTTGCCTTCCTCCTCGTTGCAGGACGACATGGACATGACGATGTAGATGACCACGGCGATGGCGAGCGACCAGGGATCGAAGGCGATCACCAGGCTGTCGCCCGCATAAAGGACCGCCGAGCCGGCGGGCAGGGCGGCGCCATTGACGGCCACGGTGACGCCGTAGGTGGTGAAGGTGCCGCTGAAGCCCCCGCCGAGCAGCAGCGCTTGCATTCCTTGGTACAGGAACTCGCGGTTGTCGGCGTTCATCAGCACGTCGTAAACCAGGCGCGAGCCGGTGCCGAACAGGCTCTGATTGGTCATGCCGGCGCCGGCCGAGTCGGAATAGCAGCAGTTCTTGAACATCCGGTCGCGGCAGCGGTTGCCCTCGCCCTTGAAGACCTGCATGTTGTCGGTGTCGAGGTACACGCCCGCTTCGCGTGCGGCCTCCATCAGGGACATCGAACGGGCGAAATCGGCGTCGTTGGTGTAGGTGGTGTTAAAGCAGTTTCCGGCGACGCAGAAGACGTTCGCCGGGCAGTTCGTTGCCGTGACGGTGGTGCCCGGCGGCACCGGGCAGGTGTAGGTGTTCTCGGTGATCTCGCAGATGCCGGTGGCAGCGTTCATCTGCCGGCATACGGTGCCTGTGGGGGCACAACCGGCCGCAATGAGGGGGGCGCACTCGTCAGTCGCGGCGGCTTGCGCGCAGGCGAGCGTCGTCTCGTACTGCCAACAGGCACGCGATACGGACGCGCCGTTCACCTCCTTGGTGGCCGGGCCGTCGACGCAGCGCGCGGTTCCCGCTACCGTGCAGCGGCCACCGGCGTCCAGCGCGGGGCACTGGTCGTCCCATCGATCGGTTTCGGTCACCGTTGTGTGGGGCCGTTCGTAATTCAGGACCATCTGCGGAATCGACCCATAGGCCGGATTGATCCGCCAGCCGACCACGGGACGTTGCGCGTCCTTGGTCCAGAAGTAGCTGGGCACGGTGCCCGTCACGTCATAGCCGATGAGTCCGGACGCCGTCGCGGACGGCGCATAGCAGGCGGACGCCTCGAAGGAGGAAATGTCGCCGCCCCAGCCCCAACCCCACCAGGGCAGGATGTTGTCGCCACTCTGGCTCCCGGACCGGCAAGCACCATAGACTTCGAGGAAGGGGCGCTCCAGCACGCAGTCCCCGAAGCCCGCGTCGCCGCCTCCATCGGTGCAGATGCGCCGGTATTCCTGGGCGACCATGGCGGTCAGCCGACAACTGTCGCCGACGCACTGGTTGTCGGCGACCCACAGGCCGTTCTGGCCGCTGCCCCACCACCACCATGAGCCGCTGCCGGGGAGCGTCGCGACCGTGCGGGGAAACGTCAGCGGCGTGGTCATATCGAGGTCGAAGTACGCCAAGGGCGTACCCCGGTCGGTCACCCGGAAATGCTGTTGGCTGGCAGGCCTGTCCGGTATGCACTGCACATCCAGGCCGGTGCGGCCCGAAGCGGCGTGGGCGAACCAGTTGCCCGGTGTGCAACTGCTGGTGCGCGACACCGATACGCTCAAGGAGCGCGTGCAGGCGTAAGGCGAGGTGCCGCTGTACTGGCGGCAGACGCGGTTTTCGGTGGTGGGCGTGGCGACGCTATCCACCTGGCAGCCGCTGTAATAGGTGGCGATGTCTTCCAGGGTCGTCGCGGGGTCGGCGGCGATGGCTCGGGCGGCGCTCACTGCCGGGTCGTAGGGCGAGATGGCCTCGCGCGGCGTGTTGGCCGACGTCATCGCCCCGCGCTGAGCCTCGCAGACGGGATCGCCGGTCGCGGTGGCGCAGGCGGTCAGGCGGGCATTGGCCGACCCCGCCAGGCTGGGCTGGCCGTAATACGCGGTTTCCGGCGGCGTGGTGGTATAGCCCGGGACGGCGCTCGATGCGCTCGGCGCATTGACCGTCCCCCGGATCACGGGGTTGGCCGCCTGGCCGGCTGCGGTGCCTTCCTCGAACGGGCCGGCCACGGCAGCGGTCTGCGTGGTGACGAAGCAGCAGAGCGTGATCCAGATGACCCAGCGACGCATCCAGCCTCCGCCGAGCCGCCTCAAGGAGGCTGGCACCCCCGCGGGGGGCAGCGAACGAACGTGAGCGTGGGGGCCGTTCATCGCTCCGTCCTATCCGCGAATCCGCTTCAGGAAGATGTCGGCCACCGGGGCGAACCCGGGTGCCGACCGCTGCATGTACTCCAGCGCGTAGTCCAGGCTGACGTCGCCGGAGGTCCGCAGGAAGCCTTCGGCTGACGCGCAGCTGCCGCCGGCGCAGGCGACCGGACGGGTGCCCTCGCGCACCAGCACGAAGGTCGGGACCCGGGTGACGGCATAGCGGTCGAAGGTCTGCGGATCGATTTGCACCGCCACTTGCCGGTCGCCGATGAGGCGCTGCACCTGGGCGACGGTGGTGCGCAGCGACCCGTCGGCGAAGCCCCGGAGGACGATCGAAGCCTGGGCGCGTGCGGCCTGGTCGATGAGGCGCTGCAGCGTAGGCTGCGGCATGGAGATGCTGACGAACACCAGGAGTCCCGGCCCGGACGCCAGTCCCTCTGCTCGGCTCATCTCCTGCGCTTGCGATGCATAGCCCCGCGCGAGGGCTTCGAGGTCGATCGGGGCACGGGCCGCTGGCGTCGGCAGTGCGTCGATGTGGGGTGGGGCCGGCACCGGCGCGGCTTGCGGTTCGGCGTCGCTCAGCATGCGATGTCGCTGCCGCACCTGCTCGATATCCTGATCGGAGATCGTCGGCTGTTCGCGGCGGACCCGTTCGATGTCCGCGTCGGTGACGAGCGGCGGGTTCTGCGCCAGAGTCTGGGCGCTCGCCGCCAGCACAGCAGCGAAGGCGAGGGCGGGAAGGGCCGGATTAAAAGCCGACACAGCAGTTCCTTTTGCGAAACAACATGAAGGCGAAGTCCTCGCCGCGCACCGGGTATTCCTTGCCGGCGCCCCAGAGCACGGTGGTGCGGCCGAAGGGCTGGCAGCAGCGGCCGGCCTCTTTCGCGGTGCTGGGGATCGGGTAGGTGAGCTGGGTTTTGTAGGCGGTCTTGTCCATGACCGGCTCGAAGTACGGTCCGCACAGGCCGGGCGTCCCGTGCCAGCCCCAGGCGATCAGTTCGCGGTGCATCTTCGCGGTCAGGCGCTGGGCCATCAGGGCGGCGGTGCGCACGCCGCCCAAGTGGTAGGGCACGTGGCCGTCCAGCGGGTAGATGCCGCCCTGGCAGCCGGCGCACCAGAAGAGCTCCCTGAGGCCGAAGCCTACCGAGGCGGCGACGCAGTCGGCCGCGCAAGCGGCGATGGCGACCGGATTGGCGAAGAGCACGGCATCCGGGTTGAGGATCAGGGTGAGCTCGTCGTCATTCCACAGCGGGTCGACCTCAGTGAGGTAGGCAAGGTCGAATGAGCCCTTCTCCAGGCAGGGGAAGTCCGTGACTACCTCCAGCCAGTACATCACCGGGTTTACGTAGAAGTGCGCTTGGTAGAAGCTGCCGCCGTCGCCATCGCCTTCCGGGCGGGTGAAGCGCGCGGCCTCCGGCGCCGGGATGCCCGGGTCGATGTCGACGCCGCCCAAGGAGACGAGGCAGAAGGGCTTCCGCACCGCTTCGACGTGCCGGGCGGGCTCCCAGAAGCCGATGGAGAGCCCGATCGCCGGATTCACGCCGCAACTGCAGACCGGGCTGGACGGGTTGTCGGTGTCTTCCTGGTCGCCGAAGTTGGCAACGCGGGCGCTGCCGATGCTGATCGGCAGGATGCAGGACCAGCAGATGTCGGTGATCGGGTTGGGGAACTTGCCGGTGCAGGTGGCGGCCCCGGCGGCCCGGGCCGGCAGGGTGGCGAGGCCGACGAGCAACGCCAGGACGAAGGGCAGCATAGGCAGACGCCGGGTCATCGCGCGAGCTCCAGTTCATCGACCCGCAGCCGCAGCCCCTCCTGGGAGACCAGGGCCGGCACCTGGGCGATGCCCAGGCGGCGCGTGAGCAGGCCGTGCTGGTCGTAGTAGATGGGGATGCGCCAGGACTTCATCAGGTCCAGGTAGGAGCCGCCCACCAGGATGGGCTTGACGCGTCCCCGGTACGACGCCATCAGCTGCCGCGCCCGGCCGACCTGGCGCGGGTCGCGGGCGTCGAAGAACAGCAGGTGCTGGGACAGCGACACCACCTCCAGCGGGTTCTTGCGCGTCCCGGCGGCAAACAGCAGCTCGCCTTGGGGACCGAGAATGTTGCGATCGAGGGTGAAGCTCGGATCGACGTAGTAGGTCCGCGCGGTTTCGGTGGGGTGCGGGCCCGTCACCGGCGGCGGGTGCTTCACGGACTCGATGCCGCGGACCCGGGCTTGCTCCTCCAGGCGCTTGAGTTCGCCGCTGCGTTCCATGTCCCGCAAGCGCCGCTCGATCATCTGCAGCAGGTGGGGTTCGCTGATCTCGTAGGTCGGGCCGATGGCATCCAGCTCCACGGCGAACGCCGTGGACGCAAGCAGGCTCAGACCCGCCGCGACGACGAGCATCTTGAGTGCAGTCATGGCGTGCTCCCGCCCGGGCAGCGCACCTGCTGGGCCCATTGGGCTTCTCCCGCCGCATCCCGCAGGTGGCTGGCGCGGATCAGCCCCAGCAGCACCGGGTCGCCGTCGCCCTGGGAAAGGGCGCGGCGCAACTCGCTGGTGCGCATGGGGCGGCCGCAGCGCCGCTGGAATACCGCCAGGTAAGCCCGGGCCCCGGCTTCGGCGGCGGGGGCGATCCGCTGTAGCAAGCCCAGGTAGTCGTCGAGCGGCATCTCGTCGGCGTGGGCATCCGATTTCGGCAGCGGGCCGCGCGCCGGACTGGTTTGTCCCCAGACCGGCAGAGCGGCGGAGGTGGTGGCCAGGAGGATGGCGGCGAGCCGGGGGGCGAGCCGCGACATCGGCGTGGTGCGATGTTTCATGCCGGCCTCGTCAGAACAGCGGCACCGCGCGGCCGATCACCTGATCGGCGCGAACCAGCCCGCTCGCGGCATAACGCGAATCGAAGGAGTCGGGACTGGTGCCCTGCACGTAGAAGTAGCCGGGCGGAATGACCGTGGGCGCAATCGGCGCCAGGGGGCGCCGGTCGTGGGCGTGGGTCTTGGCGACCCCGACCGGCATCCCGTTGATGGCGACGACGCGCCCCTGCACGCTGACCGTATCCCCGGGCAGCCCACGGACGATCTTGAAGAAAGGCTGGCCGCGCAAGCCGGGGTAGTCGGCATGCGCTGCGCCCGCGAAGGCGAACACCACGTAGTCGCCGCGGTGCAGTTCCCCGGCATCGTTCACCAGCAGAGCGACCCGGTAGGGCAGGCTGGGCGTCCAGTTGAATAGCACGGGCAGCCGCGGCGTCGCATCGATGAAGAGCCGCATATAGGCCAGCCCCTAGATCGCGAAGACCGGCAGATAGAGGTACCAGCGCCGGCGCATGTGGCGCAGGAAGTCGGCGAAGTGGTCGACCGCACGGCGCACGAGGGACCGGGCGGGGACTTGAAGTGCCACGGTGGAGATCGGTTCTTTCATGGGGCTTCCACCTTTCTGCGCAGTTGGGCGGTCAGGTCGACGGTGTTCGGCGTCGGTCCGGCGACGGCCGTCTTGAGGAGTACGAGGCAGCCGCATTCCCGCGGCAGCTCGTCGAGGGCGGCCGGTAGGCGCTGGGCGAAGGTCTTCGCCATTGAGAGCGCCTTCTGCCGGTCTTCCTCCGAGTGGGGCTGACTCAGCGTCTTGGTCAGGATCTGGGTGAACTCGGCTTCCTTGGCGCGGTACACCTCGGCCACATCCACCACGCCGATGACCAGGGCCGGCCGCAGCACCCAGCGGTCGTAGGCCGCGAGCGATGCGGCCACCACGAACAGCGTCACCAAGCCGTGGGCGAGCCAGTGGAGAACGCTCGCTTTCATACCGCGTGCCCCCGGCGCCGCAACAGTTCGCTGATCGCCTCATCGATCGAGAGGCCCTGGGCGCGCAGTTCGTCGATGGGGGCGTTGTCCTCGAGCTTGTTGGAGAAGAGCAGGTGGGTGGCCGGATCGAGGATGGCGCGGGCAACCCCTTCGCCCACCGGCGAGGAGATGTAGAGCTCGGAGAAGACGCCGGCCTCGGTGCGCAGCGAGTTCAGGAGGCGCTTTTTCGGCTCGTCCATGGTGAGCCGGCCCTTGCGGTCGAGCATCTCGATGGACTCGGGTTTCTGGCGCAGCAGGAAGACCCAGTCCGAGCAATTAAAGGCGGCCTCCATCTGCGCCGAGCCGTAAAAGTCGTCGGCGCTTTGCGTCGCCGTGCCCAAGGCGCCGCCGTACTTGCGGGCGCGTCGGGCCGCCTCCTCGATGACGGCTGCCTTGACGGGATCGTCGGCACCGATGTCCCCCAGTTGCTGCTTTAACTCGTCGACGAACAGCACCTTGCGCCGGTTGCGGGTGAGGTACATCTCGCCGGTGATCCGGTGCAGCAGCAGGATGTTGACCACTGCATGCAAGTCGGGCCGGCGCTTCAGCTCCTCGTTCTCGATGACGATGAAGTCATTGGAGAAATCGACGTTGTTCTTCCCCTCGAAGAAGCGCTCGTACTGCCCGCCGCGCGCATAGGGGTTGAGCATGATGGCGAGGTCCTTGATGCGCTGATCATTGACCACGCCCAGCTCCTCGATGGTCCCGCCCTTGAAGGCATCGCGCAGCCCCGTGATGCGCAGGTCGTTCCCGTATTCGCGCCAGAGCTTCAAGACCATCGCCGAGATCGCCTTGTACTGGACCTCTTCGAGCGCGTGCTGCATCGAGCACATCTTGGCGATGCCCGGCACCAGCATGTCGATGTCTTCATTGATGTCGACGATGTGGGTGAACGGGTCGAGGCAGATGTCGACGTCCGGGCGGAACTCGATGTAGGTGCCCTGGGCCTTGCGGCACAGCTTCTCGAAGGAGCGCCCGAGGTCGAGCATCCAGACCTTGGCGCCGATGGCACGGTAGGACCAGGCCATCTCGTTCATCAGCACCGACTTGCCCGAGCCGGGGGCGCCGATGATGGCGAAGTTGTAGTTGCCCAAGTCGTTGTCGAAGATGTCCAGGGTCATGAGCTGGCCGCGGCGGCCGCCGAAGACCAAGGCCGGGGTGCGCGTGCCGCGCCACTCGGCGATTAGCGGCGCCATGTGGATGGCGTTGGCCATCGTCTTGCGCGTGACCCGGCGCATCTTCACCAGGTCCTTGTGGAACTTCTCGGTCAGCGTCATGGGGAGGCTGGCCAGCAACGCTTGGCGGTGCATGTAGGCGTCGGCGTTGAGCTGGAAGCCGCGGCCGCGCCAGATGGCGTTGGCGGCCTCGTGGGCGGCGACGGCTTTCCCGGGGGCGGTGAAGAGCGCGAGCTGGTGGTAGAGGCTCACCAGGCTGCCGCCGGTGTCAATGGCATCGGCCGCGGCGGTCCAGTCGTCCAATTTCTTCTTCACGTCGGGCATGACGTCGGCCATCTTCGACTTGGCGTTCTGCGTCGCCCGCACATGGTTGGCGGTCACCACTGACTTGGTGACGTTGGGGTCGAGCACATGCACGCCCAGGGTGAGCAGGAAGGGCGCGCTGTACTGCAGCGCCGGCTGCATCAGGTCGCCGATGAGGGAGCCCATCTGCCAGAGCGCGAAGCGCTCAGGGAAGCTCTTGATCGAGTAGAAGCGCGCCTCCAGCACGTCGGAGCTCGCTTCCTTCCAGAGGGTGAGGCCGCCCGGATGGGGATCCTGGATAGTGTCGAAGTCCACGATCTGGTCGCGCAGCTCGCGCCCGTCGTCGTAGTGCAGGTCGGGGGCGTCGGTCTGCGAGATGCGGTCCGGATTGGTGAAGAGGGCGCACCAGTTGATCAGGTCGGCGGCGTCGCAGACACGGTTCGGGAGGGAGGCCGAACGCAGCGTCGAGGCCATCGAGTCGCGCAGCGCCATCAATTCGTCGCGCCGGTTGAGGTCGGAGGCCGGCCCCGGGAAGGCGATGGAGAGCATCAGGCGAAAGTCCCGGATCGTGTAGTGGAAGCCCGCCGTGAGCGACTTCTGCGCGCCCTGCAGCAGGTGGCCGACACGCTGGCGGGCGAGCTTCCTGAACAGGTTGCCGTTGCGGGCCGGGCGGCCCCAAGCTTTGGCCTGTTCGGCCTGGGTCGCGTCCTCGACCCGCAAGTTGGCGTAGCGGCGCAAGGGCTCCCGCACCTGGGGCGAGGCGAAGAGGTGGAACTGGATGCCGGTGCCGGTCGGGCAGTTGGCGTAGAGCGAGACCAGGACTTCCTCCATGCGCTCGTCGGCGCCGGACTGGGGCATGAGTTCCAGCAGGAAGCCCATGCTGTCGCGATTGACGAAGATCTTCTCGGCGGCGAGGTAGGCGGAGTAGGGCAGCCAGTTGGCGAACTGCTCGGCCGGAGTCTCCACCGGCCTGCCGAAGGCGAAGCGCAGTGCCTCGGAGCGGCCGCGGGGTGTAGGGGTGTCGAGATGCAGGGTGCTCATGACGTCCTCACTGCGCGCGGTTGGCGCCGGCTCCGGTGAAGGGCGGCCGCTGCAGCAAGCTCGGCGCGGCCGGCGAGTTGCCTACGGGGTTCGATTCGGTCGCGGTATCCGGAACGGACTTGGATGGGAAGTTCGGCGGCGGCTTCAGTGGCGCATAGGCGTCACGGATCTGGCGCTGCATGTGGTCGATCAGCCATTGGCCGCTGTCCACCTGCACATACACGTAGCCCTGGTCGTACAGGTCACCATCCGCGTCTTCCCAAGGCTTGATCCACAGGCGTAGCACGCGGGCCTGCGAGCGCAAGGGGCTGGGCGCCACGCCGGGACCGGCATCGCCGGCGGTTGCGGGAGATGCGGCGCGCGTTGTCGCTTGGGGAGCCCGCTCGCCGGATTCCTCTTGGCGGACGGCGGAGGTGCGCCGCGCCCGCTGGCTGGGCAGGTTGTGGTGAAGGGCATTGGCATAGGTACCAGACACCGATTCGCAGGCGACCCCTTCGGGCGCCTTGCAGGCGTACTTCGAGTCGCCACCCAGTCCCGACATGTTCATGCAGGCACCCAGGGGGAGGAGCAGGCAGGCGGTGGCGATGCGCAGGACGAGGGCCTTCATGGCTGCCGCTCCCGGCTGCCGGCCTGGGCGAGTCGCTCCTCCAGCACCGCTCGCCCGACGAAGCCTTCGGTCCGCGTGCCATCCGCCCAGACCAGGGTGGGCGTGCCCTGCACGCCGAGGCGGCGGGCCAACTCCAGGTTGCGGGCGATGGGGTGGTCGCAGGCGGCGCCGGGGCTGAGGAGCGTCTCGTCGCCGTGGAGCATCAGGCGCTCCCAGGCCTGCTCACGATCGGCCGCGCACCACACCGCGATCGGTTTCGCCTCGCCCTGGAAGGGCACGAGGAAGGTGTAGATGGTGACGTTGTCGAGGCTCGCCAGCTCCGGCTCCAACTGCTGGCAGTAGGGGCAGTTGGGATCGCTGAAGACGGCGAGCCGGCGCTCGCCCTTGCCGCGCACCGTCTTGATCGCATCGGCCAGCGGCAACTGGTCGAAGGCAACCGGAGGGATTGGCGCTTGCACGCCAGCAGAGTCTTCCGGGCTGCCCGTGCGCGCGGCCTGCGCCAGCTTCGGGCCGGTGAGGTCCCGCAGGGTCTCGGTGTCGAACAGCCGGCCGAACAGGAAATAGCGCGGGGCGCTGGCCGAGACGTAGGCGACGTTGCCGTCCATCCAGACCTCAAAAAGGCCGGCCACCGGGGAGCGCGTGACCTCGGTGAAGCGTGTGCCGGGATGGGCCTTCTGCAAGGCGGCCAGGAGGCGGGATTCGTCGGACGTCGCGGCGTGCGCCGGCGGGAATGCGCCTGCGAACGTCGTGACCAGCGCAATCGCCGCGAGGCGGCCACGCACGGCTTCAGTAGTTGCCATCGTCGGAGGTCTCCAGGTAGCGGGTTTCGGGAGAGGCGGGGAAGCGCGATGCCGGGGCGGTACTTGCGGCCATCGGCACGTCGATGCGGACGCCCTTGGTGATCACCACGTCGATCTCGCGGCCGGCATCGACCTCGATGACCGGGAAGGTGTTCTCGGCGAGCTTGATGTAGTACTGGGCCAGGCGGTCCAGCGCCTTGCCGACCCCGGTGCCGAGGCCGGCACGGTAGGCTTCGGCGCCGGTGGCACTGGCGACAGTGCCCAGCGCCGAGGTGCTGTACTCCGTCGACGAGGTCGCGAGGCCCTGGCCGATGCCGCTCACTACGCCAGCCAGCAGCGCATTGGCGAGCATCTGCCCCTGCTTAGTGACCAGGCGCCCGCGCATGCCGACCTTGCCGTCCTCGCCGTAGACGCTGCCCTGGATCTTCACTTCCAGCGTGGCGCCGTCGGCCCGCACGCAGGACAGGTTCTCGGTGCGCAGATAGGCGCGCTCGGAGCTGATGTCGCCATAGCCGGCCGCGATCACGAAGCAGTCGCGGTATTCGCCGCGGAAGCGATTCGGCAGCACACTGTTGTCCGAGAGGCGGATCAGCACCGGGTGGGGGTTGGCCTGGGACTGGCCGCCGGTGGGCGCATCGAGCCCGCCCAACAAGGTGCCGCGCGTGAAACTCACCGGAAGGAAGGTGGAGAGGGTAGGTGGCGTCCGCGCCGCGGCGCCCGACGCCAGGGCCGTTTCTGTGTTCGATGTCGCTCTGGAACCAGTGCTGGCCCGGGATCGATCGCCCAGTGAGATGCGGGTGATCGTGGGTATGGCCGGCGCGATCGCGGGTGAGGGCAGGCTCCCCGGGGCGCCGGGAGGCATCGCGCCCGCCGATGATGCCTTGGGCGGCGGTGGCGCCGGCGGCAGGGATGTCGGCGGATCTACGGGCTTCGGCGGGGCCGGTGTGGCGGCGGCCTGTTGGGCCGAGGTGAGCCGTTGTTCCAGCTCCGCGAAGCGCTGCAGGGTCTTCGCCTCGAAGGCTTGGCGGTCCTTGTTGAGCCGTGCTTGCTCCTCACGCTCGGTTTCGTACTGGGCGAGCTTGCGTCCGGCCGTGCCGACCCATTGGTCCAGGGGGTTGACCTGGCTGCCGGGCGGCATGACGCCGATGTTGGTGACGGTGCCGGGTTGTCCGGCGGCGGTGCGGGCTTCGCCGTTCCTGGCGCTGGGGCCGGTGAAGGCAAAGATCAGCCAGAGGATGCCGACGCCGCCGGCGACGATGGCCCCCAGCATCGCGTACTGGCGCTGCTTGGGCGACAGGCGTTCCAGCAGGGCGCGCAGGGTGTGGGCGGGTTGGCGCGGCGCGTTCATCGCCCACCTCCGCGCCGGATCACGTAGACGCTGGTGCTCTCGCCGGGGCGCAGGTTGTGGTGCTCGATGGCGATTCCGGCGACCTCACCGCCGTCCCGGTCAAATTCTTGCTCGGCCACCACCATGGGTTCGGTGCCGACGTTCTGCAGCAGGAACTTCTCGCCGATCAGTCCGCGCCCCTCGTACTGGCGTACCAAGGAGAAGCGCACTTCCGTCCATAGCTGGATCGCGCGGTGCACTTCTTCCACCTGGACGTCCGCCGGCACACGGTCCGAGGCCATTGCCACCAGCAGGGCCTTCATCGCCCGGATGGGATTCGGCGACGGCCCGGCCGCCGCTTGAGTCGCCCCCGTCGCCCTGAACGCCTTCGGCGTCTTGTCGCGGATGACGATGGTGTCGGCCGGCGTGTCGGCGCGGCGCAGCAGCAGCGTGTAGGTGGCGTCGGCCGACGAGACGAACAGATTGACCGGCTTTGCCGAGTCGCCCACCGGGCGGATATAGACCTCGCCCTTGTCGCGGTCGCACTCCAGCACGATCTCGCCGCCCGGATTCACCGTCGGCAGGCCGGCCCCAGGCGCTGTGGCGCCGGGATTCGTGGGCAGCGCCGGAGACGGGCCGCAGTTGCTCGACAGAATGTTGCCGAACACGTCGGTGATCGGTGCGTTCTCGACGCGGATCCGCGTCGGCTCCTTGATCGAGAGGATGGCTTCGACGGAAACGCCGTCGCTGGCCTCGACGAGCTGCAGGGCATGGGCGGGCGCTGCCAGGATCACCGCGGCGACCGTGGCAATCGCCGACAATGCCTGTCCGATGCGCTGCAGTGGCAGCGGAATCGTGGCTGGATTGCTTGCTGATCTATTTGCTCGCATAGGGCACCTCCTTGAAGGCTTTCAGGTGCATGCGCGCGCCGGCGTAACTGAACTCGATCAGGTAGGCCTTGAGCTCGTTGGCCGTCTCGAAGCCGTTGACCAGGGTGCGCAGGCGCCCGCGGATGACAACGCTCTGTGCCGCTTCGCTGGGGACGAGTTGCTGGGGCGCGAACACTGTGGCGGCGTTGATGCGCTTCAGGCGCTCGGCTTCCACTTCCTGCCGAGTCTTGAGCGGGCCGTACTGCTCGGGTTCTACGTAGCCCAGCAGGACGTCCTTCTTCCAGTCGATCGATGCCGGCGTCACGTCCAGGATCAGCCAGGCGATGAAGCTGCCCATCTGCTCGAGGTATTCATGGCTGGCCTGGTCGCGGGTGACCCAGAAGGTCTGGTTGAGGGCGGGCGGCACGACGACCGTGCGTACCGTCCCCAACAGGTTAAGGATGACCACCAGGGCGAGGATCTGGCCGGCCGCCAGCACGCCGACCGCCAGACCGAGCCCGCGATTGCGGCGCCGCATCTCCTTGATGTCGCCATTGAGCCGTTCGAAGTCCATGGTCAGTGCCCGCCCGGCCGCCCGAAGGGCACTGAACGCCCCCTTGGGGGGCAGCGAACGAAGTGAGCGTGGGGGTTCATCTTTTCCTCCGGGCTTAACCAACCATGCGGCGCAGGTGCGAGGGCGGGGTCGCCCGCATCGCGGTGAGCGGCGTGGCCGGCAGATGCCAGTACAGCCAGTGGAGGGCGTAGGCCGGGTGCTTGTCCGCCTTCAGCCGCGCGACCCAGCGCGAGAGGAAGATGCCCGTCGCCAGGCAGATGGCGAAGGACATCCTCGTGCCGGACAGGTAGCCGACGAAGAACATGAAGAAGACCGGCGCCGCGACATCGACGTCCCAGAAGCCGATCTTCCACTGGTCGTCCAAACGACGGGGAATGTAGGTGTCGGTGTGCATGCCGGTCTCCCGGGGCTGGCGGCCGGCGGTTCAGATGACCGCGCCCATGATCGCGCCGGCGATCACGAGGCCGACGGCGGCGAAGATGGCGAGGCCGACGTAGAACAGAACGGGGCCGAAGTTGCGCAGCGCGGAGAGGGAAATCAGCGCGACGACGAAGCCGATGAAGCCGACCAGCGCCTTGATTCCCGGCCCCAGATCGGCGAGCTGGGTCAGGGCCGAGGTGAGCGGTCCGGTGATGCCGGTGAAGGCGACCAGGTCCAGGGCATAGCCGGGAAAGGCGGCGCCGAGGCCGAGCACGATCGTCGCGAGCAGCATCGCGACGGTCATCGGCTTGCGCGGGGAAACGCGGGGGGAAGCGACGAGCACTGCAGTGTTCATGGAAACCTCCGGGGATGGATTGGGCGTTGAACGGGGGTAGGGGAGACGGGTGGGCGTGTGAGGGCGCCGGCGGGTGGGAGCGCGCGGGCTCGACGGGTGAAGGACTTCGATGTCTTCGAACGACTGGCCCAGCGTCATGGCTGCTCCTCGTTCATCTGGAAGACCACCTCGGCCCGGCGGTTCTGCGCGCGGCCGGCCAGGGTGTCGTTCGGGGCGATGTAGCAGCACGCGCCGCGGGCGCGCAGGGTCAGCGTGGCGGCCAGCGCCGGATGCGTTCTGAGAAGGTGGTCGCGAACCGCGAGGGCGCGTGCCAGGGCGAGCTCCTGGTTGAACGCCAAGGGCCCCGCGCTATCGGTGCGGCCGATGATCGTGATGCGGCGCACTCGCAACAGGTCGTCCATGGCCGCATTCAGCTGGGAACGCGCGGCGCGGCTCAGCTTCGCGCTGCCCAGGGCGAACTGCACAATGACCGTGCGCGAGGACTGCGCCGTCGTCGCAGGAGCGGGCTGCCCCGGGGCGGGCGCGACGGGTTCGGCCGGGGCGGGTGACGCGGCAGGGTCGATCGACTGCCTGGGCGCTTCGGTGGCAAGGGTCTTGGGCGTGCGTGTGGGGCAGGCCGGGGGCACGCACTGCGTGAACACGGCGTCGCGGCCGAAGTCGAGTTGGGCCAACCGTGCGGGTGCTGTCGGGTGCCGTCCGGTTGTGGAATCGAGCGGCTCCTGCGCGCGGAACAGGCTGCACGACGCTGCAAGGGCCGTGCAGCAGCCGACAACGGCGATCCAACCGGCGCGATGGAGAACGCGAGACGTCATGGCGAGACCCTCACCGACATCAGGGCGGGGAGCGTCGCTGTCGATACCGTCTGCGAACCCGAGCGTGCGCCGCGTTGCCGAGGCAACTGGCGGTACACCCGCCAGGCATACTTGGCGCGCGCCTCGACGCAGTCCTTGCCCCCGAGTTGCGAGCAGGCCGCGTTGTAGGCGCCGACGGCATCCCACGTCGCGCCACGCCGCGAAAAGCTGTCCGCGAGCAGCCAGGCGCCGACGTGGATGTTGGTGCAGGGCTCGAAGAGATCGGCTTCGCGGATGCCGTGGCGGGACAGGGTCCGCAGGTGGCCGCTGTTGATCTGCATGAGCCCGATGTCGTAGGACCCGGTGCGCTGTAGGTGCGAGCGGTTTACCGCCCGGGGATTCAGGTTCGACTCGACCCGGGCAATGGCATAGAGCAGGTCGGCCGAGATGCCGTAGCGCCGGGCAGCCTCCTCCCAGCAGGCTTGCGCCCCGGTGGGTGCGAGCACCAGGAAGGCGAAGGCAGCCAGGGCAGCAAATTGCGGCAGTCGACGCATGGGTCACCTCTCCAAACGAAACCGGAACGGCCCGCCGGGAAGCGGGCAGCGAGGTCTGGGCCGTCGGCGGTGCGCAGACGGTCAGGGTCGGGTTCGGGTCGGTCCGGCGTCTGGCCGGGCGAGGTGGGCGAGCGGGTCAGAAACGGGTACGGCTGCTGATTAGGGACAACCGTTGAGGCGACAACGGTTTCAGCCGGGCGGCGCGTCCCGCCCGCGATGGGATCGTTCGGCCATATTGCAGCGTGCCTGCCGCAGGAGGGCTGCTCCTGAGACATCCGCTGTCCGGCACAGGGCGACGCAGGCAGTGGTCAGTTGGTCGAGTTGGAACTTGGGGTTGGGGTGCCGATTGGCCGGCGAGCGCTGCAGCGCCAACAGCAACTCGTACTGAGGCCGCCACATCGATTCACGGCGGCGCGGTGTCTGCGGCGAACGAAGGACCAACTCGGTCCCGAGAAACCGGAAGATACGCGCAGGGGCATCGTGATGCTCGAAGACTAACGAGACGCAGGCGCTGATCAGATCGGGGAAGCGGAAGGTCGGCGACACATTGTGTTCGCTGCGCAGGAGGCGGTAGAGCCAGGCGTGCTCCTCGAGCCAAAGGCGCGTCTCGATGACATTGTGAGCTTCGCTCTTCTCCGAAGGAGATGCGATGTTGTATTGATCAGTCGTTGGTGTGGCGGTGAGCATGGTGCCTACCTCGATCCGTGGGGGTCTTTCTCGTATGAGCACGTGAGCGAAGGGTAGGCAGTTGGAGCCGTTGCGTCTCCTCTGAATGAAGGTCTTATCAGGGGGGTATCGCCCTCAGCTCATTGTCGTAGTCCCCCAGACGAAATGGTAGTCACCCATCTGGTTGCCTACAGACTCTCCTGATCCACGAACCGCCCATGCTGGCGCAGCGCTGGCAAGAGTACTGCGTCGGCATAGCGACAGCCCGTCTGGCCGGGATCGGTCTGGCCGGATTTCTTCGCCTCATCGGGTGCATGGGATTCACCCAAGTACAGGCGGTCGAGGAGGGCGTCGTAGCCGGGCGTCCAAGCTTGCGCCTCAGGGAACACCACGCGCAGTTCCTTGAGGATGTCCATGCCGGCAAAATCCAGATCTCCCCAGAAGTGGATGGCTCGGTCGGTACTAGCCGAGTACAGCCACACAAGGAACTTTCCCGGCAGTTCGACATTGCTCGTCAAGACGCGCGGGGCAAAATAGACGGAGCTGCCGCCCGGGCTGCGGAGTCGCCGCGCGCTGGCCTTGTAGCCTGAGGCGAAAACGAGGATGAAGTCACGAGCCGCATCCAGGCGGCCAGACGCCAGGGACTCGAATGTTGCGGCGTTCTCGATGAACAGAATCGGTGCATCGGCATCGTCGGTGAGAGCGGAAACGAGCAGTTGCACCGGCTTGTCGGGGAAAGGGCAAATGGGTTGCCCAAGCAATAGGGCGATGGCTTCCTGCTGGCCACTGAGGATCTTCGACAGACCCCAGAACTGGCGGCTAGCCACTTCGTGCAGCATGAGACCCGAGTCGGACAAAGCAGCAAGCGCCGCAAACCGCTCTAATACCTCGTCGGCCGAGCGCTGGATGATGCTGATGGGTCGGGAGAGTAGTCGGGCCCCCAACTCTCCTTCGGCGAACCGGGTCAATACCGCTTGTCGCCACTGCTCTATCCAGCGAGACGTGACGCTCGGGTAACGCTTCGTCGCTTCGCGAAGGAAGGCCTCGCCATCCGGCGAGACGATGATTTTCGGCCGCCTTTCCCAGATATCGAGGTCGAGGCGGCTCTTTCGCTGGTCGAGTCTTAGCTCAAATCCCGGTTGTCCCACGACAGTTTCCAGCGCCTGCCAGACAAAGGTGCGTTCCCTTGGGTGGTCGATGGCGAAGAACTCTGGCCAGTTGTGCGGGTTCAATGGGAAGACGAGATCCCTGGACCGCTCTGGAAAAGGCCTTGCTTCGATGCGGTCGACCAGAGCATTGAGCAGGGCCGCCAGTGCCGGCTCGCGGACTCCGACGAACGACTCGGCATTCATGTCTGCAGTCCGGTGGTGACCTGTTGTCGGGCTTCCTGCAGCAGGAATTCCTGCTCTGCCTCCAATCTCACTACGTCGCGGCGTTTTGCCCAAAGTGCGCGCAGGTGGTCGGTCTTGAGCGCCGAGCTGTCTACCTCGGTAACTTTGTCCAATTCTCCGGCCAAGCCTTCCACCTTCATCAGGGAGAAACGGTGCTCGAAGGTAAACAGATCCAGCAACGGGCCGGAAGCGCGGGATGGCATGGCGACGATCAACTGCAGGCCGAGGTTCTCGTTGAGATAACGCATGACGGCGGCTGTACGAGCTTCGTCCATCTTGTCAAAAGCCTCGTCGATCATCATGAGTCTGAGGCTGGCCGATTTCTCGAACTGGCGGAAGGCCTGAGCCAACACCGCCGCACGCACCAGGTAGGCTGGAGTCATGAGCTCGCCGCCGGAGAAGGTTGCCATCTTGGCGAGGGATGCTTCGCGCCCGTCCTCCGAGTATTTGCGGATGTCGTAGTGCCGGTAACTGCGATAGTCGGCGATGTCCCTCAAGCGCCGCAGCGCATACTCGCGGTTGGGGTCGAGGAGCAAGTTCTTGATCTCGTCCAGCGCTACGGCACCGTCTCCGGACAGCACGCCTTCAGCCGCGGAGAACAGATCCACCGGCGTCTGCGTCTCGGCCAGCCGATTGAGTTCCTGGAACAGGTCGTAATACTTCTTGTACTCTTTGACCATCTGACCGTATTCGATCTCGAACCGGTCCTCGCCGAAGGCAAGGCGTTTGAGTTTCTCGTTCAGCCGCTTGAGCGGCTGAATGCCCTGTTCCACGGCAGTGCGAACGGCCAGGGCGAAGTGAGTGCTGAAAGTGTTGTTGAAGTTCTTCTCGGCGTCCTGCAATTCGCGCGCATTGTTCAGAATGCGTACCTGCTCGAGGCGATCGAGCATTGCCACGATTTGTCGACGAGATTCCGGAATACCGCCATAGGCCTGCCACTCGTATTCCGCTTCCGAGGAGTGGCGGGGCTGGTAGCTCACCCTTTCGTCGAGGGAGGCGGCGAGCCGATTGTGCTCCTCGATCTGCCGTTCGAACGCCTCGCGACGTTCACGGTACAAGCCGGTCTGCTGACGACGCCGCCCGTCGAACTGTTCGGCCGTCTGGTCCGCCACAGCCTCTTGAGCGCGGTGCTCCAGTTGGGCCGGTGCGAACCGAGGATTGAGGCGGACCAGTTCCACCATGCGCAGCCTTACGCGCCTGATGCCGTCTGCCCGCAGGTCCAGTTCGGCTTCGGCAATGCTTGCGTCCAAGCCCTTGGCGCGGCCTGCTGCCTCGCCCGCGGCGCGTTCCGCTCGGCCCTTGAGGTCCAGGTGCCCGTCAAAAAGGCGTTGCGCTCGTGCCAACCGCCGCTCCAGGGTTTTGATACCCGAGTCGTCGAGGCTTGCGCGCTCGGCGGCCAGGCTGTTCAAGAGACGCTGCGTCTCGGCCAGGGCATCCAACTGAGGCGCAATGGGGGAACAATTGAGCTTGCGCAAACGCTCGCCCCAACCGGCCAACTCGGCAGCTTTCGTCTTGAGTCTGCCCATCTCACGGGTCTTCTCTTCGATGTCCCGGCCGAGCCTTACCGCCCGCTTGCGCCGCGCCTCGGCGCCGAAGGCCAGATCTCCATCCTCCATCCAGCATGTGAACATCTTGAAGCCGCCCGAGGCCATGCCGTCCACCGTCAGGCCCTGGGGCACTCGACGCAAAGCCTCCGCATCGCGGACCTTGGCGTAGCGGCCGTAGCTCGCAATGAGGTAGGCCCTTGCTGTTTCGTCGGTGATGACGAGCTCATGGAGAATGGAATCGGCCGGCAGCGCTTGATTTGCGGCGCGCTGCCGGGCCAGCTCCCCTTGCATCACCGATGCGGCGATGCCGCGCAGCTCATGGCGCACAGCGTGAATGGCACGTGCTTCGAAATCCGCCTCGACCAGGATGAGGAAACGGTTGCCGCCCAGCAGCCCTTCGATAGCGTTCTGCCAGCGCGAGCCTTCACGGGGCTGGACCAGATTGCACAGCACCCGCGGTCGGGCGCCAGGGTACTTCGACTCAAGGAACGTGACGGCGGCCTCCACGGCGTCGGGCACGTCCATCCTTCCGTCCTCCAGCCCTTGCCTGCGCTTGGCAAGGCCCTCGATCTCCTCTTGCAGGGCCTGGGCCTTGTCCTGCTGGCGGCCCTGTTCTCGCGTCACCGATGCATAGAGGCCATCGGGGCCGTGAACTCGCTCCATCAACGGCGCCAATTCGGCATCCAGATCGGCGAGCCGATCCCGTGGCAGAAGGCTAAGGTCGACCACCCCCGAGGCAAGCTGTGTCGCCAGTTGCTTGACTGCTGCCCGAGCATTGGCGATGTCGATCCGGGCGAGTTCCAGCACAAGGCGATCGACCGCCGCCTTGTAAGCTGACTCCTCCTGGTTGGGCTGCGTGGCCAAGGCAGCCAACTCACTCAGGACGTTGCGCACGCCTTGCAGTGCACCGAGCAGTTCGGCTGCGATGCCTGACCGGTTGTCCCTTTCAGTCTCGATCCTGTGGTCGATCCGCGCGCGCTCCTGAGCCACCGGATTGCCGTTGAGCCGGCCTTGGGCGGCTGCGAGCAGATGCGTGGCCCGCTCCAATGCCTTGCCGTGCCGTTCCGCAAGCACCTTTTCCCTCTCGGCATCGGCATGGGCTTGCCGCCTGGTCTGCTGCAACCCTTCTATCTTCCGCTCGACATCGAATTTGCGGCGCAGAGCTTCGCCCAGCTCAGCTTCGAGGGCTTCCTCGAAAGCGGCGAGGAAAGCATCGGCATGCTCCTTGAGTATTTCCAGTCGCTGCTGGGAAGCCTGCAAATCCGTGGCGATCTTGCGCAGACGCTGCACGTTCTGCATGAGCGACGCGATATGCCCGATCTGCTCGGAAAAGTCGGGCTCCGCCAATACCTGCTCGCGGATCAGCTCGTCCACCGAACCGACGGTCTTTCGGGCAATGGACTGAACGAAGGCACGGGCAGCAGCCTCCGCCTCGCGCGGACCGACCAGAGTCTTGCCTCCACCGCGGAATTCCGCATAGAGCTTGCACAGGTAATCCTCGATGCTGTTCTCGAAGAACAGCACCTTCGGATAGCGCTGACGCAGGCGTACGTAGATCTCTTCTACCGGCACCGCAACGATGGAAGCGCCTTTTCGCGAGGCGATGAAATCCGCCTCGGACAACCGGCTTCCTGGCAGGACGAGGTACTGTTTGCGGCTTACCTCGGCATTACGGCCCTGTTCCCGGCTGCCGGAAACCTCCGCTTCCACAGCGACCACAGCGGTAAACGCTTCTGCCACTTCGTCGGGCTCAGGTGAGAAAACGGCAGCGACATAGGTGTGGGAGCCAAACGGTCGAGCGCACAGGTTATCCCGCATGCCGATCGCGTAGGTGGCCAGGGTGCGCCTCACCTTGCCGCCGGCACGCCCGCCTGCGCCCACTTCATCCTGGGCAGAGTTGAACACGTTGATGTGCTGCTTGCCGCCGGTCATGATCAACTGGATCGCATCCTGAAAAGAGGATTTGCCCACCCCGGTGGATCCAGACAGCAGCGTGGCATTGCCGAAGGGATATTCGCTGGAAACCACGAAACCCCAGTTTATGAGGATAAGCTTCTCAAGCTTCATCGCCTGTCTCCTCGGGCATTGGTGCTGGTGCCGGCTTCTGTGCCTGCGAGAGCAGGGCGTCGACGGCGGAATCCGCGACGAACTGCAGGACCGTTCCTCGAACAGCGATGAGGGCATCGGCGTCTTCTACCTGGGGGTCGGCCCGATAGTCGATCAGTCGCGCCCGCTTCAAGTCGGCGAAGAGCTTTTCCCGAGCAGTCTTCGGCGGCAGCGAGCGACGCATGTGCGCGGTCAGGGTGGCGTTCAGGTGTTCCACGGTCACCAGCGCCTCATTGCGCTCGTTGATCGAACCTTGCCGCAGGCCTTCGTTATAAAGCAGCCGCAGGGCGAGGCAGGTCGCGACGAAATCGGCGGATAGCCTGGCCCGTACAGCCTCAACCACGACTGCATCATCCTCGTCGGGCAGACCAGGGGCGCGGGCGCCGGGCGGGTAGAGCCGGAAGTAGTTCTGGTGCCGCTCATGGAAGAGACGAAACCCTGCCGCCTCGAAGTAATCGTTGAGCAGGCCTTCAATACGGACGGCATCGTCGTAAAGCTGCCGCTCGATTGCACTGTCCTCCCGGTGCAGGATGGAGAGTCCCAGCAGACGTCCGGCGATCTGCCGGAAAGACTCGGGCCGCACCCCGCGCGCCTTCAACTCGGCGCCGACCAGCTGTCCAATCGTGGTTTCATCCATGGCCGACATGCCTCTTCCTGATCGCGTAGTCCGTACCCGACATAATCGGGTTTTCCAGCGGTTCGCCCTCCCGCCGCTCCACCTCCAGGCTTTCGCTACTTCGGGCCGCCTCGACCGCACGCAGCAGGGACAAGGCCTGGATGGCGTCCTCCACCGGCAGTTCCGACAAGCGAAGCTGATCCTTCCCGTTCATGCGGCCGAGGAGATAGTGCACGACGTCATGCTGCGACAACGAGAAGGCACGTTCCTCGGCCTGCCGCAGGAACTGCCTCAGGCGCTCCTCCCGCGTGATCTCGGGAACGATGCTGATGGTCTGGGCCCGGGTGCGTTCCGCGGCGGTCTTCATCCGAATCGTCGCCGGGTCATATAGCGCCACGGCAACGGGCGACAGCGCTGCACCCTGGGTTTCCAGCCAGGCAGTTTGCTCTTCCCGCGGCATCCCGCCGATGGAACGGATCAGACTGGAAAGGGCGGCGTTGGCCCCATTTGCATCCATGAAGAGGCTCTGGGACAGCAATACTACGTGACGGCGGATGTAGCTTTCCATGGCCCGGAATAGCTCCGGCTGCTTTGTCCGGCAGGCCGCGGTCACCATGTCCTCGATCCGCTCCAAGAGCCAGCCCAGCACGCCGCCGCTGGGGGCGGCCTGCGCCGCCCATGGCGCGTGGAGGGTCAGCTCGGCGTCGATGGCTTGAATCTCGGCGGCCGTCAGCTCATGCAGCCGATCGATCAGGGCGGCGATGTCCAGGCGATGACGCTCGGCGTTGTCATACACCAGACGGGGCGAGAACTCGTCCCGGAAGCGACGTTCTACGAACTCGACGAAGGAATCCCAGTTCCCCTGAGCATGAGCGTCCAGAAGGATCTTGCGAGCCAGCTCATAGAACAGCTCGATGTCCTCGGACAGATCGGTGATCACCCGATCGGCGTACTCGTAGGCGTCCAGCAGATCTTCCACATCGCGGCGTTCGATGAAGGCGCCGAGGGCGTTCTTGCACGAACGCATGTTGCGCTGACGGGTTCGCTCGCGAGGGCGGTCAGCCAGGGTCAGGGCTTGGGCGAAAATCTTGCCGGTGCGGGTGAAGCGGTAGGCCGTGACCAGACGGACACGGTCTTCGGCGGTTTCCAGCCAGCCGTCGGCCACGAGCTGGCGAATGAAGGCGCTCGCCATCTTCTGGTCGTCGGCCAGATCGGCGGGCGCAAATCCCTCTTCGCCTGCATCGTCATCCGGCTCGGTTCGAACACCGTCCGTCTGGATCGTCTGCACGAACAAGTCGCGCAGTTCCTCTCGCCCGAGGATTGAGCGGTAGTCGGCGTGAGACCCGTAAAGCCGCTGGTAGAAGGCACGAATGCAGGCTGCGATGAGCCGGCGCTTCTTGAGTGTCAGCGGACGGAAGAACTGCGCGTGCCCGGAAGTGAACATAAGCTATCCGTGCCGCAGAGCCGCTGCTTGTCGTTGGCCGTCGTGTGGGCCACGCCTACATTGCAGCATCCCATCCTGTACCCGTAGATCGAAACTGTTCTTCAGGCCTTGGTCGGCCTGGCAGATGAACGGATGCGCCCCAAGTTTCTTGTCGCTCACGTGGTCTCCCTGATGTGACACACCGCAACCCTACGCTAGTGGAGGCTCACGGCGTGAGCCTCCGAACCGGCAAAACACGCCACACCTCAGCACAAACCCGATCTTATCCCATCAAACCCAAGCGAAGCCAAATCAGTTTGGATACAATGCGCCGTTGCGAACAGCTCGCCCTTCTTTCACATGGATCGCTCAATGGATGACCGCTGGCTGTCGGTTGACGAAATCGCCGAATACCTGGGTGTTTCCAAGGACACCGTCTACACCTGGGTGACCGGGAAAGGCATGCCCGGTCACAAGGTCGGCCGGTTCTGGAAGTTCAAGAAAGAAGACGTGGACGGCTGGGTCCGGGCGGGTGGGGCTCAGGCCGATGACGCCCATTCAGATGCCGACTCGTGACTCGGGGGAGACTATGACGAGTCGCTGGAAAACCATATCGCCCTCTCAGTTCCCGTGGGAGCAAAACGCACTGGACTTCATCCAGCGTGCGTTACCCAACCGAGAGCCCTTCCGTGCCTACAGCAATTTCGAGTTTGTTGCCGACGACGGGAGCATCAACGAAGTTGATCTGCTGGTCATTTCCAGGTACAGCATCTTCCTGGTCGAAATCAAGAGCCGCCCAGGCGAAGTCGGTGGCGATTCGCACACCTGGATCTGGCGCGATGGGGCTCGGGAGTACTTTGACGACAACCCCTTGCTGCTCACCAACCGCAAGGCAAAGAAGCTGGCATCGCTGCTTCGCAAGCAACTGACCGTACAGAAGCGCCGCACACCGTATATCCAGTCCCTGGTTTTCCTGTCGGACCCTGGGCAACGATGCAAGCTCACGGGCCCTGCACGCGAAAACGTGCATCTGAGGGCCGACATCGCTGGCAAGCTATTCGATGAGACCGCCCCCGTTGCCAGTGCGCAGCCTATTGACCGGGATCTGGCCACGTCCATCAACCGGGCGCTGGAAGCGATTGGTATTCGCCCCCCGCAGCAGAGTCGGCGCGTTGGTGACTATCAGCTCGAGCAAGTCCTCGCGGAAACCGATTTCCATCAGGACTGGCTCGCCAAACACGTATCGCTGACCAACCTTCGGCGGCGCGTGCGCCTTTACACCGCAAAGCGCAACCTCAATGCCGCGCAGCGCTCCATGCTGGCAGATGCCGCGCGTCGTGAGTTTCAGTTGCTCGAAGGCATCCGCCATCCGGGCATCTTGCGCGCATCGGATTTCATCGACAGTGAGCACGGCCCGGCCCTGATTTTCGACTACGAGGAAGGGCTGCAACGACTTGACCATTTCATACGGGCGCAAGGGGAGCACCTCGACCTCTGGCAACGGCTGAAACTCGTCCGCGCCATTGCCGAAGCCTTGGATGCGGCACATCGGTACCGCCTCTACCACCGTGGTCTGTCACCGCAGACCATCATGGTCCGAACCGTGGGCGCGAACTCGTTCGACGTTACGCTGTTCGACTGGCAGATAGCGACGCGGCAACTTCAGGAAGCCGAGGGAGAGACGACGGGCACGCTCCATGTCGAAATGCTCTCGGATCGGGTGGCGCAGGAGATTTACCTCGCACCCGAAGCCCGTATAGCCCCGCGCCCGGATGCCATCAAGCTGGACCTGTTTTCCCTCGGTGCCATCTCCTACTTTGTGCTCGCCGGTGAGCCGCCCGCCGTCAGCGGCGATGAGCTGGTTGCCAAGTGTGAGCAGGGGCCGGGTCTTACACTCTCGGCACTGGTCAATGGCTGTCTGGCCGAGATCGAGGATCTGATCCAGTTCGCGACCTGGCCTTCAACGGAAGACCGGTTCGGTTCGACCGGGGAATTCCTCGTGGCGCTCGACAAGGCAGAGGAAGCGCTTGAAGACGCGCTGACCGCTCCGGCGTCACCCCTCGCTTCCCCGTTGGAAGCAAATGCGGGCAACGAGCTGCACGGCTTTGAAGTCGTCCGTCGCCTTGGCAAGGGTGGAACCAGTCTGGCCCTGGAGGTCCGCCGCAAAGGCGCCGGTCAGCCTCGCCAGGGGGTATTCAAGATTGCACGGGAAGCGGAATACAACGAACGCCTCAAACGCGAGGCGGAAACCTTGGTCCGCCTGCAACCGCATCAGAACATTGTCCAGTGCTTCGAGCGCTTCGAAATCGCGGGGCTTGCGACCCTGTTCCTGTCCTCTGCAGGCGAGGAAACGCTGGGCGAGCGTCTGCGGCAAGAAGGTCGATTGGGGCTGGACCTGCTGCAGCGCTTCGGTGAGGAGCTGATTTCCGTCGTGGAGTACCTGGAGCGGGAGGGGGTTCCGCACCGCGACATCAAGCCCGACAACATTGGCATCCGCCCCGGGGCGGGGAAGCGGCTCACGCTCACGTTGTTTGATTTCTCGCTGGCGGGGGTGCCAGCCACCGATCTTAATGCGGGAACCCGGATTTATATGGACCCTTTCCTGCGCAAGCGCGGTATGTGGGATGGCTATGCCGAGCGCTACTCTTGCGCGCTGACGCTGCATGAGATGGCCGCCGGCACCTTGCCCGAGTGGGGTGACGGCAGCGCAGACCCGGCGACGCTGAAGTCCGAGATCATCCTGGACTCCGAGCGCTTTGACGCATCGATCCGCCAGCAAGCGCTCGAGTTCTTTAGCCGGGCACTGGCCCGCGATCACCGCAAGCGCTTCGACAACGCAGAGCAGATGCTGCGCGCCTGGCGCAAGGTGTTCGAGAACGTCTCTCGGCCCGTCACCGCCCACACTACCCATCCACCACAGGGCCAGTTGCCGTTCGGCGAGGAACCGGCTGCACCGGCGAGCGGCATCACGCCGACCACGCCGCTGGAATCGTTGGAGTTGGACTCCCGTCACCTCGAACTGATTGACCGAATTGGTCACGACGAGCTGTCGACGGCGGGTGACCTGGCGGATCTGCCGCGCAATCGCCTGTACCGTCACCGCGGCATCGCGCTGGCGGTCGCACGTGAACTGCACCAGATTGCCGACCGGCTGCGACATCAGTTCAGCGGCGGTGTCGCCAGAGACGAGCAACCGGCCGACACCACCGTGGCCAAGCTTTCGGTGGATGCTGCCGCCGCCTTGCTCGTGCCGAAGAAGGGTGATGAAGCGCAACTCCAAGCCCTGGAGGGGTGGCTGGGCCTAGCGGCTGGAGCCGCCAGCACACCGCTGGCAGAAGAACTCCTGCAGTCGATGGCCGAACGCATGTCGCGCCAGCCCGAGATCACCCATCTCCGTGACGACGTAGCCCTTGTCCTGGCTGGGCTCGGCGGGATTGCCTCCGTCGGCGAAATCGCTTCTGCATTGCTGGCCCGACGTGGCAGCGTACAAACCGGTGAAACCCGGCACATCGAGGCCGTCGCTCTGGCGCGCGCCGTCATCACCGTCGAGCGTACCAAGCAGGGGGCACGCTGGCAGGTGGTTCAGCGTGACTCCAACGTCCGCCCCCTGGTCCAAGCGTCGCAACCAGACGATCTCGTGGTCGCCACGCTGGCCAGCAGTGGGGCCTCCGGCCTCTTTCCTTCGTCGCCGGAGGTGCGCGCCAGCTACGCGGTCGTTCTGGGCGAAGCGGCCGACCGACTGGCTCAGTTGGATCCACTACCTTCGGCCCAACAGGTGGCCGACGCCTTGGCGCGCATTCAGCCCCCAGCTGGTGACACCAGTTTGAGTTCGGAGCGAATGATCCGTCTGGCGGCAGCATGCGCCCGTCATGCCGCCTTGTCGTCACGCCTCGAGTTCTACCCGATTCAGTTGTCCCCCGCGCGTGCCGTCAAGCTGGCCACAACGTCGCTACTCGGCTTGCGGCAGTTCGACCTCGAGACGATCCGGCGGCGTGTTTTCGCCCGCTATCCCGAAGCCGCTCCATTGCCCGGCCCAACGGAACTGGAAATCCTGCTCAAGGATGCGGGCCTGGATGTGAGGTGGGACGGCGCCAAGCGCGCCTTCGTCACGCAGTTTTCGGCCGGCGTCATCTCGGGCACCACGCAAATCACCCGGCTTTCGACCAACAACCGCCCGCGCACGGCCACGGCGCCGGATATTCAGGCGGCCCTGCAAATCGATGAGCGCATCAGGCACGCCCTTGCCAGTGGCAAGCTGCTCACGCTGTCGGTCGATCCCAAAGGGCTTCCCGTCGCCCAGCGTGAATTGGCTCAGCGTTTTGGCCTCAAGGTAATCGACTTCGACGAGGTCGTGCTGACGCAACTCGAAGCGCAGGCGCGCGAATGGGAGGTCGACTGGAACGTCCTGCTCGCCGCCGATGGCGCACCGGCGGGGTCCGTCGACGCGCAGAACTTCGCCACCGTGCTGGGCGAGGTGTGGCCCAAAGTCGAAGCCCAGTTGCTCACGGACGACCAGCCCGGGCTCCTGGTTAACCTCGGATTGGCCGCACGCTGGCAGCGCATGCCCCTGTTCGCCCGACTGGCGGATGCCTGCATGTTCGGTCAGCGTCCCCCGTTGATAGCCCTGATTGCCAGCCCGATGACGCCCGACAACCGCCCCGTGCTGGATGGTCAGGCCGTTCCGGTGACGATCAACACCACAGACTACGGTCGGATCCCGCGTGCCTGGCTCGAAAACGCCCACGGCACGCCCGGCGGCCCGTCTGCCAAGACCCGCACCAAGGCAAGAAAAGAATGATCAATCGCATCAAGCTACTCTCCGATCTCAAACTCCAGGTTCGCGACCTGGAGGGCGATCTGCGGGGGCGCTTTGCCAGCCACCCCGGGTACAAGAATCGCCTGACTGCGGACTGGCAGGCCGCTCGCGACGCCGGTCGCACGGCTGAGGCCCTGGAAACCTGGGTAGAGGCCCAATTCACCCAGTCCGCTGTAGCGTGGGTTCTGGCCTGCGTCTTCATTCGTTTCTGCGAAGACAACGACTTGCTCGATGCCCCGCTGATTGCCGGCACCGATAGCCGAGGTCAATCTGCCGTGGGGCGGCAGGAAGCGTTCTACCTCGAACACCCGACAGCCTCCGACAACGACTACTTGCGCGATGCCTTTGCCGTAGCGGGCCGCCTGCCGGGTTTATCGGATGTTCTGAAAGTTCAGCGCAACGTGCTCGCCGCCCCGGTCTCTGCCGATATGGGCAAGCAGCTGGTGCGTTTCTTCCGGGCCACCAATGCCGACAGCGGTGCGCTGGTTCACGACTTCGCCGATCCCGACTGGAACACCCGCTTCTTGGGGGACCTGTACCAGGACCTCTCCGAAGCCGCTCGCGAACGCTATGCGTTGTTGCAGACGCCCGAGTTCGTCGAGTCCTTCATCCTGGATCGGACGCTGACCCCGGCGCTCGACATCTATACGCTGGAAGAAGTTGACCTGATCGACCCGACCTGCGGGTCGGGACACTTCCTGCTCGGAGCATTTGAACGGCTGGCACCGCTGTGGCTGCGTAAGCGGCCGGACAACGTCAACCTGGCCTTGCAGGAAGCGCTCGACCGCATCGCGGGTATCGATCTCAACCCCTATGCGGTGGTGATCGCCCGCTTCCGGTTGCTGGTGGCCGCGCTGAAGGCGGCGCAGGTCCGCAAGCTGCGGCTCGCTCCGGACTTCCATCTGCACATCGAGACCGGTGACAGCCTGCTGCACGGCTTTGACCAGCGGGACTACACGCGAGCGCAGGCCTCACTAGGCTTGAACAACCCGCAGGAGAACCTTGGTGCTGGCGGGGATCATCGGTATCGCCATGCCTTCGCTGCAGAAGATCTTGAAGCAACCAACCAAATCCTCGCACGCAAATATGCTGTGGTCGTCGGGAATCCACCGTACATCACGGTCAAGGATCGGGCAGTCTCGGCACTCTATCGCGAACGCTACGCTAGCTGCAGCGGCAAGTACGCCTTGGTTTCCCCGTTTTGCGAGCGCTTTTGGGCCTTCGCAAAGCCGTTAGACCATACGCAACGATCAGGTTTTGTTGGATTGATTGTCGCCAAGTCTTTCATGAATCGCGAGTTCGGGAAAAAGCTGGTGCAAAGCTTCTTTCCGACCATCGATTTGACCCACATTTTGGATACATCGGTAGCCCACATACCAGGTCACGGAACACCGACTGCGATTCTTATGGGACGAAATCGCGCACCAGTTGCCCAGGTTGTGCGAGCGGTAATGGGCATTAAGGGTGAGCCATCGACACCGCCTGATCCCGCACAAGGCGTTGTATGGAACGCGATTGTTCGACAGATTGATCAGAGAGGGTCCGAGTCGGAATGGGTGACTGTTGCTGATGTTGATAGATCTATTCTTTCCAAGCATCCATGGAGTATGGCCGGGGGCGGAGCAGCAGAACTCAAAGAAACTATCGAAGATAAAGCATCGTGCGCACTGGCAGACATAGTTGAGTCAATCGGCATCACCTCATTCACTCTTGAAGACAATGCCTATATTCAGGAACGTAGCTTCTGGGAACGCGCTGGTATCTCATGCGCGCATATTCGAGGAATGTCCGTAGGGGATGAGGTGCGGGATTGGGCGGATCAATCTCGAGCTGCTGCACTATTTCCTTATGACGATGACTTTTGTCCAATCGACATCGTCAATTGTCAACCAGAATATAGGTTCCTGTGGCCTTTCAAGACTTGTCTGGCAAATAGCAAGATGTTTGGTGGAGAGACCAAGGTTGAATCTGGGCTCATGTGGCATGAGTATGGCCGACTGACTGCGAACAAACTTAGGACTCCGCTGAGTATCGCTTTTTCATTCGTTGCGACCCATAACCATTTTGTTTTGGATCGAGGCGGGAAGGTCTTTAATCGCAGTTCACCTGTAATCAAGCTGCCGGAATCTGCTGGTGAAGATGCACATTTTGGTTTGCTCGGCTTGCTGAATTCTTCGATAGCTTGTTTTTGGCTCCAGCAGGTGTGTCACAACAAAGGTGGCCCCGGAGGTGGGTCATCAAAAGACGAAAAATGGCATGATTTCTTCGAGCATGACGCATCAAAGGTCAAGAAATTTCCTGTTGTTGAAGGCCAGCCAGTCGACATTGCCAAGACCCTTGATCAGTTAGCTAGGGAACGTAACAAGCTCCTTCCACCCTCGTTGTTTTCAAGGCAAATACCTACGGCATTGGAAATTGCAGACGCTCGTGCAAGAGCTGGAGAACTTCTTGAACAAATGATTTCATGGCAAGAGGAGCTCGATTGGTTCGTCTACTACTTGTACGGCCTAACAGAAACGCCATTAGTCTCTGCAAGTATCCCGCCAGGTATTGCTCTTGGTAATCGTGCATTCGAGATAATTCTGGCCCAAGAATTCGTATCAGGCCGATTGCAGACGAAATGGTTTGAATGGCTTAAGTGCTCCCCTTGTACTGATATTCCTGTTGATTGGCCCGACCGATACAAGGCAGTGGTACGCGAGAGAATAGCTGCTATTCGGCAATCTCGGGACTTGCGCCTGATTGAAAGCATGAACTGCAAGCGGAGATGGGAGGTAGAGCCATGGGACAAACTGGAAACAGTGGCCCTTGAACAATGGCTATTGAACCGCTTGGAGGCCCCCGACCTGTCCCCCCGCGTCAGAATAGTTGTCGCCTCGATAAAATCCTCAATTCGGGGGCGACGATGAGAGAACGACGTGGCGCGATACGGACAGGAATTCAAGGATAGAGCGGTGGCGCGGTTGTTGCCGCCGGAGAGCGCGACAGTGG
>NZ_JAYROR010000016.1:0-2771 GCF_041911615.1 Zoogloea sp. | reverse complement strand
GCTGGTGACCGAGATTTCGGAAGCGAGCCAGGAGCAGAGCGGCGGGATCGAGCAGGTGACCCAGGCGGTCGGGCAGATGGACGAGGTGACCCAGCAGAACGCGGCCCTGGTCGAGGAGGCCGCCGCCGCCGCCGAGAGCCTGCAGGAGCAGTCCCAGTCGCTGGTGCGCGCGGTGGCGCATTTCCGGCTCGAAGGCGGTGGGGCGGCGGGGCAGCCGGGCGCCCTGGATTTCGACGGCGTGATTCAGGCCCACATGGGCTGGAAGCAGAAGCTGCGCAATTTCCTGGCGGGCGAGGGCGAGCCCCTCGATCCGGCGGTCGTCTCCCGCGACGACAAATGCGTGCTCGGCTGCTGGATCCACGGCGACGGCCAGCGTTACGCCAAGGACGCCGGCTATACCCGCCTGCGCGAAAGCCATGCCGCCTTCCACCGCTGTGCCGGCGAGGTGATCCGCGCGCAGCTGAGCGGCGACGAGGCGGGCGCCAAACGCCTGCTGCTGAACGATTTTGCGGTGCTGTCCGACGACACCATCCAGGAAATTCGCAAGATGAAGCACAGCCACGCCGCGCAGTCATCGGCACTGCCCGTGGCGCCGCAACCCCTGCCGAGGGCCCGGGTGTCGCCACTGCCGGTGCGGGCGGCTAAAGCCGGCAGGATCGGCACGCCCTTGCCCAAGGTCCGGCAACAGGCCGCCAATCTGGCGGAGAGCGAATGGGAAGAGTTTTGAACGCCGCGAGTCACCAAGGCACGCCTGAGCACGACTGGTTCAGAAGGAACGACAAATGAAAATCAACATGCCCGTCACCCAACACGAAGTCGAGCTGGCCGAGAATTGCCTGATCGTCTCGAAGACCGATCTGAAAGGGCAGATCACCTACATCAACCGCGATTTCATGGAGGTCAGCGGTTTTTCGGAGGACGAGCTGATCGGCCGGTCCCACAACATCGTCCGCCACCCGGACATGCCGGTCGAGGCGTTCGAGGACTTCTGGGGTGCCCTCAAGGAAAACCGGCCTTGGGTGGGCCTGGTGAAGAACCGTTGCAAGAACGGCGATTTCTACTGGGTGGAGGCACATGCCGCGCCGATCGTCCAGGACGGCAAGACGGTGGGCTACATGTCGGTGCGACGCAAGGCGCAGCGGGACCGGATCCAGGCCGCCGAGGCCGCTTACGCGCTTTTCCGCGAAGGCAAGGCGGGCGGGCTGCGGATTCGCGATGGCCGGGTCGTCCAGAGCGGGCTCTTCGGGCCGCTGCGGAACGTGGTGGCGGGGCTCAAGGTGCGCAGCGCGCTGGTGCTGTCGATGGCCGTGCTGACGGTGATCGTGGTGGCCCAAGGGGTCATCGGCGTCACCAAGCTGGCCGATGCCAACCAGGATGGCGAAATGCTCGTCGAGCGCCGCCTGAAGCCTTCGCTCGACGTGATGAAGATCGAAGCGGCGCTGGCCGAGGCCCGCGCCCAGACGCTCTTGGGCCTGCTCCACGCGCCCGATGCGGCCGTCAGCAAGATGCACGAGCATCCGCTCAGCATCCACCTCGATGCGATGGACAAGGCCCAGGCCGAGGCCGAACGGATGCGTCAGGGTTACGCCGAGTACGCCAAGGCGGCGCCGGAGGACCAGCAGGCGCGCTTCAAGAAGCTCTCCGACGCCCAGGAGGCATTCATTGCCCAGGGGCTCAAGCCGGCCCGTGAGGCGCTGGCGGCGGGACGCTACGAAGACGCCAGCCGGATTGTGCTGAACGAGGTTCAGCCGCGTTACAAGACGACGATGGAAAACGGCGCCGCGGTGCTGGAGGATCTGGCCGCCCGTGTCGATGAGCAGCGCAAGCACCAAGCCTCGACGATGAGCGAGACGATCACCCTGACCGTCATCGGGGTGGTGATTGCGATCCTGTTCGCCGCGGGGCTGGCCTGGTGGCTGGTGCGGCGTGTGGTGGGGCCGCTGCGCAGCGCGCTGGACGTCTTCCAGCAGATTGCTCAGGGTAACTTCCATTCCGCCATTGAAACCGGCCGGCGCGACGAACTCGGCCAGGTGCTCGACGGCCTTGAATCGATGCAGGTGCGCCTCGGCTACGACGTGGCCGAAGCGAAGATCGTCTCCGACGGCATGGCGCAGATCAAGGTGGGCCTCGATACCGTCGAGACCAACGTGCGCATCGCCGACAACCAGGGCCGCGTGATCTACGCCAACCCGGCGCTGCTCAAGACCATCCGCGGTATCGAGGATCGCATCCGCGAGCACTCGCCCACGTTCAGCGCCGACACCTTCGTGGGTAGCAGCATCGGTCTGCTTTATCCCGATTCGGAAGCCGCGCTCATGCGTCTGGCGGCGCTGACCCAGACCACGCGCACCCAGATGGTGATCGGCGGACGGACCTTCGATGTGACCACCAGCCCGATCTTCAGCGCGAGCGGGGAACGACTCGGTTCGGTGGGCGAATGGCGTGACCGTACCGAAGAGCTCGCCGCCGAGCGCGAAGTACAGGCCATCGTGTCGGCGGCGGCCGACGGCGACTTCTCGGCGCGCCTCGAGAGCACCGGCAAGACCGGCTTCTTCCTGGACCTGTCCAACGGCATGAACCGCCTGATGGAGGGCGTTGCGGCCAGCCTCGGCGACCTGGGCCGGGTGATGAACGCGATCGCCCGTGGTGATCTGACGGAGAAGATCACGGCGGAGTACGGTGGGACGTTCGGTCAGCTGAAGGACGACACGAACACGACGGTGGAGCGTCTGCGGGAGGTGGTGAGCCAGATCAAGGAGGCGTCGGAGTCG
>NZ_JAYROR010000015.1:0-136686 GCF_041911615.1 Zoogloea sp. | reverse complement strand
CTGACGCGCCCTGATTTTCTGAAGCGTCAGAAACCCGCTCGGTCGCCGAAGCCGCTTTGAAAGCCGCCGCGCCGCCTGCCTGGGTTGTGGAATACGAACCAATCGAGCCGATCATGGCTACCCCCTTTTGTGAGCTTGGAGCCTGCACGCTCAAGCCAGTTTTAGCAAAATACCATAAATGACGAAGTGTTTCACAATCGCATCTCTGGTAGCCAGCCGCTCACTTAGCGTACGATTTTTTCCGAATTCTGAGACGACCCCATCACCATCGTCCTGCTCATCGCCCTCGTCCAGAGCGTCCAGTTTGCCGGCCAGTGGTTCGCCCGCCGGGTGGACAAGCGCTGAAACCCCACACAACAACACCTCAGACTCAATCGTTCCGGAGAACAACATGCACCCCACCCGCCGCCACTTCGCCCTGCGCCTCGCCCAGCTCGCCGCCACCGTCGGCCTCGTCGCCGGGCTCGGCATCGGCGCCGCCCACGCCCAGGAGAAGAAAACCCTGGTCATCGGCGCCACCGCCGGCTCCAACTTCGACCAGCTCAAGCTCGGCATCAAGCCGGTGCTCGAGAAGAAGGGCTACACCGTCAAGCTCGTCGAGTTCAACGACTACGTGCAGCCCAACCTCGCCCTCGCCCAGGGCTCGCTGGACGCCAACCTGTTCCAGCACGTCACCTACCTGAAGAAGTTCTCGGCCGACAAGGGCCTCAACCTCACCGACATCACCAAGGCGCCCATCGCCCCGCTGGGCCTGTACTCCAAGAAGCGCAAGGGCCTCGCCGACCTGAAGGACGGCGACCGCATCACCCTGCCCAACGACCCGAGCAACCTGGCCCGCGCGCTGGTCTTCCTGGAACAGCTCAAGCTGGTCAAGGTGAAGGCCGGTATCGATCCGCTCAAGGTGACCGAGAAGGACATCGCCGAGAACCCCCGCAAGCTGGTGCTCACCCCCATCGAAGCCGCCCAGCTGCCGCGCACCCTCGACGATGCCGAGTTCGCCCTCATCAACGGCAACTTCGCCATCTCGTCCGGCCTCAAGCTCACCGAAGCCGTGGCGCTGGAAAAGACCCCGGACCACTACCTCAACGTCGTCGCCGTCAAGACCGAGGACAAGGACAAGCCCTGGGCCAAGGACATCGTCGCCGCCTTCCGCACACCGGAATACCGCGCTGCGCTGGACAAGCACTTCGCCGGCTACGCCCGCCCGGCTTACCTCCAGTAATCACCGTCCACGCCCAAGGATCGCCGTCATGCTGAGCCCCCACCGCCCCTTCTGGGACGCCGCCCTCGAAACCCAGCCGCGCGCCGACTGGGACGCCCTCAAGCTGCAACTGCTGCAGCGGCACCTGCGCCACGCCTACGACCACTCGCCCTACTACCGGGCGAGCTTCGACGCCGCCGGCGTGCACCCCGACAGCGTGCGCAGCCTCGACGACATCCGCCGCTTCCCGTTCATCGACAAGGCCATCGTGCGCGAGCGCCAGCTCGCCGTGGCGCCCTTCGGCGATCTGGTTGCGGTGCCCGAGCGCGACATCGTCTACATCTCCGCCTCCAGCGGCTCGACGGGCGTGCCCACCGCATCGCCCTTCACGGCCCAGGATTTCGACGACTGGATCGACTACGAGGCGCGCCAGTTCTGGTCGTCCGGCCTGCGCCCGGAAGACCGCTACGCCCACTCGCTCAACTTCTCGCTGTTCGTCGGCGGGCCCTGCGTGCTGGGCGCCCAGAAGCTCGGCGCACTGTCGATCCACGCCGGCACCGTGCCGTCCGAGCGCCTGCTGGCGATCCTGCGCCAATTCCAGGTCACCGCCATCTGGACGACCCCGTCCTACGCCTGGTATCTGGGCGAGACCGCGATCAAGGAAGGCATCGACCCGAAGCACGACCTCGCGGTGCGACGCATCTTCGTCGCCGGCGAGCCCGGCGGCTCGATCCCCGAAACCCGCCAGCGCATCGAGGCCCTGTGGGGCGCGTCGGTGTACGACTACTACGGCCTGTCGGACATCTTCGGTTCCTGCGCCGGCATGTGCGAGGAGAAGGACGGCCTGCACTGGGCCGAGGATCACATCCTGGTCGAGGTGCTCCACCCCGGCACCAACGAACCGGTGCCGGAAGGCGGCCGCGGCGAACTGGTGCTCACCACGCTCAAGAAATCCGCCCGCCCGATGATCCGCTTCCGCACCGGCGACATCGTCTCCTTCACGTCCGATCCCTGCGCCTGCGGCCGCACCTCGATCCGCCTGCAGGGCGTGCACGGCCGGCTCGACGACATGCTCATCATCAAGGGCGTCAATGTCTTCCCCAGCGACGTGGAAGCCATCGCCCGTCGCGACCACGACCTCACCGGCGAATACCGGCTGATCGTCGAGCGCGAGCACCACCTCGACCGCCTCACCGTCGAGATCGAGCGCAGTGCCGCCGCCACGGCCCCCGACGCCGAGCTGGCGAGCCGCTTCGCCCATCACCTGAAGGCCGTCACCGGCGTGAGCGCGATCGTCACGATCCTGCCGCCCGACACCCTGCCCCGCGCCACCCACAAGGCCAAACGCGTCGAAGATCGCCGCACCGGCGTGTGGTCCTGACACCCACCCGTTTCCCGAGGAGCCCCGCCATGAGCGACCGCAAAGCCGCCTACCGCTTCGAAACCCTGCAGGTCCACGCCGGCCAGCAGCCCGCCCCCGGCACCAACGCCCGCGCCGTGCCGATCTACCAGACCACCTCCTACACCTTCAACGACGCCGACCACGGCGCCCGCCTCTTCGCGCTGAAGGAGTTCGGCAACATCTACACCCGGATCATGAACCCCACCACCGACGTCTTCGAGCGGCGCATCGCCGCGCTGGAAGGCGGCGTCGCGGCGGTGGCCACCAGCTCCGGCCAGGCCGCCCAGTTCCTCGCCATCACCACCATCGCCCAGGCCGGCGACAACATCGTCTCCACCAGCTACGTGTATGGCGGCACCTACAACCAGTTCAAGGTGGCCCTGCCGCGGCTGGGCATCGACGTGAAATTCGTGGAAGGCGACGATCCGGAAGACTTCCGCCGCGCCATCGACGCCAACACCAAGGCGCTGTACGTCGAGACCATCGGCAACCCGCGCTTCAACATTCCGGATTTCGAGGCCCTCGCCCAGATCGCCCACGAAGCGGGCATTCCCCTCATCGTGGACAACACCTTCGGCGCCGGCGGCTACATCGCCCGGCCCATCGACCACGGCGCCGACATCGTGGTCGAATCCGCCACCAAGTGGATCGGCGGCCACGGCACGTCGGTGGGCGGGGTGGTGATCGACGCCGGCACGTTCGACTGGGGCAACGGCAAGTTCCCGCTGTTCACCGATCCGGCACCCGGCTACCACGGCCTCAATTTCTGGGAAGTCTTCGGCAGCGGCGGCCCCTTCGGGAACATCGCCTTCGCCATCCGCGCCCGGGTCGAAGGCCTGCGCGACATCGGCCCCACCCTGTCGCCCTTCAACGCCTTCCAGCTCCTGCAAGGCCTCGAGACGCTGTCGCTGCGCGTCCAGCGCCACCTGGACAACACCCTGGAACTGGCTCGCTGGCTCAAGGCTCACCCGCAGGTGGCGTGGGTCGAATACAACGGCCTCGAAGACAGCCCGTACCACGCGCTCGCCAAAAAATACCTGCGCAACGGCTTTGGCGCGGTGCTCAACTTCGGCATCAAGGGCGGCGCCAACGCGGCGCGCACCTTCATCGACAACGTCGAGCTCGCCAGCCACCTGGCCAACGTGGGCGACGCCAAGACACTGGTGATCCACCCGGCCTCCACCACCCACCAGCAGCTCTCGGCGACCGAGCAGGCCAGCGCCGGCGTGCGGCCGGACCTGATCCGCGTCTCGGTGGGCATCGAGCACATCGAAGACATCAAGGCCGACTTCGACCACGCCCTGCGCCGTTCCACCCTCGAAGCCGCGGCATGAGCGCCTTCCGGCTCTCCGACCAGACCCGGCTGTTCCAGTCGGAGCGGCCGCTGCGCCTCGAGTCGGGGGCCGACCTGCCCGGCCTGCAGCTCGCCTACCGCACCTGGGGGCGCCTGTCGCCCCGGGGCGACAACGCCGTGGTGCTCTGCCACGCCCTCACCGGCTCGGCCGACGCCGACGACTGGTGGGCGCCGCTGTTCGGCCCGGGGCGGTCGCTCGACCCCGCGCGCGACTTCATCGTCTGCAGCAACGTGCTCGGCGGCTGCTACGGCAGCACCGGGCCCACCAGCCTCGCCCCCGACGGCGTGCGCTGGGGCGCCCGCTTTCCGCGCCTCACCGTGCGCGATCAGGTGCGCGCCAAGATGCGACTCGCTGACGCCCTCGGCATCCGCCACATCCGCTGCGTGATCGGCGGCTCGATGGGCGGACTGCAGGCGCTGGAATGGGCGCTGCTCGATCCGCAGCGGGTCGGCGCGGTGGTCAGCATCGCCGCCGCCGCCCGCCACTCGGCCTGGTGCATGGCCTGGAGCGAAGCCCAGCGCCTGGCGCTCGCCGCCGACCCGCGCTACCGCGACGGCGCCTACGACCCCGCCGATCCACCCGTCGCCGGCCTGGCCGCGGCCCGGGCGATGGCGATGGTCGGCTATCGCAATGCGGCCGCGCTGGCCCGCCGCTTCGAGGGCGAACACGACGCCCGCGCGCCCTTCTCGCCCGCCGACGGCGCCGTGCAGGGCTGGCTGCGCCACCACGGCGACGCCCTCACCCGCCGCTTCGACGCCCACAGCTATCGCGTGCTCCTCGACGCGATGGACACCCACGACCTCGGTCGTGGCCGCGGCGGCCTCGCCACCGCCCTGGCGCACCTGACCCAGCCGGTGCTGGTCGGCGCCTTGCCGAGCGACACCCTCTACGTGCCCGAGGATCAGTTCGATCTGGCCGCCGGACTCCCCAACGCCAGCCTCGTCGCCATCGACACGCCCCACGGTCACGACGGCTTCCTGATCGACGCCCCCCGCGTCGATGCCGCCCTGCGCCGCTTCTTCTGCGAACGCCTCGCCCACCCCGCCCCCTGCCCGTCCGGCCGGCCCGCCCCACGGCGGGCCGCATCCCCTTTCGTCACCGGCGGCCAGCCGGGCTGAATCCACCCCGAGGCGCCAGAACGGCGCCAGTCTTTGCGCTTCGACAAATTGAAGAGTGCGCGCAGTGCGCCCCGCCGGGAACCAACGGCTTACAATTTGAGGAGGGACAAGAGAACCGCAACGCGGTACGACAGGGGGGGACGATGATGCGTATCAGGCAGGCCCGGCAGTCCGGCGGGCAGCGCCTCGATCATTCCGGCGGCGCGCTGCACCGACTGCTGCAGTGGGTGTTCGCATTGGTCTGCGCGCTGGCCGCGCCGACCGTTTTCGCCGAGGCGGAGGCGACCGCCGGCCAGCAGATCCACAAGGTCGGCATCACCGCCTTCCGCGACAAATCCGTCACCGTGCGGGAATGGCAGCCGACGATGGACTACCTCTCGGCGATGATCCCCGGCAGCCGCTTCGAGGTCGTGCCGCTGTCGCTGCCCGAGTTCGAGATCGCGCTGGCCCGCCGCGAGCTCGATTTCGTGCTCACCAACCCCAGCACTACATCCTGATGGAAAGCCGCTACGGCGTGTCGCGCCTCGCCACCCTGGTCAAGCGCGAGAACGGCGTGCAGGTGAATCGCTTCGGCGGCGTGATCTTCACCCGCAGCGACCGCCAGGACATCCAGCGCCTGGACGATCTGCGACACAAGCGCATCGCCGCGGTCGACCGCACCTCCTTCGCCGCCTTCCTGCTCCAGTACGACCTGCTCAAGGATCGCGGCATCGACCTCGACACCGATGCGCAGGTCCAGTTTCTCGGCTTCCCCCAGGACGGCTGCGTCCTCGCCGTGCTCGACGGGCGCGCCGACGTCGGCTTCGCGCGCAGCGGCGTGCTCGAGGCCATGAGCCAGGAGGGACGCATCCAGCTCGCCCGGCTGCGCATCATCGAACCCGTCCAGCGGGGCGATTTTCCCTTCCTCGTCAGCACCCCGCTGTTCCCCGAATGGCCGCTGGCCGCCGCCCCCCACGTGCCCATCGACGTGGCCAACCGGGTCGCCGCCACCTTGCTGATGATGCCCCCCGACACCCCCGCGGCGCGGGCCGCGCGCTACTACCGCTGGTCCACCCCGCTGGAATACCAGCACGTCCAGACCCTGATGCGGCGCCACCACATCTACCCCTACGACAAGCCCGAGCCGATCAGCCTCGGCGCGGTGATCCAGCAATACCTGCTGCCCGCCTTCATCGCCCTCGCCGTGGTGCTGCTCGGCCTCACCATCCTCTACCTGCGCACCCGCCAGCTCAACGTGGCCCTGCACGCCTCGCGCCAGAAACTCAGCGAAATGGCCCACCAGGACCCGCTCACCGGGCTGCCCAACCGCAACCTCCTCGAAGACCGCCTCACCCTGGCCCTCGCCCACGCCCGCCGCACCGGCTTCAAGGTCGCCGTGTGCCTGGCCGACCTCGACGGTTTCAAAGCGATCAACGACCACCTCGGCCACAAGGCCGGCGACGAGGTCCTGCAGGACGTGGCCGCCGGCATCCAGAGCACCCTGCGGGCCAGCGACACCGCCTCCCGCTGGGGCGGCGACGAGTTCGTGCTGCTCATCAACGACTTCATCGAAGCGAGCCAGGTCGAGGAGACGATGAAACGCGTCCTCGCCGCCATTGCCCACAGCGACGCCCACAGCGGCGGCTACCCCGTTTCGGCGAGCATCGGCGTGAGCATCTTTCCCACCGACGCCCTCGACCCGCACACCCTCTTCAAGCAGGCCGACGAGGCCATGTACGACGCCAAGAAGCGCGGCGGCAACTGCTTCGCCATCCACGGCGCAATCCACGATCCGGGCCGCCAGACCGTCGCCTTCCCGGCGCAGCGCACCCGCACCGCCAGCTGACCGGACAAGGCGGCGCGGCCCGCCGCGGGGCCGGCGACGCCTTCGCCGGCCCCGAGGCGATCCTGCAAAGCTTATTCAATTCCGGCTGCAAATCATCTGAATATTTGTTGGTTCGTGTCGGCGAACCCGCCCGCTAATGTGTCTCCACCCGGACGACGCGCCCCACCCGGCGCAGTCCCCAACCGTCAGTGGAGACACCCATGCTCGACACCCAAACCCGCGATCTCGCCGTTGCCGGTCAGCAGGCCGCCCACGGCGCCACGCCCCAGCCCGACGAACTCGACGCCATTCTCGACCAGGCCCGCGCACGCGCACGCAGCGCCGGCCAGCCCTTCGCCGGCAGCGTGACGCCGGCCGAAGCCTGGGAACTCGCCAGTGCCGGCTACGCCCGTCTGGTGGATGTGCGCACCGCCGAAGAGCGCAAGTTCGTCGGCCACGTCCCCGACACCCTGCACGTCCCCTGGATGACCGGCACGGCCCTCAACCGCAACCCGCGCTTCGTCAAGGAACTCGAAGCCAAGGTGAAGAAGGACGCCGTGGCCTTGCTGCTGTGCCGCAGCGGCAAGCGTTCCGCCGCCGCCGCCGAGGCCGCCACCAAGGCCGGCTTCAGCCACGTCTTCAACGTGCTGGAGGGTTTCGAGGGCGAGCTCGACGGCGACACCCGCCGCGGCAACCTCGGCGGCTGGCGCTTCCACGGCCTGCCCTGGGTGCAGGACTGACGCCATGCTCCAGGCCACCCGCCCCGACGCCCCGCTCGCGCCCGCCCGGCCCGTGCCGCCGCCCTCGTCCGCCTCGCCCCACGCCTCGTGGAACCTGGACGACGTCGTTGCCGGCCTGCGCGCGGTCCGCGAACGCTGGCGCCTCGCCCAGAACCGTCAGCTCGAATACGGCGGCCGCGAGCTACCCTCCCGCGAGGCCCTGCGCGGCATCGTCGACGGGCTGCGCGGCGCCCTCTTCCCGATGCGCCTCGGCCCCGCCGACCTGCGTCAGGAGAACGAGGATTTCTACGTCGGCCACACCCTCGATGCCGCCCTGCATGCGCTGGCCGAACAAGTCGCCCTCGAACTGGCCTACCAGTTGCGGCATGGCCGCCCGGGCGTCGACGCCAGCCCGGACGCCGCCGTGCGCATCGTGCGCGACTTCGCCGCCGCCCTGCCGCAGATCCGCGCGCTCCTCGACAGCGACGTGGAAGCCGCCTACCACGGCGACCCCGCCGCCGGCAGCGTCGACGAGGTGGTGCTGTGCTACCCCGGCATCCTCGCGATCATCCACCACCGCCTCGCCCACCGGCTGTACCGGCTCGGCGTGCCGCTGATCGCCCGCATCGTCTCCGAGCTGGCCCATTCGGCCACCGGCATCGACATCCACCCGGGCGCCGAGATCGGCGGGCGCTTCTTCATCGACCACGGCACCGGCGTGGTGATCGGCGAAACCGCCGTGATCGGCCAGGGCGTGCGGCTCTACCAGGCCGTCACCCTGGGCGCCAAGCGCTTTCCGGTGGGTGCCGACGGCAGCCTCGAAAAAGGTCTGGCCCGCCACCCCATCGTCGAGGACGACGTGGTCATCTACGCCGGGGCGACGATTCTCGGTCGCATCGTCATCGGCCGCGGCTCGAGCATCGGCGGCAACGTCTGGCTCACCCACAGCGTGCCGCCGGGCAGCCACGTCAGCCAGGCCAGCCTGCATCAGCAGGCCGGCGAAAGCGGAGCGGTCGGCCATGACTGAACTCGCCACCCGCTTCGGCCGCGCCGTGCGTCGCCTGCGCGAGGAGCGCGGCTGGTCGCAGGAACAGCTCGCCGAACACGCCGACCTCAACCGCGGCTACGTGGGCGACCTCGAACGGGGCCGCGCGATGCCCTCGCTGGCCACCCTCGCCAAGCTCGCCGACGCCCTCGAGCTACGCCCGTCGGCGCTCATCGCCCGTTTCGAACCCTCCGCCCCCGGTCGCGCCACGTCTTGACGGGTTTAGCCGGTTGAAGCGACCCCGCCCCCCATTCAAACTTCATTATCACTTTTTGGCATAAGCATTTTCTAACCAGGAATAAGGAGCGCCTCCATGTCCGATCATCTCGACGCCCAGACAGCCCTCGGCGACAACGCCGCGCGGCAACTGGCCAATGCCACCAAGACCGTTCCCCAGCTGTCCACCATTTCGCCGCGCTGGCTGGTGCACCTGCTGCAATGGCTGCCGGTCGAAGCCGGCATCTACCGCCTCAACAAGGTCAAGAACCCCCGCGACGTGCGCGTCGCCTGCTCCCAGCGCGACGAATCCGAGCTGCCGCAGACCTTCGTCGACTACGACGAGCAGCCGCGCGAGTATTTCCTGAACGCGGTCACCACCATCCTCGACGTGCACACCCGCGTCTCCGACCTCTACAGCAGCCCCCACGACCAGATCAAGGAGCAGCTGCGCCTCACCGTCGAGACCATCAAGGAACGTCAGGAATCCGAGCTCATCAACAACCCGGACTACGGCCTGCTCGCCAACGTCACCGATGAGCAGCGCATCTCGACGCTCACCGGCGCCCCCACCCCCGACGATCTGGACGACCTGCTCACCAAGGTCTGGAAGGAACCCGGCTTCTTCCTCACCCACCCGCTGGCCATCGCCGCCTTCGGTCGCGAATGCACCCGCCGCGGCGTGCCGCCCCCGACGGTGAGCCTGTTCGGCGCTCAGTTCCTCACCTGGCGCGGCATTCCGCTGATCCCGTCGGACAAGGTGCCGGTCGAGGACGGCAAGACCAAGATCCTCCTGCTGCGCACCGGCGAGAAGCGTCAGGGCGTGGTCGGCCTGTTCCAGCCCGGCGTCGCCGGCGAGCAGAGCCCGGGCCTGTCCGTGCGCTTCATGGGCATCAACCGCAACGCCATCGCGTCCTATCTGATTTCGCTGTACTGCTCCCTGGCCGTGCTGACCGACGACGCACTGGCTGTCCTCGAAGACGTGGAGATCGGCAAGTACCATGACTATCCCGACACCTACAAGTAACGGGGTCGCGGCCCTCGGCACCGGCGCGCCGGCCGGGCTGCCGGACGAGAACGTGCTCGCCCGACTCGCCGGGGAGTTCTTCTCGGCCCTGCCCACCGCCTTTGGCGGCGCCCCGGCGCTGGACATCCCCCGCGCCGCCGAACCGGAGATCCGCCCCGGCGACGCCGGCCCGCAGCTCGTCGCCGCCGCACCGGTCGCACCGGTGCGGGCCGAGAGCGTACCGCTCGACCACGCCCACGGCGCCGGTCGGGCCGGCAACCCGGCCTTCGGCGTGCCCGAAGCCTACGCCGCCGCGCTGCCCACCCTCAGCCCGCCCGCCTCGCCGCCGCCCCTGGCGCCGTCCGCGCCGTACTACTTCCTCGGCGAAGCCGGTGCCGCACCGACGACCACGCCCGCCGGGCCGGTCGAAAACCGGCTCGTGCCGCAATCCTTCGGCCTGCCCGGCGAAGCGGAACTGCACGCCATCCTCGCCGACATCGCCGGCGAGCGCCGCGCCGCCAACGCCGCGACCGGCACGGCACCCGGGCACTTCTACTTCCTCGACGGCGCCGGCGCGCCGACGCGGGAAGCGCAAGTTCCCCAGCTCGGCGCAGGTGCCCATCCGGCCTTCGACGTGCATGCCGTGCGGCGGGATTTCCCGATCCTCCAGGAGCGCGTCAACGGCCGTCCGCTGGTGTGGTTCGACAACGCCGCCACCACCCACAAGCCCCAGGCGGTGATCGACCGGATCGCCTACTTCTACCAGCACGAAAACTCCAACATCCACCGCGCGGCCCACGAACTTGCCGCCCGCGCCACGGATGCCTACGAAGGCGCCCGCAACACCGTGGCCCGCTTCGTCGGCGCCGCGTCGCCGGAGGAGATCATCTTCGTGCGCGGCACCACCGAAGGCATCAACCTGATCGCCAAAACCTGGGGCTGGCAGAACGTGGGCGAAGGCGACGAGATCATCGTCTCCCACCTGGAACACCACGCCAACATCGTGCCGTGGCAGCAGCTTGCCGCCGCCAAGGGCGCCCGCATCAAGGTGATCCCGGTGGACGACACCGGCCAGGTGCTGCTGGACGAGTACCGCAAGCTGCTCACCGAGCGCACCCGGATCGTCTCCGTCACCCAGGTCTCCAACGCCCTGGGCACCGTGGTGCCGGTCAAGGAGATCGTCGCCATGGCCCACCAGGCCGGCGCGGTGGCGGTGGTCGACGGCGCCCAGTCGGTGTCGCACTTGCGGGTCAACGTGCAGGCCATCGACGCCGACTTCTTCGTCTTCTCGGGCCACAAGATCTTCGGCCCGACCGGCATCGGCGCGGTGTACGGCAAGCGTGCGATCCTCGAGGACATGCCCCCGTGGCAGGGCGGCGGCAACATGATCGCCGACGTCACCTTCGAGAAGACGATCTACCACGGCGCCCCGACCCGCTTCGAGGCCGGCACCGGCAACATCGCCGACGCGGTGGGCCTCGGCGCGGCGCTGGACTACGTGGAGCGCATCGGCATCGAGCACATCGCCCGCTACGAGCACGACCTGCTGGTGTATGGCACTCGCGGACTCCTCACGGTGCCCGGCCTCAAGCTGATCGGCACCGCGGCGGACAAGGCCAGCGTGATGTCCTTCGTCCTCGACGGCTACCGCCCCGAGGAAGTCGGCAAGGCGCTCAACGAGGAAGGCATCGCGGTGCGCTCCGGCCACCACTGCGCCCAGCCGATCCTGCGCCGCTTCGGGCAGGAAGCCACGGTGCGGCCCTCGCTGGCGTTCTACAACACCTGCGAAGAGGTCGACCATCTCGTCGCGGTGCTGCACCGCCTCGCCCGCGGCAAGGGGCGCATCGGCCGCTGACGCGCCCACCTCGCCCATCGAAACGGCCACGGCTCATCCCGTGGCCGTTTTCGTTTCGGATCGATCTTGTCGCGCCATGTTGGGCCGCGTGGCGTGCCGCGGCCTCGAACGATCCCGGCGCGCCGAAACGGGGTGGCGGCGATTCCCGTCACCCGCAAAAAAACAGCCGTCACGTTGCGTGACGGCCGTAAAAAACCAGGGAGCCCGGCAGGAGGGAGGGTTCTGCCGGTTGGACGCTCCTGGTTGCGGAACCGAATTCAGCTCACTCGGCGCAGGCGCCCGGAGCGGCCTCCTGCAACGTCGGCGCCCCCTTGCACACCGACTTCGCCATCTTTCCCACCACGCTGAGCGACAACTCGCCCCGGGGAAACACCCGGCAAGCCAACACCACGCCGGCCGTCAACTCCTCGTCGGAGACGCAGGCCTTGCTCATCTTGCGGGCGAAATACTCGCCCGCGGTGATCTGCACCTTGCAGACCCCACACCCGCCGCCCCGACACCCCACCGGAATGCCGCGACGGCCCAGCACTTCCATGCCGCGCAAGAGGTTTTCGTCCTCGGTGCAAAGGTAGTCCTCGCCGGTATTGTCGATGTGAATCAGGTGCTTCTGGGTCATGTCTCCTCCAGGGCAACGCAGTGTCCGCTCTGGGGCAGACTTCCTGCGGCGCTCGCAATTTTTCTCGAGATTTTGTATTATTATCGCTAATGTCACGATAACGCAAGCTGATATGAACAATTTCGCGGGGCGTGCAGCCTGTCAGCGTTTCAGTCCGGCCTGCGTGGTATAACCGTCGGCAACCACCGCCCCGGCGCACAACGCCGGCCAACGAAACAATCACGAGCGGTGGAGACAATGGAGGAGACGCTTGAGCACCATCCAGTATCCGCAGGACAGAGACCTGCGCAGCCTCGTTCGCTTCTGCGCGGACAAGGGCATGATCTGGCTCGACGAGAACCGCATGATCCTCATGCACGGCGCCGCCTTGTCGGCCCTGCGCAAGGAGCTCATCGACTCCCTCGGCATCGACCAGGCGCGGCGCATCCTCACCCGCATGGGCTACGCCTCCGGCGCCTGCGACGCGGAGCTGGCCCGCAAGGTGCGAACCGACAAATGCGTTCAGGACAGCTTCGTCGTCGGCCCTCAGCTCCACATGCTCGAGGGCAGCGTGCTGGTCACTCCGGTCAGCCTCGAGATGGACGTCGAGGCGGGCAAGTTCTACGGTGAATTCCTCTGGGACAACTCCTACGAAGCCGAAGCCCACGTGGGCGAATACGGCCACACCGACCACCCGGTGTGCTGGATGCAGATCGGCTACGCCTCGGGCTTCACGTCGGCTTTCATGGGGCGCTTCATCCTTTTCAAGGAAGTGGCCTGCGCCGCCACCGGCCTCAACCAGTGCCGGATCGTCGGCAAGCCTGTCGAGGAATGGCCGGACGCCGCCGAGGAAGCCTCATACTTCGAGGCCGACTCGATTCTCAGCCACATGCTCGAGCTGCGCGGTCAGGTGGATGCCCTGCGCGCAACCCTCGAATACCGCCAGCAACCCCAGAACCTGATCGGCTCGTCGGCGGGTTTTCGCCATGCCTACTCGTTGATCGGCAAGGCCGCCGCGACCCAGGTGACGGTGCTGCTGCTGGGCGAGACCGGCGTCGGCAAGGAGCGCTTCGCCCGCGCCCTGCACGACATGAGCCGCCGCGCTGCCGGCCCCTTCGTGGCCGTCAACTGTGCCGCCTTGCCCCATGAACTGATCGAATCCGAACTCTTCGGCGTCGAGAAAGGCGCCTTCACCGGCGCCCACGCCTCCCGCTCCGGCAAGTTCGAGCGGGCCGACGGCGGCACCCTGTTCCTCGACGAGATCGGCGAGCTGCCGCTGGCCGCCCAGGCCAAGCTGCTGCGCGTGCTGCAGGAAGGCGAGATCGAGCGGCTCGGCGACGAGCGGGTACGCAAGATCAACGTGCGCCTCGTTGCCGCCACCAACGTCGACCTGCAGTCGGCGGTCAGGGCCGGGCGATTTCGCAGCGACCTGTTCTATCGGCTCAACGTCTACCCGGTCAAGATTCCCCCGCTGCGCGAGCGCACCGCCGACATCCAGCCCCTCGTCGAATCAATGCTGCAGCGGTTCGGCGCGCTGCACGACAAGCGCGTCGCCGGCATTACCGACAAAGCCCTGCGCGCCCTCAAGAACTACGCGTGGCCGGGCAACATCCGGGAACTCGAGAACATCATCGAGCGGGGCGTGATCCTCACCCCCCAGAACGACTGGATCGAAATCGAGCACCTGTTCACCGAGCCTCAGGATTTCGGCGCGATCCAGCACATCATCGACGACGCCGGCAGTCTGGCCGACGCCGAATGCGTGATCGAAAGCCTGTGCCTGCGCATCATCGACGCGGGCATCGGCCTCGATCGCCTTGAAGACGCCCTGATCCAGCACGCCGTCAAGGAATCCCGCGGCAACCTCTCGGGCGCGGCGCGGATGCTCGGCATCACCCGCCCACAGCTCAACTACCGCCTCAAGAAGAAGGAATCCTCGGGCTGAGGGCCGCCATGCGCGGCTGCGGCCATGGCGCCATCGCCGTCCACAAAAAACGGGAGCCCGAGGGCTCCCGTTCTTCTTTCGAACCGCCGCGCACCCGGGGGGGGCGCGCGGGCGAGATTCAGACCGACATCGCCTTCACGTGCTGGATCACCTCGGCAATGGCCTGCTGGGCAGAACCGTACAGCAACCGGGTGTTGTCCTTGTAGAACAAGGCATTCTCGATGCCCGAATAGCCCGTGCCCTTGCCACGCTTCACGACGATCACGTTCTGCGCCATGTCGGCGTTCAGAATCGGCATACCGTAGATCGGGCTCGACTTGTCGGTGCGCGCCGAGGGGTTCACCACGTCGTTCGCCCCGATCACCAGCGCCACGTCGGCCTGGGCGAAATCGGCATTGATTTCCTCCAGATCGAAGATCTTCTCGTAGGGCACGCCCGCCTCGGCCAGCAGCACGTTCATGTGGCCTGGCATCCGGCCCGCCACCGGGTGGATCGCGAAGCTCACCTCGACGCCCGCCTCTTCGAGCAGTTCGGTCATCTCCCACACCTTGTGCTGGGCACCGGCCACCGCCATGCCGTAGCCCGGCACGATGATGACCTTGCTGGCGTAACGCATCATGGCAGCAGCGTCCATCGCGCCGACTTCCTTCTGCTCGCCTTCGACGGCCTCGCCGCCACTGGCCGCAGCCATCGGCACGAACAGGATGTTGGAGATCGGGCGGTTCATCGCCTTGGCCATCAGTTGGGTGAGCAGCGTGCCGGCCGCGCCGACCACGATACCGGCGATGATCAGCGCCGGAATGCCCATCACAAAGCCCTCGAAGCCCACGGCGAGGCCGGTGAAGGCATTGAACAGCGAAATCACCACGGGCATGTCGGCTCCGCCGATCGGCAGCGTGATGATGGTGCCGAGGATCAGCGCGAGCACGAAGAACGCACCCACCAGCATCGGATCGATAGCCGGCGCAACCACGATGGCGACGCCGAGCCCGAGGGTCGCCAGGGCCAGCACCACGTTGACGGCATTCTGCGCGGGCAGCCGGAAGGCTTTCTTCATCACGCCCTGGAGCTTCGCCCAGGCCACGACCGAGCCCGAGAACGACACCGCGCCGATCAGCGCGCCGAGCGTCGCCAGCAGGGTGACCACGGTGCCGTGCATCTCGCCGCGGGCGAACTCCACCGCCGCGATGGCCGCCGCGGCGCCGCCGCCCATGCCGTTGTAGATGGCCACCATCTGCGGCATGTCGGTCATCGCGACCTTCTTGCCGGACCACCAGGCGAGCACGCCACCGAGGGCGATGGCCAGGACCATCAACCCCAGGTTCTGCATGTTCGGGGTGAAGAAGGTCACCACCGTGGCGAGCACCATGCCGACGCCCGCCCAGATGATGCCCTTGCGCGCCGAGACCGGCGAGCTCATGCCCTTCAGGCCGAGGATGAACAGTACCGCGGCGACGAAGTAGCTCGCGTCAATCAGCCACTTGATAGCCATTACTTCTTCTCCTTCGACTTGAACATCGCGAGCATCCGCTCGGTCACCACGTAGCCGCCGGCCGCGTTGGCCGCGCCCAGCAGCACGGCGACGAAGCCGATGGCCTGCTCGAGGGGCGTCTCGGCCTGGCCGAGGGCGATCATGCCGCCCACCAGCACCACGCCGTGCACGAAGTTGGAACCCGACATCAGCGGCGTGTGCAGGATCACCGGCACGCGGGAAATCACCTCGTAACCGGTGAAGGCGGCGAGCATGAAGATATACAGCGCAACGAATCCATCCATGATCGTCTCCCGGTTACAGGCCCAGCGCCTGCTTGACGCCCGCGTGGCGCAGTTCGCCCGCGTGGGTCAGGCAGGCACCCGCCAGCACCTCGTCTTCCCAGTCAAGGGCCAGAGCCCCGTCCTTGATGAAGGGCGAGATGAAATTGAAAAGATTCTTGGCGTACATCTCGGAGGCATGCACCGGCATGCGGCTCGGGATGTTGACCGGACCGATGATGAGCGTCTCGCCCACCCAGGTCTTCTCGCCCGCCATCGTGCCGGCGACGTTGCCACCGGTCTCGGCGGCCATGTCGACGACGATCGAACCCGGCTTCATGCGCGCCACCATCTCGGCGGAGACGATCTGCGGCGCACGCTTGCCCGGAATCGCCGCGGTGGTGATGAGCGCATCGCAATCGGCGATCGCCTTGCCGAGCTTGTCGGCCTGCTGGCGCTTCTCCTCATCGGTGAGTTCGCGGGCATAGCCACCGGCACCAGCCGCCGACACGCCGGTGTCGACGAACTTGGCCCCCAGCGACTCGATCTGCTCCTTGGTTTCGGGGCGCACGTCGTAGCCCGACACCATCGCGCCGAGACGCTTGGCCGTGGCGATGGCCTGCAGACCCGCGACACCCGCTCCGATCACCAGCACCTTGGCGGGGCGGATCGTCCCCGCGGCGTAGGTGAGCATCGGGAAGAACTTCGGCGAGTGATCGGCCGCGATCAGCGCGCACTCGTAACCCGACACCGCTGCCTGGCTCGACAGCACATCCATGCTCTGGGCACGCGAAATACGGGGCAACAGCTCCAAAGCGAAACAGGTGATGTTCTTCTTCTGGAGCAGTTCGACGCGTTCCTTGCTCGACCACGGTTGTTGCAGGCCGACCAATACCGCGCCGGACTTCAGCTCGGCGATGTCCTCGAGGGACAGCGGCTGAACCTGCAGCACGATGTCGGCCTTGCCGAGCACTGCCGCAGCATCGCCGACGAGTTCCGGCGCGCCGTAGTCCTCGTCGCGGAAATAAGCCGAGGCGCCGGCACCCGCCTGAAGCAGCAGCGCCGCGCCAAGCCCTTGATACTTCTTGGCCACATCCGGAACCAGCGCGACACGGCGCTCGCCCGGCGTAGACTCTTTGGTCACACCGATGACCAGAGGCATGGAACCTCCTTATAAGAATTGTTGGGTTTCTGCTATCGTCGTGAGAGGGTGTCACGCCGACACAACTCTTGATTTTTCCTGAAGCGTTAAAAGTGCACAAAACACCGGGGAAAATCGCTGAATCCCGGCTAAGAATGCGCTAAATCAGCCATTGATCAGGATCAAGATGCGAAAGTCTAACAAGAAACGTGCCCGCCCAACCCGAAAGTTAGGGTTACCCCCAGGGTCGCTCGTGCATATCGGCGAAGTCAAAACCGATAAGCCCAGCATCACCCTGATCGAATACGACAGCCACGGCCTCACCGAGACCCGTTTCGACGATCTCGAAGCCTCCCGCGCCCATCACGCCAGCCGCGAAAAGATGTGGCTCAACGTCTACGGGCTGCACGATCCGGCGGTGATGGCCGAGATCGGCCGCCGTTTCAAACTTCACCCGCTGGTCCAGGAAGACGTCCTCAACACCCAGCAGCGGCCCAAGAGCGACGAATACGCCGACTATCTCTTCATCGTCGCCCGTTGCTTCGAATTCGACCCAGAAACTCGCAGTCTCACCTCGGACCAGGTCAGCATCGTGCTCGGCCGCAATTTCGTCCTCACCTTCCAGGAGCGTCCGACCGGCGCCTTCGAGGCCGTGCGCGAGCGGCTGCGGGCCGAACACGGCGCCATGCGCGCCCACGGCACCGACTACCTCGCCTACGCCATCCTCGACACCCTGGTCGACCGCTACTTCGTGATGCTCGACAACCTCGCCGACATGGCCGAAGACCTCGAGGACGAAGCCCTCTCGCGCCCTAATCCGACCCTGCTCGCCGAGATCAACCGGGTCAAGCACGAAGCGCTGATTCTGCGCCGCGCGGTGTGGCCACTGCGAGAAATCCTCAACACGCTGGCGCGCGCCGACAACGGTTTCTTCACCGCCGACACTCGTCTATACCTGCGCGACATCTACGACCACACGGTGCACGTGCTCGAGTCGCTCGAATCCGTACGCGATCTGCTTGCCGACTTGCTCGACATCTACCTGTCCAGCGTCAGCAACCGGCTGAACACCGAGGTGCGCATCCTCACCGTGCTGACCACGCTCTTCATGCCGGCCACGCTGATCGCCGGGATTTTCGGGATGAACTTCCAGACGATGCCACTGCTGGGCGAAAAGGACGGATTCTGGATCGCGATCGGGATGATGCTGGGTGCCGCACTGTTGATGGCGGCGTCGTTCTGGCGGCGCAACTGGCTCAAGACCCGCTGACCGGGCCGCCCGTCCGCATAAAAAAAGGCTCCATGGTGGAGCCTTTTTTCGATCAGCCGCCCAGCTTGGGAAAATCGTTGCGCGGCGGCGCCTTGGGCGCCACCTCGACCAGCTTCACGATGGCAAGCGAGATGTTGTCGCCACCCCCCTTGGCGCGCTGACGGGCCAGTTCGATGAGTGCCGATGCGGCATCGCGCGGCGACTGGGTCGCGAGAATCTGCCCCATTTCTTCTTCCGAGATGTAGGCCCACAGGCCATCGGAGCACAGCAGGAAAGCGTCGCCGCCCACCAGCGGCGAAGCGTGGCCAATGTCCACGCGCGGTTCGCGCTCGGACCCGAGGCACGACAGCAGCACGTTACGGTTGGGATGGCGCAGCGCCCCCTCGGCGTCGAGCCGGCCCTTGCGCACGAGCTCCTCGACGAGCGAGTGATCGACGCTGCGGGTAACCAGCGTGCCGCGACGGAAATGGTAGAAACGCGAATCGCCGCAGTGCGCCCAGTCGGCACGATCGGGCTGCATCATGAACACCACGGCGGTACTGTGCGGATCCTGCTCGCTGGTGAAGCGGGTGAGCTTGATGACGATATGCGCCTCGTCGATCACGCTACGCAGCAGATCGGGGGCGCTCTCGGAGGCAGGCGCGAAGGCTTCGAAATTCTGCTTGGCCTTGAGCACTACCTGCTCGGCCGCCATCGCGCCGCCCGAATGCCCCCCCATGCCGTCGGCCAGCACGGCCATCAGCGTGCCCTTGCGGGTGGGATGGGCGAAGACGGCAGCACGATCCTGCTGCTCGGTGCGGTCGCCGGTGTGCTTGGCCACGCAGGCTTCAGCCTGGTAGCGCTTCTTGCCGGTGACCGAATCGGGGGCGGAGAGAGGCGAAAGCGTCGGATTCAACATGAAATCAGAAAGTCAGCACGACACGAACAGCGCTTGCACGACGCAAACGGACGACAGCGCGGCAAACGCCCGCCGAACGCAGCATGACCGTCGAGTCCAACGCAACCCCGCTCCCGCTCACAAAAACACTCCGTCCCACATTCACGAAATTCGATTGACGAAGTTTAACCGTTTATTCCTTTAGTACTAAAGACCCCTGGACGCTTTCAAGCCGATTTCGTGATTTTTTCATCAATCAGCTCAATCCAATGTCGTATCGGAATGCGCGCTGCAGTCGCAAGATGTTCAATGCAGCCAACATTAGCCGAAACGATGCATTGGGCGCCCTCCGCCTGCAGGGCGTCAAGTTTGTCGTCCCTAAGCTGGGCGGAAAGTTCGGGCTGCAGGAGCGCATACGTGCCCGCCGAACCGCAGCACAGGTGTGCGTCGCGCACGGGGGTCAGCGCGTAACCGGCGGCACGCAGCAGCCCTTCGACCACGCCTCGGATCTTCTGGCCGTGCTGAAGGCTGCACGGGGCGTGAAACGCGATCCGTCCGCCCACTCCGTCGCCGCGCCCGGCTGCCAGCAGCACGCCGAGCGCATCGGCCTCGGCGGCGATCACCTCCGACACGTCGCGGGCGAGCGCGGCGATGCGCGCCGCCTTCCCGGCGTAGGCCGGATCGCCGCGCAGCAAATGGCCGTAATCCTTGACCTGCACGCCACAACCGGAGGCGGTGACGACGATCGCCTCGACCTCGTCCCCGACCACGGCCGGCCACCAGGCGTCGATGTTGCGGCGGGCGTCGTCACGGCCGCCGTCCTGATCGTGCAGATGGAAGCGTACCGCGCCGCAACAACCGGCGCCGGGCTGCTCCATCAGCGAGATCCCGAGCCGGTCGAGAACCCGGGCGGTCGCCGCATTGATCGCCGGTCGCATCGCCGGCTGGACGCAGCCGGCCAGGGCGATCATGCGTCGCGGATGGCGCGGGCGCGGCCAGTGCCCCGCAGGTTCCGCGGACTGGACCTTCTCGGCGAGCACCCGCGGCAACAATGGCCTGACGCTGCGCCCGAGCCCCAGCGCCGCCCCGAAAACCCCGCTGCGCGGCACGAAGGCCCGCAAGGCCGCCCGCTTGAGCTGATCGGTGCCGCGACGGGGCACCTGCCGCTCCACGACATCACGCCCGATGTCGGCCAGCCGGCCGTACTCCACGCCCGACGGACAGGTCGTCTCGCAGGCCCGGCAGGTGAGACAGCGGTCGAGATGCAAACGCGTCTTCTCGGTGGCGCGCTCGCCCTCGAGCACCTGCTTGATCAGGTAGATGCGCCCGCGCGGACCATCGAGCTCGTCGCCGAGCAATTGATAGGTCGGGCAGGTCGCGGTGCAGAAACCGCAGTGCACGCATTTGCGCAGGATGGCTTCGGCCTCGCGGCCCTCGGGCGTGTCACGGATGAAGTCGGCGAGATGGGTCTGCATGGCTCAAAGACCGGCGTGGAGACGACCCGGGCCGAAGATGCCGGCCGGGTCGAAGGCATGCTTCAGCTTGCGCTGCAGGGCCACCAGCGGCGCCGGCAGCGGATGAAAAACCTCTTCGCCGCCCGTGCCGCCGCGGAACAGCGTGGCATGGCCGCCGAGGGCCGCCACGCGGGGGCGGATCTCGCTCGCGGGCGCCGCGGAGCGCAGCCAGCGCTGGGCACCGCCCCACTCCACCAGTTGCGCGCCGGGCAGCGCCACCGCCAGTGCGTCGCTCGGCACCGACAGGCGCCACAGCGGCGCCGCGCCTTCGAAGAAGCCGGCACGATGATCCCGCAGCCCGCGCCACAGCACGTCAGCCTCGGCATCGTCCAGGCGTTCGCCCCCGAGCCGCGCGATTGCGGCATCGACCGCCGCCCCCGCGCCCGACAACCGCAGATGCAGCACCCCGTCCTGCCAGACGCTGGCCGACAGCGGCAGGGGCTGGCCAGCCCACTGGTTGAGCCGATGCAGGGCCGCGGCCTCGTCCAGCGCGAAGCGCAGCGTGGCCTCCGTTACCGGCCGCGGCAGCACCTTGAGCGATAGCTCCACGATCAGCCCGAGGGTGCCGAGGCTCCCCGCGAGGAAACGCGACACGTCGTAGCCGGCAACATTCTTCATCACCTCGCCACCGAACTTGAGTACGTCGCCGCGCCCGTCGATGAGCTTCGCGCCGAGGACGAAATCCCGCACGCCGCCCGCCGTCGCCCGCCTTGGGCCGGCAAGCCCCGCCGCCACGCAGCCGCCGACGGTGCCACCGGCGCCAAAGTGCGGCGGCTCGAAAGCCAGCATCTGACCGCTGCCGGCGAGTAGCGCTTCGACGTCTGCCAGGCGGGTACCGGCGCGCACCGTCACCACCAGCTCGCTCGGTTCATAGCTCACCACACCGGCGTGGGCGGTGGTGTCCAGCACCTCGCCCGCCACCGGTCGGCCATAGAAATCCTTGGTTCCGCCGCCCCGGATACGCAGCGCCCGCCCCTGCGCCGACGCCTCGCGAATGCGCTCACTCCATGCCTGAACCTGCTCGCTCACGCTCGCCCTCCTCCTTCTTGCGACGCTCGGCCAGCCGGCCAGCGGTACGCAGCCCCATCCACGTGCCGATCAGCGACAGCACCGGCACCGCGACGAACAGGAACTGCAGCCACCCTTCGGAAATCGTTTCCATCCGCCGCCCCTCAGAAACGCGGGAGGCCCGGATGCGCCTCGGGCACCCCACCGCCCATCCGCTCGCGGCCATATTCGGCGCAGCGGTTGAGGGTCGGGATCGCCTTGCCCGGATTGAGCAGCCCTTCCGGATCGAAGGCCGCCTTGACCCGGTGGAACATGTCGAGCTCGGGGGGCGCGAACTGGCTGCACATCTGGTTGATCTTCTCGATGCCCACGCCGTGCTCGCCGGTGATGGTGCCGCCCAGCGCCACCGACAACTCCAGGATTTCGGCCCCGAAGGCCTCTGCCGTGGCCTGGTCGCCGGGCTTGTTGGCGTCGAACAGGATCAGCGGATGCAGATTGCCGTCGCCGGCATGAAACACGTTGATGCAGCGCATCGCGTACTTCTTCTCCATCTGCTGGATGGCCCTGAGCATCTCGCCCAGGCGCTTGCGCGGGATCGTGCCGTCCATGCAGTAGTAATCGGGCGAGATCCGCCCCGCCGCCGGAAACGCCGCCTTGCGGCCGGCCCAGAAGCGCAGCCGCTCGGCTTCGTCGCGCGACACGCGCACCTCGGTGGCGCCGCTGGCTTCGAGGATCGCGCTCACGCGGGCGATCTCCTCGGCCACCTCCTCGGGCGTACCGTCGGATTCGCACAGCAGGATCGCCTGGGCATCGAGCGGATAGCCGGCGCGTACGAACTCCTCCACCGCTGCGGTGGCCGGCTGGTCCATCATCTCCAGCCCGGCCGGGATGATGCCCGCCGCGATCACCGCCGCCACCGCGTCGCCGGCCTTCACCACGTCGTCGAAGGCCGCCAGCACGCACTGGGCCAGTTGCGGCTTGGGCGTGAGCTTGACGGTCACCTCGGTGACCACCGCCAGCATCCCCTCGGAGCCGGTGACCAGCGGCAGCAGATCGTAGCCCGGCGCATCCAGCGCGAGGCTGCCGAACTCGACGATCTCGCCGTCGATGGTGACCCCGCGCACCTTGAGCAGGTTGTGGATGGTCAGCCCGTACTTGAGGCAATGCACGCCGCCCGAGTTCTCGGCCACATTGCCGCCGATGGTGCAGGCGATCTGGGACGACGGATCGGGTGCGTAATACAGCCCGAAGGGAGCCGCGGCCTCCGAAATCGCCAGATTGCGCACCCCCGGCTGCACCACCGCGCGACGGGCGTGGGCGTCGATCTTGATGATCTTCTTGAAGCGCGCCAGGGACAGCACCAATCCGAACTTGTGCGGCTGCGCCCCGCCGGAGAGCCCGGTGCCCGCGCCCCGCGCCACCACCGGCACGCTCTGGGCGGCACAGATCTTCAGGATCGCCACCACCTGCGCCTCGGTCTCGGGCAGCGCCACCACCATCGGCACCTGGCGCAGGGCCGACATGCCGTCGCACTCGTAGGGGCGCAGATCTTCGAGGTCGTGGAGTAGGCCGGCGGGCGGCAACACCCGCCCCAGGGCGGCGATCAGGCGCCGCTTGTCCACACCGGAAAAATCCCGCTCGACGGCGCCAAATCCCGGCCGTTCGTTCATGTCACCCATCACCCGCCTCCTGCCTGGAAAACGCGCCGCCGAGCGACGGCAAGTCCACGCCCAGCCGCCCCGCCACCGCCGCCAGATGACGCTCGGCGGCCGCACGGGCGGCACACGGATCGCCCGCCTCGATGGCCCGGAACAAGGCCCGGTGTTCGTCCTGCGATGCCTGCGCCAACCCCGCGCCCACGCCGCCGGGGCTCCAGGTGGGCTGGCGCGAAACGGAAAACTCCTGGCCCACGAACTCGACGAAGCGGCCGATCAACGGGTTGCCGCTCGCCGCGGCGATCGCGCAGTGAAAGGCGTCGTCGGCCATCGCGCCATCGCCCGCGCCGGCCAGCGCCGCGTCCATCGTCGCCAGTGCGGCACCGATGGCCCGCAGATCGTCGTCGCCGCGGCGCAGCGCCGCCCGCTCGGCGGCCGCCACCTCGACGATCAGGCGCAGCTCGAAGACGTCCTCGATGCGCGCTGCGGCGGATGCCGTGCCGCCATGCATCCGGGACACCGTCGCACCGGGCCGGCGTGCCACGAAGGCCCCCGCGCCCTGCCGGCTTTCCACCAGCCCGTTGGCCTTGAGGCGCGCGATCGCCTCCCGCACCACCGCCCGGCTCACCGCAAACTGCTCGGCCAGTTGCGCCTCGGTCGGCAAGCGTGTCCCGGGCGCCAGTTCGCCACGACCGATACGCGACTCGAGCACCGCTCCGACTTCATCGGAGAGTCGCTGCGGTCGGGCGAAAACGGGTGACGGCCATTGGTCGGGTTGTCTGACAAGTCGATGCGCAGTCTAGGCGACGACTCCCGCCACTGTAAAGCGGGCGCCGCGCGTGCCGCTCAGCGGGGCGGCGGCGGGGCCACGAAACCGCCCAGCAGCGCCTCCAGCTCGGCGGCCACTGCCAGCACCGCGTCGTCCTCCCAACGTCGGCCGACCACCTGCAGCCCCACCGGCAACCCCGCCTCGATCCCCGCCCGCAGCGCCACCACCGGGCTCCCGGTGAGGGAAAACGGCGCCGTCAGGCCGATGGTCGCTTCCATGTACGGCACCCGCCTGCCGGCGACGGTCAGCGTCGGCGGCTTGGCGAACAGGCCCAGCGGCCGGCCGGGATAGGCGACGGTGGTCGCCACCGGGCACAGCAAGGCATCGAAACCCGCGAGGTAGCTTTCCAGCGCGGCAATCGCCTCGTCGCGCCGGGCCAGCGCCCGGTTGTAATCCCGCATGTCGAGGCGCATGCCGCGGGCCACCGCGTCGACCATCCGTTCCGAGCGGGGCAGGATGTGCCGCACGCTGCGGACGATTCCCCGCTGCCAGCCCGCCAGCCCGAGGCCGATCTCGGTGCCGGCCACCACCCCGAAGGTCTCCCGCAGCCGATCCGGATCGAGGCCCGGCGGCGTGGCCCGGCACAGCGTATGGCCAGCCGCCGTCAGCGTCCCCGCGACGCGCTCGAGGGCGGCGCGGGTGCGCTCGCATAGCGGCAGCCCGAAGTCGTCCCACAGCGCCAGGCGCAGACGACCTCCGGTCGGAGCGGGCAAGGGGCGCGGGGGCGGCAGCGACGGCACTTCGGTGTCGATGGCGTCCGGCCCCGCCATCAGGCCGAAGCCGAGGTGCAGATCGGCCACCGAGCGGGCCAGCACGCCAAACGACAGCATGTGCCGCACGCTGCGCACCCCGCCGAACTGCGCCGGCAGGTGCGGAATGTGGCCGCTGCGGGGAATCCGGTTCTCGGTCGCCTTGAAACCGGCCACACCGCAGTAGGCCGCCGGGATGCGGATCGAGCCGGCGAGATCGCTGCCCGCTTCGAGCAACGAAAAGCCCGACGCCACCGCCGCCGCCGCGCCCCCCGAACTGCCTCCGGGCGTGAGCGCCGGGTCCCACGGGTTGCGGGTGAGGCCGAACAGCGGGCTCCAGCAGTGGGGAGCACCCGCCAGTTCGGGCAGGTTGCTCTTGCCGACGATCACCGCGCCGGCCGCGCGCAGCCGTGCCACCACCGTCGCGTCCTGATCCGGCACGTAATGACGGAGTGGCCGATGACTGGCGGTGGTGCGCAAACCGGCGGTGGCGAAGGCGTCCTTGATCGACACCGGCACGCCGAGCAGCGGCGGGAGCGCTCCGCCCTCGGCCAGCCGACGCTGGGCGGCGTCCACGGCGCGGGTGGCCCCGACGGCGTCGAGGGTGACGATGGCGTTGATCTGCCCGTTGCGCTGGGCGATGCGCAGCAGGCAGGCCTTGACGAGCGCGGCCACCGACAGCTCGCCGCGGCGGATCGCCTCGGCGGCGCCCAGCGCGGTGAGGGAATCGAGCGGCACTTCAACCATGGCCGCCTCCCGCAGCGAGCCAACGCCACATCGCGCGCGCCTTGCACGGCACGATTCCGCGATGCAGCGGCGCCACCAGCGCGAGATAAACCCGCCCCAGGCGGCCGTGGGGCTGGACCCAGGTCGAGATCTGCAACTGCGCACCGTCCGGCGCGGCGAACACCCGCAGCGAGACGCGAAAATCGAGATGGCGGTCGTCCGCCCCGAGGAGCCATTCGTCGGGCGTCCGCGCGACGGACTGGAATACGCCGCCCGCCGACGCCATCGGACGCAGGCCGAAAGGCCGCACCAGGACATCGCGGAGCGTCGCCAGATGCCTCAGCCACCACGGAGAAGCCGTCAGGAAGGCCTTGCCGATCTGGTCGATTTCCAGTGCGCCGGGCGGCAGCGGCAAACGGTAGGTGTGGCGCCAGGCGGAAGGCGACAGGTCGGGCAAAACGGAATCGCGCAAGGTCATCGCAGAAAACACGGAAAAAGAAGACGGCAGGCAGTGTGATATCGGCGCCAGGGGCGCGTCTTGAATCCAGGCGACATCTCGTGACGATTCAGAAGCCGGTCGGGCCGAAATGCCGGGCGAGCAGCGCGGCCTCGACGCGGTAGGGCCAGAACGCCGGATCGCCCCCGACGATCCCGGCCTGCAGCGCACGGGGCGTGTGGCCGGTGAATCGTCGCACATCGCGGCACAGGTGTGCCTGGTCGGCGTAACCCATTGCGGCGGCCAGCGTGGCCCAGGCATCCACCCGCGCCTTGCCGGCAATCAGGGCCGACAGCGTCTGGCTGCACCGCAGCTGATGCCGGTACGCGCGCAGCGGTTGCCCAAAACTGTGCAGGAAGCGCCGCTCTAAATGCCGCCGACCGAGGCCGAGCCGCTCCGCCAGGGCGTCGGCCGGCAAGGGCAGCAGCGCCGCCGGTACCCGCAACACGGCCGCATCGGGTGCGCCACGCCGGATCGCCGCGAGGCAGGCCCACAACCGGCTCACGGCGTCGCCGACCTCGCCCGCCGTGCCGCACGCCTCGACGAAGCGCGCCAGCTCGCCGCGCCCCGGCGCCATCAGCACCGCCGCAGAATCGACGCACGCCGCCATGATTTCCGGCGCCGACACGCCGAACAACGCACCCAGGCCGCCCGGGCGCAGGGTCACCGTCACGATGCGGGTTCCCGGGGCCGCCCGCGCCGGGCACGCGCCCCGCGTCGCACCGCACAGCGAGACGACGGGCAGCGGCTGCGCCGTTTCGCCCATGCCGACGACGACCGACCCGTCCAGCACCACCAGCAGCAGCGGATGCAACGCCGCCGGCAACAGGTAGGGGCCGCCGGGCAGCCGCGTCACCAGCGCGCTGCGCACGCAATCGGCGAGCGCCGGTGGCGGCGGGAAGAAGCCCTCGGCGACGCTCACAGCATCCAGTCGAAGGAATCCTCGGTGGCCCCCAGCGGCACGTACTCGCAGCCGATCCAGCCGTCGTATCCCAGCGTGTGCAGATGCTGGAACAGGAACGGGAAGTGGATCTCGCCGGTGCCCGGCTGGTGACGCCCCGGATTGTCGGCGAGCTGGATGTGGCCGATGCGCCGGAGGTTGCGCGCCAGCGTGTTGGCCAGATCGCCCTCCATGACCTGCGCGTGGTAGATGTCGTATTGCAGGCCCAGATTGGGGCGCCCGGCCTCCTCCAGCAGCGCCAGTGCGCTTGCGCTGCGGTCGATCAGGAAATCCGGCGTGTCGCGGCTGTTGAGCGGCTCGAGCAGCACCTGACGCCCCGCCGGCGCGAAGACATCGGCCGCATGGCGCAGGTTGTCCACCAGCGTGGCGCGCAGCAGCGCCTCGTCGAGCCCCGGCCCACGACGGCCGGCGATGCAGTTGAGGCGCGGGCAGCCCAGCGCCTCGGCGTAGCACGCGGCCTCGGCCACGCCGTCGCGGAACTCGCCGAGCCGCTCCGGCAGGCAGGCGATTCCGCGTTCCCCGCCGGCCCAGTCGCCGGCCGGCAGGTTGAACAACACCACCTCGACAGCGGCCCGCTTCACCGCGTCGACCACCTCGTCCACCGGAAAGGCGTACGGAAAATGAAACTCCACACCCTTGAAACCACTCGCTGCCGCGGCCGCGAAGCGATCCAGGAACGGCCGATCGAGGAACAGGAAGGACAGGTTGGCGGAGAAACGCAGCATCGGAAAACCTCACGAATCAACTCGAAATCCCGGCCGGATGCAAGTCCGAGCCGCCCAAAACGACCCCGGCGAGGAAAAGCCGGCCGCGCGATGGGTTATCATGCGCGACTTGATCCCGATAATCCAAGCCCCACCGATGATTCGCAAACTGCTGCGCCGCGTTTTCCGTCGCGCTGCACCCGCCAACGCCCTTCCCGAACCCGCCGTGATCCCCGTGACCCGTCACGGCGTCCGCCGGGAACTCATCTCCCCCGCGGCCAACAAGGTCTGCGCCGTGCTGCAGGAAGCCGGCCACAAGGCCTACGTCGTCGGCGGTGCCGTGCGCGACATCATCGTCGGCCAGACGCCCAAGGATTTCGACGTGGCCACCAGCGCCACCCCCGAGGAAGTCCGCGCCCTGTTCCGCCGCTCGCGCATCATCGGCCGGCGCTTCAAGATCGTCCACGTGATGAGCGGCCCCGAGACCATCGAAGTCTCCACCTTCCGCGCCATGCAGGACGCCGAGTCCACCGAGACCGACGAGCACGGCCGCGTACTGCGCGACAACGTCTTCGGCAGCATGGCCGAGGACGCGACCCGCCGCGACTTCACCGTCAACGCGCTGTACTACGACCCCTCGGACGAAACCGTCATCGACTACCACCACGGCGTCGCCGACCTGCAGCAAAAGACGCTGCGCATGATCGGCGACCCGCGCGTGCGCTACCGCGAAGACCCGGTGCGCATGCTGCGCGCCGCGCGCCTCGGTGCCAAGCTCGGCCTGTCCATCGATCCGGCCGCCCGCGCGCCGATCCGCGAGATGGCCGACCTCCTCGAAAACGTGCCGCCGGCGCGCCTCTTCGACGAGATGCTCAAGCTGCTGATGTCCGGCCACGCAGTCAAGTGCCTGCGCCAGCTGCGCGAGGAAGGCCTGCACCACGGCCTGCTGCCGCTGCTCGACGTCATCCTCGAACAGCCGCTGGGCGAACGCTTCGTGTGGCTGTCCCTCGAGAACACCGACGATCGCGTGCGTCAGGGCAAGCCGGTTTCACCCGGCTTCCTGTTCGCCACCCTGCTCTGGCACGAGGTGCTGGCCGACTGGGAAGCCCGCAAGGCCGACGGCGCCCATTCGCAGCCGGCCCTCTTCGACGCGATGGACGCGGTGCTCGACAAGCAGTCCGGCAAGCTCGCCATCACCCGTCGCATCGCCGGCGACATCAAGGAAATCTGGGCGCTCCAGCCGCGCTTCGAGAAGCGCGCCGGCAAGACGCCCTATCGCCTGCTCGAGCAGCCGCGCTATCGCGCCGCCTGGGACTTCCTGCGCCTGCGCGCCCAATCCGGCGAGATCCCGATGGAACTGCCCGACTGGTGGGACGCCTTCGCCGACGCCAACCCCGAAGCCCGCGAAAGCATGCTCGTTCCCGACAAGAGCGGCGGCGCCAAGAAACGGCGGCGACGCCGCAAGCCCTCCTCCGGCAGCACCGCCCCGGTAGACGCATGAGCCATCCCCTGCCGACGCGCACCCGCGCCTACGTGGCGCTGGGCGCCAACATCGGCGAGCCGGTGCGCCACCTGCGGGCCGCCGTCGCCGACCTGGCGAGCCTACCGGACACCGTGGTCGTCGCCCGCTCGTCCCTCTACCGCAGCGCACCGGTCGGACTGCTCGACCAGCCCGACTTCATCAACGCCGTGGTGGCCATCGACACCGCGCTCGCCCCCATCCCGCTGCTGCGCGCGCTCCTCGCCATCGAAGCCCATCACGGCCGCGTGCGCAGCGTGCCCAACGCGCCGCGCACCCTCGATCTCGACCTGCTCCTGCACGGCGAGGTGCACCTCGACTCGCCCGAGCTCACCCTGCCCCACCCGCGCATGCACGAACGCGCCTTCGTGCTGCTGCCCTTGCTCGAGATCGCCCCGGACGTGGCGCTGCCCGGCCTCGGCCCGGCACGGCACTTCCTGGCCGCGGTTGCCGGCCAGCAGATCGCCCGCAGCGAGCCGATGTGATGCCGATCTGGCTCCAGACCGCCCTGCTGCTCGCCGCGTCCAACGTCTTCATGACCTTCGCGTGGTACGGTCACCTCAAGAACCTGGCCACCTCGCCCTGGTACATCGCCGCGCTGGTGAGCTGGGGCATCGCGCTGTTCGAATACCTGCTGCAGGTGCCCGCCAACCGCATCGGCGCGCAGGAGCTCAACCTCGCCCAGCTCAAGATCATGCAGGAAGCGATCACCCTGACGGTGTTCGTCCCGTTCGCCGTCTTGTACATGCAGCAGCCCCTCAAGCTTGACTATCTGTGGGCGGCCCTGTGTATCCTAGGCGCCGTGTACTTCATCTTCCGCGCCTGAAAGGCGGAGACACCTCATGTTCGAAAAAGCGCGCTACATCGTCGTCGAAGGCCCCATCGGCGCCGGCAAGACGACCCTCGCCAGGCGCCTCGCCGCGCGGATCAACGCCGACCTGCTGCTTGAAGACCCCGCCAGCAACCCGTTCCTCGGCCGCTTCTACCAGAACATGGAACGCTGGGGCCTGCCCACCCAGATTTCGTTCCTGTTCCAGCGCAGCGAGCAGCTCCTCGCCTTCGCCGAACACCATGACCCGTTCCGGCGCATCGTGTCCGACTTCCTGATCGACAAGGATCCGCTCTTCGCCGAACTCAACCTCGCCGAAGACGAGCTGCAGCTTTACCGCCGCCTCTACGAGCGCCTCAGGCCGAGCGTGCGCAAGCCCGACCTGGTGATCTACCTGCAAGCCCAGCCCGACATCCTGATCGACCGCGTGCGCCGCCGCGGCGTCGAATCCGAGCGCAAGATCAGCGAGCCCTATCTCCAGCGCGTCGCCGAGCACTACGCCAACTTCTTCCACCACTACGACGCCGCCCCGCTGTTCATCGTGAATGCCGAATCCCTCAATCCTGTCGACAAGGAAGAGGATTTCGAGCTGCTCTACTCCCGCCTGCTCGCCATGCGCAGCTACCGGGAATTCTTCGGCTACGCCGGCTGAGCCGGCGCCCGCGACGGCCCCCAGCCGGCGAGACCGATCCCTCCGCCTCATCCCATCACCGGCCCATCCACGCCCACCCGCTTCCGACGCCCTCTTGTGCCTCGCACAAGATTGGAGTTAACTGCCGCCCGCGAGGAGGAACAGTCATGAGCTACCTGCAGGACAACAGCAAACCCGTCACCCTTTTCGAGCTTGGCAAGATGCGCGCCGAAGGCCGCAAGATCGTCATGCTCACCGGCTACGACGCCAGCTTCGCGGCCCTGCTCGAACGCTGCGGCGTCGATGTGGTGCTGGTGGGCGACTCCCTCGGCAATGTGCTGCAGGGCCAGAAGACCACCCTGCCGGTCACCCTCGAACACATGGCGTATCACACCGAGTGCGTCGCCCGCGGCTGCACGCGCCCGATGATCGTCACCGACATGCCCTTCGGCAGTTACGCGGAAAGCCCCGAGCAGGCGATGCGCAACGCCGCCCGCCTGATGGCCGCCGGCGCTCACATGGTCAAGCTCGAAGGCGGCGCCTTCATGGCCGAGACGGTGCGTTTCCTGGTCGAGCGCGGCGTGCCGGTGTGCGCCCACATCGGCCTCACCCCGCAGGCCGTGCATCAGCTCGGCGGCTATCGGGTGCAGGGCAAGAGCGACGAAGGCGCGGCCGTGCTGAAAGCCGACGCCCTGGCGCTCGAACAAGCCGGCGCGGCCCTCGTCGTGATGGAAATGGTGCCCTCGCGGCTCGCTGCCGACATCACCGCCAGCCTCGACACCATGGCCACCATCGGCATCGGTGCCGGCGTCGACTGTCACGGCCAGGTGCTGGTCCTGCACGACCTGATCGGCGTCTTCCCCGGCAAACGCCCGCGCTTCGCCAAGAACTTCATGGAAGGCGCCGCGAGCATCGACGACGCCGTCGCCCGATACGTCGTCGACGTGCGCGAATCCCGCTTCCCGGGCCCCGAACACAGCTACTGAACCGAGCCATGCAGATCCACCCGACCATCGACGGCCTGCGCGCCGCCCTCGCCGCCAACCCGAACGCCCGTGTCGCCCTGGTGCCCACCATGGGCAACCTGCACGACGGCCACATCTCGCTGATGCGCCAGGCGCGCGAGCACGCCGACGTGGTGGTCGCCAGCATCTTCATCAACCGCCTGCAGTTCGGCCCCAACGAGGATTTCGACAAGTACCCACGCACCTTCGAGGCCGACTGCGCGCGCCTCGAAGAGGCCGGCGTCGATCATCTCTTCGCGCCCCTCGAGGCCGAAATGTACCCGACACCCCAGCACTACCACGTGGAGCCGAACCCCGCCCACACCGACATGCTCGACGGCGCCGCGCGCCCCGGCCACTTCCGCGGCATGGCCACCGTGGTGCTCAAGCTTTTCAACATCGTGCGGCCGCAGGTCGCCGTGTTCGGCAAGAAGGATTACCAACAGCTCATGATCATCAGCAACATGGTCAATGAGTTCGCGCTACCGATCGAGATCATCCGCGGCGAAACCTGTCGTGCCGACGACGGTCTGGCCCTGTCGTCCCGCAACGGCTACCTCAGCGCCGAGGAGCGCGTCGAGGCACCGCGCCTGCAACGCCAGTTGCGCCGCATCCGCGAGCGCATCGCCGCCGGCGAGCGCGACCGCCTGCGCCTCGAGACCGAAGCCGTGGCCGAACTCGCCGCCCACGGCTGGCAGCCGGACTACGTGTCGATCCGCCGTCGCAGCGATCTGCAGGTGCCCGCCGCCCACGACGACAGCCCGCTCGTGGTGCTCGCCGCCGCGCGGCTGGGCAAGACCCGCCTGATCGACAACCTGGAAATCTGAGCGGCTCCACGCCCCACCCGACGCCGCTGCGGTGTCGCCCCGGACGACCGACGATGAACCGCGATACCGTGTTGCACAAGGCGTGGCCGATCCTGGTCACCATCCCCGTTCTGGCCTACCTGTGGGGGCTCTACGCGTATTCGAACCCGCTGCCCTACTGCGACGACATCGACGCCATCCTCGGCTTTCTCAATCAGTACACCGAGACCACGGGCTTTGGCAACCGGCTCGAGCTGATCTTCTCGCAGCACAACGAACACCGCCTGGCGTACAACCGATCGATCACCGCGCTGTATTACTCGCTGTTCGGCCAGGTGGATCTGCGGGTGCTGACCTTCATCGGCAACCTCCCGTGGTTTGCGCTGATCGGCCTGCTTTGGGTCGCCGCGCGTCGGCGCGGGGTGAGTGCGGCAGAGTTCTCGGTCGTGCCGCTACTGCTGCTGTCGCTCACCCACCATGAACTCATCACCTGGGCGATGGCCTCGATGCAGCAATACGCCCAGCTGTTCTTCGCCATTCTCGCGCTCTACCTGTTCGTGCGCGAAGCCCATGGCCTCGCGTTGCTGTGCCTCGCGGTCGCGAGCTTCTCGGGCGGCGGCGGCCTGCTCGTCGCGCCCCTACTCGTCCTGCACGCCTGCCTCGAGCGCCGATTCCGGCTGGCCGCGGTGGTCGTTGCTTTTGCCGGTACCCTGGCCTTTGCGTATTTCGTCTATTTCCCCTACGCCAAGCCCGTCCATCATCCCAGCATCGTCACCGCGATGCTCAGCCCGCACATCCTCGCCGGCTACATCCCGGCCTTCCTGGGCAGCGTATCGCGGAACATCCGCATCGCCATTCCGCTCGGACTGATCCTGCTGGCGCTCAGCGTGCATTTCATCCGTCGCCACGACAAGGCCGACCGTTTCCTGATCCTGGTGGTGCTGTTCGTGCTGGAAACGGCCTTCGTGACTGCCCTGACGCGCTCCGGTTTCGGCATCCAGCAGGCCCTCTCGAGCCGCTACTCCGAGTACAGCCTGATCCTGATGAGCCTGCTCTACCTGCTGGGGCTGAGCCACGCGGGCAGCGACACCGTGCGCACACGTCGGATGCAGGCCGGAGTGGCGGTGGCGGTGCTCACCTTCGCCTTCTCGTTCGCGCCGGCCCAGCGGGACATGCGCAAGCGCAGCGACGATCTGACGAAGGGCGTGATCACCCATCCGGATCAGGCCGCCGCACGCGCCATCATCGAGCGGGCGCAGCAGAAAGGCATCTTCGTCCCCCGCTGACGGGCCGGTCCGCCCCGCTCAGGCGGCCGCCGAGAAGCGCGCGATCAGCAAGGCGTCGCCGTCGGTGTTGCGTCTGCGGATCTGCCCAAGATGTTCAGCCAGCTCTTCACACTGGCGGATGTCCTCGACCAGAAACTGACGCAGGCGCACGCACAGCGCCAGCTCCGTGATCGCCGGCTCGGCCGCACAGGCCGCCCGGATCGCCCGCAAGACTTCCGGATACACCGGATCCTTCGCCAGCAGCGCCGCCAGACGAACCCGCACGTGCTGCGCCATGCGCGATGCGCTCCCCTGCTGCTCGAGGCCCAGCATCGCCTGCAGCACGCCACGGCGCACTTCCCGGTGATGACCGAGCGCCTGAGCGTTGGCGATGCGCCCGATCGAGGCGATCCATTCGGGAGAAATCTGAGCCGACGCTCCGGCGCCGCGTCGCCGCATTTGCCAGAAGGCCACCGCAAGCGGCGCCAGCCCGAGGCCTGTAATCAGCATCGTGTTCATGTCGAACCCCATTCGTTGAGTGATTACGACCCAAGCTTAGAGGCCCGCCCGACCCGACGTCGCCGATTACTTCACGTCGGCACGGCAGGCTGCCACCGGAATCGCCGACGACGCGAACTCGATCACGGCACCGACGAGCGCGGCATTCGACGCCAGCCCGCGCCCCAGCGAAAAGGCGCGCAGCCCCTTGCACAATTGCCATCGTGCATTCAATCTATGCACTCCGATCAGGCGCATCTGCGCCTGCACACCAAAAACAAGGAGGGACAAAGACAATGGCTGCCACGGTTCAACAGATTCTTCAGCAAAAGGGCAACGCGAGCTACGCCGTCACGCCGGACACCACCGTGCTGCAGGCCCTCCAGCTCATGGCCGAGCGCAACGTGAGCGCGGTGCTGGTCATGGAAGGCGAACGCCTCGCCGGCATCTTCACCGAGCGCGATTACGCCCGCAAGGTCGTCCTCAAGGGTCTGGCGTCCAAGGACACCAAGGTCGGCGACCTGATGACGCCCAACGTCCTCACCGTTTCGCCCAGCCATACCATCGACGACTGCATGTGCATCATCACCAACAACCACGTCCGCCATCTTCCGGTGGTCGATCACGGCAAGGTGGTGGGCATCATCAGCATCGGCGACGCGGTGAAGTCGGTCATGGAGCAGCAGCAGGCCACCATCGACCAGCTCTCCGGCTACATCTCCGGCGGCATGAGCACCTGAGCGTCGCCCGCCCCCGGACGTCTCAGCGGGATGCCACGGCATCCCGTTTTTCATGCCGGCGCCGGCCAACGCGCCCGGGCCCGCCTCTTCAACCTGCGGCCTGTGGCGGAAACTCGAGCACCACCGCCAGCCCGACGCCACCGTCCGTGCGGCGCAGACCATCCGCGAACGTCAGGCGGGCACCGATGATCTCGGCGATCCGGCCGACGATCGACAGTCCCAGCCCGCACCCCTCCGCATCCACGTCGGGGCCGCGTGCGAAGCGCGTCTGCATCTGGGCGCGCTCCGCGGGCGCGATCCCGGGGCCGTCGTCCACCACCCGCAGCACGCGGGCGTCCGCATCGAGCACGATCGTCACCTGCCCGCCTTCGTGGGCATAGCGCAGCGCATTGTCCACCAGGTTGCGCAGCAGTACCTCCAGCCACCAGCGGTTGCCCGCCAGCACGAAAGGCGCCGGCGCCTCCAGGGCAAGCCGCTGGCCGCGACGCAGGGCCTGGGGCGTCAGGGCCGAGCACACCCCTTCGGCCAGCTCGGTCAGATCGAAGCTCGCATGGGCCGCCGGTCCCGCCTCGGGATCGAGGCGAGCCAGCGTCAGCAGCTGCTCGACGAGATGGCTCATGCGGTCCACGCCCGACAGCACCTGATCCAGCGCGTGCCGGCGCACCCCTTCGTCGCCGGCGCGGCGGGCCACTTGCGCCTGAATCTTGAGGGCTGCGAGCGGTGTACGCAGTTCATGGGCCGCGTCGGCGGTGAAGCGGCGTTCGTTGTCCAGCACCTCGGTCACCCGCTCCACCAAAGCGTCGAGCGACGCCACCAAAGGCGCGATCTCGGCGGGCAGCGGCCCGGGCACCCGCACGGGTGCCAGCCGCCTTGGGTCCAGCCCGCCCACCGCCGTGGCGGTGGCATTGACCGGCCGCAGCGCCCGCCCGACCACCGCCCAGATTCCCAGCGCCATCAGCGGCAGACCAACCACGATGGGCAGCAGCAGGTGCAGCGCGATGGTGCCGGCCAGCCGGTAACGGGCGCCGTGATTCTGCCCGACGATGACGCGGTAGCCGCTGTGGCTGTGATCGATGCTGAAGAAACGCCACAGCTCGCCGTCCAGGTCGTGCTCGTCGAAGCCCGGCGCCGCCACTGCCGGCGCGTCCGGCATCTCGGCCGAGCGCATCAACAGCACCCAGCGCCCGTCGGCGTGGCGCTGCCAGGCCTGGAAGGCCACCGGCAGCTGGTAGGCATGCTGGTGCTCCGCCATCTCGGTGGCCACCTGGGGGTTGCCGCTGGCGGCCACGATGGCCAGCAGCGTCTCGGCCACCTGTACCAGCTGGGCATCGAACAGCTCGTCCGCCTCGGCGTGGGCGGTGCGGAAGGCGACCAGCGCCGACAGCCCCCACAACAGCGCCACCACGCCGATCAGCAGCGCCACGAGGCGCCGCCGCAGCGAATAGACGGCGCGCGGGACATTCACCGCGGCACCTCGTCCACCATGTAACCGACGCCGCGCACGGTGCGGATCAGTTCGCTGCCGAGCTTGCGTCGCAGATGATGAATATGCACTTCGAGGGCGTTGCTGCCGACGGCCTCGCCCCACGCGTAGAGCTGCTCCTCGAGCACCCGGCGGGTCAGCACCCGGCCGGCGGCGTCGAGGAGCATCCGCAGCAGATCGAACTCGCGCCCGGTGAGCACCACCGGCACGCCATTCAAGGTGACGCTGCGCCCGGCGGGGTCGAGCATCAGCTCGCCGTGACGCAGACAGGCCTCGGCCCGACCGGCCGCGCGGCGTATCAAGGCGCGCAAGCGGGCCGCCAGTTCATCGAGATCGAAGGGTTTGACCACGTAGTCGTCGGCGCCCAGATCGAGACACCGCACTTTGTCCGCCACCTGATCGCGCGCCGTGAGCACCAGCACCGGCACCGGGTTGCCCGCCCCGCGCAGGGCCGACAGCACCGACAAGCCGTCGCGCCGCGGCAGCCCCAGATCCAGCACGATGGCGGCGAAGCTCTCCGCCGCCACGGCCGCCAGCGCCGCCTCGCCGTCGCGCACCCAATCGACCGCGAACCCGGCGCCGCCGAGCCCGGCCTGAATCCCGTCGCCCAGCAGGCGGTCGTCTTCGACAAGCAGGATGCGCATCGGCTCAGAAGGCCCGCACGTAGCTCACGCCGGTCGGCCCGAGCACCCAGTTGCCCGTCCGCACACCGAGATAGGCGCCGGCGGCATTCCAGCTCATGTCCTTCCAGGAGAAGCGATTGCAGTCCTGTCCAGCATCGTAGAGCTCCTTGGCCAGGCCGGGCAGCAGCGCCAGCCCGAAGGCGGTGGTCGTGTCGTCCGACAGCCGGGATGCCCCGACGCCGAGGGCGAAGGAAACCCCGAAGTGGGCGGCCTTGTCGGAACCCGCCCAGTCGTCGTGGTAGCGCCCGCAGGCATTCGCGTTGCCCGCCACGCAGGCGATGAGCAGGAAACTGGCCAGGATCTTCACGTGTCACCTCGATATCGGATTCGGATGGCGCGAATGATACGGAAGCATGCCCTGCCGTGGTCGCGTTTCGCGCCCCCATGGCAGAATCCGCTCCTCGACCGAAAGGAAAACCCGCCATGAAAACCGTCCGCGTCTGGGATCTGCCCCTGCGCCTGTTCCACTGGCTGCTCGTCGCCGCCATCGTCGCGGCCGTCGCCACCGGCCTGCTGGGGGGCAACCTGATGGACTGGCACGGCCGAGTCGGCGTGCTCATCGCCGGCCTGATCGGCTTCCGGCTCGCCTGGGGACTGATCGGTTCGACCCACTCCCGATTCGTCAGCTTCGTGCGCGGCCCCGCAGCCATCGGCGCCTACCTGCGCGGCCACTGGCACGGGCTCGGTCACAACCCGCTGGGTGCGCTGTCGGTGCTCGGCCTGCTCGGCGTGATCGGCTTGCAGACCGCGGGCGGCCTGTTCGGCAATGACGACATCGCCTTCCAGGGCCCGCTTTACGGGCTGGTCTCGAAGGACACCAGCGACTGGCTCACCGGTCTGCACCGCAAGGGCTTCTGGCTCGTGCTGCTGCTCGTCGGGCTGCATCTGGCGGCGATTGCGTTCTACACCCGGGTAAAGCGCGAGCAACTCGTCGGGCCGATGATCACCGGCCGCAAGCGGATCGCCGCCACCACGGCTGCGGTCGAGCCCCGTGGTGGCGGATGGATCGCCCTTGCGCTGGCGCTGGCGGTGGGCGTGGGCACCGCGTGGGTCGCCAGCGGGCGCTGGCAAGCGCCCCCCTCTGCGCCCGCCCCGGCCGCCGCACCGGCGTGGTGAAACGATAAAGGCAGCCCGAAGGCTGCCTTTATCGTCGGGACTACCGAACCACGGCCTCGCTCATTCGTCCTTGCGGAACTTGTCGTGGCAGGCCTTGCAGGATTCGCCGGTCTTGCCGAACTGGGCCTTGATCGCCGCGGCATCGCCCGTGGCGGCCACCTTCTGCAGCTCGTTGGCTTCCTTGTTGAAGGCGGCGGCCACCTTCTTCAGTTCATCCTGATGCTGGGGCTGGAACAGCTCCGGCTTGACGCGGGTCTTCTGGCTGCCCACGTCCTTGTCGGTGCCCGGTCCGAACAGCGCGCCCATGCCCGAGTTGGCGGTGGCAGCGATGACGTTGGCGGCGGCCAGCACCTGATCCTTGTTGAAACTGCCCGGGTTGTCGATGGTCTGGGCCTTGATCTTGCCCATGTTCCAGGCCATGAAGCTGTAGCCGGCCTTGCGGGTCTTGATCTGATCTTCCGGTTTCATCTGCGCGCTGGCGCCGGCGGCAATGCCGAAGGCGACGGCGGCAACGACCAGTTTCTTGATTTTCATCTGGCAACTCCCTTGCTGGTTGAGGTGGAACGGGTCGCGCCGATTATTCCACAAGAATCGGCAGCGTACGGCGCACGGGTCAGAGCGGACGCTTGACCGTCAGCGCACCGCGAATCTGGCCCTTGGCGTAGCCGAAAGCGCTGTCCTGCGGGTAGCTCCTGGCCAGCTGGCTCTTGAGTCCGGCGTCGATCTGCTCGACCGGGCCGTGGCACTTCAGGCACACGTCGCCCACGGGAATCGCGCGGATGTAGCGATACACCTGCTTGCCGTTCTCGGTGACGACCTCGCCGGTTTCGAGGGTTTCGACCTTTTCGCCGTTGGCCGCGCGGATGTTGAAGTCGGCCAGCTGGCGCGCCTCCCACACGTCCGGCGTGCCGCGCTCGGGATTGCGGGTGCGCAGGCTCACCCGACGCATGTCCCAGCCGGTCTTGGCGGCCTGCTCCTTGAGCAGTTGGGGCGCCTTTTCCTTGCACACCGGAATCGCATCGGCGGCGCCCTTTTCGGCGACGGTCTCCTGCATCATGGCGACCACCTTGGGCAGCACGGGCAACGCGTTCTTACGGGTGTCGGCCTTCAGGGCGTCCAGATCCTGCGCCTGGGCGGCGCCGGCGAACAGGGCCAGCACCAGCGGGGCGGCAACAAAAACGGCGTGACGGGTCATGATCGAGTCTCCAAAAATCAGAAAACCCTAATATACAGGATATATCCTCGTCTCAGCCACGGCGCCGCCGCCACAGGCGCAGGCCATGAACGACCAGCCCGCCGAGCACCACGACGACGATCACCCCCTCCTCGACCCGTTTCAGATCGGGCAGCACGCGTTCGAGCAACTGGCCGAAAAAGTAGCCGCCGCCGCCCACCACCGCCGTCCACAGCACGGCACCAAGCAGGTTGAGCACCAGGAATCGGGATGCCGGCACGCCGCTCCAGCCCATCAGGATCGGCCCCGCGACGCGCACGCCGACCATAAAGCGCACGCCCAGCACCAACGCGTCCTGATGCGTGCGGATCAGCCGCTGAACCTGCGGCAACACCCGCTGCACCCCGGCAAACCGGGCCACCAGCGCCGCCCCGTGCCGACGTCCGGCGACAAACCAGAACTGATCGCCCGCAAAGCTCGACAGCCACGCCACCACCAGCACCGTGGGCAGATCCAGCAGGCCCCGATGAGCAGCGAAACCCGCCATCAGCAATACCGTCTCGCCTTCGAGGATGCAGCCGAGGGCCACCGCCAGGTAGCCATACTGGGACACCAGCGCCGCGATGCTCATCGGCACCTCGGCAGCGGATCGAAAATGAACATGGCAGAAGACTTCCGCTCGAGCAGGGCTGCAGAGAATACGACAAAGCCGCCACCAGCCGCCCATACGCGCGCCGAAGACAACGCGCCGCGGATGAAACTTATTGGCGCCTGCCCGGCACCAAAGGGCATCCCCAACCGTTTTTTTCACCCAGGAGATCGATGATGGAAGCCCACGTGCATGGTTTCAGCCAGCTTTTTGCCCAACTCGGCCTGCCCAGCGACAAAGCCGCCATCGACGCCTTCATCGCCACCCATGCGCCGCTGCCGCCAGCGCTGAAGCTGGCCGACGCGCCGTTCTGGACGCCCGCCCAGGCGGCCTTCCTGAAGGCAGAGATCGCCGAGGATGCCGACTGGAGCGCCGTGGTCGATAGCCTCGACGCCCGCCTGCGCCACGGCTGAGTTCAGGCCGCCAGCAGGAAGCGCACCGGGTCCACGCCCCACTTGTCGGGCGCCTCGGCGGAGACGATGCGATCGCCGCCGCCCGCACCGAGCCGACGGCTCAGGTCGACGATCTCGGGCTTGATGTAGCCGTTCGACCGGGTGCTGAAGAACACCCGCAGGCGCGGCATGAGCAGGTTCGACTCGTTCTGCTCGATCACCACGCCCAGGCGCCCCGACTCCAGCCGAACCAGGCTGCCCACCGGATAGATGCCGACGCAGCGCATGAAGGCCTGCAACAACTTCTGGTCGAAGTGGGCACTGCTCCATTCCCACATCTTGCGCAGCGCTTCCGCGGCTGGCATGCCCTTGTGGTAGCAGCGGTCTGCGGTGATGGCGTCGTAGACGTCCACGATCGCCGCCATCCGCGCCATGGTCGAGATGTCGTCGGCCTTCAGCTTGTCGGGGTAGCCGCTGCCGTCGAGGCGCTCGTGATGATGGCGGGTGATGTCCAGCGGCACCGGGCCGATGCCCGGCGTCTCCAGCAGCACCGCATGGCCGTCGCCCGGATGGCGCTTGATCAGCTCGAATTCCGCGTCGGTCAGACGGCCGGGCTTGTTGAGGACCTCGTCGGGCACCTTCATCTTGCCGATATCGTGGAGCAGCCCGCCGATGCCGCCCTGGCGCAGGGCGTCGCCCTCCAGCCCGAGGGAACGGCCGAAGGCGATCATCAGCGTACAGACGCTCACGGAATGCAGGAAGGTGTAGTCGTCCTTGTTCTTGATGCCGATCAGCCCCAGCAGTGCGCCACCGTTGCGCAGCACCGAACCGGTGATCGCCTCGACCACCGGGTCTGCGTCCTCCAGAGAGATCGCCTTGCCCAGGCGCACGTCGCTCATCATCGAACGCACCACCTTGTGGGCCTGCTCGTGAACCTTGCGGGCGCGGGCCATTTCCTCCTGGACCGACACCCGCAGCTGACTGTCGTCCGGCACGGCCAGCGCGGCGGCGATTTCGTCCTCGACGGCCGCCTGCACCGCCTCGGCCGGTATCGCATCCTGGTCGTCGAGGCCGCGGTCGGTGTCGATGTAGACGAACTGGATACCCGCCTCGACGATGCGGCGCAGATCGCCGTCGCCACTCAGTTTGAATTTCGCGCGCCAGAACGGGTGCGACATCCAGTCGCCGCACAATTCATGAATAAACATGCCCGGTTTGAGCCGGGCGACCGGAATTTTCTTGAGCATCGGAATCGGGGATCATCATCTGGACTTGTTATTTTCAGTTTATCGGCATGACGACGACGGTCTTGAACACTTGTTCGTGACGGATTCACACAGGCTTAAACGGGCCGGCAAATATACGAAGGCTATAATGGCCGCTCTTTTTGAACCGAATCCTTAATCGTTCATGGACATCATCCTGCTCCTCAAGGCGCTGATTCTCGGCGTGGTCGAAGGCCTGACCGAATTCCTGCCGATCTCCAGCACCGGCCACCTGATCCTCGCCGGCGATCTGCTGAACTTCAACGACGACCGGGGCAAGCTCTTCGAGATCGTCATCCAGTCCGGCGCCATCCTCGCCGTGGTGTGGGAATACCGCGAACGCCTCGCCCGCACCTTCGCCGGCCTCGGTCGCGAGCGCGAGGCCAACCGGCTGGTGCTCAACCTGTTCATCGCCTTCCTGCCCCTGGCAGTGCTCGGTCTCGCCTTCGGCAAGGCCATCAAGGCCAATCTGTTCGCTCCCCTGCCGGTGGCCACCGCCTTCATCGTCGGCGCCTTCGTCATCCTGTGGGCCGAACGCAAGAACCACCGGGTACGCATCCACACCGTGGACGAAATGCGTCCCCTCGACGCCGTCAAGATGGGCATCGCCCAGGCCTTCGCGCTGATCCCCGGCACCTCCCGCTCGGGCTCCACCATCATCGGCGGGATGCTCTTCGGCCTGTCCCGCAAGGCCGCCACCGAGTTCTCGTTCTTCCTCGCGATCCCGACCCTCGGCGTCGCCACGGTCTACCAGGTCTACAAAGAACGCGCACTTCTCAGCGCCGACGATCTCGGCATGTGGGTGGTGGGCTTCATCTCGGCCTTCGTATCCGCCTTCCTGTGCGTGCGCTGGCTGTTGCGCTACATCTCGAGCCACGACTTCGTGCCCTTCGCCTGGTATCGCATTGCCTTCGGCATCGTCGTGCTGGTCACCTGGCACTTCGGCATCGTCGAATGGACGGCCCACTGAGCACCTTTGCCACGGCCGGACCGGAGCGGGTCGATACCCGTCTCGCCGACCTCCACGACACCCGGCGCGCGCGCAGCCTGCCGGTTAAGCTCTACCTGCCCGACACCCCCGCGCCGCGGGGGCTGATCCTCTTCTCTCACGGTCTCGGCGGCAGCCGCGAAGGCGGCGCGGCGTGGCTGTGCCACTGGGCCAGCCACGGTTTCGCCGCTCTGGCGATCCAGCATCCCGGCTCCGACAGCACGCTGCTGCGCAACAACTCGCCCCTGGCCCTGCGCAGCGCCTTCAAAGCCGCGATGAACCCCCAGGAGCTCACCCGGCGGGTGGATGACCTCCACTTCGTCCTGCGCTGCATCGGTCGCCATCCCGCTCTGCCCGACGCCATCCACGGCGCCACCGCGATCGGCCTCGCCGGCCACTCCTTCGGCGCCGTCACCGTCCAGCTCCTGGCCGGCGAACGCCGCCCGACCCAGCCGCCACAGCCCCTCGACGCCCGTGTCGGCGCTGTGCTGGCCCTCAGCCCGTCGGCGCGTCAGGCCGACAGCGGCCCCGGCCTCGACCATCGCTTCGGGCAGATTCACCTGCCCTTCTTCAGCCTCACCGGCAGCCGCGACGACGGCATGGGCCTGTCCGACATCACCGCTGCCAACCGCGAGCTCCCCTACCGCCACATGCCGGCCGACGGCGTCAAGTACCTGCTCGTATTCGCCGGCGGCAACCACCTCGACTTCGCCGGCGAAGCCAGCGACGCCGAAGGCGTGGTGTTCCGCATCCGCCGCGAACCCGCCGCCTTCCGTCCGCAGCTGCTCGCCGCCAGCACCGCCTACTGGCTCGCCCACCTGGCCGGCGACGCCGCTGCCCGGGTCTGGCTCGACACCGATCTCGCCACCTGCCTGCGGCCCGACGACCGCTTCGAACACAAATGATCATCTACCTGCACGGTTTTCGCTCCGGCCCGCAAAGCTGGAAATCCCGCAGCCTCAAGGCGCGCATGGACGCGCTCGGTCTCGGCGAGCGCTTCTGGTGCGAGCAGCTACCGGTCTCGGCCCGCGACGCCATCGCCCTGGCCGACGCGGCCATCGCCCGCGCCGACACGCCCCCCACGGTGGTCGGCAGCTCGCTGGGCGGCTACTACGCCACCTGGCTCGCCGAAAAGCACGGCATTCCGGCGGTGCTGGTCAATCCGGCGGTGATCGCGCCCCTGTCGCTGTCCGCCTACCTTGGCACCCAGACCCACATGTACACCGGCGAACCCTTCGATTTCACCGACGAGCACATCGCCCAGCTGCGCGCCATCGAGACACCGACGATCACCCGCCCGGAACGCTACTGGCTGATGGTGGAAACCGGCGACGAAGTGCTCGACTACCGCCATGCCGTCGCCCGCTATGCCGGCGCCCGCCAGACCGTGCTCGACGGCGGCGACCACAGCTTCACCCAATGGGACAAGTACCTTGACCCAATTCTGCAATTTGCCGGACTGCTGAAATGACTTCCGACTTCGACGCCCGCCGCTTCAAGGCCCTCGAACGCAGCGGCTTCAACCGCATCGCCGCCCGCTACGCCGACGGCGCCCCCCTGCGCGCCAGCCTGCAGGCTGCCCTCCTCGACGCCGCCCGCCTCGCGCCGGGCGAAAAGGTGCTCGACCTCGCCGCCGGCCCCGGCCTGCTGGCCCGCGACGCGGCCCGCCGGGTACTGCCCGACGGCTGGGTGCTGGCCAGCGACATCGCCGAGAACATGCTCGCCGAAGGCCTGCGTCGCGCCGAATCCGAAGGCCTGCCGGATCTGCTCGCCGCCGCCTGCGACGCCGAGCACCTGGCGTTTGCCAACGCCAGCGTCGACGTGGCGCTGGTCGGGCTCGGCCTGTTCATCTTCCCCGACCCCGCCCGCGCCCTGGCCGAGCTGCACCGGGTCGTTCGCCCCGGCGGACGCATTGCGCTGTCGGTCTGGGGCCCGCGGGAAGCGGTGCCGCTGATCGCCCGCGCCCAGGCGTGCATCGCCCGCCTCCTGCCCGCGCCCAAAGTGGCGCGGCCTTCGGTGTTCCGCCTGGGCGAAGGCGAAGCGCTGGCCGAGCTGCTCGGCGCCGCCGGCTTCGCCGACGTGCGCGTCGTACCGCACACCTTCGCGTGCCGCTTCGACAGCGCCGACGACTACTGGCAGGCCTTTCTCGACCTGGCCGGCGGCGCCGCCGAATCCCTCGCCCGACTGCCCGACGCCACCCAGGCCCGCCTGCGCGCCGAAGTGGCCGCCGACCTCGCCGAGCACCGCGACGGCGACGGCTACGTGGTCGAGAGCACCGTCCTGCTCGCCAGCGCCCGCCGCTAGTCGGCGCCCTTCACCACCGCGAAGCGCGCGAGGGTGCGCTCCCGCGCCTGGGCGTGGTCCACGACCGGCGCCGGGTAGTCCTTGCCGATCTCGCAGCCGGCCAGCTTCTGATCGATGGGCGGCAGGGTCCACGGCGCATGGATGTACTTGTCCGGCACCCTGGCCAGCTCCGGCAGATAGCGGCGGATGAAGCTGCCGTCCGGGTCGAACTTCTCGGACTGGGTGACCGGGTTGAAGATGCGGAAGTACGGCTGGGCATCGCAACCGGTGGATGCCGCCCACTGCCAGCCGCCGTTGTTGGCGGCCAGGTCGAAATCGTTGAGCTGTTCGGCGAAATACCGCTCGCCCAAGCGCCAGTCGACGCCCAGATCCTTGGTCAGGAAGGACGCGACGATCATCCGCAGCCGGTTGTGCATGTAACCGCAGTGGGCGATCTGGCGCATCGCCGCATCGACGATCGGGTAGCCGGTGCGGCCCTCACGCCACGCGTCGAACAGCGCCGGCGCGTCGTCCCATTGCACCCGGTCGTATTCGGGCCGGAAACTCGCGCCCACCACGTGCGGGTTGTGCCACAGGATCTGGAAGTAGAAATCCCGCCAGACGAGCTCGGACAACCAGGTCTCGGCGCCCTCGCCGCCCGTCGCCAGCGCCACCCGCGCCAGCTCGCGGATCGACACGGTCCCGAAGCGCAGATGCACCGACAGATAGGAGACGCCCTTGCGAGCCGGAAAATCCCGCGCGGTCTTGTAGCGTCCGATGCGCTTCTGGAAGTCGTCGAACAGCCGCCGCCCCGCCGCCATGCCCGGCACGATGCCGACCTCGGCTAGGTTCGTGGGGACGAAACCGATGTCGGCCAGCGTCGGCAACACCTCGCCGGGCGGCGGCGGGGCCAGGTTCGCGGCGTATTGCTCGACCGGGTAGGGCTTGAGGTAAAAGGCGTTCAGCGTCGCCAGCCAGGCCCGCTTGTAGGGCGTGAACACCGAAAACGGGGTGGCGCTCTTGGTCAGCACCTCGTTTTTCTCGAAGATCACCTGATCCTTGAAGCGCTCGAAGCCGATCCCGAGCACCCGCAAGCGCTCGGCCACCGCCTCGTCGCGGGCGATGGCGGCGGGCTCGTAGTCGCGGTTGGTCAGCACCCGCTCGACGCCCAGCGCCGCCGCCAGGGCCGGAACCACTTCACGGGCCGCGCCGTGGCGGACGATCAGCCCGCCGCCCCGCGCCCGCAGCGCCGCATCGAGCTCGAGCACGCTGGCGTGGATGAACTCGACGCGCCGATCCACGCGAGCCGGCAACCCATCGAGGATTTCGGTGTCGAAGACAAAGCCGCAGAACACGCGGCGGTGGTTTTTCAGCGCCTGGAACAGCGCCGCATGATCAAAGTCGCGCAGGTCGCGACGAAACCAGACAAGTGCGGAAGACATGGAATGACGGATTGGAAAAGGTACGTGAGCATGACCCAAAAGTTGCCGCTACAATCGGCGACCTCGGCTTAAAATACCACCCGTGACTACCTCCACCATCAATCTCACCGATCATTTCCTGATCGCCATGCCCGCCATGGCCGATCCGAACTTCACGCGCACGCTCACTTACATCGCCGAGCACAACGAAAACGGCGCGATGGGCGTCGTCGTGAACCGCCCCACCGACATGCGCCTCGCCACCCTGTTCGAGCGCATCGACATCCCCTTCGAGCAACCCGCGTTTGCCGATCTGCCGGTGTACTACGGCGGCCCCGTCCAGGCCGACCGCGGCTTCGTGCTGCATCGCCCGGCGGGCAACTGGCATTCCACGCTCAAGGTCGGCGACGGCATCGGCCTGACCAGCTCCCGCGACGTGCTCCAGGCCCTCGCCAACGAAGGTGAGCCCTCCGAGGTGCTGGTCGCCCTCGGCTACGCCGGCTGGTCCGCCGGCCAGCTCGAACACGAACTCGCCCAGAACGCCTGGCTCACCGTGCCGGCCGATCTCTCCATCGTCTTCGACCTGCCCCCCGAGGAGCGCCTCGCCGCCGCCATGCAGTTGCTCGGCGTCGATTTCGCCAAACTCTCCGACGTCGCCGGCCACGCGTGAGCACCGTCCTGTGCTTTGACTTCGGACTGGCGCGCATCGGCGTCGCGGTCGGCGAAACCGAAACCGGCCACGCCCACCCGCTCGCAGCCATCGTCGAGGAAGCCAACGCGGCACGCTTCGCCGCCATCGAAAAGCTCCTCGCTGAATGGCGCCCCGCCGCCCTCGTCGTCGGCCTGCCCACCCATCTCGACGGCAGCGAGCACGCCATGACGGTTCGCTGCCGCCGCTTCGGAAACCAGCTGCACGGTCGCTACGGCCTGCCGGTGGCGTTGGTGGACGAACGCCTGTCGTCCGCCGAGGCCGAGGGACGCCTCTCCGAAGCCGGCCACCACGGCTGGCGCAAGCAAAAACCCCGGCTCGATTCGGCCGCGGCCCAGATCATCCTGCTCCAGTACTTCGAAAGTGCCAAACATGCAGCTACCTGACGCCGAACACCTCATCGCCACGCTCGCCGCCGCGATGCGCCCCCACGTTACGCCCGCCACCGCGCTGGTGGGCATCCACACTGGCGGCGTCTGGCTGGCCGAACGCCTCCACGCCCTGCTGGGGCTGTCTCAGCCGCTGGGCAGCATCGACGTCAGCTTCTACCGCGACGACTACGCCGCCAAGGGCCTGCACCAGCAACCCCAGGGCTCCAGGATCCCCTTCGACGTCGAAGGGGCCCACATCGTCATCGTGGACGACGTGCTCTACACCGGCCGCACCACCCGCGCGGCGCTCAACGAACTTTTCGACTACGGCCGCCCGTCGCGCGTCGACCTGGCCGTGCTCATCGACCGTGGCGGTCGCGAGCTGCCCATCGCCGCCCGCTTCTGCGCCCTCACCCTGCCGGAACCCCTGCCCGCCGGGCAGAACCTGCAACTCGAACGCGACGACTCCGGCGCCCTCACCATGAGGCTGATCCATGCATAACCCGCAACTCAACAAGCACGGCGAACTCCAGCACCTGCTGACCCTCGACGGTCTGCCGCGCAGCATCATCACCCAGATCCTCGACACCGCCGCCCCCTTCACCGAGATGGCCGAGCGCGAAGTCAAGAAGCTCCCGCTGCTGCGCGGCAAAAGCGTCTTCAACCTGTTCTTCGAAAACAGCACGCGCACCCGCACCACCTTCGAGATCGCCGCCAAGCGGCTCTCCGCCGACGTGATCAACCTCAACGTGTCCACCTCGTCCACCAAGAAGGGCGAAACCCTGCTGGACACCGTGGACAACCTCTGTGCGATGCAGGCCGACATGTTCGTGGTGCGCCACGAATCCAGCGGTGCCCCGCACCTAATCGCCCAGCACCTCCAGAACACCGGCCGCGACCACATCCACGTGGTCAACGCCGGCGATGGCCGCCATGCCCACCCCACCCAGGGGCTGCTGGACATGTACACCATCCGGCACTACAAGAAAGAGTTCCACAACCTCACCGTCGCCATCGTCGGTGACGTGCTGCACTCCCGCGTCGCCCGCTCCCAGATCGCCGCGCTCACCACCCTCGGCGTGCCCGAAGTGCGCGTCATCGGCCCCAAGACCCTGCTCCCGACCGATGTCGAAAAGATGGGCGTGCGCTACTGCGCCACCATGCAGGAAGGCCTCAAGGACGTGGACGTGGTAATGATGCTGCGCCTGCAGAACGAGCGCATGAACGGCGCCCTGCTGCCCAGCCCGCAGGAATTCTTCAAGGTGTGGGGCCTCACCGCCGAGAAGCTGGCCCTCGCCAAGCCCGACGCCATCGTGATGCACCCCGGCCCCATGAACCGCGGCGTCGAGATCGACTCCGCCGTGGCGGACGGCGGCCAGGCGGTGATCCTGCCGCAGGTCACCTTCGGCATCGCGGTGCGCATGGCCGTCATGAGCATGCTGGGCAGTCACTGATCTACAGGTTTTCGACCATGAACATCCACATCACGAATGGCCGGATCATCGACCCGGCCAACCGCCTCGACGCCAAGCAGGATCTCTACATCGCCGACGGCAAGATCGTCGGCGTTGGCCAGGCGCCTGCCGGCTTCAGCGCCGCCCGCACCATCGACGCCAGCGGCCTGATCGTCGCGCCGGGCTTGATCGACCTCGCCGCCCGCCTGCGCGAGCCCGGCTTCGAATACAAGGCCACCCTCGAATCCGAGATGGACGCAGCCATGGCCGGCGGCATCACCAGCCTCGCCATCCCGCCCGACACCGACCCCGTGCTCGACGAGCCGGGCCTCGTCGAGATGCTGTGCTATCGCGCCAAGAAGCTCAACCGCGCCCACGTCTATCCGGTCGGCGCCCTCACCATCGGCCTCAAGGGCGAGCAGCTCTCCGAGATGGCCGAGCTGGTCGAAGCCGGCTGCGTGGCCTTCAGCCAGGCCAACGTGCCCATCCTCGACACCCGCGTGCTCGGCCGCGCAATGCAGTACGCCGCCACCTTCGGCTTCCGCGTGTGGCTGCAGCCCCTCGACCCCTACCTTGCCCGCGGCGGCGTCGCCCACGACGGAGAAGTCGCCTCGCGCCTCGGTCTGCCCGGCATCCCGGCCAGCGCCGAGGTCGTCGCGCTGTTCACCTACCTGCGCCTCGCCAGGCAGACCGGGGCACGGCTGCACATCACCCGGCTCTCCTGCGCCGAAAGCCTGGACCTCATCGAACAGGCGCGCAAGGACGGCGTGGACGTGACCTGCGACGTGGCTGCCCACCACCTGCATCTGGCGGACATGGACATCGGCTACTTCAATCCGCACTGCCATGTGATTCCGCCGCTACGTAGCCAGCGCGACCGCATCGCGCTGTCCAAGGCCGTGGCCGAAGGCCGTATCAACGCGATCTGCTCCGACCACACGCCGGTGGACGACGACGCCAAGCAGGCGCCGTTCAGCGAATCCGAGCCCGGCACCACCGGCCTCGAACTATTGCTGCCGCTCACCCTCAAGTGGGCCGCCGAGCACAAGCTGCCGCTGCTCGACGCCATTGCGCGGATCACCTCCGAGGCGGCAAAAATTGCCGGGATCGCCAAGGGCGGCCACCTGTCGGTCGGTGCCCGCGCCGACGTCTGCGTGTTCGATCCGGACGCATTCCAGCTCATCGAGCGCTCGATGCTCAAGAGCCAGGGCAAGAACACCCCTTTCCTCGGTCTCGAACTGCCCGGCAAAGTGCGCTATACCCTCGTCGAAGGCACGCTGATGTACGAAGCAGACCGCTGATCGCAGCGTGCTCCGGCGACGCCCGGACACGATATGAAAAAGCCCGCCATCTCACGATGGCGGGCTTTTTTTGATTCAGCGCACGATCGGCGCAGAGCGTGATTCAGCGCGACAGATGCGGCTGCATGATGCGGCGGTAGAACTCATGAAAGTGCTGCATCCCATCCTCGTAGGGCGACTGGTAAGGCCCGACTTCGCTACGGCCTTCCTTCATCAGCGCCAGACGGCCGCGATCCATGCGCTCGCCGATATCGTCGTCTTCGATCGCGGTTTCCATGTACGCGGCCTGCTCGGCCTCGACAAACTCGCGCTCGAATTCGAGGATGTCCTCGGGGTAGTAGAACTCGACGACGTTGGTCGTCTTGTTCACATCCGTCGGAATCAGCGTACTCACCACCAGCACATGGGGGTACCACTCGACCATGATGTTGGGGAAATAGGTCAACCATATTGCCCCATGTTTCGGCATCTCGCCGCCACTGTAATTGAGCACCGCCTCGTGCCAGCGCTTGTACGCGGGCGAGCCGGGCTTCTTCAGCGAGGTGATGCCGACCCGTTGCACCGAATACCACTCGCCGAACTGCCAGGTCAGGTCGTCGCAGGTGACGAAATGCCCGAGACCCGGGTGATACGGCGCAACGTGATAATCCTCGAGGTAAACTTCGATGAAGGTCTTCCAGTTGTAGTTGCACTCGTGGATTTCAACCTTGTCGAGCTTGTAGCCTTCGAAGTTCAACTCGCCGGCCACCTGCATACCCGCGAGATCGGCGTTGGCGGAACGCGGACCCTTGAACAACAGGCCCTGCCATCGCTCCAGCTTCTCGCGTTGCAGGTTGAGGCAGGGGTTGTCGGCAAAATGCGGCGCGCCGATCAGCAGCCCGTTGGGATCGTAGGTCCAACGGTGAATCGGGCAGACGATGTTGCGCTCGGCCGTACCGCTGCCTTGCAGCATGATCGCCTGGCGATGGCGACAGACGTTGGACATCCGGTAGTAACCGTCGTCGCGGTTGATCAGCGTCTTGGCGTGATCGAGCCACTCGAGCGAACGGTACTGATTGACCTCCGGCACCATCAGCTCGTGGCCGACGTAACCGGGACCGGCATCGAAGAGGAGACGCTTCTCCAGTTCGAAGATTTTTTCGTCGAAATACCACGAGACCGGCAGCTGGGAAACTGCCGGAGATAGAAGTGCCTGAGAAGCGATGTCAGACATCCCGAACCCCCTTATCGCAAGCGAAAGCCCGAAACGTAAAGCGCACTATTATATAGTATTACGCGTTTGACCTGTAGCCCGACGATAGGCTATTTTTACGGTTTGCCTCAGCTCAGCATCGGCCGCGCATGGTCAAATCATCCACTAGCAAGCCCGCCAGTTTCGAATCGGCCGTCGCCGAACTCGAAAACATCGTCCAGGACATGGAAAACGGCCAGCTTCCGCTGGACCAGGCCCTCGCCGCCTATCAGCGCGGCACCGTCCTCCTGCGCCACTGCCAGACCCAGCTCACGAAAGCCGAGCAGACCATCCGCGTGCTCGAAGCCGAGGCCGCCCCCGGAGACGCCCAGCCATGACCCCCACTTTCAGCCAATGGATGGGCGACATCCAGCAACGCACCGAATCCGCCCTCGACCGCGCCCTGCCCGCTGCCGACATCGCCCCGACCCGCCTGCACGAAGCCATGCGCTACGCCGTGCTGGGCGGCGGCAAGCGAGTGCGCCCGCTCCTCGTTCATGCCGGCGGCCAACTCACCGGCGCAGCGCCGGAACATCTCGACCGGGTCGCCTGCGCCATCGAGATGATCCACGCCTATTCGCTGGTCCACGACGACATGCCGTGCATGGACGACGACATCCTGCGCCGCGGCAAGCCGACGGTTCACGTCCAGTACGACGAGGCCACCGCGCTGCTGGTGGGCGACGCGTTGCAGACCCAGGCCTTCCAGCACATCGCCGACGCCGCGGTGTGCGACGACCCCGGACGCCAGATCGCGATGATTCGTCAGCTGGCGCTTGCCAGCGGCTCCCGCGGCATGTGCGGCGGCCAGGCGATCGACCTCGGCTCGGTGGGCCAGCAGCTCAGCCTGCCTGAACTCGAGTTCATGCACATCCACAAAACCGGCGCACTGATCCGGGCTTCGATCAACCTTGGCGTACAATGCGGGCGCACCCTGAACGATGCGCAGATGGCTTCGCTGGATCATGTCGGCAAGGTCATCGGGCTGCTTTTCCAGGTGGTGGACGACATCCTCGACGCCGAGGCCGATACCGCCACCCTCGGCAAGACCGCCGGCAAGGACGCCGCCAACGACAAGCCCACCTACGTGAGCCTGCTCGGCGTAAGCCGCGCCCGGGAACTCGCCGAGGAAATGTGCCAGGACGCCCTCGACCGCCTCGCCGCTTTCGGCGACAGCAGCCGGCGCCTGGCCGAGCTGACGCGCTTCATCGTGCGCCGCCAGTTCTGAGCCGGCGGCACGACCGAATTCCAATTAACGACCCGGTAACCCGGAATGCCCCACGCAACGCCCGCCAATCCCCGCGCCAGCCTGCTCGACACGATCGCCTCGCCGGTGGATCTGCGAAAGCTCGAACCTGGCGAACTCCCCACCCTGGCCGACGAGCTGCGCAATTTCCTGATCGACTCCGTCTCCCGCACCGGCGGTCACCTGTCGTCGAACCTCGGCACCGTCGAGCTCACCATCGCCCTGCACTACGTCTTCAACACCCCCGAAGACCGCATCGTATGGGACGTCGGTCACCAGACCTACGCTCACAAGGTGCTCACCGGCCGTCGCGAGGCGATGAAGGGGCTGCGTCAGTATCAAGGCATCTCGGGCTTCCCGCGCCGCTGCGAGAGCGACTACGACACCTTCGGCACGGCCCACTCGTCCACCTCCATCTCCGCGGCCCTCGGCATGGCCGAAGCGGCGCGCCTGCGTGGCGAGGACCGTCGCGCGATTGCGGTGATCGGTGACGGCGCCATGTCGGCCGGCATGGCCTTCGAGGCGCTCAACAACGCCGGCGACATCCACGACACCAACCTGCTGGTCATCCTCAACGACAACGAGATGTCGATCTCGCCGCCGGTCGGCGCGCTCAACAAGCACCTGTCGCGACTGCTGTCGGGCCGGCTTTACAACGGCGCCCGCAAGATCGGCAAACGCTTCCTTGAAAACCTGCCGCCGCCGGTCTTCGAACTCGCCCGCCGCACCGAGGAGCACGTCAAGGGCATGGTCATGCCCGGCACGATGTTCGAGGAATTCGGTTTCAACTACATCGGCCCCATCGACGGCCACGACCTCGAATCCCTGATCCCCACGCTGCAGAACCTGCGTACCCTCAAGGGCCCGCAGTTCCTGCACGTGATCACCCGCAAGGGCCAGGGCTACAAGCTCGCCGAAGCCGATCCGATCCTCTACCACGGCGTCTCGAAGTTCGACCACACCGCGGGCATCGCCACCGGCAAGGACGCCAAGGGCGGCGGCAAGCTTACCTACACCCAGGTTTTCGGCGACTGGCTTTGCGACATGGCCGCCATCGACAAGCGCCTGGTCGCCATCACCCCGGCGATGCGCGAAGGCTCCGGCATGGTCCGCTTCGCCCACGAATACCCCGACCGCTACTACGACGTCGGGATCGCCGAGCAGCACGCCCTCACCTTCGGTGCCGGCCTTGCCTGCGAAGGTTTCAAGCCGGTAGTGGCGATTTATTCCACTTTCCTGCAACGCGCCTACGACCAGTTCATCCACGACGTGGCCCTGCAAAACCTGCCGGTGATGATGGCCATCGACCGCGCCGGGCTGGTCGGTGCCGACGGTGCTACCCACCACGGCGCCTTCGATCTATCCTACCTCGCCTGCATCCCCAATCTGACGATCTTCTGCCCGGCCGACGAGAACGAATGCCGGCAGATGCTCTACACCGCCTACCAGCACGACGGCCCCACCGCCGTTCGCTATCCCCGCGGCAGCGGTCTCGGCGTCGTGCCGAGTGCTGAAATGAGCCTGCTGCCCATCGGCAAGGGCGAGATTCGCCGCCACGGCAAGGGCGACGTGGCTCTGCTCGCCTTCGGCAGCATGCTCGCCAACGCGCTGAAGGTCGGCGAGCAGATCGACGCCACCGTCGCCAACATGCGCTTCGTGAAGCCCATCGACCGCGAACTGATCCTCAAGCTCGCCGCGGAGCACACGCTGCTGGTCACGCTCGAGGAAAACGCCGTCATCGGCGGCGCCGGCTCAGAAGTAACGCGCGTCCTCCACGAAGCCGGCAATACCGTACGCGTCCTGCAACTGGGCCTGCCCGATCGCTTCATCGATCACGGCGACCAATCCCAACTGATGGCCGAGATAGGTCTCGACCCCGCCGGCATCATCAAACTCATTGAAAATACCTATCGCCCGAATAGTTGAGTGCTTTTGTCGGGAATGATAGGATCAATTCGCTTGGGAACGCAGATTCCCGCGAGACTCACAGAGAACAGCCATGACTACGCTTGAAGCCCCCATCGCCATCCCGGACGTCCAGAACTCCGCCGACTCCCGCCAGCTCGCCATCAACAAGGTGGGCATCAAGTCCATCCGCCACCCGATCAAGGTGATGGACAAGAACGGGGGTGTGCAGCACACCATCGCCGTCTTCAACATGTACGTCGGCCTGCCCCACAACTTCAAGGGCACCCACATGTCGCGCTTCGTCGAGATTCTCAACAGCCATGAGCGCGAGATATCGGTCGAGTCCTTCGAGCCGATGCTGCGGGAAATGGTCCACAAGCTCGAGGCCGAAACCGGCCACGTCGAGATGACTTTCCCCTACTTCATCAACAAGGCGGCCCCGGTTTCCGGCGTGCAAAGCCTGATGGACTACGAAGTCACCTTCATCGGCGAGATCCGCGAAGGTGGCATCTACGCGTTCACGATGAAGATCGTCGTTCCGGTCACCAGCCTGTGCCCGTGCTCCAAGAAAATCTCCGCCTACGGTGCGCACAACCAGCGCTCCCATGTGACGGTGACTACCACCACCAACGATCACCTCTGGATCGAGGAACTCGTCCAGATGGTCGAGGCCCAGGCCTCCTGCGAGCTCTACGGTCTGCTCAAGCGCCCCGACGAAAAATTCGTCACCGAACGCGCCTACGACAACCCCAAGTTCGTCGAGGACATGGTTCGCGACGTGGCTGGCGTGATGAACCGCGAAGCCCGAATCGACGCCTACATCGTCGAATCGGAGAACTTCGAGTCGATTCACAACCACTCCGCCTACGCCCTCATCGAGCACGACAAGCGGACCAAGCAGTAACGCCATCGTACATACCCGCCCTCTGCACGGAGCGGGATGAAAAAAACGGCACCCGAAGGTGCCGTTTTCTTTACTCCGCCGATCAGGCCTTGGCAGCCGCTTTGGCAGCGAAGGACTTGTAGTCGAGCTTTTCCTTGATCCGCGCGGACTTGCCGGAACGGCTGCGCAGATAGTAGAGCTTGGCGCGACGCACGTCACCGCGACGCTTGACTTCGATGCTGGCGACCAGCGGGGAATAGGTCTGGAACGTACGCTCCACGCCTTCACCGGAGGAAATCTTGCGTACGATGAAAGCAGAGTTGAGGCCACGGTTACGCTTGGCGATGACGACGCCTTCGTAAGCCTGCAGACGCTCGCGGTTACCTTCCTTCACCTTGACTTGCACCACCACGGTATCGCCGGGAGCGAACTCGGGGATGGCCTTGCCCTGGGTCAGGCGGGTGATTTCTTCTTGTTCCAGTTGCTGAATGAGGTTCATGCGTAACTCCAGTCAATGAATAAGGCCTGAGGCCGTTCGTGCAGAGCAGGTCGCCACCTGATACACGCCATGTTATGAAGCCGGAAAGCAGGCTTTACGGCTTCTGTTCTGCCTGCCGGAAAGCTTCCAGCAAGCGGAATTCTTCTTTGCTCAACACTCTGTGCGCGAGCAGATCGGGACGCCGACGCGCGGTCTGGCCCAACGCCTGCTGCAGGCGCCAGCGCCTGATCTCGGCGTGATTCCCGGACAGCAGTACATCGGGCACCGACATGCCCTCATAAACCACCGGACGTGTGTAATGCGGGCAATCCAGTAATCCATCGACAAAGGAATCCTCCGCGGCGGAATCCTCGTCATTGAGCGCGCCCGGCAACAACCGGATCATCGCATCGAGTAACACCATCGCCGGCAACTCGCCCCCGGAGAGAACGAAATCGCCCAGCGAAATTTCCTCGTCCACACAGCGTTCGATCAACCGCTGATCGACACCTTCGTAGCGCCCGCAGAGCAGCACCACCGCCGGCTCTGCCGCCAGTTCGACAACTCGTTGATGGGTCAGCGGACGCCCCTGGGGGGAAAGGTAGATCACCCGCCCTTCGTGTCCGACCGACGCCCGCTGCCGCGCCCTTGCGGCGCCTATCGCCTTCTCGAGCGGCGCTGGCAACATCACCATGCCCGGCCCACCGCCGTACGGACGATCATCCACGGTCCGATAACGATCCTCGGCAAAATCACGGGGATTCCAGCAACTCAGCTCGTACAGCCGACGCGACTGAGCCCGCCCGGTGACACCGAAACCCGACAGCGCGGAAAACATTTCGGGAAACAGCGTGACGACGTCGTAGGCCTTGCAGCCCGCTTCAATCGTCACCAGTCCGCTTCCCATTCGACAGTGACGCAACCTGCAGCCATATCGACGGCAGTGACGTAAGTGGCGACGAAAGGAATCAGGCGTTCGACGTCACCGTCCTGCACCTGGAGCACATCGTGCGCCCCCGTGGACAGCAGGCCGGTCACGGTACCCAGCCCCACCCCTGCAGCATTTCGCACCGCCAGGCCAACGAGGTCGGCCCAGTAGTACTCATCCTTGTCCGGCACAGGCAAGGCGTCGCGCGGCGCTGCGATGTAATAACCATCGACAGCCTCTGCAGCATTGCGGTCGGCAACCTCGGCAAAGGCCGCGACAATGCCGCCTTTCCCGTGCTCCCGGCAGCCTTTCAAGGTGTAAGGCACCCACTCCGAACCATCCGGATCGGTGCCGAGCCACCACTGGGGCATCTTTTTCCACGACAGCGGATCATCCCCGAAAGGATGAACCCGCACCCAACCCCCGACGCCGAAGGGAGCGACGATACGCCCCAGGACAATCATCGGCACGTTACGCGAAGGCCAGGCACTGTTTCAGCACAATCAGGCAGCAGCCTTGGCAGACTGCTTCACGAGACGGGAAACGGTCTCGGACAGCTGGGCACCGTTGCCCTGCCAGTAAGCCAGGCGCTCGGTGTTGACAACCAGACCCTTTTCGGCGCCGGAGGCGACCGGATTGTAGTAACCCACGCGCTCAATGAAACGGCCGTCGCGACGATTGCGGGAATCGGCGGCAACGATGTTGTAGAAAGGGCGCTTCTTGGAACCGCTACGGGCAAGACGAATAACAACCATGACTATCCCTGATCCGATGGAATTGGAAAAACGTAGGATATTAAATCACGATCCCAAAAACAGCAAGAAAAGACGCAACCAGGCAATCGATTGCCCCAGCTCGGGCATCGCCACCCGACGACATCCGCGCCGAACGAGGTGAACCCGCGCCGCAGCGCCGATTCCGGACACATGTTTCGGGGAACTTAATTACAATAGCAAGCTGGCAAACTGGTTCAGAACACAACGCAGGCAATGAGCGCCGCCGAATCCCCCCATTCCGACCGCACAGCTCCCATCCTCGACTGGCTGGCTACCGATCTGACCCCCGACGCGGATCTGGAGCTCGCGGCGCTCGTGCGCCATCTCGACGAACTGGCGCGCCCCGAAATCAGCCGCAATCAGTTTCACCGCTGCCTCGACCTGCTCCACGCGCGCGCCCTCGCCATCAGTCGACTTCACCGGATTCGCCTGGCTGCCGCAACCCTGCCGCTCACCGTCAGCCTCCATCGGGGCGCGACGCGCCTGGTTTCCGCACTGGGCAAGATCGCCGCCGGCTACGACGAAGTGCTCGCAGAAGTCCGCCATCGCCTGGTGAGAACGATGCGTCGCAACCCGGAAACCATCAGCGCCAAAGCGCTCGAGATTCTCGGCGAACAGCTCACCATCGCCCACCTCGCCGGCAATAGCGCCCCGTTCGAATTCTGGCTGAGGGCGCACTCGTTCTTCCAGGGCAGCCGCTCGGAAAACCCCAACGACGCGCGGCCGGGCAGCATCCCCGAATCGACGATGCGGGCCTACAAATATCTGCTGGCCTTCTCCGCCGCCCAGCCCGAGGGCCTGACTGGACCGGAAATCAACTGGCTTTCGGACTATCTCGCCGCCAACGCCAAGAGCACCTCGGTCCGCCACAGCGCGCCCGGCGAAGGCGGGCTCGGCTGGCTGTGGATCGATCCCGACCAGGACACGCCGCCCATCTCCATCAACCGTCGCGAGCCGCCCGACGTCGAAGGGCTGGTCTACTTCACCGCGGAAGAACTCGCCCGCCGCACCACGGCCCTCATCGAACAACTCGAGAGCGACGGCCCGGAACCCGCTAATCTGCCGACCGGCCTTCCTCGCACCGAAACCGCCACCCTGTTGCGCCGGGTTCGCGAATACTGGGCATCGCCGCCCCACCGGGAGCACTCCCGGCGGCGCAACCAGTACGCGGTGAGCGTCTGCAGCGGTCTGGACACGATCTGGAAGATGCTGCGTGAGCCCGGCACGGCGCGCCAGAACCGTTTCGCCTCGGAGTGGATGGTGGTGAACGAAAGCCCAACCGGCTACGCCATCATGCAGGTCACTGGCACCGCAAGCAATCTGACCCCGGGCATTGCGATCGCCATCCGACGCAGCGACGACGACCCATGGACACTATGCATCGTCCGCTGGATCCGTACCGAGACGCCCGAGCAGATCGAACTCGGCCTGCAGGTCATCGCCAATACCGCAAAACCGGTATCCGTGGGTTTCCGCAACGCCGAGCAGGCCCGTCCGATGCGCCCTGCGCTGGTGCTTCCGCCGATTGCCGCACTCGGGCGCCAGCAGGCCATCCTGGCACCGGCCGGCACCTATTCGGCACGCCGTTTCATGCTCGTGTCCGACACTCAACGGTTGTACATCGCGCAAGGCCGCCTGCTCAGCCTCGACATCCAGACCCCGGCCGTCGAACTGTTCCAGTACGAGATCGACCCCTATCCGCTATGACCCGTCGGGTTTATCGGCGGAATCGGTCAATGCGCTGATCGGACTTTCGGCCTCACGGTCCAGCGCAGCAAGCAGCGCCCCCCAACGCCGTGCCAGCGCCTGCTCCGCCGGGCGCGAAGGCCCGCCTGGAGGCGGCGCGCACCAGCCGAAGAGGTGCGCGATCTCGACCAGTGTGATCTGCTGCGCCGATCGCGTGAGCAACCACCCGCCCCCCTCATGTCGCGCCACGAGGCGCGCAGATTCGAGCACCTCGAGTATTTCCCGAATTTCGCCATGCCCGCAGCGGGCCGCATCCGCCAGCGCTTCGACCCCGCGAAAGCCCCCTTCCCGCTGAGCGGCCACGAGCTCGGCCAGCAGCAGGAGCGCCGCATACAGCCTGCGCCCCGGAAAGATCGGCAGCGGACGCCGATGCACATCGCGCTCGGGCAACACTGCTGCCAACGCAGCCCCCAGCAACACGACGATCCACGACAGGTACAACCACAAGAGAAAGATCGGCACCGCCGCAAACGCACCGTAAACCAGCGTGTAGCTCGGAAAATGGCTCAGGTAGATACCGAACAGCCGCTGCATCACCATGAACACTAGCGCCGCCAGAAATCCCGCGATCGCCGCATCGACCATCCGCACGCTGCAGTGTGGCACGGCGTAGTACAGGCTCGTCAGCACGGCCCCCAGCACGGTGAGCGACACCAGCCGCAAGCCCGCCGCCTCGAGCCACACCGACTCGTTCATGATGTTCAGCGACATGCTCAGCATGGCACTGGCAACGAACACCCCACCCGCCAGCAACAAGGGGCCGAACGACAAGGCGACCCAGTAGGCGGCCAGGCGGGTTGCCCACGGGCGGCGGCTCCGCACCATCCAGATCTGATTGATGACCTGATCGATGGTGCGCATCAGCATGACGGCCGTCACCACCAGCACCACCGATCCCGCAATGGTCAGATTCGTTGCCTTCTGGCTGAACTGCAGCGCGTACGTGGCGATCACCTTGCCCGCCTTGTCAGGCAGCAGGTTGTCGAGCAGGAAGCTACGCAGCGCCGCATCCAGACTGGCCGACTGTGGAAACTTGCTGAGCACCACCGCCACCAGCGTGATGAACGGAACCAGCGAGAGCAGCGTGGTGAACGCCAGACTGCCGGCCACCTGGGCGCAGCGTCCGTCCGAGAAGCGCAGCCAGACGGCGGCGAGCAGATGGCGCAAGGAAGCCGTCGATCCAACCGCCAGACGCCACCACACCGATCCGCCGACCGCCCGGAAATCAGGCCCGGAGCTCATTTACGTATAATGCCTTTCCGTTTCACAGGCCCTACCATGCAGGAAATCCTCGTTCTCTACTACAGCCATCGCGGCTCGGTCCGCGCACTGGCCGACCTGATCGCCCGCGGAGTCGATTCCGTACCCGGCGCCGCGGCCCGACTGCGCACCGTGCCGCGCGTCTCGACCGTCTGCGAGGCGACCGAAGCCGATATTCCCGAAAGCGGCGCCCCTTATGCCGAAATGCGGGATCTCGAAGAGTGCGTCGGCCTCGCGCTGGGGAGTCCGACCCGTTTCGGAAATATGGCGGCACCGATGAAGTACTTTCTCGACGGAACCGCAGGGCCATGGCTTTCCGGCGCCCTCGCCGGCAAGCCGGCATGCGTTTTCACCTCGTCGGCAAGTCAGCACGGCGGACAGGAAAGCACCCTGATGTCGATGATGACGCCGTTGCTTCACCACGGCATGTTGATCGTCGGCCTGCCCTTCTCCGAACCCGACCTCACCCGCACCCGAAGCGGCGGTTCGCCCTACGGCGCCACGCACGTTGCCGGCAACGACGACAACACCCGCATCACCGACGAAGAACAACGCCTCGCCATCGCCCTCGGCAAGCGCCTTGCCGAAACCGCCCTGAAGCTCGCCACACCATGAAACCCAAGACGCTCTCGCTGATCGCCATAGTCAGCCTCCTCGCGCTGATCTCCCTGTGCCTCGCCTGGGAGGCCATCCTCGCCCCGCTGCGTCCCGGCGGCTCGTGGATGACACTCAAGGTGCTGCCGCTGATGGTGCCGCTGTTCGGCATCCTGCGCGGCAAGCGCTATACCTACCAATGGAGCACGATGCTGATCCTGCTCTACCTTACCGAAGGCGTGATCCGTACCAACGACCCGGCCCCCGGCAACGCATTGGCGCTGGCGGAGGCCGTGTTGAGCGTGATCTTCTTTCTGGCGGCGATGTTCTATGCCCGCAACACTGCGCCGTCGCGGCTTGCCAAGGCGTCGCAGACCGACGCCTGAGCCAGCCGCTCCACAGTTCACACCTGAGGATTCAGCCGCTCGGTGTTGCTCTGCAGCTTGTTGAGCGCATTGAGATAAGCCTTCGCCGACGCGACGATGATGTCGGTGTCGGCGCCTTGGCCGTTGACCACGCGACCGTCCTTCGACAGCCGCACCGTCACCTCGCCCTGGGCGTCGGTGCCGGTGGTGATCGCATTGACCGAATAGAGCAGCAGCTCAGCACCGCTCGAGGCAATGCTCTCGATCGCCTTGAACGCCGCGTCAACCGGGCCAGAGCCGCTCGACTCGACCTTTTCCTCACGACCGCCGACCGACAGCGTCACCCGTGCGCACGGCGATTCGCCGGTTTCGGAATGAAAGGCCGACGACACCAGCCGGAAGTGTTCCTTGGGCTCAGAACTGTCGTCGCTCATCAGCGCCTGCAGATCTTCGTCGAAGATTTCGTGCTTCTTGTCGGCCAGCGCCTTGAAGCGCGCAAACGCGCTGTTGAGCTGCTCTTCGGACTCGATCACCACCCCCAGCTCGAGCAGGCGCGAGCGGAACGCGTTGCGTCCGGAATGCTTGCCCATGACCAGTTTGTTGGCCGTCCAGCCCACATCTTCGGCGCGCATGATCTCGTAGGTTTCGCGGTGCTTGAGCACGCCGTCCTGATGAATGCCGGATTCGTGGGCGAACGCGTTGGCCCCGACAATCGCCTTGTTGGGCTGAACCGGGAAACCGGTGATGCCCGACACCAGCTTGGACGCCGGCACGATGTGGGTCGTATCGATGCGGGTGTCGCATTGATAAACGTCCTTGCGGGTACGCACGGCCATCACCACCTCTTCAAGCGACGCATTGCCTGCGCGCTCGCCGAGGCCGTTGATCGTGCATTCGACCTGCCGCGCCCCTGCGCGCACCGCCGCCAGCGAATTCGCCACAGCCAGGCCGAGGTCGTTGTGGCAATGCACCGACCAGATCACCTTGTCGGAATTGGGCACCCGCTCGATCAGGGTGCGGATCGTCGCGGCGAACTGCTCGGGAATGTTGTAGCCGACAGTATCGGGCACGTTGATGGTGGTCGCGCCGGCCTTGATAACCTGCTCGAAGATGCGACACAGGAAATCGATCTCGGAACGGCCGGCATCCTCGGCCGAAAACTCCACATCGTCGGTGTACTCCCGCGCCCATCCGATCGCCTTCACCGCCGCCTCGACGACTTCGTCGGGCGACATGCGCAGCTTCTTCTCCATGTGGATCGGGCTGGTCGCGATGAAGGTATGGATGCGGCTCTGGGCCGCCGGGCGAATGGCCTCGCCGGCGCGCCGGATGTCGTTCTCGTTGGCGCGCGCCAGCGAACAGATGCGGGAATCCTTGATCGCTTCGGCCACCGCGCGAACGGCCTCGAAATCGCCATTCGAGGCTGCCGCGAAGCCCGCCTCGATCACGTCGACCTTCATGCGCTCGAGTTGACGCGCGATCCGCAGCTTCTCATCCCGCGTCATCGACGCGCCGGGGCTTTGCTCGCCGTCGCGAAGGGTCGTGTCGAAAATGATCAACTGGTCGTTCATGATGGGCTCCTGCCGAGACGCTTGAATTGGATTTATGCGAGTACCCGGCCGTTCAATTGGCCGGACGAAAAACGGGAAAATCAAAGGGCCCACTGCGAGAGCCCTGGGCGAAAAACTATGAGTCGGTCTTTTCGGGCGTCGCAACCGATGCGGCGCCACGGCGACGCCCCTTGATCCAGTTCCAGACGCCGAGCACATAACCCGAGACCGCATAGCAGAGGAACAAACCGAAAAGCACACCCGGCGGGTAGCTGGAAACCAGCAGGAAACCCAGCACAAAGGCGATGATGACGATGAAGGGCACGCTGCGACGCAGGTTGATTTCCTTGCCGCTGTAGAACAATACGTTGCTGACCATGGATACACCGGCAAAAATGGTCAGGGCGCAGGCGTACCAGCGCACGTCTGGGCCGGCAATGCCGTTGTCGATCATCACCCATACCAGACCCGCAACCAGTGCCGCAGCCGCCGGGCTGGGCAGCCCCTGAAAGTAACGCTTGTCGACCACGTCGATGTTGGTATTGAAGCGCGCCAGACGGAGTGCAGCGCCGACGCAGTAGATGAAAGCCGCCATCCAGCCGAGCTTGCCCATGCCCTTGAGCGCCCACTCGTACACGATTAGCGAGGGGGCTGCGCCGAAGGACACCATGTCGGAGAGCGAGTCGTACTCGGCCCCGAAAGCGCTTTGGGTACGGGTCAGGCGGGCGACGCGGCCATCGAGGCCATCGAGCACCATGGCGATGAAGATCGCCACCGCGGCCTGCTCGTACAGCCCGTTCATTGCCTGAACGATGGCGTAGAAGCCCGCGAACAGCGCAGCGGTCGTGAACAGATTGGGAAGGATGTAGATGCCGCGGCGTCGCCGCTCCGGGTTCAGCAGGGGCTTGCGAGATTGCAGATCGGCCATGGAATCGGGCACTGAGTGAAATCGAACGGGATTGTAACGCAGCTGAATCCGGCGGGCCTGAAATGGCGGTGGAAAAGCGCATCGGCGCCGTCGCGCGCGCCAGAAACGACGCGGGGGACTTTCGTCCCCCGCGCGTCAATCAAGACAGCTCAGATCAGTTCTTGGACTGGTCGACGAGCTTGTTGGCCTTGATCCACGGCATCATGTCGCGCAGCTGGCCGCCGACCACTTCGATCGGGTGAGCAGCGTTCAGACGACGACGGGCGGTCATGGACGGGTAGTTGGTCTTGCCTTCCAGAATGAACATCTTGGCGTATTCGCCGGTCTGGATGCGCTTCAGGGCGTTGCGCATGGCTTCGCGGGACTTCTCGTTGATGACTTCGGTGCCGGTCACGTACTCGCCATACTCCGCGTTGTTGGAGATGGAGTAGTTCATGTTGGCGATGCCGCCTTCGTACATCAGGTCGACGATCAGCTTGAGCTCGTGCAGGCACTCGAAGTAGGCCATCTCCGGCGCGTAGCCGGCTTCGGTCAGGGTTTCGAAGCCCATCTTGACCAGCTCGACAGCGCCGCCACACAGGACAGCCTGCTCGCCGAAGAGGTCGGTCTCGGTTTCTTCGCGGAAGTTGGTCTCGATCACGCCACCCTTGGTGCCGCCGTTGGCAGCCGCGTAGGACAGGGCGATGTCGCGAGCCTTGCCGGACTTGTCCTGGTAGACGGCGATCAGGGTCGGCACGCCGCCGCCCTTGAGGTATTCGGAGCGCACGGTGTGGCCCGGGCCCTTCGGGGCAACCATGATCACGTCCAGGTCGGCGCGCGGCACGATCTGGTTGTAATGCACGTTGAAGCCGTGGGCGAAGGCCAGGGTCGCGCCCTGCTTGATGTTCGGGGCGATGTCGTTCTTGTAGACGTCCGGCTGGGACTCGTCCGGCAGCAGGATCATGACCACGTCGGCCGCCTTGACGGCGTCGGCGACTTCCTGAACGTTGTGACCAGCGGCGACGGCCTTGTTCCACGAGGCGCCGTCCTTGCGCAGGCCGACGGTCACGTTGACGCCGGATTCCTTCAGGTTCTGGGCGTGAGCGTGGCCCTGGGAGCCGTAACCGACGATCGTCACCTGCTTGCCCTTGATCAGGGAGAGGTCCGCATCCTTATCGTAAAAAACCTTCATTTCTTGCCTTTCTGACAGAAGAGGAGCAAATCAAGGCGTGACGCGCGCCGGGGAGGCCCGCCTCAAGCCACATTAAACCTTCAATACCCGATCCCCGCGGCCAACGCCGCAGATGCCGGAACGCACGGTTTCGAGAATCAGCCCGGCATCGATCGCACTGACGAACGAATCGAGCTTGGCCTGGGTGCCGGTGAGTTCGATCACGTAGCTGGCATCGGTGACGTCGATGATGCGGCCGCGGAAAATGTCCGCCAGGCGCTTCATTTCCTCGCGATCCTTGCCCGTCGCCCGCACCTTGACGAGCATCAGCTCGCGTTCGATGTGAGCCGACTCGGAAAGGTCAACCACCTTGACCACTTCCACCAGCTTGTTGAGCTGCTTGGTGATCTGCTCGACGATGTCGTCGGAGCCGGAGGTGACGATCGTCATGCGCGACAGGGAGGCATCCTCGGTGGGCGCCACCGTCAGGGATTCGATATTGTAACCCCGCGCGGAAAACAGGCCGGAAACACGCGACAGCGCGCCGGATTCATTTTCGAGGACAAGAGAGATGACGTGTCTCATAACTGTATCTTGGTGATTTTTCATCGGCCCGCGACACCTGCTGGCATCCGGCCGGCGGATCGGCGCCTGTCGCAACAGGCGCCCACCGCTCAGAGGTCTTCGGCCGACAGGATCATGTCCGTGAGGCCCTTGCCCCCCTGGACCATCGGATAGACGTTCTCGGTCTGATCCACCTGGAAGTCGAGGAAGACCAGATCGTTCTTGCGGCTGAACGCCTCGCGCAGCGCGCCTTCCACGTCCGACGGGTTGTCGATCCGGATCCCCACGTGGCCGTAGGATTCGGCAAGCTTCACGAAGTCGGGCAGCGCGTTCATGTAGGACTCGGAATAGCGGTTGCCGTGGAAGATCTCCTGCCACTGCCGCACCATGCCGAGGTAGCGGTTGTTGAGCATCACCACCTTGATCGGCAGCCGGAACTGCTTGCAGGTGGACAGCTCCTGGATGTTCATCTGGATCGACGCCTCGCCAGTGACGCAAGCGACCGGAGCGCCCGGGTTGGCGAGCTGCACGCCCATCGCCGCAGGCAGGCCGAAGCCCATCGTGCCCAGGCCACCCGAGTTGATCCAGCGGCGCGGCTTGTCGAATTTGTAGTACTGCGCCGCCCACATCTGGTGCTGCCCCACGTCGGAGGTCACGAAGGCATCGCCGCCGGTGACTTCCCACAGCTTCTGGATGACGAATTGCGGTTTGATCAGTGTGTCGCCCTGGTTGAACTTCAGGCAATCGCGACGACGCCAGTCCTCGATCTGCTTCCACCAGGCCGCCAGCGAATTCTCGTCGGGACGCTCTGCGGCACCCTCGAGCATCGCCAGCATCTCACCCAGCACCTCGCCGACATCGCCCACGATGGGCACATCGACCTTCACGCGCTTGGAGATTGACGACGGATCGATGTCGATGTGGATGATCTTGCGCGGCTCGGACGCAAAATGCGCCGGACTGCCGATGACACGGTCGTCGAAGCGGGCGCCGACGGCGAGCAGCACATCGCAGTAGTGCATCCCCATGTTCGCTTCGTAGTTGCCGTGCATCCCGAGCATGCCCACGTACTGGCGATCGGTGGCGGGATAGCCACCCAGGCCCATCAATGTGTTGGTGCACGGGAAACCGAGCTTGCGAACCAGCGCGGTAAGCTTGTCGGCGGAATTGCCGAGCACCACACCACCACCGGTATAAACCATCGGCCGCTTGGCTTCGAGCAACAGCTGCAACGCCTTCTTGATCTGGCCCTGATGCCCCTTCACCACCGGGTTGTAGGAGCGCATCGACACCGTTTGCGGGTACTCGAATTCGCACTTCTGGGCGGTGATGTCCTTGGGAATATCCACCAGCACCGGCCCCGGACGGCCGGTCTTGGCCAGATAGAAAGCCTTCTTGATGGTATCGGCGATTTCACGAACGTCGCGGACCAGGAAGTTGTGCTTGACGCACGGACGCGTGATGCCGACGGTGTCGACTTCCTGGAAGGCGTCCTGGCCAATCGCCGCAGCGGGCACCTGACCGGAGATCACCACCAGGGGAATCGAATCGCAGTAGGCGGTGGCAATGCCCGTGACCGCATTGGTGGCCCCGGGGCCGGACGTCACCAGCGCCACGCCGACCTTCTCGGTCGAGCGCGCATAGCCGTCGGCGGCGTGGATCGCGGCCTGTTCATGGCGAACCAGAACGTGACGAACCTTGTCCTGCTTGAACAGTTCGTCGTAGATATAGAGGACAGCGCCGCCGGGATAACCGAAAAGATAATCAACCTTTTCTTCCTGGAGACACCTGATTACAATTTCCGCACCGGTCAAGACCATCAACGCACCCGAAGCTGTATCGGCAATGTAAAACGTCGAACCATACCGCCCGGCCCGCGATTGGTCAAGGCGGGTTACCGGCACTTCCGCCCTATCCGATTTCCTTCTTCGCCCGCCGCGACGTATCATCGCCCGCGCCGCATCTGCCTGACTCCTGAGGAACGCGCCCTGCCCTCCCGCCTCGAACTATCGGATTTTCTCGCCAGCGTCGAGAAGCGCGCCTTCAAGCAAGCGCTGTTCGCGGTGCGCAACGAAGAGTCGGCGCTCGACATCGTGCAGGACGCGATGATGAAGCTCGCCGAAAAATACGGCGACAAGCCTGTCGACGAACTGCCGATGCTCTTCCAGCGCATTCTCCAGAACGTCATTCGCGACCACTACCGCCGTCAAAAGGTGCGGAGCATGTGGACAACGCTGCTGTCGGCGTTTTCGGGGCCCGAAGACGACGAGCACGACCCGCTCGAAACCATCGAATCGGCCGACAGCGAACACAAGAGCGAATCGCCCCACACGCAACTCGAACAACAGCAGACCCTGAACGCCATCGAAAGGGAAATCGAAAAGCTTCCGCCACGTCAACGCGAAGCCTTCCTCATGCGTTACTGGGAAGAAATGGACATCGCCGAAACGGCCGCGGCAATGGGGTGCTCCGAGGGCAGCGTGAAAACGCACTGTTCGCGGGCGACGCATACCCTTGCCGCCGCACTTGCAGCAAAGGGCATCACGCTATGAACGACCACGATCTTCAGTTCCGGATCCGGCAACACCTCAATACCTCGACCCGCAACTTGTCGCCTTCCGTCTCGAGCCGCCTCCACGAGGCGCGCCAAAAGGCGCTCGGCCGGCAGAAGGTTGCGGTGCGCGGCCTGAGTGTGGCGGGCATTGGTCAGCTGTTCTCGGAACACGTCCTGCCCCGCGGCCGGACCGCCCTGGCGATGCTGCTGGTCATCGCGGCCGCACTGGGCACCGGTTTCCTGGGCGAACTCCAGCGCACCGCCGACATGGAGGAAGTCGATAGCGCCCTGCTCGCCGACGACCTGCCGATTGATGCTTACCTGGATCGCGGATTCGACGCATGGGTTCAAAACGACTCGCCCGACTGATCGCAGCCGGCTGTCTGATCGCCTGCGCGACGCCGGTTTTCGCGACGCCTCCGCTCACCGCACCGGCCTGGTCCGACCTCACGCCCGAACAGCAGCGCACGCTCGCGCCGCTGGCGAAGGAATGGCGCGACCTGCCGGACGAGCGCAAGCGCAAATGGGTCGGCATCGCGGATCGCTTTCCCGGCTACACGCCGGAGGAGCAGTCGCGCCTGCAAGGTCGGATGGAAACCTGGTTCTCCCTCACGCCGGAGCAACGCGCAGTCGCCCGCGACCAATACCGCAACCTGCAGCGCATTCCGCCTGAGCAGCGCGAGGCATTGCGCCAGAAATGGAACATCTACCGCGATCTTCCCAGCGAAGAGAAGCAGCGGTTCACCGAGGCAGCGAACAAGCCTGCCGCCAAGCCGGCGATTCCCAAGATCGGCGCTCCGCCGATCAAGCCCCTGACAGCCCCGCCGCCGCCGCGCCCGCTCAAGCCGAAGATTCCGGCCAAGCCGAGCCCGGCCGTCGAGGCCAGCGCGCCCGCTGCACCGGCAGCCACCAGCACCGTGGTGCCGGCGGTCACGCCGGCCCCGATCGAGACTGCGATCAATACCCCCCCGCCCCCCGCGCCCATCAAGCCCTGAATTCAGCCCTGAGGCAACGCCATGCAACAACGCAAAGCCCGCCCGGAGGTTTCCCCTCCTGCGCGGCAGACTGTCGAACTGGCGGGCCTGCGCCGCCGTCTCGCGAGCCTTGTTTATGAAGGTCTGCTGCTTCTGGGTGTGCTTGCGCTGACTTTCATGGTGCCGCTCCTGATCATCGGCATCGGCACCCACTACACGCCCGGCGGCGGGCTGCTTTGGGCCTACATCTTTGCCGTGCTGGGCGGCTATTTCCTGTGGTATTGGCGTCGCGGCGGTCAGACGCTCGCAATGCAGACCTGGAAGCTTCGCCTCGTCGACGTGGAGGGCAAGCCGGTTCCGCTGGGCCAGGCTTGCGTGCGCTATACGCTGGCCTGGCCTTCGATCTGCTTTTTTGGCGTGGGGCTGGTTTGGGCGGTTCTGGATCGCGACCGTCAGTTCCTTCACGATCGCCTTGCAGGCACCCGGATCGTCCTGCTGAACACCTGAACGAGACCGCCCGACAGAACACGCCTCGCCTAAAGCGTCCCTACCGCCTCAGCGGCGCTCCACCCACCACATCATCCCCATCGCAGCGAGCAGGAAGACGATGCTCGGCGTCAGTGCCGCAACCGCCGGAATCCAGCCGTTGATCACCCCGAGGTTGGAAAAGAGACCGTTCAGAAGGTGGAAGCCGACGCCGATCATGATGCCGGAGAACACCTTCAGGCTCACCCCACCCATCCGCGTCTGCATGTAGCCGAAGGGTAGCGCAAGCCCCATCATGACCAGCGCCGCAAACGGGTAGGCGAGTTTCTTCCACAGCGCGATTTCGTACCGCGTGGTGCGCTGATTGTTTTCCTGCAGGTGGTGGATGTAGGAATACAGGGTTTCGACCGACATGCGCTCGGGTACAACCATCAGCACCGACAGCACATCCGGCGTCAGCTCTGACTTCCAAAGCATCTCGGGCAGGATGACCACCTCGGTACGGCTCCCCAGGAAGCGGGTCTGCGCGACATGGGTGAGCTTCCAGCCCTCCTGCTTGTCGTGGACGCCCTTCTCCGCCTCGCTGATCGAGACGAGCGCCGCCTTCTCGTCGAATTCATACAGCCGCACCCCCTGCAGGGAGGTATCCGGCAGGACGTTGCGCACATTGACGAAGCGCCGCCCGTCGCGCACCCACAGGCCGGTGCGCAGCTCCTGGGACACCATCGACCGGGTTGCAGCCAGACGCCACTGCTGCGCCGCCCGCTCGGCCGGCGGGGCGAGGTACTCACCGAACACGAAAGTGACCAGCACGAAAACGCTGCCGATGGCCAGCAGCCCGCCCAGGAAGCGTCCCGTGGACAAGCCCGAGGCACGCAGCACGGTGATCTCGGAATGCCGCGCCAGCGTGGTCAGGGTGTAGAGGGTGCCGATCAGCACCGCGATCGGCATCAGCTCATAGACCCGCCCCGGCATGATCATGGCCACGTAGATGGCCGCGTGATGCAACTGGTAGCCGCTCTTGCCGATCTCGTCGAGCTCGTTCACCAGATCGAAGAACGCGAACAGCCCCAGGAAGGCCAGCAACACCAGCGCGACCGCGGCATAAATCTCGCGCCCGAGGTAGCGGATATAAACAGGAATCATCAGCGCCTCCGCCAGCGGGCAAACACGCTGATCCGACGATAGAACAGGATGGCCAGCACGCCGAGCATCGCCAGATGGGGAACCCACAGGCCCACGTCGAAACGCATCCGACCCTGACCGACCCAGGCTTGGCAGACACTCACCGCGTTGCTGTAGATCAGGTAGATGAGGATGGCGAGGATCAGGTTGTTGGTGCGCCCGGCCCGAGGATTGACGAACGAAAGCGGGATCGCCAGCAGCGAGAGCATCATCGCCAGCACCGGCGTACTGATCCGGGCCAGCAGTTCGCCGCGACTGCGCTCATCCTGACTCTTGATCAGGGCCGGCAGCGCCAGCGTCTTGGGGGCCCGCGGCGCGGTGGCGGCTTCCTTGGACTCCATCAGGATCTGGTAGCGCTCGAACTCCATCACGCGATAGCTCGGCGTCCCCGGCGTGCCCTCGTAGCGGCGGCCGTGCTCGAGCACCACGAAACGATTGCCGGCGGCATCGACCTCGGTGTGCCCCTGGGACGCCACCATGATTCCGAGACGACCGTGCTGCATGCTGCTCGCGAAAACATTGCGCACGCGGCCCTCGTCACCCGACAGCGCCTCGACGAAGAACACCCGCTCGCCACCGGACGACTCCCGGAACAGACCCGGCGCAACCCGCGAGACGTCATCGCGGTTGCTGAGCTGCTCCTTGTACTCGACGCTCTTCTTCTGCGCCCAGGGCGCCACGAAGAGCGACAGGGCCGCGATCACCGCCACCACCGGCAGCGCGAAGCGCAGCACCGGCCGGACCCAGGCGGTCAGCGGCAGCCCGCTGGAAAACCACACCACCATTTCCGAATCCCGATACCAGCGGGAAAGCGTCATCAGGATGGCGATGAAGACGGTCAATGAGAGCACCACCGGCATCTGCGCCACAGCACCGAAGCCGATCAGCGCCAGCACCGCGTCGGCCGGCACGCGGCCGCCCGCGGCCTGGCCGAGCAGGCGGATCAGCACCGTGGAAATGAGGATGGCGAACAGCGCCACGAAGACCGCCACGGCGTTCTGCGTGAATTCGCGCTGAGCGGCTCGAAGAAAAATCATGCGGAGGGAGGGGGTCTGGCGTCGTCGGGCGGGCGTTTTGACGTCCGCCGGGGTGCCGGCCATAATGGCGCGATGTCCCAATGACGCGTGTTTCCAAGGAGAAGCGGGTGGAATTTACCATAAAGGCCGGATCGCCGGAAAAACTCAAAAGCGGCTGCATCGTGGTCGGCACCTACGCCGGCGGCGATCTCGGCGCGGCGGCCAAGGCCATCGACAAGGCCAGCAACGGCGCCATTTCCGCCCTCATTGCCCGCGGCGAGCTCGACGACAAGACCGGCGCCACGCTGATGCTCCACGACCTGCCTGGCGTCGCCTCGCCGCGAGTGCTGGTGGTCAGCTTCGGCAAGGCGGACGACTTGTCCGACAAAGCTTATCGGGACGCGATCTCGGCCGCCGCCCGCCAGCTCGCCGGCTCGATGGCGCACGAAGCGCTGTTCTGCCTCGCCGACGCCGAGCTGCCCCACCGCGACCTCGCCTGGCGCATCGCCCAGGCCACGCAAGTGCTCAAGGACAGCACCTACCGCTGCGACGAACTCAAGTCGAAGCGCGAAGAATCGAAGAAAGGCGTCAGGAAGCTCACCTTCCTCGTCAAGAAGCCCGGCGACGCGCTCGACGACGCGCTGCGCCGTGGCGAGGCCATCGCCGACGGCATGGCCCTGGCCAAGACCCTCGGCAACCTGCCCGGCAACGTGTGCACACCCGGCTATCTCGCCACCACCGCCAAGAAGCTCGCCAAGGACCACAAGATCAAGGTCGAGGTGCTCGAAAAGGGCGACATGGAAAAGCTGGGGATGGGTGCCCTGCTATCGGTGGCGCGCGGCTCCCACGAGCCGCCCAAGTTCATCGTCCTCCAGTACAAAGGCGGCAAGCCGAAGGACAAGCCGGTGGTGCTGGTCGGCAAGGGCATCACCTTCGACACCGGCGGCATCTCCCTCAAGCCCGGCGAGGGCATGGACGAGATGAAGTACGACATGTGCGGCGCCGCCAGCGTGCTCGGCACGCTCAAGGCCATCGCGCAGATGGCGCTGCCGATCAACGTGGTCGCACTCGTGCCGACCACCGAGAACATGCCGGGAGGCGCAGCCACCAAGCCGGGCGACATCGTCACTTCGATGTCCGGCCAGACCATCGAGATCCTCAACACCGACGCCGAGGGCCGCCTGATCCTCTGCGACGCCCTCACCTACGCCGAACGCTTCGACCCCACCGCCGTCATCGATGTGGCCACCCTCACCGGCGCCTGCATCATCGCCCTGGGCAACCTCACCTCGGGCCTGATGGCCAACGACGACGCCCTCGCCGCCGAACTCCTCGCCGCCGGTCAGGCTGCGGGCGACAAGGCCTGGCAGTTGCCGCTGTGGGACGAATACCAGGACATGCTGAAGAGCAACTTCGCCGACATCCCCAACATCGGCAGCAAGGGCGCCGGCACGATCACCGCCGCATGCTTCCTGGCCCGCTTCACCAAGGCCTACAAGTGGGCGCACCTCGACATCGCCGGCACCGCCTGGAAGTCCGGCGCCGACAAGGGCGCCACCGGTCGCCCCGTGCCGCTGCTCACCCAGTTCCTGATCGAACGGGCGGGTCAGTAAGCCCCGCCGATGACCGACATCCGCTTCTACCACAACGCGCCCGACCGTCTGCGCGTGGCCTGCGTGCTCGCTGCCAAGGCCAGCGCCGGCGGGCGGCGGGTGTCGGTCTTCGCGCCCGACGACGGCATTGCCCGGCACTTCGACCACATGCTGTGGAGCTTCCAGCCCCTCGCTTTCGTCCCCCACGTGCCGGCCACCTCGCCCCTGGCGGCCGAGACCCCGGTGGTCATCGGTAGCCGGCTCGAGGCACTGACGCACGAGGACGTCCTGATCAACCTCGGCGACGAGCAGCCGGCCGACGTGGACCGTTTCAAGCTGGTCATCGAGATCGTCGGCCCCAGCGAACCCGAACGCCTCGCCGCGCGCCAGCGCTATCGCAGCTACAAGCAGCAGGGCTACGCCCTCGACGCCCATGACCTCGCCCAACGGAGTGGCGAATGACCCTTCACGCCCCCCACGCCAAGCCCGAACTCGAAATCCCCCTCGATGACGACGACGGCGATCACCTGCTCGATACCGCCGACGCCCTCGCCCCCCTGCAGGACGCCGACGACCTGCCGATCCTCACCGATGTGGTGGACGACTTCGACGATGCGCGCGTCGAGCCCTTCATCGGCGAATCCGAACCGATCATCCTCGAGCCCGTGGACACCGACCCGGTCATCGCCGCCGTCGCATCCACGGCCCTGCCCACGGATCTGGCCGAACGTCTTGTCGCCCTCGACACCGCCATCGCCCGCCACATCGAGGACTGGGTCGCCAACGAATTGCCCCAGCTCGTCTCCCGCGAACTCGACGAACTCGCCGAACGTCTGAGCACCAAGGCCGCAGCCCACCTGCGCGCCACGCTGCTGCCCCTCGTCTCGGCCCGGATCGCCGACTCCCTCGACAGCGACGCCGACGCGTAAGCCACGGTTACGCGCCAAGTCTTGCCGGCAGGCACGCGGCTTGCATCCGCTATAATCCGCGTTTTGCCATCAAAGACAGCCCCCACCATGGAATTGGCCAAGAGTTTCGAGCCGGCGGAGATCGAGCGCCGCTGGTATGAGCACTGGGAATCGAGCGGCTACTTCGCCGCCGGACTCGACCGCAGCAAGCCCGCCGATCAATCCTTCTGCATCCTGCTGCCGCCGCCCAACGTCACCGGCACCCTGCACATGGGTCACGGTTTCAACCAGACGATCATGGACGCGCTCACCCGCTACCATCGTATGCGCGGCTGGAACACCCTGTGGCAGCCCGGCACCGACCACGCCGGCATCGCCACCCAGATCGTCGTCGAACGCCAGCTCGACGCCCAGGGCATCTCCCGCCACGACCTCGGCCGCGAGAAGTTCCTCGAGAAAGTGTGGGAGTGGAAGGAATACTCCGGCGGCACCATCACCCGCCAGATGCGCCGCATGGGCACCAGCCCCGACTGGAGCCGCGAGCGCTTCACGATGGACGCCGGCCTCAACAAGATCGTCACCGAGACCTTCGTGCGCCTCTACAACGAAGGCCTGATCTACCGCGGCAAGCGGCTGGTCAATTGGGATCCGAAGCTGCACACCGCCGTCTCCGACCTGGAAGTCGTCCAGGAAGAAGAAGACGGCTTCATGTGGCACATCAACTATCCGTTTGCGGACGGCCCGATCGGTGAACTCACCGGCCTCACCGTCGCCACCACCCGTCCCGAAACCATGCTCGGCGACGTGGCCGTGATGGTCCACCCCGAAGACGAGCGCTACGCCCACCTGATCGGCAAACAAGTCCGCCTGCCCCTGTGCGACCGCAACATCCCGATCATCGCCGACGACTACGTCGATCGCGAGTTCGGCACCGGCGTCGTCAAGGTCACCCCGGCCCACGACTTCAACGACTACGCCGTCGGCCAGCGCCACAATCTTCCGCAGATCAGCATCCTCACGCTCGATGCGAAGATCAACGAGCACGCCCCGGCCAAATACCAGGGCCTCGACCGCTTCGACGCCCGCAAGGCCATCGTGGCCGACCTGGAAGCCGAAGGCGTGCTGGTGGACACCAAGCCCCACAAGCTGCAGGTGCCCCGCGGCGACCGCACCGGCGTGGTCATCGAGCCGATGCTCACCGACCAGTGGTTCGTGGCCATGAGCAAGCCCGGCGCCGACGGCAAGTCGATCACCGAGAAGGCGCTCGAAGTCGTCTCGTCCGGCGAGATCGAATTCGTGCCCGGCAACTGGGTCAACACCTACAACCAGTGGCTCAACAACATCCAGGACTGGTGCATCTCGCGCCAACTGTGGTGGGGCCATCAGATTCCGGCGTGGTACGGCATCGACGGCGAGTGCTTCGTTGCGCACTCCGAGGAAGAAGCCCGCGCCCTGGCCGACAAGGCCGGCTACCCCGGCCCGCTGACCCGCGACCCGGACGTGCTCGACACCTGGTACTCGTCCGCCCTGTGGCCGTTCTCGACCCTCGACTGGACGCCCGAATACCCGGCCAAGTCCAACGACGCGCTGGATCTCTACCTGCCGTCCACGGTCCTAGTAACCGGCTTCGACATCATCTTCTTCTGGGTGGCGCGCATGGTCATGATGACCAAGCACATCACCGGCAAGATTCCGTTCAAGCACGTCTACGTGCATGGCCTGATCCGCGACGCCGAAGGCGCCAAGATGTCCAAGTCGAAGGGCAACGTCCTCGACCCGATCGACCTGATCGACGGCATCGGCGTGGATGCGCTGGTCGCCAAGCGCACCACCGGCCTGATGAACCCCAAGCAGGCCGCCAGCATCGAGAAGAAGACCCGCAAGGAATTCCCGGAAGGCATCCCCGCCTTCGGCACCGACGCGCTGCGCTTCACCTTCGCCAGCCTCGCCAGCCCGGGCCGCGACATCAAGTTCGACATGAGCCGCTGCGAGGGCTACCGCAACTTCTGCAACAAGCTCTGGAACGCCACCCGTTTCGTGCTGATGAACGTCCAGGGCCACGACCTGGGCCTCGAGCACAAGCAGGACGGCCCGAGCTGTGGCGGCAACGGCCCGCTGGAGTTCTCCTTCGCCGACCGCTGGATCGTCAGCCGCCTGCAGCGCGTCGAGAAGGAAGTCGCCGAGCACTTCGCCGGCTACCGCTTCGATCTCGTCTCCAAAGCCATCTATGAATTCGTCTGGGACGAGTACTGCGACTGGTACCTCGAACTCGCCAAGGTCCAGATCAACACCGGCAACGAAGCCCAGCAGCGCGGCACCCGCCGCACGCTGATCCGCGTGCTCGAGACCATCCTGCGTCTGGCCCACCCGCTGATTCCGTTCGTCACCGAAGAGCTGTGGCAGACGGTGGCCCCGCTCGCCGGCCGCAAGGACGTGGACAGCCTGTGCCTCGCCCGCTACCCGGAGGCCGATCTCGGCCGCTGCGACGAGACGAGCGAAGCCGACGTCGCCGAACTCAAGAGCCTGATCTACGCCTGCCGCAACCTGCGGGGCGAGATGGGCATCTCCCCGGCCCAGCGCATGCCGCTGGTGGCCGCTGGCGACAGCGCACGCCTGACCAGGTTCGCGCCCTACATCGCCGGCCTCGCCAAGCTGTCGGAGGTCCAGGTCGTCGATGAGATCGGCAGCGATGAGATCGCCCCGGTCGCCATCGTCGGCGAGCAGCGCCTGATGCTGAAGGTGGAGATCGACATCGCCGCCGAGCGCGAGCGTCTCTCGAAGGAAATCGCCCGGATCGAGGGCGAGATCACCAAGGCCAACGCCAAGCTGGCCAATGAGAGCTTCGTGGCCCGCGCACCGGCAGCCGTGGTCGCCCAGGAGAAAGAGCGCCTCGCCAGCTTCAGCGCCACGCTGGACAAGCTCAAGCCGCAGCTCGCCAAGCTGCCGGCCGCCTGACGCGCCCTCTCCGGCAATGAAAAACGGCCACGCATTTGCGTGGCCGTTTTTCTTGCAGCCTCCCGCTTTACCGCCTACTTGCGGCGCAGGAAGAACTCGTAAGCCTTGTCGGGCAACTCGCCCTGACCCAGCAGCTCGTTGCCGGTCTGCCGGGCAAACGCGGCGAAGTCCTTAACCGACCCTGGATCCGTTGCCAGCACGCGCAGTACCTGCCCCGCCTGCATCTCCGCCAGCCCTTTTTTTGCGCGCAAAATGGGTAACGGGCAGTTCAAGCCTCGGGCATCCACTTCCTTGTCAAAATCCATCGTACGACTCCAGCCTCATCCAGGACAATCGAGGCAGAATTTTAACCTGCAACCCACCCAGACCCGATAACAACGTCACGACCAACCAAACTCGGATCAAAAAAACCCAAGACAGATTGTGAAATAATGACAACTCGAAAAATAACGTCATAAACGAAGCGATACCCTGCAGTGCAGCCCACACGGACATGTTATGCGGGGCGACACTTCGCCCGACCACTTCAACGCTCTCACTTCAAGGTACTCAACGATGCGCTCCAACATGCTCCAAACCGTTCTCAACGACCTGAACGGCACCTCCGCGGACATCGAGGCCTCCGCCATCATCTCCTCCGACGGTCTGATGATGGCCGCCCTGCTCCCCAACACGGTCGACGAGGACCGCGTCGGTGCCATGAGCGCGGCCATGCTTTCCCTCGGCGATCGCACCGCGCGCGAACTGGCCCGCGGCGCCCTCGACCAGGTGCTCATCAAGGGTGAAAAGGGCTACGTGCTGATGGTCCAGGCCGGCGCCGACGCCGTGCTCACCGTCATGGCCAAGCCGAACGCCAAGCTGGGCCTCGTTTTCCTGGACGTCCGCCGCGCCGCCGATGCCATTGGAAGGATCCTCGGCTAACAGGAGCCCGCGCCGTGAATGACATGGACCCCGCCCAGATTGTGGGCGACGCTGTCGAGCACACCCTGACCTACGCCGACGGAACCCGTCGGCGGGTTTTCGTCACCTCGATCGAGACGCCCTACCCCCATGGCAAGCTGATCGTCTCGCGAACGGACACCGCCGGGATCATCACCCAGTGCAACCAGTCCTTCGTCGACATGTCCGGCTACAGCGAAGCCGAGATCATCGGCCAGCCCCATTGCCTGCTGCGCCACCCCGACATGCCCGCCGAGGCCTTCCGCGACCTCTGGGAAACCGTGCAGGCCGGCCGCCAGTGGCACGGCTACGTCAAGAACCTGCGCAAGGACGGAGGACACTACTGGGTGTATGCCACGGTCGTGCCCAACGTGCGCAACGGCCAGATCGTCGGCTACACCTCGGTGCGGCGCGAGCCCTCCCGCGAAAAAGTCATCGCTGCCGAAGTCCAGTACCGGAAAATGAGCTGATCATGACCTTCAACTTCACGGTAAGTCCCAGCTTTCCCAACGAACGCATTTCCGACTGGTACATCTTCAACACCTGGCTGCAGCGCGCCTTGTCGGTGCCGATCCACCTGGAGCTCTACAACAGCTTCGGCGACCAGCGTGCCGCCATCGCCGAAGGCAAGGTCGACATCATCTACGCCAACCCCTTCGACGCGTCCCTGCTGGTACGCGAAAAGGGCTTCCGCGCCCTCGCCCGCCCCGAAGGCCAGCCCGACGAGATGGTGATCGTCGCCGCTGCAGGCAGCACCGTCCAGGCAATCCCCGAACTGCGCGCCGGCGCCCGCCTCGCCTGCAGCGACGACCCCTGCGTCAATACCGTGGGCCGCATCCTGCTCGAGCCGGCCAACCTCGACGCCGGCAATGTCGTCGAACACCGCCGCGAAACCTACATCCAGGTCGCCCGCGAAATCCTGCGTGGCGAAGCCGACATCGGCTTCCTCCCGGTCGAAGCCTTCGAGGCGCTGTCCACCATCGTCCGCCGCGACTTGCGCGTGCTCGTCACCAGTCAGTTGCACGTCATCCATCACGTATTCCTGATCGGCCCGGCGCTGCAGCCGCGTGCCGACGAAATCACGGGCCTACTCGTTTCCATGCACGAAAGCGACAAGGGGCGCGGTATCCTCGAAGCCCTCGGCGCCCGTAGCTGGCAAGCCGTGCAGCAAGAAGACGTGGAATTCATGATCGACATCATCTCGACCCTGACCCAGTGAAGCTGTTCCTGACCGATCCGGCCCAGCCGGAACGCATCCGCCGTCCTGCGCCGCCTGCCGTCTTCGGTCTGCCGGTGCGCACGTTGAGCATCGCATCCCGCTGGCGTTCGCCGGCCACCGGCGCCTTGCTTGCTGGCGAGATCGGCCGCAAGCCGGCGAACCTGCACCTTCACGTCCAGCGCATTTCCCTGTGGAGCAAACTCGACGATGCCGCAGCCACCGCCGCGGCCATCGTCGACCTGTGGATCGTCCTGGGCCCGCACGGCGCAGCCCTGCGCACCCGCCTGCTGCGCGACCACTACGAAGCGCTGGAGCGGCACGACCTCGGACTCTACCTCAGCGCGCGCCTCGACACCGGGCTCGACCGTCACGACCCGCGCATCGCCCTCCCCGGCGCCGTGCTGGCGCGGCCAGTGGAAGGCGCCCGCGTTTTCCTGCACGATTCCGAGATGCCGTCGGGGAGCATCCGCTGAGCCCGCCATCCACCTGTTTCACACCGTCATGAGCCGCCATTCCATCCTTCCGGGCCAGCCCGCCACCGCCCTCTTCCTGCTTCACGTGGGCAGCATGGACGCGCGACTGATCGGACTCTCCGTCGATCGCCACTGGAAGCATTCGGTACGACTGGCCAGTAGTCTCGACGGCGCCCGGGTGGCGCTCGTCGACTGCGATCGCCCCGGCGTCGACGCTGCCTTCGAGCAGCTTGGCGCCCATCCACGGGTTGGCGTCGTCTGCTATGCGTTCCACCCCAAGGATCACGCCCAGCGCTTTCCCAACCGGGTGATTCTCGGCAAGCCGCTCAATCTCGAAGCGCTACCCGGGATCCTCGCCCAGGCCGCGGCCGAGCGCGCCCGCACCATCGCCGTGCCACCGCGACGCCCCGCGCCGCCCACCATGCCGGCACCGCCCACCATCCAGCCCGACGCCGAACCGCCGCTCCAGGCCGAGATGCCCGCCGCTCTGGGCCACGGCGTCCAGACCGACGACGAGCGCGACCTCTGCGGCGCGATGGACGATCTGCCGGCAACGCCCACCTACCCGCTGCCCGAAAAGCTGTTCTTCAACCCCGACAACTACCTCATCGGCCACCTCCAGCGCGCCGTCGAGCAAGCCGTCGTCACCGGTCGGCCCCACCTCATCGCCGGCCTGCCGCGTCTCATCGGCGTGCGCGCCCAGCCCTCGGCCGCCTGCATCACCGACTTTCGCGACAACCAGCTGCGCCCGCTGTCGATGGCCCAGCTGCCCCAGACCACCGCGCGCATCGTCGGCGCCTCGACCCTCGCCCACGTCACCGGCAACGCCACCACCTGGACCGCCGAGGATTTCCTCTGGAACGTCGCGGCCTGGGCCGCCCGTGGTCGCCTGCCGGAAGGCGTCGACCCCTACAAGCCGGTGCGTCTGCGCGCCTGGCCCAACTTCACCCAGGTCTTCATGTCGCCCCACGCGCTGCGCATCACCGCCTTGTGGGTGCGCACCTGGGCCAGCCCGGTGGACATCGCCAGCCGGCTCGGCGTCCCGCAGCGCTACGTCTTCTCGGTGTTCTCGTCGGCCCGCTTCGCGGGCCTGCTCGACACCGACGCGCCGGCCCCCGCGCAACCCGCAAGCCGGACCGCGCCGCAACACGCCGCGGCTCCGGAGCCCGCCGCGCCTCCACCACAGCAACAACAACGCCCGTCGATTTTGTCCAGAATTCTCAGGAAACTCCTCAATGCGGTCTGAACGCGCCCGTCACAACAAGATCATCTTCTCGGGAACCGTCGGTGCAGGAAAAAGCACCGCCATCACCGCGCTCAGCGACATTCCGCCGGTCAGCACCGAAGCCGTGGCCAGCGACGAGACCGCCAAGCTCAAGAAGACCACCACCGTCGCCATGGACTACGGCGTGCTGAACCTGCCCGACGGCGAGAAGGTCATGCTCTACGGCACGCCCGGCCAGGAGCGCTTCAGTTTCATGTGGGACATCCTGTCGGAAGGCGGGATCGGCCTGGTGCTGCTAATCAACAACGCCAATCCCGATCCGCTCGCCGACCTCGAAGGCTACCTCGCCGCCTTCAAGGATTTCATCTCGAGCACTGCCGTCGCGATCGGCGTCACCCACATGGACAGCGCCGAATCGCCCGGACTTGACGCCTATCGGGCCAAGCTCGCCGCCATCGGTCACCGGCCGGCCCCCGCCATCTTCCGGGTCGACGCGCGCAGCCGCGACGACGTGGCCATGCTCGTCAAGGCCCTTCTCTACACCCTCAACCCCGGACTGATCGATGCTTGAGATTATTCCCGGCTCCTACCTCACGGTAACGCCCTATGGCGCCTGGCGCGCCGTCGCCCGCGCCGACGACAGCATCGAGCGCCGCGCCCTGCTCGCCATCCTGCGCGAGGCCATGAGCCCGATGCTGAGTGCCGAGCAGGCCCGCGCCTGGACCGGCGAGGCCGACACCGAGACAGCCCTCGCGCCGCTGCTCCAGCTCCAGGAAAGCGCCTGTCTCGAAGCCTGGTCGGCGCCCAAGATGGCGCCGGTGGGCACCCTCGAATCGACCCTCCCGGTCCTGCTCGGCGCACTCAGCGACAGCGGTCAGGCAGTGCTTGCCGACAGCATGGGCTTCTGCCTCGCCATGGCCGGCTATCCGTCCGAGACCGGCGAAGCCCTCGCCGCCCTCGGCGCCGACATCCTGTCGGTGGCGGAGCGTCAGTCGGTCGCCCTGGCCAAGCTCGGCGACCATCTGCTCGACGGCTGGGGCAACGTGGACGCCGCCGGCATCAGCGGCCTCAGCTTCTGGCCGATGCACATCGGGCGCACCCGGCTGGCCCTCACCGTCAGTGGCCGACCGCGCTTCAACCAGCAAGCCTTCGCCGATCTGGTGTGGGCGCTGTACGTCCGCTACGGCACCATCTAATTCAGTGCTGGCCGCGCGACTCGCGCATCTCGCGCATCTGCTCGGCCAGCAGGGCCCGCACCTCCCGCAGGCGCGAATCCACCGCCGACTGCTCGAAGAAGTCGCCGTCCCCCGCCCCTTGGGCGAGGGACAGTTGCTCGGCCGCGCCGGCGTAATTGCCACGGATCGCATAAACCTCGGCCAGCGCACGGTGCTGGCCGAAACGCCTGCCCAACGCAGCCTCGGCACGTGCCCGCAGCTCCCACAGGGTCGCGTCGGTGGCGGTGGTCTGCAGCTCGGCCTTCACCGCCGTCAGCGCGTCCGCCGGGCGCCCGGCATCGATCAGCGCCTCCAGTTCGCCGTAGATCAGGCGACGTGACTGGGGATAGCGCGCCCGCGCGTCGCGAAATATCTTGGCCGCCCCGGCCGGATCGGCGTGGGCCAGGCGCAGGTCGCCCTCCAGCCCGTCGATCATCGGAGAGGGCGCGTTGCGCTTGCGCAGCTCAACCATCGCCCGGTCTGCATCTGCAAGCCGGCGCGCCCCCAGGTAAGCGCGCACCAGCCCGTACTGAGCGGCGACCGTCGGATGGCCGACCCGGGCCGCCGCCTCGAACTCGGCAATGAGCTCCCGCGACGGCTGCGGCCCCGCCTTCAGCTTGGCCCGCACCAGCTGGAAATCCAGTGAATCCGGCACCTGGTGATACGGAATCTGGGCCACCCGGTTCTCCATCTCGGTGATCCGGTCGCTGGTCAGCGGGTGGGTACGCATGTAGGCCGGCGCGTTGTTCTCGTAGAGCCGCGCGTTCTTCTGCAGGCGCTCGAAGAAGCTCACCATCCCCCGCACGTCGAAACCCGCCGCCGCGAGGTTCTGCACCCCGAGCCGATCCGCCTCGTTCTCGAAGTCCCGGGAGTAGGCCAGCTGGTTGCTGACCCCGACCGCCATCCCTGCGGTGATCGCGGCCTGACTGGCCTGAGCGCTCGACTTGGCCGCCAGCACCGCCACCAGCAGCGAAGCGAGCATCAGCAGCCCGCTCTGGGTCTGCTTGCCCACCATTCGTGCGATATGGCGCTGGGTGACGTGGGCGATTTCGTGGGACAACACCCCGGCCAGTTCGGATTCGCTCTGCGCCGCGAGGATCAAACCGCTGTGCACCCCAATGTTGCCACCCGGCATCGCAAAGGCGTTGAGCGACGTATCGCTGACCCCGAAGAACTGGAATGGCAACCCAGCCCCCGCGCCGGCCGCCACCAGCCGGTCGCCGATGCGGTTGAGGTAGTCCTCCACCTCGGCGTCGCGCAGGTAGGACGGATCGCGCCAGCGAATCTCGCGCATGATCTGCGCACCCAGGCGCTGCTCGGCCAGGGGCGACAGCTCGCTGGCCGCGTTGTCGCCGAGATCGGGCAGGTTCTGGGCCACGCCGCGGGGAATCATGGCCACGCACAACAGGGCGGCGATCAGTCGTTTTTTCACGGGTGCTATGATAACCGCCCTCACCTTTCGGTTCCCTGTCCGATGTCCGACGCTTTCACCCATTTCGACGCCCAGGGCCAGGCCCACATGGTGGATGTCGCCGCCAAATCCGAGACCCGCCGCGTCGCCCGCGCCGAAGGCCGCATCGTCATGCGGCCCGCCACCCTCGCCCGCATCCTCGCCGGCGACACCAGGAAGGGCGACGTGATCGGGATTGCCCGCATCGCCGCCATCCAGGGCGCCAAGCGCACCGCCGACCTCATCCCGCTGTGCCACCCGATCCCCCTCACCCGGGTTGCCGCCGATTTCGCAGCCGAAGGCCAGGACACCATCCGCTGCACCGTCACCGCCGAGACGGTGGGTCGCACCGGCGTCGAGATGGAAGCCCTCACCGCCGTCCAGATCGGCCTGCTCACCATCTACGACATGTGCAAGGCCGTCGACAAGGGCATGACGATGGAAGGCATCCGCCTGCTCGAAAAGGAAGGCGGCAAGTCCGGGCACTGGAAGGCGGAGGCGTGATGCCCGCAGCCCGACGCAGCTTCCTGCAAGCCTTCGGCAGCACCGGCGCGCTGCTGGCCCTGGTGGGAGCCGGCGTGCTCCGGCCGGGGCGCGCCGTGGCGGTCGACTTTCCCCGCGGCCCTTTCGAAGCCCGCAACGTCGCCGATGCCCTTCGACTGATCGGCGCTGCGGGCGCCGAGGCCAGCCGCGAGATCGTCCTCAAGACGCCGGAGATCGCCGAGAACGGCGCCGCCGTGCCCATCGAGGTCGCCAGCCAGATCGCCGGCACCACGCGCCTGTCGGTGCTCGTGGACAAGAATCCCTTTCCCCTGGCCCTGCAGTTCAATTTTGCCCCCGGCGCCCAGCCGCGCTTCCAGGCCAAGCTCAAGATGGCCGAGAGTTCGCGTCTGCGCGTCGTGGCCCTGGCCAGCGGCCGGCACTACACCGTCTTCCGCGACGTCAAGGTAACCGTCGGCGGCTGCGGCGAATAGCGGAGAAACCCGACATGCCCGATCCGATCAAACTGCGCGCCACCGTCCGGGGCGACGACGGCGAAGTCCGCGTCCTGCTGCCGCACCCGATGGAATCCGGCCAGCGACGCGAAGCCGGCGGCCAGCTCGTGTCGGCGCACTTCATCACCTCGGTCGTGCTCAGCCTCAACGGCAGACCGGTCATTGAAGGCGCCCTCGGCACCGCCGTGTCGGCCAATCCCCTGTTCGCCTTCCAGCTCGGCGGCGTCAAGGCCGGTGACCGCCTCGCCGTGACCTGGGTCGATAACAAGGGCCAGCGCGGCAGCGCCGAGACGGTTTTCAGCGCCGCCTGATCCACCCCGCGGCGCAGCCTGAAAATGTAACGGCGCCGCGCAAGACAGCGGCCCGCCATCGGGACTAGAATGGCCCGCGCCCGAATCCGGGCTGTTCCATGACAACCGATGGCATCCCCATGAGCCGCGAAATCGAACTCAAGCTGACCCTCCCGCAAAAGGCCCTCCCCGCCCTGCGCCGCCATCCCCTGATCGCCGACGCGCCGCGTGACGGCCGCAGCGTCACCCTCGAGAACACCTACTTCGACACGCCCGAACTCGAACTGCGCGAACGTCGCATGGCGGTGCGCACCCGCAAGGCGGGCACGCGCTGGCTGCAGACCGTGAAGTGCGCGGCCGAGTCCATCGGCGGCCTGTCGGCGCGTCCCGAATGGGAGCAGCCCTACGTGAACGGCGCCTTCGATTTCTCGGCGATCGACAGCGACGACGTGCGCAGCCGGCTCGAAAACCTGCAGCCCCAGCTCGTGCCGGTGTTCACCACCCACTTCAAGCGCGAGACCTGCATCCTCACCCCGCGCGAAGGGGTCAAGGTGCTCGCCATGATCGACAACGGCCAAATCGAGGCCGGCGCGCAGACCCGTCCGCTGTGCGAGCTCGAACTCGAACTGGTCGAGGGCGACCCCCGCGAGCTCTACGCCCTCGCCCTGCAACTGGCCGAGAACCTGCCCCTCACCCCCGAAAACGTCAGCAAGGCCGAGCGTGGCTACCGCCTGTACTCAAACCACGCCCTGCGTCCCGCCAAGGCCCGCCCGTCCCGCCTCGCCGCCGAGCAGTCGCCGGTGGACGCCTTCCGGATCATCGCCTTCGACTGCCTGGCCCTGTGGCAGACCAACGAATCCGGCGCCCGCGAGAGCGACGACCCGGAGTTCATCCACCAGCTGCGGGTCGCGCTGCGACGCCTGCGCTCGGCGCTCCGGCTGTTCGGTCCGGCCCTGCCCGCGGCCTTCGTCGAGCGCTGGTCGCAAGGCCTCAAGGACGCCGCCGACGGCCTCGGCGCCGCCCGCGACCTGGATGTGATGCTGGCCGAAGTCCTCAGCCCGGTTGCCGAATCGGGCCTGGCCGACGATGCCACCCAACGTCTGATCGCCATGGCCATCGACCGGCGCGACCGCGAAAAGGCCGCCGCCCGCGAGCAACTCCTCGCCGCCAGCCACGGCCGCCAGATGCTGGCCCTGGCCGCCGACCTGTTCGCCCTGCAGAGCGATTCGCTGGTCAAGTCGGCTAACCTCACCACCTTCGCGCGTCTTCAGCTGAGCCAGTTGCGCAAGCGCGCCCGCAAGCGCTTCGTTGCCGCGGCCGACCTGCACCCCGAAAAACTCCACGAACTGCGCGTTGCCCTCAAGCGTCTGCGTTACGGCATCGAATTCCTGCTCCCACTGCTGCCCGAAAAGGCCACCGTGCGTTTCGCCAACGAGATCGCCGAAGTCCAGGAAACCCTCGGCTACCTCAACGACGAAATCGTCGCCCGCAACCGCCTCAAGGCTTGGGCCGGCAAAGATCCGGAGCTGCGCAGCGGCGCGGCCTTCGTCGCCGGCTGGCACGCCCCGCGGATCGCCCGCTTGCGCAAGAGCGTGTTGCCGTCCCTCGAATCGGTGCTGTGGGGTAAAGCGCCGTGGCGGCGCTGATGCATTCATCTGGCGGTAACCTTGATGGCCGAGAATCCCTGGCTATTTCAAAAAACGAGGAGACAACCCAAATGGATTTGCTGCTGTGGCGCCACGCGGAAGCCGTCGACGGCCTGCCCGACAGCACCCGCGAACTCACCGAGCGGGGCATCCGGCAGGCGCACAAGGTGGCCGAGTGGCTGGAAAAGCGCCGACCGAAGAAGCTCCGCGTACTGGTCAGCCCCACCGTGCGCACGCGCCAGACCGCCAGCGCCTTCACCCAGGATTTCGAGATCGTCCCCGCGCTCGGGCCCGGCAACGACATCTCCGCGATTCTCGCCGCCTGCGGCTGGCCCGACGGCGGCGGCTCGGCCCTGGTCGTCGGCCACCAACCGGAACTGGGCCGTCTGGCCTCGCTCCTCCTGTCGGGTCACGAAGCCGACTGGACGATCAAGAAAGGGGCCCTGTGGTGGTTCACCAACCGCGTCCGCGAAGGTGAAACCCAGACCGTACTGCGCACCGTGATGCCGGCCGACCTGGCCTGAGACGTACCGCACGCTGCCGGACCAGTCCCGCCAACAAAAAACCCCCGTACGCCGGGGGGGTTTTGTTGGCGGGGCCGGACTAGCTCGACCTGTTCGCCCTGTCCCGTACAGCGTGTGGCCCCGTCGTCCCCATGTCCCGGTCGCGCAGCAAACCCCACACCAGCGCCGCCAGCTCGGGGCCATCCACCGGCGGATCGACCAGCACCACTCCCGTCGGCATCCGTTCGGCGACCGCGCCACGGTCGGACCCCGCCGCGAGGAGCACGACCACCAGCATCTGCCGGTCGCGCAGATAACCGAGCAGCGAATGGATCATCCGGAAGAAATCCAGCCCCGTGACGCCCAGATCGGTGATCAGCACGTCCGGCGCATTTTCGCCGATCTGGATCAAGCCCTCGAAACCGCTCGACGCGGCGCTGAGCACGCAATCGGGCAGCAGGGTGTCGAGCAGCGCCAGCAAGGCGGCACGCTCGCGCTCGTTCTCGCGCAACAGCAGCACGCCGTAGGACGCCCGGCCCACCGGCAGGCCGGCCCTGCGCTGCTCGTCCAGCAGGCGATCCACCGATTCGATCAAGATCCGCCGATGCCCGCCCGGCGTCTTCCAGGCCCGCAACCGTCCATCCTCGACCCACAATTGCGCGGTGCGGATGCTGACGCCGAGCAAACGCGCGGCGTCACGGGTGGAACAGGTGAGGGAAGACTGGGATTCGTGCTTCATGGCTGCGGCGTCAGGGTTTTGAGTATTATCACTTTTAACGATTAAAAAAATAAAGTCGTTTTTAATGATTTTTTCGTTTTAACGCGATTTAGCGCGCTGGGCAGCGCGCACCGACCCATGCCATCCGTCCCTCACCTCTGCATTGGACGCCCAAAAACAAAAAACCCCTGCCGCCCGGAAACCCGGACGGCAGGGGTCGAACTCGCTGGCGACACCGCGAACGGTGCCTCAGGCGGAGATTACATCTCGACGGTATCCGCCACTTCAACGAAAGCGGGGATCTGGTCGAAGTTCATGTAGCGATAGACCTCGGCGGCTTTCGCATTGACGGCCTGGACCTGCTCCTGGTACTCGGCGACGGTCGGCAGACGGCCCAGCAGGGCGGCGACGGCGGACAGTTCGGCAGAAGCCAGGTACACGCGGGTGTCGATACCCAGGCGGTTCGGGAAGTTACGGGTCGAGGTGGACACCGCAGTGGACCCCTTGCGGATCTGCGCCTGGTTACCCATGCACAGCGAGCAGCCCGGCATTTCCATGCGCGCGCCGGCCTTGCCGAGGACGCTGTAGTAGCCTTCTTCGGTCAGGATCAGGGCGTCCATCTTGGTCGGCGGGGCGATCCACAGGCGGGTCGGGATGTCGGACTTGCCGTCCAGCACCTTACCCGCGGCGCGGAAGTGGCCGATGTTGGTCATGCACGAGCCGATGAAGACTTCGTCGATCTTGTCGCCCTGGACTTCGGACAGCACCTTGACGTCGTCCGGATCGTTCGGGCAAGCCAGGATCGGCTCGGTCACGTCGGCCAGATCGATCTCGATCACGGCGGCGTATTCGGCGTTGGCGTCCGGTTGGAGCAGCACGCCGCTCTCGATCCACTCTTCCATGGCCTTGATGCGGCGCTTCAGGGTGCGGGCATCCTCGTAGCCTTCGGCGATCATCCACTTCATCAGGGTGATGTTGGAACGCATGTACTCGACGATCGGCGCCTTGTTCAGCTGCACCGAGCAGGCCGCGGCGGAACGTTCGGCAGCGGCGTCGGACAGTTCGAAGGCCTGTTCGACCTTCAGGTCCGGCAGACCTTCGATCTCGAGGATGCGGCCGGAGAAGATGTTCTTCTTGCCCTTCTTCTCGACGGTCAGCAGGCCGGCCTTGATGGCGTACAGCGGGATCGCGTTGACCAGGTCACGCAGGGTGATGCCGCGCTTGGTAGCGTCTTCCATGCTGCCCTTGAAGCGGACCAGCACCGACTCCGGCATGTCCAGCGGCATCACGCCGGTGGCGGCGGCAAACGCGACCAGACCGGAGCCGGCCGGGAAGGAGATGCCGATCGGGAAACGGGTGTGGGAGTCGCCGCCGGTGCCGACGGTGTCGGGCAGCAGCAGGCGGTTCAGCCAGGAGTGGATCACGCCGTCGCCCGGACGCAGCGAGACGCCGCCGCGGGTGGAGATGAAGGACGGCAGCTCGCGGTGCATGCGCACGTCCACCAGCTTCGGGTAGGCCGCGGTGTGGCAGAAGGACTGCATCACCAGGTCGGCGGAGAAGCCGAGGCAGGCCAGATCCTTCAGTTCGTCGCGGGTCATCGGGCCGGTGGTGTCCTGGGAGCCGACGGTGGTCATCTTGGGCTCGCAGTAGGTGCCCGGACGCACGCCCTGACCTTCCGGCAGGCCACAGGCGCGGCCGACCATCTTCTGGGCCAGCGAGAAGCCCTTGCCGGAATCGGCGGGGTTCTGCGGCAGGCGGAACAGGGTCGAGACGGGCAGGCCCAGGGCTTCACGGGCCTTGGCGGTGAGGCCACGGCCGATGATCAGCGGGATGCGGCCGCCAGCGCGGACTTCGTCGAGGATCACCAGCGTCTTGAGCTGGGATTCGGCGATGGTGGTGCCGTTCTTGGTGGCGACGACCTTGCCGGTGGCCTGGTCGATCTTCAGCTCGATCTCGTCGCCCATGTCCATCTGACCGGCGTCGATCTCGATCGGCAGCGCGCCGGCATCTTCCATGGTGTTGAAGAAGATCGGGGCGATCTTGGAGCCCAGGCACACGCCGCCGAAACGCTTGTTCGGAACGAACGGGATGTCCTCGCCGGTGAACCACAGCACGGAGTTGGTGGCGGACTTGCGGGAAGATCCGGTGCCGACCACGTCGCCGACGTAGGCGATCAGGTTACCCTTGGCGGCCAGCTTCTCGAGCTGTTTGATCGGGCCGCGGGAGCCCGGCTCGTCGGCTTCGATGCCCGGACGCGGGTTCTTGAGCATGGCCAGCGCGTGCAGCGGGATGTCGGGGCGGGACCAGGCGTCCGGCGCGGGCGACAGGTCGTCGGTGTTGGTTTCGCCGGTGACCTTGAAGACGGTGAGCTTCTGGCTGGCGGGCACTTCGGGGCGGGAGGTGAACCACTCGCCGTCGGCCCAAGATTGCATCACGCCCTTGGCATTGGCGTTGCCGGCTTTGGCCAGTTCGGCCACATCGTGGAAGTAGTCGAAGACCAGCAGGGTCTTCTTGAGGCCCTCGGCCGCGGTGGCGCCGCACTCAGCGTCGCCCAGCAGATCGATCAGCGGCTTGACGTTGTAGCCGCCGAGCATGGTGCCCAGCAGTTCGGTGGCCTTGACCTTGGAAACCAGCGCACAGGCCAGCTCGCCCTTGGCGACCTTGGCCAGGAATTCGGCCTTGACCTTGGCGGCGTCATCGACACCGGCGGGAACGCGATAGGTGAGCAGGTCTACCAGGAAAGCTTCCTCGCCGGCCGGCGGGTTCTGCAGCAGTTCGACCAGAGCCTGGGTTTGCTGCTTCGACAGGGGCAGCGGCGGAATGCCGAGGGCGGCACGCTCGGCAACGTGCTGGCGGTAGGCTTCAAGCATGGGTAGATCCTTCCTAGACGATGGTTACATTACGGTGATGCTGTCTTCGCGGCGGACCGTCGCGGCCCGGCACGCGTCTCCCTCACAGACCGGCCTTTGGTTTTTGTCTGACGACGCCAAGTCTTATATATATTATATTTTAAAATGCCTTCGATTGTGCGAACGCACAATTCAAATCTTCCCACAAGTTCAACGGCTCCCGGGCGCTGCTGCGCCCTGCCTCAGGCAGCCAGGATGCGCTCGACGGCACTGAGGGTGATCGGCTTGATGAGGAGGTCGTCGAAGCCGGCGTCGATCAGGCGCTGCTTTTCTTCGGGCAGCGCATGGGCAGTATAGGCGATGACGCGCAGGCCGCCGAACCGGCCGTCGGCCCTGATCCGCGCGAGCACTTCCTCGCCCGACATGCCGGGCATGCTGATGTCGAGGAAGACAATGTCGAACGGCCCCTCGCCGAGTTTGCCGAGCGCGGCCGGACCGTCCTCGGCCTGGTCGGTGGCGTAGCCTAAGCGGGTGACGAAGGCGATGGCGAGCCGCCGGTTGATCGCGTTGTCGTCGACGACGAGCACCCGTTTCTGGGATGGAGTGGGCGAATCGCTCATGGAAGGATGCCTATCGGGACAGCTGCCCGTTCGCAGGTAGGGTAAGGGTGAAGGTCGAGCCCTCGCCGATGCGCGAACGCACCCGGAGATCGCCCCCCAACAGATGGGCCAGTTCGCGCGCCAGCGCCAGTCCGAGGCCGGTGCCGCCGTGATCGCGGGTCATGAACTGATCCAATTGACGGAATTTCTCGAAGATGAGTTCCTGGGCTTCGGGCGGAATGCCGGGGCCGCTGTCCGACACGTCGAAGGCGATGCACTCGCCGTCGCGCCGGACAGTCAAGCCAACCTTGCCATTTTCGGTGAACTTGATCGCGTTGTTCAAGAGGTTATTGAGGATCTGGCGCACGCGCTGCGCATCGATGACGATCTCGGACGGCAGGTCGTCGGCCAGCTGGAGCGCCATCTCGAGCCCTTTAGCCTGGGCGTAGGCCCGGTGCGTGCCGACCAGTTCGGACGCCAGCCGGGCCAGATCCTGGGTGGCGAACTTGACGTCCATCCGTCCCGCCTCGACCTTGGCGAGATCAAGCAGGTCGTTGACGATGTCGAGCAGGTGCTGGCCCGACGCGTGGATCGTCGCGGCGAATTCCTGTTGGCCCGGGTCCTCGAGTTCGAGTTGCAGTAGTTCGGAATAGCCGAGGATGCCGTTGAGCGGCGTGCGCAGTTCATGGGACATGCTCGCGAGGAAGTCCGACTTGAGCTTGTTGGCCTCTTCGGCCCGGCCCCGCGCCTCCTCGGAACGCGCGAACGATTCCTGCACCTCGTCGGCCATGCTGTTGAACGACTGGGCGAGCTGCCCCATCTCGTCGGTGGAGCGCACTTCCAGCCGATGGGACAGATCGCCGGACTGGAAGCGGCCGAGGCCGTCGATCATCGTGGTGATGCGCCGCGTGATGAACTGCGCCATCCAGATCGCCACGATGATCACCAGCACCACCATCACCAGCGTCGACAGGCTCAATGCGCCGGCGGTCTGGGCGAGATTGGTGGCGATGCCGTCGCGCAGCCCCTGGCGCTGGGCCAGGAAGGCTTTGTCCATCTCGGCGATGCTCTGGCCGATACGTGCGGCCGAATCGGTGGCGGCGCGGTGGAAATCGTCCACGTTGGCGCCAATGGTGACGAAGCCGAACCCCCGCTTCGATTCGCCGTACTGGCCGGTGTAGTACGGAATGGCCGCCGCGGTGGTGAGCTTCCAGAGCCCCGAGAAGAATATCTTGAACGAACCGGAGCCGCCGTTCTCGGTCAGCTGGTTCCAGCCGGCGCACTGGGGCGAGAAGTTGAGATAGCGGCAATCCAGTCCTACCGTGCCGGCCTTGACCTGGGCGGCGGCGGGCTTTTTCTTCAGCGACTGCGCATCGAAGGGCTTGACCTCGGCCAGGAAGGCCTGCGAAGGCTTTCCGGACGCCTGCCAGGCCTCGTAGAGCGACTGGTCCAGCCACGGCGTGACGGGCTCGCCGGTGGCCGGGTCGTAGCCCGGGATGAAGTAATCCCGCGGATGCGAAATCGCCCGGCTACGGTGATCCCACATGAACGCGTAGTTGCCGGCGATGGCATCGTTGATCGGCGTGTAGCGCGAATCGGTGGGGCTGATGTGATCGGTGAATTCGCGGATGTGGTCGTGATCAAGGGCCAGGGTCACATAGCCGACGATCCGCTCCCCGCGCACCACCGGCGTCGCCCACCGCACGATGCCGCGAAAGCGCCTGCCGAGCGGATTCTCGGTGCCCGCGTAGGCCGACTTCTCCGGCTCGAAGGCGATGCCGGCCTTCTGCGCGCTGGCGGGCAGGTAGGCGCCCACCACCTTGCTGCCCACGTAGGCACCGATCACCTCCGACACGTAAATCTCGCCCGGCTTGAGCTGCTTGAGCGCCGGCCAGTAGCGCTCGGCCTTCAGGAAGGTCTGGTGGGGGTCGCTCACGTCGCGCAGGGCCGGCGTACTGAGCGCCCCCGTCACCACCTTGACCCGCTCGCGCCCCTGCAGGTCGATGAAGCTCATCTCGACGAACAACGGCCGCGGCTCGACGTGGCCGATGAATTCCGGCGGACGGGCGCTGAACGCACTGGCGTTGTCGGGCAAGGCCTGCTGCGCGTCGGCCGCCAGCGCCTCGTCCCAGCTTTCCGGTGCGGCGGGCTCCCAGCGGGTCTGGTCGTCGGACAGGCGCCACTCGCCGTGGCGATGCAGCGGCCGCTCCCGGTGGCGCAGGAAGCTGCGATACGCCGCCTCGCTCGGCTCGATCTGCGCCGCCTGCAGCACGTCCGAGTCCCGGTCGTACAAAAACGCCGCCACGGCGCGGGCGGTATCGGTCGTCAGCCGCTCGATGGCCACCCGGGCACGGTCGTCGAGCGCCTTGATCGCGTCGTCGGTGGCCGCGTTGCTCACCTGCTTGATGGTCGCGAGCATCGACTCGGCCATCGCGCTGGCCTGTGCGCTCACCGTGTCGCCCAGGCGCTGGGCCATGCTCCATGCCAGGAGCGCCAGCAACAACAGCGGCAGCACCTTGATGACCACGAAGATCGCGATCAGCTTGCCGCGAATCCCCACCATCCACCTTTTCAGTCCCATTGCAGCCCCATCCCCAGACTTCGTCCGCACCGCACCCTCCCCGGGGTGTTTCGTTCCCGGCCGGCGGTCCGGATCGCCTCCGACCCGCCGCCGATCTCCAACCACGGATAACGGCAACGGCAGCGAACTCTCCAGTGTCGGGGCCCATTTTGGCTTGCGGCGATCGGCGAGGCATTCCAGAATGCGCCACCACCTTGCCCGACGACCCTTCATGGCCCTGCCCTGCCCCTGCGGTAACGCGTCCGGCTACGCCGACTGCTGCGGACGCTACCTCGACTCCGACACCCCGGCACCCACCGCCGAGGCGCTGATGCGCTCCCGCTACACGGCCTTCACGCTCGGCCGCGAGGGTTACCTGCTGGCCACCTGGCACCCGGACTTCCGCCCCAACGAGCTACGGCTCGCCGACGAGCCGCCCACCAAGTGGCTGGGCCTCGCGATCAAGCGTCACCACCAGGAGGACGCCACCCACGCCCTCGTCGAATTCGTCGCCCGCTACAAGATTGGCGGCCGCGCCCACCGTCTTCACGAAACCAGCCGCTTCGTGCGCCTCGGCGAACGCTGGCATTACACCACCGGGGACATCCACCCGGACTGACACCACCCCAGGAGACCACCCATGAAGCTCTACTACGCCCCCGGCGTCTGCTCGCTGTCGCCCCACATCGTACTGCGCGAAGCCGGCTTCGACGTCACCCTCGAGAAAGTCAATCTGCGCACCAAGGAACTCGCCTCCGGCGGCGACTACAGCGCCATCAACCCCAAAGGTTACGTGCCCGCGCTGCAGCTCGACGACGGCGAGGTGCTCACCGAAGGCCCGGCCATCATCCAGTACGTCGCCGATCTGGTGCCCGAAAAGCAGCTCGCCCCGCCGTGCGGCACACTGGCCCGCGCCCGCCTGCAGGAATGGCTCACCTTCATCGGCACCGAGCTGCACAAGAACTTCAGCCCGCTGTTCAACCCGGCCGCCACCGACGACATGAAGAACGCCGCCCGCGCGCTGCTGGCCCGTCGCCTGCCGATCGCCGCCGCCGCGCTCGAAGCCAAGCCCTATCTGCTGGGCGACACCTTCTCGGTGGCCGACGCCTATCTCTTCACGGTGCTCGGGTGGACCGGCTTCGTGGGCGTCGACATCGGCGCATGGCCGAGCCTCGGCGCCTTCGTCGAGCGCATCCAGGCACGTCCGGCCGTGCAGGCTGCACTGAAGGCCGAAGGTCTGCTGAAATAAGACGGAATCGCCCCGGACGTCCGTCCGGGGACGAGCGGGCCGGCCCGGGACGGGTCAGCCCGCGGCGACCAGCTCGATGGTCTCGCCGGCGAACTCGATGCGCTGGCCCGGACGCAATTTGGCCCGCTTGCGGTTCTCGATCTCGCCATCCACGAACACCACGCCGTCGGCGACGCGCTGCTTCGCCTCACCGCCCGAACCGCACAGCCCGGCAGCCTTCAGCAGTTGGTCGAGCTGGATGAATTCGCCTTCAACGGGGAAACGGATGGTCATGATGGCGGGCTCCGGTCTGTGACGGAAATGTGAAAGGAGCGGCGGATTGTGTCAGAGCCGACCCAATCCGCCAATCCGGGCCGCCCGCCGGCGGCCGCTACGGCACGATTCAGGCCGGAATGCGCAGCACCTGGCCCGGGTAGATCTTGTCCGGGTGACCAAGCATCGGCTTGTTGGCCTCGAAGATCTTCATGTAGGCATTGGCGTTGCCATAGTAGGTCTTGGCGATGGCCGACAGGGTGTCGCCGCGCACCACGGTGTGGAACTGTGCCGGCGGCTCGGGATTGGTGACGCCGAGCTGGTCGTCCACCTTGTCCACGCCATCCACGTTGCCGCAGCACAACAGCACTTTCTCCTTGGTCGCCTGGTCGGCGACGGTGCCCGCAACGGTGACGGTGCTGCTCACGCCGTCGAAACTCACCCGCAGGGCGCTGGTGTCGAGGCCCTGCTTGTCGATGTAGGCGACGATGGCGGCGGCAGCCTTCTGGTTGAGATCGGCCAGCTTGTCGGCGGCGCTCGGCTCGGCGGCGGCGGCCTCCACGTCCTTGCGACCGAACAGCTTTTCACCTGCTTCACGTACGAAACTCAGCAAACCCATGTGTCGCTCCTTCTGGTTGTAAAAGTGAAAGACTAAGCTGCTCCGTCACATCCCGGGCGGTCGAAATGTATCTAACTGTCACGTCGCGCGGATTTCGGGCACAAAATCACTCGTCGAGCGGTTTCATGCCATGGCGACGACGGGCGCGGGCGCAGCCTTCGTCCCCGATGCCCAGTGCCGCGAAGGGCGCGAAGTCGCGGCACGGGCCGGGGCGGCGGTCGTAGATCGTGCAGCGCACCGCACCGCCAATCTCCCCTTCCAGGGCGATGCACCGGGGCGGTCCGTCATCGGTGCCGCGCATGCGCACCAGGGTGGCGGTGACGGGCACCGTCAGGTTCGGCGGCACGCATCCGCCCGGCTGGTTCTCCAGGTCGGAGACATGGAAATCCACCCGAAAACTCGCGCAACACGCGCCACAACTCAAGCAGGGATCGGCCACTCGATTCACTCCACGGTCAGGGGGCCGGAACGGGCCCCGGCAGGTTCAGGATGCGCCCGGCGAGCCGCTGTGCGCCGTGCATCGACAAATGATCGTCGTCGAAATAATCGGCTGCGCCACCCCGGGCCGCGTAGCACTTGTCGGCGTCGCAGAACAGCTCGGCGGGGTCGACCACCGTCACCCCGGGCGGCAGCTCGGTCAGATGGCTGCGCACGAAGGCCTGGCGGGCTTCCCACCAGGCACGCGGCACACCGACGATGGCATCGCGCTCGCCCTCGACCAGCGCGAGATCGTCGATGCCCTTGCGCAGTTCGGGCGCCTGCAGCACTACCACCACCTGCTTGCCCGCCGCCACGAGGCGTTCAAGCATCGTCACGTAGGCCCGCCACAGACGCGCCCGCTCGGCTGCCGGCACCGCATCGGGCAGCGCCGGATAGACGCCCTCGTGCTCGCCGAACAGGTGCAGGTTCATCCGGTAGCTCACCACCACGGTACGGATCGACGGCGTCGCCAGCAGGTAGTCGAGCGCGGCGTCGCTCCAGCGGCGGCACGGGGTGTCGAGGTCGGTTCGTCCGAACAGCGGTCCGCAGCCGCTGAAGCTCAGATGTTTGACGCCCTGCCCGGCCGGACGCAGCCCCTCGGCCAGAGCGTAGGCGAGCTCGACCGCGTGGCTGTCGCCGAACACCGCCCAGCGCACGTCGGGTCCGAAGTAGCTGCACGCCGCGGATGGCGGCGGAAAGTCGGCGCTGTCGAGGGTGTGGCACGCCTCGCGCTTCGGGCTCGGCAAGGCCGTCTGGCGCAGGGCGATCTGCCGTTCTCCGAGCCGCGCCGACACGTAGCCGCCGCTCATCCGCCCGCCCTGCCCCAGCGCGATGAAACCTAGCAGGCACACCCCGCTCAGCACGAACACCGCCCGTCGCGGTACCGTCCGCCGGTTGCGGAAGGGGCGCTCGACGAAACGCCACGTCAAGTAGGCCAGGGCCAGCGACGCGAGCGCCAGCCCGGCCATCGTCGCCGCGCCCGGGGCCTCGACGCTGCGCACCCGCGCGAAGGCCAGTAGCGGCTGGTGCCACAGGTAAGCGCTGTAGCTCAGCAGCCCGATGCCGACCAGGAAGCGATTGCCGAGCAAGGCCCCGACCCGGGTCGCGGGCGATGCGAACAGCACCAGCAGCGCCGTGCCGGCCACCGGCAGCGCCGCCCAGAAGCCCGGAAACGGCGTCTGGCGGTCGAACAGGAATACTGCGCCCAACACCGCCGCCAGCCCGGCCAGGCTCGCCAGCTCGGCGACACGGCGGTCGCGCGGCTCCAGTGCGCCGCTCGCGCCGGCCCGCGCCGCGAGCACCACGGCCGTCAGCGCCCCGGCCAGCAGCTCCCAGCCGCGGGTCGGCAGCAGATAGTAGGCGGCGGTGGCATCGCGGCGCAGCACCCACTCGGCCAGCAGCAGGCTCGCCAGCAGCGCCCCGCCCAGGAGCACGGCGATGCGCCGCGGCCCGAGCCGCCAGGCCGCCATCAGCAGCAGCGGAAAGAAGAGGTAGTACTGCTCCTCGACGGCCAGGCTCCAGGTGTGGAGCAGCGGCTTGAGTTCGGCCGAGGTGTCGAAATAGCCGCTCTCGCGCCAGAACACGATGTTCGACGCGAACAGCGAAACGCCGATCAGACTGTTGCAGAAGCGCAGCATCTCGCCCGGCGCCAGCCACGACCACGCGAACGGCAGGCAGGCCAGCATCACCACGAAGAGCGCCGGCAGGATGCGCCGCGCCCGTCGCTCGTAGAAGCCGACCAGCGTGAAATGCCCCGCCGACAGCTCCGCCAGCAGGATGCGCGTGATCAGGTAACCGCTGATCACGAAGAACACATCCACCCCCACGTAGCCCCCGCCGAACAGCCCGAAGCCGGCGTGGAAGAGGATCACCGGCAGGACTGCGACCGCGCGCAGCCCATCGATCTCGCCGCGGTACTTCACCGCGCGCGGCGCCCGGGCCGCACCGCGGCCGACCCGATCAGGCGTCCGCGCCGCAGCACTTCTTGTACTTCTTGCCGCTGCCGCAGGGGCAGGGATCGTTGCGCCCGGGCCCGCTCTTCCGGGCGCCGGCCGCCGCGCTCACCGCCACAGGCTCGGGCGCCGGCAGGCCGAGGGCGCGCCAGGTCTGGAACAGGTGCTGCACGGCGAGGCCCTTTTCTTCCAGCTCAGCGAGCTGGGCCTCGGCATCGGGCGGCACCACGACTTCCTCCTCGGCACCGAGAAGGGTTTCCAGCAGTTCCTCGGCGATGGCGGTATCGCTCACCGCATCCGGCCACTCCGGCGGCCACATCTCGAAGCCCTGCTCGAAACCGTTGGTCCACTCCTCGCCGATGGCCGGGTCGTCCTCGCCGCCCTGGGCGTAGCAGAACGGCTGCCAGCCCTCGGCCTCGCCTTCCTCGTCGCCCTCGTCGTCGCCGATCAGCGCCAGCATGTCGTTGTGATAGCGCAGGACCAGCTCGATGGCCTTCTGCAGCACCGCGCCGGAACCAAAGCCCACTTCGCCTTCGTCGGCGGTCCACACCGCCGGCAGCCATTGCTCGACCTTGACCGGCAGCGGCGAGGCGATGATCGCGGCGAGATAGCCGTCGAGCATCTCGAGGTTCATGCAGTCGGCGGGCACATCGTCGGAGACGAGCAGCTCCTCGAGTTGTTCCAGCTCTTCGTCGGACAGCGGTTCGGATTGGATTCGGGTCATGACGGGTCTTGCTCCAGGTTGGGTTGGCGATCGAACTCCACCACACACCGGTAAAGGGTCTGGCCGGAATCCCGGTACTTGCGTTCGAAAGGGGTCAGCGGAACGGGCGCCTCGAAGGCCTCCCAACCCACCTCACGACCGGTGAGCAGCCCCAGCGCGACGGCGAATTCTTCCACATAAATGTTCCAGTTACTGCGACATTCCAGCCGTCCCCCCAGCCGCGGCACGAACGGAAACACCGGGTGGGCGTGCCAGCGCCGGGTCAGGTGGCCGATCTTCGGCCAGGGGTTCGGGTACAGGATGTAATGCCGCGCCAGGCGGATGCCGGCATCGGACATGAGGCGCCAGTAATCCACCAGATCGGCCCGCACGAAGACCATGTTCTTCGGCAGCAGGGCGTCCGGGTAGGGCTTCTTGCGGGTCAGGCGGTCTTCGGACTGATCGACGCCGATCACCCAGTGATCGGGAAACGCCCGTGCCAGCTGGATCGTGCTGTGTCCCACGCCGCAGCCGGCGTCGAGGATCAGCGGCGCCTTGCCGTCCCAGCCCGCGAGGCTGGCCTCGAAGGCGGCCTTGTTGTAATCGAGGCAGGGTTTGCGGAAATCGGAACGGGCGTGCTTCGCGACCCGTTCGACGAGGTTTTCATGAACGCCCTGCTGGGCGCTCTCGGGAATCTTCGAATTGGCGTACATCCCGCAATTCTACGCGGCGGCCAACAGCACCGGAACGCCGTGACGCGCCAGCAGGTGGCTCACCGCCGGCGCGTCCTTGAGCGCCCGCAGCTCCGCGTACAGCCGTTCTGCCGCCGGAAAGTTGCGCCGCATCAGCCCCAGCCACTGCTTGAGCCGCCCCGGCGCATGGCGCGACTCCACCTTGGCCAGCACCCGGCGCCAGAACTCCCCGATCAGCGGCAGCAACTCGGCCCACTCCGCGTCGCGGTCCACCGGCGCCTCGCCGCCCGCGCGGATGCGCCGCACCAGGAACGGGTCGGCCACCGCGCCGCGGCCCAGCATCACGTCGCGAGCGCCGCTCACCGCCCGGCAGCGCCGCCAGTCGTCCTCGTTCCACACCTCGCCGTTGGCCACCACCGGCACCACCACCACGTCGGCGATGCGCCCCACCCATTCCCAATGGGCCGGCGGACGGTAGCCGTCGTTCTTGGTGCGGGCATGGACCACCAGCCCCTCCACCCCACCGTCGGCCAGCGCGCGGCCGCAATCCAGGGCCCGGGCCGTATCCGCCACCCCCAGACGCATCTTGGCGGTGAACGGAATCGACCGCGGCACCGCCGCGCGCACCGCGCAGGCAATCGCGTAGAGGCGCTCCGGCTCGTCGAGCAGCGCCGCGCCGCCGCCATGCCGATTGACCAGCGGCGCCGGGCATCCGAAGTTGAGGTCGATGCCCGCCGGCGCCAGGCGCGCCAGTTGCGCCGCGTTGTCGGCCATGCACGCCGGGTCCGAGCCCAGCAGCTGGACCCGCACCGGCGTTCCGCTGCCGGTGCGGCTGCCGGTCGTCAGCTCGGGCGCGGTGCGAACGAAGGCGCGCCGGGGCAACCGCGTGCCGGAAACGCGCACGAACTCGGTCACCGCATGGTCGTAGCCCGGCACGCGGGTCAGCACCTCGCGCAGAACGTCGTCCGCGAGGCCTTCCATCGGCGCCAGCAGGAGGCGGGTCATCGGGGAAAAATCCTTGTGTTTCAAAGCCGGGGGCGCAATGTACCGGAGATTGCCGGCCGACAAAAGGCAGGCCGACCACGCCACCGGCCGCCGGCATCGCCCCGCCAGCCGCCAGCCCCATCCGGCGATCATGGGCCGGCGCGCCCACGGCCAGCCCGCCGGCGCGGTAAGATTCGCCCCCCAAGCCTCGACCCGCCGGGCCGCCCGCACGCCAACGCCATCATGCGCCGCACCCCCTCCGACTCCGCCGACACCCGCAACCTGCGCGACCTGCTGACCCTGGCGTTGCCCGCCCTGCTGCTGATCGCCGGCGCCTTCGTGCTGGCCTGGCAGTTCGTGCGGCCGGCGCCGCCCAAGAAGATCGTCTTCAGCACCGGCGCGGCGGGAGGCGCCTACCACTATTTCGGCGAGCGCTACCGGGAGAAGCTCGCCCAGGAAGGCATCGAGGTCGAGCTGCGCCCCTCCAGCGGCGCCGTCGAGAACCTGCGCCGCCTCAAGACCGACGACAGTGTCGACGTGGGCTTCGTGCAGGGTGGCATCGCCAACGAACCCGACGCCGAAGACCTCGCCACCCTCGGCAGCATGTACCTCGAACCCGTATGGGTGTTCTACCGCGGCCGCGAGGCGCTGGAACGCATCGACCAGTTCAAGGGCAAGCGCCTCGCCATCGGCGTGCCGGGCAGCGGCGCCCAGCTCTTCGCGCTGCAACTGCTGTCGGCCAACGGCTTCCAGACCCACGACCCCACCCTCGTCGCCATCGGGGGCATGGAGGCCGTCACGGCCCTCAGGCAGGGCGACGTGGACGCCTTCTTCGTCGTCGGCGCGCCCCAGGCGCCGGTGGTGGACGCCCTGCTTCACGCCGAAGGCATCAGCCTGCTCGACTTCGCCCAGGCCGACGGCTACGTGCGCCACTTCCCGCATCTCGTGAAGGTCACCCTGCCCCGCGGCGCCCTCGACATCGGCGGCGACCGCCCACCGCGCGACATCCACCTCGTCGCCGCCACCGCCAACCTCGTCGTCAAGGCCGACATCCACCCGGCCATCGTCACCCTGCTCCTCAAGCACGCCCGCGAGCTGCACAGCCCGCCCGGCCTGCTCCAGGCCGCCAACGCCTTTCCCACCCCCCACGACCACGCCCTGCCGCTGCACCCCATGGCCCAGCGCTTCTACGAATCCGGCCCGCCGCTGCTGCAACGCTACCTGCCCTTCTGGCTGGCGGTCCTGATCGACCGCCTGTTCGTCATGATCCTGCCGTTGATCGCGGTGGTGCTGCCGCTCTCCAAGGTGCTGCCCGGCCTCTACAACTGGCGCATGCGCTCGCGGGTGTACCGCTGGTACGGCGAGTTGAAATACCTCGAAGCCGAGATCGACGCCACTCCCGAGGCCGCCCGCACGCCCGCCGCGCTCGCCGCCTTCCTCGCCCGGCTCGACCGCATCGAGCAGCGCGCCGCCCACCGCAAGCTGCCGCTGGCCTTCAGCAACGAGCTGTACACCCTGCGCGAACACATCGGTCTGGTGCGCCGGCGTCTCGTCCGCCTCGCGGAAAGCGTCACGCCGCCCCCCGCCACCCATTGATACAGTGAATCCGCCGGTCTGCCCTCGCGCCGGCCCCACCCGACCGCCATCATGAGCCCCCATCTCGACCTCACCGCCCCCTACCTGCCCCTCGTCCGCCGCATCGAAGCCGAGGGCAGCGTCGACGGCCAGATGCTCGTCATCGACCACTTCCTCAACCACCGCATCGAACCCGCCTTCCTGTTCGAGCTGGCCCACGAGCTGGCCCGCCGGCTGTCCTTCTTCCAGCCCCACGTGATCCTCACCGCCGAGGCCAGCGGCATCGCCCCCGCGCTGATCGTCGCCCAGGCCCTCAGCGTGCCGATGGTCTACGCCAAGAAGTACGCCCTCGACGTGGAGACCCCCGCCGTGTGCCGCACCCTGCCCTCGCCCACCAAGGGCGGCGAGACGCAGCTGGCGATCTCCACCCGCTACATCAAAGCCGGCCAGCGGGTCGTCATCGTCGACGACTTCCTCGCCAACGGCCGCACCGCCGCCGCCCTCATCGCGATGGCCCGCGAAGCCGGCGCCGAGGTGCTGGGCGCCGGCTTCGTCGTCGAAAAGCGCTTCAAGGGCGGCCGCGAGCACATCGAGGATCTGCGGGTGCCGGTGTCCACCCTGGCCCAGGTCGAACGCCTCGAAGACGGCCACGCCATCCTGACCCAGCCGCGGCACGGGTAGGCGGTTCGTCCCCCGGGCAGCCCGGGTATCCTTCCCCATGTCATCGGGGAAGGATTGAAAGTGACCATCGCGCACGCGCTCAAGGCCGGGGGGCGGCTGGTCGCCGAGCTTGATGAGATGATTGCCGCGCTCCAGGCGATGCTCGCCGAGGCAAACGAGGGCTGAACGCGGCAGCCGCGTCAGCGGAAGCTCACCCCCACCGCCGGATCGCCCGGTAGACCTGCGTATTTCACCGTCACCGCCAGCCCGGCCTTGGGCGGCAGCAGCTTGGTGAATGACCCGAGCGACAGCAGATCGCCGCGCTTGAGGGGAATGCCGGCGGCGGCGAGATCGCGGGCGAGCCAGCTGGCGGCATTCAGCGGGTTGCCGAGGGTGGCGCCGCCATTGCCGGTGTCGAGCACCGCGCCGCTGGCGTCGGCGACGGTGACGCTCATGGTTGCGAAGGACTCAGCCAGCGCGGGGGTCGCCTTGATGGGGATGGCCTTGCCGACGACGCCCGCGCGGGCGCCCACGTTGATCATCGCCAGCATCGGGCCGCCCAGTTTTGACGGGTCGGCCACCATCAGGTCGGGCAATTCGATGAAGGGCGCGTAGCTTTTGAGCGCCTTGAGGGCGGCCAGCGGCGTGTCGGCTTTGGCCAGCGCCGCCGGGTCGGCCACTTCCACCAGCAGGTCGGCCTCGAACACCGGGCGAGTGCCAAAGCTGGCGGGCAGCGTGCTGCCGCCGGGCACCAGCATGGATTTGAACAGGGTGCCGCGCAGGGGCGCGTCGTACTTGAAGCGCTGCTGCACCGCCGGGCTGGTGAGCCCGGCCTTGTAGCCGGCCACCTCGCCGTAGGTCTGGGCGAGGAAGCGCACCACCTTGTCGCGGCCGCACAGGCCATCGGCGATGCTCATCTCGCCGGCCGGCGCGGGCACCGGCTGGCGGGCGACGATGGCGGCGGCCACGGCGGCGGCTTCGAGATCGGTGGGGCAGGCTGCGTGGGTGGCCAGGGGGGCGCCGCTCAGGGCGGCCAGGACGGCGGACGGCAAGGCGTAGGCGAGTTTCATCGTGGTGGTCTCCGGGTGTTTTTTTGACGGGTCGTGGCGCGGCGCCGATCGGCGAGGACATGCAGCGGCCATTCTATGCACAGGCGTGCGGCGAGGGGGCGACGGCGTGTGGCATCGCTCCCGACGCCCGGCCCTGAACCTGGGGATTCGCGTTGATTTCTCGATAAAAATCGCCGTCGCGCAAACGCCGACAAGGCGGTGACGGCGGGCAGTCAGGGGGGGCGGCACAGCCTGACGCGGGGCTCGCCCCGCCGGCCGCAAGGGGTGGCGGCACCGGGCGCGGGGGCCGGCGAGCCGTCGCCGTCGAGTTGCGCTTCGACGGTGCGCCAGGCGACGACGCCGCGTTTGTCGAGTTCGAGCCGCAGCAGCCACCCGACGCGGCCGGCGGGCTCGTCGTCGAAGCCGTCGAAGACGAAGTTGCCGAGGCTGTAGACGATGGGCCGGCCCCGGTACAGTTCGGCGCCCTGGGTGACGTGGGGATGGCCGCCGACTACCGCGGCGGCGCCGGCATCGATCATGCGCCGGGCCAAGGCACGCTGACGCGCGGAGGGCTGGCGCTCACGCTCCCAGCCCCAGTGCATGAAGGGAATCACCAGATCGGCCCCCGCCTTGCGGGCGGCGCGGATGTCGGCGACCACCTGGCTGTCTTCGCTCCAGGCAATGCCGGCGTGGCGGGCACCGGCCTCGAAGGCGCGCGGCTTGAACTCGTTGTAGCCGAGCACCGCGACGCGCAGGCCCTTGCGCTCGATCCACAGGGGGGCGTGGGCGTCGGCGAGGTTGCGGCCGCCGCCGAAGCGGCGGATGCCGGCGGCGTCCAGGTGGGCGATGGTCTCGACGAAGGCGTCGCGGCCGTAATCGCCAGAGTGGTTGTTGGCGAGGGAGACGGCGTCGAAACGGCCCCCCAGCCGCGACAGCACCCGCGGGTCGGCGCGGAAGCTGTAGATCTTGTTGGCGAGCGGCGTGCCGGTGGTGGCCACCGGGCATTCGAGGTTGGCGATGCGGTAGTCGGCGTCGGCGAGGAGCGGCGCGAAGGCGGCGAGCGGGTCGCCGCCGGCGGCGATGAGCCGGCCGGGGCCGTCGTCGAGCATCACGTCGCCGGCGAAGACGAGACGCAGGGTGTCGGCGCGCGACATCGGCGCCACGACGAGCAACGCGGCCGCCAGCAGCAGACGGCGGGCGCTCACCGGCGGCCTCCGGGGGCGATTTCGCACCAATATTCCAGCTCGCTGTCGCGGCGTGGTTCGTACACGCGCTGCTGGCCGGTGAAGCCGAAGGGCCCGGCCTGGCGGCGCAGGGGCAGCGGGTAGCTGGCCTGGTGCAGCGGCACCGGTCCGTGATCGAGATCGGCGTAGGTGTAGATCTTGACCGCGGAGAGCCCGGCCGGCGCGATCTCGACCACCGGCTTGAACAGGAAGTGGCTGCCGATGGGCACGGCCTCGACGCCGTAGGGCGAGGCCACCGGGCGCACGCGATGGGCGTGGGTTTCGCCGCCGTAGGTGGTGTGACAGACGACGCTGGGCGCGGCCGCCGCGACAAGGCCGGGCAGGAGCACAAGGAGCAGGATCGGCAGGCGGAAGGGGTTCATCGGGCGGCGCAGACGGAACGTGGTGGGATGATCGACAGACAGGGGTGGCGGGCGATTCGTTCTGCGGCCGGAGAACGATGGCGCCCGCCCCGCTGGGAGACAAAAAAGCCGACCGGGTGAGCGGTCGGCTTTCGGGTTGGGCTGGAGGGCGATCAGGCGCCGAGGGCGGCCTTGATCTGGTCCAGCGTGGTCGGGTCTTCGATGGTCGTCAGATCGCCCGGGTCGCGGCCTTCGGCCAGGGCCTGGATCGAGCGGCGCAGCATCTTGCCCGAACGGGTCTTGGGCAGGCCGGAGATGAAGTGCACGCGGGCCGGACGGGCGATGGCGCCGAGGCTGCCGTCGACGATCTTCATCACGGCCTTCTCGAGCTCCACGACCTTTTCGGGGGTGTCGATGGTGGCCGGGTCCTTGACCACGGCGAAGGCCATCGGCATCTGGCCCTTGAGCTGGTCGGCGACGCCCACCACCGCGACTTCGGCGATGGCCGGGTGCGACTGCACCGCTTCCTCGATCTCGCGGGTGCCCAGACGGTGGCCGGCGACGTTGATGACGTCGTCGGTGCGGCCGAGGATCTTGTAGTAGCCGTTGTCGTCCTTGATACCCCAGTCGAAGCTGGAGTAGACCTGCGGCTCCTGGAACAGGGTGAAGTAGGTGGACACGAAGCGCTTGTCGTCGCCCCACACGGTGGACAGGCAGCCCGGCGGCAGCGGCGGCACGACGCCGACGATGCCCTTCTCGTTGGGGCCGCACTCGGAGCCGTCATCGCGGAACAGGCGCACGTCGTAGCCGTACACCGGGAAGCCCGGCGAGCCTAGCTGCACTTCCTGGTGCTCGACGCCCGGCATCAGCGAAAGCATGGCCCAGCCGGTTTCGGTCTGCCAGTAGTGGTCGATGACCTGGATGCCCAGCTCGTCCATCATCCACTGGTGGGAGGTCTCGTCCATCGGCTCGCCGGCGCAGTAAAGGGCGCGCAGCTTGGAGAGGTCGTACTTCTTGAGGAAGGCCGGGTCCTGCTTCTTGAGCACGCGGATGGCGGTGGGCGCGCTGAACATGACGGTGACTTCCTGCTCCTGGCAGATCTTCCACCAGATGCCGGCGTCGGGGCGCAGCGGGGTGCCTTCGTACATGATCGTGGCCATGCCGGCGATCAGCGGGCCATAGATGATGTAGCTGTGACCAACCACCCAGCCGATGTCGGAGGTGGAGAAGAAGGTCTCGCCCGCGTTGCCGCAGTAGATGTGCTTCATGGACGCAGCCAGCGCCACGGCGTAGCCGCCGGTGTCACGCTGCACGCCCTTCGGCTTGCCGGTGGTGCCGGAGGTGTACAGGATGTAGCTGGGCTCGGAGGACTCGAGCCAGGTGACCGGCACGTTGGCGTCCAGGTGGGCGGCGCGCAGGGTGGCGTAATCCACGTCGCGGCCTTCGACCACGGCCATTTCCTTGTCGAGGCCACGATTGACCATCAGCACCTTGGCGGGCTTGTGCTCGGCCAGGTTGATGGCTTCGTCCAGCAGGTGCTTGTAGGGCACCGGGCGGCCGCCGCGCATGCCGGCGTCGGCGGAGACGATCACGGTGGGCTTGGCGTCGTCGATGCGGGTGGCCAGGGAGTGGGAGGCGAAGCCGCCGAACACCACCGAATGGATCGCACCGATGCGGGCACAGGCCAGCATCGCGAAGCAGGCTTCGGCGATCATCGGCATGTAGATCAGGACGCGGTCGCCCTTCTTGACACCGAGGCTCTGGTAGATCGCCGCCATGCGCATGACTTCGGTGCGCAGTTCGGAGAACGAATAGGTTTTCTCTTCGTTGGTCTCGGTAGAGATGTAGACCAGCGCCTTGCCGTTCGGGTTGGTTTCCGCGTGGCGGTCGACGGCGTTGTAGCAGAGGTTGGTCTCGCCACCCTTGAACCACTTGACGAAGGGCGGGTTGGAGAAGTCGTAGATCTGCTCGGGTTGTTTGTTCCAGTGGATCAGCTGGGCCTGCTCGCCCCAGAAGCCGTTACGGTCTTCGATGGAGCGCTTGTGAAATTCCTTGTATGAAGCCATGGGTTCCTCCCCCAAGTAAAAAGCCGAACATGGGCAGCGCTGGCGGTGCGTCGGGACACCCGCCGGGTGGTTTTAGTGCGCTGTCGTGGCCAGACCGGCTTCTGCGACGCGTGCGAGGGTGGCAAGCGGCAGGCCGGACGGGTGCTCGGATTCTATCAATTCCAGCAAAGGAAGGAGGGTCCGGATGGCGTCCGGAAGCTGCGCGCGCAGGCGCGCGTCGACGCCGGTGGTGGCGAGCCGCTGCAGGAGCTGGTCGATGCTGAGCGGCGGCGGCAGGGCCGGGGCCAGCATGTCGGGAGTGATCTCGCCCTCCTCGCCCACCACGCGGCTGCCGCCGGCGGCCTGACCGGCCTGCACGCGCTGCACGGCAATGCCGATGAGGTGGCTGACGGTCTGCATCTGGGCGGGGTCGGCGGCGGCGAGGCCGATGCTCAGGCGAATACGGATGCGTTCCTCGCGGTACGTCATCACGATGTGCTCGATGGCGCCCTGCAGGCGCATCGCGAAGGCGGCGGCGCCGGCCATGTCGGTGCTCGGCGAGACGACGGCGAAGCGCGCCGGCGCCAGTTCGGCGACGGTGTCCTCCTTGCGCAGTTTGGTCGCCATGATCTTGGAGAGCTTGCGATTGACGAGCTGCGCCACATGGGCGCCGTAGCGCGCGACGAGGGTGTCGAACTGGTCGATCTCGATGACCATCACCGACAGCGCGCCGTGGCGGCGCTGGGCCAGGGAAAGCTCCTGGGAGGCGTGGAAATGGAGGTAGGACTGAGTGGCCAGGCCCGAGGCCGGGTCGACCGGACTGGCACTGGCGAGGGCGGCGCGGCTCTCTTCGAGATCGCGCTGGGTGCGGGCGAGCTGGGTCAGCGCCTCCAGACGGGCCAGCAGCTCGATGTTGCCGATGCTCTTGGAGATGAAGTCGGTGGCGCCGGCCGACTTGGCCCGCACCCGCACATCGGGCTCGTCGTCGCCGGAGATGACGACGACGGGCAAGGTGCTGATGCGCGACAGGCGCGAGGAACGGATACGCTCGAGCAGCCCGTACCCATCGAGCAAGGGCATGCCGATGTCGGTGATGACCGCCTGGATGCTCGGGTCGACCAGCAGCGTCTGCCAGCCGGCCTCCCCGTCCGCCTCCTCGCGCACGTCGAAGCGGTCGCGCACATGCCTGATGATGGAAGCCCGGACCATCCGGGAGTCGTCGATGATCAGAACCCGGGGAAGAACCTGATCGCTTTCATCATTCATGCTGGACTCGCTGTTGGAGGTGACTTCAAGCCTTAACGGCAATCACCGTGCGCCCCTTGACCTTGCCGGCGATGAAGTCGTTAAAAACGCCCGGAAGTTCGGCAAACGGCACCGTGCGCGTCATCGAGGCCAGGTGGCGCGGCTTGAGGTCGGTGGCCAGGCGCTGCCAGACGCGGGAACGGGTCGGCTCGCCCATGTAGCCGGAATCCACCCCGAGCAGGCTCACGCCGCGCAGGATCAGCGGGAAGACGGTGGTGTTGAGGTTGAAGCTCTGGGCGTTGCCGATGCTGGCGACGGTGCCGGCCTGTTTCATCGTGGACAGCACCCAGGCGAGGATGTCGCCGCCGACGTTGTCCACCGCACCGGCCCACAGGCCCACATCCAGCGGACGGGTCTTGGCGGGGTCGATGTCGCTGCGGGGCTTGATCTCGGCGGCGCCGAGCTCGCGCAGGTAGGCCTCTTCGTGGGCTTTGCCGCTCAGGGCGACGACGTGGTAGCCGAGGCCGGCCAGCATGTCGATGGCGAGGCCGCCGACGCCGCCACTGGCGCCGGTGACGATCACCGGGCCGTTGGCGGGCGCCAGGCCGTTGTCTTCCATGCGCACGATGGCGAGCGCGGCGGTGAAGCCCGCGGTGCCGAGCGCCATCGCGTCGAACAGCGACAGGCCGGCCGGCAGCGGCACGACCCAAGCGGCCGGCACGCGGGCGTACTGGGCGTAGCCGCCGTGGTGGGCCACGCCGATGTCGTAGCTGGTGGCGATCACCGCGTCGCCGGCCTTGAAGCGCGGATCGGTGCTCTCGACGACGGTACCCGACATGTCGATGCCGCCGATGCACGGGAAGCGACGGATGATTTTGCCGGTGCCGGTGGCGGCCAACGCGTCCTTGTAGTTGACGCTGGAGTACGCCACCTCGATCAACACCTCGCCGTCGTCGAGCTGATCGACGGTGCAGGTCTCGATGGCGGCGGCAACCTTGCGGTTCTCGTCCTGTCGAAGCACGTAGGCCTGGAACGGGGCAACGGCGGTGGAAACGGCATTGGTCATGTTCTTCCTCTCCTCATTGGTCGGGTACGCGGGGGCGCCCCGGGGCTGGTTGTCTCCGGATTATAGCGTCGCCCCGCGATCGGACCCGCCCTGTTCCGCGCCCGGCCTCAATCCCGGGCGGCTCGCGCCGTAAATGAGGTCATCACCCGCCGGAGGACCGCCATGGCCTTGATCAACCAGCCCTTCGATAGCATCGACAGCTACACCAGCTTCTTCAGCCAGAAACCGATTCCCGTGCTCAAGCACACGGTGAAGGAACTGCAGGCGATGCGCGAGCAGGAGGACAGCATCAACGGGCGGACGGTGGCGGCGCTGGTGCTGTCCGATCCGATGATGACCCTGAAGGTGCTGATCCACATCGAGGCCAACCGCCGGGCGCGCCAGAACCACGACATCACGACCATCGAGCGGGCGATCATGATGATGGGCATCTCGCCCTTCCTGCGCGACTTCTCGGATCTGCCGACCATCGAGGGGCAGATTTCCGCCCATCCGCGGGCGCTGGTCGGTGTGCTCAAGGTGATCAGCCGGGCGCGCCGGGCGGCGCGTTATGCCCGCGACTGGGCGATCCTGCGCCACGACCTGGACGTGGACGAAATCACCGTCGCCGCACTGCTGTCGGAAGTCACCGAAATCCTGTGCTGGAGTTTCGCCCCGACGCTGACCCAGCAGGTCTACGAGATGCAGCGGGTGGATCGCGAGCTGCGCTCGGCGGTCGCTCAGCGCGCGGTGTTCAACTTTTCGGCGAAGGAACTGCAGTTGGCCCTGGTTCGCCACTGGCACCTGCCCGATCTGCTGGTGTCGATGATGGACGAGCGGCAGATCCACAACCCGCGCGTGCGCACCGTACAGCTCGCCAACAGCCTCGCCCGCCACACCGCCCAGGGCTGGGACAACGCGGCGATCCCCGACGATCTGTCGGCCATCGAGAATCTGCTACACATCGGCCGCGACAACCTGCTCAACCGACTGTCGGTGCCCCACGAATCCGTGGAGGCGCTGCTGCGGGCCGGCGGCAACGCCGAAGGCGCGCTGCCCTCCCAGCCGCCGCAGGGCTTCTGACGCGCCGGCTCACTTGCTGGCGGCGCGGGCCTCCAGTTCTTCCCAGCGCAGCATCGCCGCCTCGATCTCACCCTCCAGCGCCTGCAGGCGCGCATTGAGCGTGGGCACCTCCTGCGGCGCATCGCGGTAGATCGCCGGATCGTTCAGGCGGGCCTGGATGGCGCCCTGCTCCGCTTCCAGCGCCGCGATGCGGTCGGGCAACGCTTCGAGCTCCCGCGCTTCCTTCCAGCTCAGCCGGGCGGCCTTCGCTGGCTTCGTCGCGGCGGCGGGCGGCGCCTCCTTCTTTGGCGCGGGGGCCTTGGGGGCGGCCGGTGCGGCAACCTCGGCCGCCTTGCGGACCCGCAGCCAGTCATCGAAACCGCCGGCGTATTCCTTCCAGCCGCCGTCGCCCTCGGCGGCGATCACCTGGGTCACCACGTTGTCGAGGAAGGCCCGGTCGTGGCTCACCAGGAACACCGTACCGTCGTACTGGGCGAGCAGATCTTCGAGCAGATCGAGGGTTTCGATGTCCAGGTCGTTGGTCGGCTCGTCGAGCACCAGCACGTTGGCCGGCCGGGCGAACAGCCGCGCCAGCAGCAGGCGGTTGCGCTCGCCGCCGGAGAGCGACTTGACCGGCGAACGGGCGCGCTGGGGCGAGAACAGGAAATCGCCCAGGTAGCCGATGATGTGCGTGCGGTGGCCGGCGATCTCCACGTAATCCGAGCCCGGGCTGATGACTTCGGTGAGCGGCGCCTCGGGGTCGAGCTGTTCGCGCAGCTGGTCGAAGTAGGCCACGGTCTGGCGGGTGCCCCGCCGCACGCGCCCTTCGTCGGGCTCGAGGCCGCCGAGGATCAGCTTGAGCAGCGTGGTCTTGCCGGCGCCGTTGGGGCCGATCAGGCCGATGCGGTCGCCACGCAGGATGCGGGTGGAAAAATCACGGACGATGGTGCGCTCGCCAAACCGCTTGCTGACGTTTTCCAGCTCGGCGACCATCTGGCCGCTGCTCTCGCCGCGGTCGAGGGCCAGCTTGACCGAACCCAGCCGGTCGCGACGCGCGCCCCGCTCGCGACGTAGCGCCTCGAGGCGCCGCACGCGGCCCTCGTTGCGGGTCCGCCGCGCCTCGACGCCCTTGCGGATCCACACCTCCTCCTGGGCCAGCAGCTTGTCGAAGCGGGCATTGGCCTTCTCCTCGGCGTCGATCTGCTCGGCCTTGCGCGCCAGGTAGTCCGAGAAGCGGCCGGGAAAGCTCGCCAGAATGCCCCGGTCGAGCTCGACGATGCGCGTCGCCACGTGATCGAGGAAGACCCGGTCGTGGGTGATCACCACCACCGCACCGGGGAATTCGCGGATCAGCCCTTCGAGCCACAGGATGCCGTCGATATCCAGGTGGTTGGTCGGCTCGTCGAGGAGCAGCATTTCCGGTTCGCCGACCAGCGCCCGCGCCAGCGCCACGCGCTTGATGCCGCCGCCCGACAGGCTGCCCACCACCGCCTCGCCCGACAGCTTGAGCTGCGCCAGCACTTGCTCGACGCGCTGCTCCAGACGCCAGGCCTGGGCATCCTCGACCCGATGCTGCAGGTCTTCAAGTCGGGCCAGGGCCTCGGGGCTGGCATCGTCGGCCACCGCCAGCATCGCCGCGTGGTAATCGACCAACAGTTGCGCCACGTCGCCCAGCCCGTCCGCCACCGTGGCGAACACGCTGCGCTCGAGGGGGAAATCCGCCTCCTGGGGCACGTAGGCCACGCGGGCCCCAGGCTGCCGCCACAGCCGGCCGTCGTCGAGACTGGCCTGCCCCGCCAAAGCCTTGAGCAGACTCGACTTGCCGCTGCCGTTGCGGCCGATGAGCGCAACCCGCTCGCCGGGGTCGAGCTGGAAGGCGGCCTTGTCGAGCAGGGCCACGTGTCCAAAAGCAAGGCAGGCGTCGTCGAGGGTAATGAGCGGCATGGGGCGAAGAAGCAGGCTACGGAAAGGGCGGGATTCTAACCCGCCGGACGCCCCGCGATCCGTTTCACGACCGCCCCGGGTCGAGCGCCCCCTCACGCGCGAACATGGCCCCGCCCCGCGGCGGACGCGCCGCCGTCGAGCGCCCCAACGTCCGGCGTACCACGGAGGCAACGGCGTGACGCCACCATGCTACGAAGCGCCCCCAGGGCTTGCCGATGCCTCTTTCGACCAGTCGGCGAGAAATTTCTGCGCGATCTCCCCAAAAGCCCCGCCACACGTATTGACTTGCCCTCGGAGCGAATGTTTAATACGAATTATTCTCATTTGTTTTTGCAAAATCGTGAACAAGGCTCCCGACCACGCCCCGCTCGCTTCGCCCCCCACGGCGTCCTCACCCATGCCGGGCCAGCTCGACGCCCCGATCCGGAGCAAGGACTTGTTCGACAACCGCAACTGCGTCTTCATCGAGCATGAAGGCATGATCTACGCGCTGCGCACCACCCGTGCCGGCAAACTGATCCTGACGAAATGATGGCCACCCTTCATCACCGCCCCCACGCCCTGCCCACCGTCGCGCCCGCCAAGGGCTTGTCGGCCGTCGGCCTGGCCGCGCTGCTGGTCATCGGACTGGCGGGCGGCGTGGCCGCGATGCAGCTCGTCATCCGCCTCTACCCCTTCAACTGAACCCGTTGCTGGCAAGGAAATCCGAGAATGTACGTTTGCGTCTGTCGTGCCGTGACCGAGAAACAGATCGAATCGGCGGTAGCCGCCGGCGCTCGCCGCCTGCGCGATCTTCGGTTAGAGTTGGGCGTTACCGAGGAATGCGGCCGGTGTGCCCAGTGCGCCAAGCAGTGCCTGCATGAAGCACTCGAGCAGCATGTCCCCCTGGCGCACTCCGCGCGCGGTCATCGACCCTACCTATTGATCCAGGAGGCAGCATGAAAGGCGACAAGAAAGTCCTGCAGCATCTCAACAAGCAACTCACCATCGAGCTGACCGCCATCAACCAGTACTTCCTTCATGCGCGGATGTACAAGAACTGGGGGCTCACCAAGCTCGGCAAGCACGAATACGACGAATCCATCGAGGAGATGAAGCACGCCGACATGCTCATCGAGCGCGTCCTGTTCCTCGAAGGCCTGCCCAACCTGCAGAACCTCGACAAGCTGCTGATCGGCGAGAACGTACACGAATGCCTGCAGGGCGATTTGAAGCTCGAACAGGGCGGCCACGCGCACCTGAAGGAGGCCATCGCCTACTGCGAGTCGGTCCGCGACTACGTGAGCCGCGACATCTTCCAGCACATCCTCGAAGACACCGAGGAACACATCGACTACCTGGAAACCCAGCTCGATCTGGTCGACAAGGTCGGCATCCAGAATTACCTGCAGTCGCAGATGGAAACGGGTTCCTGACGCGCCCACCTCCGCGCGACCCCGCAAAGCCCGCACGTGTTGCGGGCTTTTTTGCGTCCCGACGCGCGCCCGGCCGACCGCCGGATCAGCCCAACATCCCGCTGCCGAGCCGCCGGTAGCTCGCACCGTCGGCGGTCCGGCACGACTCGACCAGCACCCATGCCGACACCGGCCACGCGATCGGCGCGCCGACCTCCGGCAGCGGACCTGACGGACGGGCCTTGCGGATCAAGGTGACGTGGGGAAAAAACGCCGCCCCCGTGGCCGGCGCCATGCCCAGCCCCGCCAGCGCCCGGCGGATTTCCACCACCAGCCGGTCCAGCGCCGCCGGCCAGGCGCGGCAACCCGCCCAGAGGAGATGGTTGTGCGGCCAGTGACCGAGGGTGTCGAGTTCGAGGCGAAAGGCGTCGGCGCGCACCGCCGCCAATGCCGCCAGCACGGCCGGAACGCGCGATTCGGCCACATCGCCGATGAATTCGAGGGTCAGGTGCAGGGAGTCGTGTCGCATCCGACGGCCACCGCAACACGGGGCGGCCCGGGCCGACAGCGCGTGAAGCGCGTCGGCCACCGCCGGGTCGGGCCACAGGGCCACGAAAACCCGGCGCGTGGCGTCAGCCATCCACCCGCGCCAGCAGGGCCACGGCCTGCGCGGCGATGCCCTCGCCCCGGCCAGTGAAGCCGAGCTTCTCGGTGGTCTTGCCCTTGACGTTGATGGCCGCCGGCGCAACGCCGAGATCGGCGGCGATGTTGGCGATCATCGCCGGCACATGGGGCAGGATCTTCGGCGCGCGGGCGATCACGGTGGCGTCCACATTCACCGTCTGCCAGCCGGCCGCGCGGGCGGCGGCGGCCGCTTCGCGCAACAACACGCGGGAATCGGCGCCTTCGAAGCGTGGATCGGTGTCGGGGAAATGGCGGCCGATGTCGCCCAGGCCAGCCGCGCCAAGGATGGCGTCGGTGATGGTGTGCAGCAGCACGTCGGCGTCGGAATGGCCGAGCAGGCCGCGCTCGAAGGGAATCGTCACCCCGCCGACGATCAGCGGACGGCCGGGAACCAGGGCATGGACGTCGAAGCCCTGGCCGATGCGGAACGGTACATTCATGCTTGCCCCTCGCGGTGCTGGAGAATCCACTCGGCCAGGTGCAGATCGAGGGGATAGGTGACTTTCAGGTTGGTCGGATCGCCACGCACCAGGCGCGGGCGCAGGCCCATCGCTTCGATGGCGCTGGCCTCGTCGGTGACATGGCGGGCGTTCTCGAGGGCGCGCTTGAGCATCACGTAGCGGAACATCTGCGGCGTCTGGGCCTGCCACAGGCCGTCGCGGGGCACGGTGTCGGCGATGCGGTGGGTGCTGTCCTCGCGCTTCAGGGTGTCGGCCACCGGCACGGCCAGGATGCCCCCCACCTCGTCGTGGATCAGCTCGCGCACCAGGGTTTCGATGTGCCAGGGCGCCAGGCACGGCCGGGCCGCGTCGTGGACCAGCACCCAGTCGGACTCGGCGGCTTCGGCGGCGATGGCGCGCAGGCCGTTGAGCACGCTCTCGGCGCGGGACACCCCGCCGCAGAACAGCGGTACGAGCCGATCGCCGAAAGGCGTCCAGTCGTGCCGATCCCACGTCTGGTCGCCCACCGACAGCACCACATACACCCGGTCGATCACCGGCGATGCGCACAGCACCCCGAGGGTGTGGCGGATGAGGGGCTCGCCGAGCAGCGAGAGATATTGTTTGGGTTGCTCGCTCTTCATCCGGCTGCCGCTGCCGGCGGCGGGGACGATGGCGAAACAACGGCTGGTCGGAAATCGCATCCCGCGATTCTAACCGCAAGTGCCCGCAACGCCCGGCCGCGGCGCCCGCGATTCGTGGCGCAGGGCGCGCCAGCGCTTAACCTTGGCCGATTCCTGCCGCAAAATGGATCATTCCCGCCCGCGAGACTCGCCATGCTGCTGTCCCTGCCTTTCGAATCGCGCCAGCTCGAAGCCCTCGCGCTCGCCACGGCCATCGGCCTGCTGATCGGCCTCGAACGCGAACGCCGCCCGAGCACCAAGGCCGGCGTGCGCACCTTCGGACTCACCGGGCTGCTCGGCGCCGTCTGCGCATTGCTGGCCGAGCTGCTGGCGACGCCGGCCTTCATCGTTGCCGGCTTCGTGCTGGTGGCGCTGATGATCGTCGCCGCCACCCTTCGCCAACCCGACGCCGACGACCCCGGCACCACCTCGGTCGTCGCGATCCTGGTGTGCTACTGCCTCGGCGCGATGGTGTGGCTGGGCCACGGCCGGCTCGCGGTAATGGCCGCCGTGGGCTCGACGATGCTGCTCTACTACAAGTCCGAGCTGCGCGGCGTCGCCGCCCGCCTCACCGGCAAGGACTGGCGTTCGATCCTGCAATTCTCGGTGCTCTCGCTGATCGTCCTGCCGATCCTGCCCGATCACGGCTTCGGCCCGTATGAGGCGGTCAATCCCCATCAAGTCTGGCTGATGATCGTCCTCATCTCCGGCGTCAGCCTGGCCGGCTACACCGCCCTGCGCTTCGTCGGCGCCCGCTACGGCGCGCCGCTGCTGGGCCTGCTCGGCGGTCTGGTGTCGAGCACCGCGACAACCATGGTGTTCGCCCGCCATGCCCGCGAAAACCCGGCAATGGCCTCCACCGCCACCCTGGTCATCCTGCTCGCCAACCTCATCATGGTGGTGCGCATCGTCGCGATCGCCTGGGCGCTCTCGCCCGGCGTGGTGCCGCTGCTGCTGTTCGGCTGCGTCGCCGCGGTGCTGATCGGCATCGTGGTGATCGGCTTCAACTGGCGCCAGCTCGCCGGCCAGGGCGATCTGCCGGTCCCCGAAACCCGCAACCCCACCGAGCTGCGCGCCGCCGTCGGCTTCGGCGCCTTCTACGCCGGCGTGCTGCTGTGCGCCGCCTGGCTGTCGGACATCGCCGGTCGCGGCGGCCTCTACCTGCTGGCCTTCATCTCGGGCCTGACCGACGTGGACGCCATCTCGCTGTCGACCCTGCGCCTGCTCAATCTGGGCAAGCTCGAGGTCGCCTCCGCCGCCATCGCGATTCTGCTGGCCATGCTCGCCAACCTCGCGTTCAAGTCGGCGCTCGCCTTCATCCTCAGCGGCGGCGCCCTCGGGCGGCGGGTCACGCTGGGCATGGCGGCGGTGGGCGCGGGCCTGGGCAGCGGCATCGCATGGTTGCTGCACAGCTCCCTATAATGGGAACAGGACTTGCCCCTCGCATCCACGGAACCCACGAAATCATGGCTCACGCGTCCCAACGTCTTCCGGCCGTCGCCGGCGTGTTCTACCCCGCCGACCCCCACAGCCTGCACGCCCAGATCTCCGGCTACCTCGCCAGCGCCCTGCCGGCCGAAGTTGTGCACGCCCCCAAGGCGTTGATCGTGCCCCACGCCGGCTACATCTACTCGGGCGCCGTCGCCGCCAGCGCCTACGCCGAGCTGGTGCAGCGCCACGACGTGATCCGCCGCGTGATCATCCTGTGTCCGACCCACCGCGTCGCCGTGCGCGGCATGGCGCTGCCCGCAGCCCAATCCTTCGTCACCCCCCTGGGTGCCATCGCCATCGACCGCCAGGCCTGGCTCGTCGCCCGCGAGCTGCCCGGCGTGGTGGTGGACGACCGCCCCCACGCCGACGAGCACGCCATCGAAGTCCAGCTACCCTTCCTGCAATCCACCCTCGACCACTTCGAGATCCTGCCGCTCGCCGTCGGCCACGTGGACGCCCAGCACGTCGCCGGTCTGCTCGAAACCCTGTGGGGCGGCCCCGAGACGCTGATCGTCATCAGCTCCGACCTGTCCCACTACCACCCCTACCGCCAGGCCCAGTGGCGCGACAAGGCCACCCTCGCCAAGATCGCCCAGCTCGACGCGACCCTCGACGGCGAGCAAGCCTGCGGCGCCGGCGCGATCAACGGCCTGCTGCTGGCCGCCCAGCGCCATCACCTGGCCGCCCACCTGCTCGACCTGCGCAACTCCGGCGACACCGCCGGCGACCGCGAGCGCGTCGTCGGCTACGCCTCCATCGCCTTCTCCGAAAGCCGCAGCCATGCCCACCACTGACGCCGCCCTCGGCCACGCCCTGCTCAGCCACGCCCGCAAGGCGATCGCCGACGCGCTCGGCCTGTCCGCCCCCGGCGCCGCCGACCATCCGCGCCTCGCCAGGCGCGGCGCCTGCTTCGTGACCCTCACCCTCGACGGCGCGCTGCGTGGCTGCATCGGCAGCCTCAACGCCCACCGGACGCTGGGCGTCGACGTGGTCGAGAACGCGCGCGCCGCCGCCTTCTCCGATCCGCGCTTCGAACCGCTCACGGCAGCCGAATTCGGCCATCTGCGCATCGAGGTCTCGCTCCTCACCGAGGCCGACTTCATCCAGTTCCGCGACGAGGCCGACGCCCTCGCCCAACTGCGCCCCGGCATCGACGGCGTGATCTTCTTCAACGGCTGCCAGAAGGCCACCTTCCTGCCCCAGGTGTGGGATCAGCTTCCCGACAAGGCCCGCTTCATGGCCGCCCTCAAGCAAAAGGCCCGACTCCCCGCCGACTTCTGGGGCCCCAACGTGATGATCGCCACCTACCAGGTGGACAAATGGCACGAGGAACCCGCATCCAAGGAGTGACGCCATGACCGCCCATCCCGCCCGCTACTGGCATGCCCTCGACGACGGCCGCCTGCAGTGCGACCTCTGTCCGCGGGATTGCCGCCTCCACGAAGGTCAGCGCGGCGCCTGCTTCGTGCGCCAGATGATCGATGGCCGCATGGTGCTCACCACCTACGGGCGCAGTTCCGGCTTCTGCATCGACCCCATCGAGAAAAAGCCCCTCAACCACTTCTATCCCGGCAGCAGCGTGCTCTCCTTCGGCACCGCCGGCTGCAACCTCGCCTGCAAGTTCTGCCAGAACTGGGACATCTCGAAAAGCCGCGACATGGACCGCCTGATGGACGCCGCGTCGCCCGACGAGATCGCCGACGCCGCGGCCCGCCACGCCTGTCGCAGCGTCGCCTACACCTACAACGACCCGGTGATCTTCGCCGAGTACGCCATCGACACCGCGATCGCCTGCCGCGCCCGGGGGATCGCCAACGTCGCGGTCACCGCCGGCTACATCCACCCCGACGCCCGGCGCGACTTCTTCGCCGTGATGGACGCCGCCAACGTCGATCTCAAAGCCTTCACCGACGACTTCTACATCCACCAGTGCGGCGCCCGCCTCGCCCCGGTGCTCGACACCCTCGCCTGGCTGCACCACGACACCGACGTGTGGGTCGAGATCACCACCCTGCTGATCCCCGGCCTCAACGACTCCGACGCCGAAATCGCCGGGCTCGCCCGCTGGGTCGCGACCGAACTGGGCCCCGACGTCCCCCTCCACTTCACCGCCTTCCATCCCGACTACAAGCTCGACCAGCTCCCGCCCACGCCGCCCGCCACCCTCACCCACGCCCGCCGCCTCGCGCTCGATGCCGGCCTGCACTACGTCTACACCGGCAACGTCCACGACCCGGACGGCGGCGCCACCCACTGCCCGGGCTGCGGCCAGGTCGTCATCGAACGCGACTGGTATGCCATCGGCGCCTACCGCCTCGACGCCCGCGGCGCATGCACCGCTTGCGGTCACGCCATCGCCGGCCGCTTCGGTGCGTTCGGTGGCGCATTCGGGCCGCGCCGTGTTCCAGTGCACATCCACGCCGAAGGACGGTGACGCACGCCCTTGCGGCCCCCCGCGCGCCCGTGCCATCGTCCCCACCATGATGAAACTCCGCCAGACCGCGCTCAGCATCGCCGCCGGCCCCATCTGGCTCGAAGCGCTGCAGGCCCACGCCCCCGACAGTGCTGGCCTGATCGTGGTCGCCCAGACGGCCGTCGGCAATCACCGCGAATCCCGCGAAGCCCACTTCGTCCATCGTCTCCAGGAGGCCGGCTTCGCCACCCTGATCTTCGACCTCATCACCCGCTACGAAGAAGCCCGCGACCCCGACACCCGTTACAACACCCCGCTCCTCGGCCAGCGCCTCGCGGCGCTGTTCGAATGGCTGCGCCACCAGCCGCCGCTCATGGCACTGCCCATCGGGCTGGTGGCCAGCGGCACCGGCAGCGCCGCCGCGGTGCGCGCCTTGGCGCGGGAGCCCGATCTCGTCGGCGCCCTGGTGTGCCGTGGCGGACGCCCCGGCCTGGCGGGCATCACGCCACTGCGCCAGGTCGCCTGCCCGACGCTGATGATCGTCGGCGAGCGCGACGAAGGCATCGCCAACCTTCGCCAGGCCTACGATCTCATCGGCGCCCCCAAGGCCTGGCGCGGCCTCGCCGGCACCGACGACGCCTTCCGCGAACCCGGCGCCCTCGACACCGCCGCCACCCTGGCCGCCGAGTGGTTCCACGCTCATCTCCAGCGCAGGCCCGACACCGGCGACGCCCCATGAGCAACGCCCATTGTTGCGATAACCGCAACAATGGGCGTCGGCGTTTCAAGACAAATCAGCGGCTGCGCGTCATGGTCCGGTGCGGCAGGCCGGCCTCCTCGAATTCAGCGCCTTCCGGCACGAAGCCGAAGCCGGCATAGAAATCCATCGCGTGGGTCTGCGCGTTGAGTACCAGCCGACGCATCCCCCGCCGCGCCGCCTCCGCCATGAGGGCCGTCAACAAGGCCGCGCCGATGCCGCGCCCACGCCAGCCCGCCAGCACCGCCATGCGCCCGATGTGGCCGTCCGGCAGCAGGCGCCCGGTGCCCACCGGCACCCCATCGACCCACGCCACGGCGTGACACGACAGCGCATCGAAGGCATCCAGCTCCAGCTCGGCGGGCACCTTCTGCTCCGCCACGAACACCGCGAAGCGGATCGGCGAGGCCTGCGCCGACAGCGCGTCCCACGTCCCCAGGCGGATCGTCGGCGCGCCGCCGCTCACGCCACGATCTCCACCGGCGTGCCCGCCGGCACCAGATCGAACAACTCCGCCACCTCGCGGTTACGCATCCGCACGCAACCGATCGACAAGGGCACGCCCATCGGCTCGGTGTCGGGCGTACCGTGGATGTAGATGTAGCGGCGCATCGTGTCCACGTCCCCGAAACGGTTGAACCCCGGCTCCCTGCCCGACAGCCACAGGATACGGGTCAGGATCCAGTCCCGCTCCGGCAACGCGGCCGCCAGCGCCGGGGTCCACACCTCGCCGGTCGGGCGACGGCCGCGAAAGGCCGCGCCGATCGGCGCGCCGGCCCCGATCTTGGCGCGCACCACGTGCCGTCCGCGCGGCGTGCGGTGACTGCCGCGCTGCTCGCCGACGCCGTTCTTCGCGGTGGACACCACGTAGCGGCGGATGCATGCCCCGTCGTCGCCGAACAGCGAAAGAGCCTGGGTGGGAATGTCGATTCGGATCAGCACGGCGGCGTCGCTCCAGCCGCCCGCTTGCGTCGGGCAGCGAAAAATTCGGTTAAAAGCCCACCGCAGACGTCGGCCAGCAGGCCTCCCTCCACGTCGGCGTGATGGTTTAGGCGTGTTTCGGCGAAAAGATCGATTACGCTACCTGCAACGCCCGTCTTCGGATCCCGTGCGCCGAACACCACTCGGGCGATCCGCGAATGCATAATCGCCCCAGCACACATGACGCATGGTTCGAGGGTGACGTACAAGGTACAACCGGGAAGGCGGTAATTGGCCAGGGTCTCGGCCGCGTCGCGCAGCGCCATCACTTCGGCGTGGGCGGTCGGGTCGTGGCGCCGGATCGGCTGGTTGAAGCCGCGCCCCACGATACGACCGTCGGGCCCGACGACCAGCGCGCCCACCGGTACCTCGCCACAGCGGCCCGCCTCGGCGGCCAGTTCGAGCGCCACCCGCATGAATTCGGCGTCCTGTTCGGGACTGATAGGAGTCATGTTATGACGAAAAAGAAGTTTCGGATCACGAAAGACAGATTTTAAAGCAGCATCGTGAAAAGACCGCCCCCCACCGAACCTGCCCCCCCGACGTCAGGACTGGCGAGATGAGCGTCAAACCGGGCCGCGGGCCCGCCGCGGACTCCCTCGACGCCGGTACGCTCGACGCCGAACCGGCCGTCATCGCGCCGTCCGGCGCCAGGCTACGCCTGCCGCCCGCGCTGGGCGCCGGCCTCTACGCCGCCGCGGCCACCACCTTCAGCGTCGCCGCCGAACACCTCCTGCCCGACGCCCTGCAAGGCTACAGCAGTGGCCTGCTGATCGCGGCGAGTGCCGCCCTGGTCTTCTTCGTGCAATCCCGCCGCGACGACGCCCGGCAGCACCAGCCGGTCATGGCCCCCCTGCTGGCGCCGCCGGCGGAGTTCGGCGAACGCGCCTTCGGCGACGCCGACGCCCATCTGCGCGAAGCCCTCAAGGAAGTGCGCCACGTGCTCTACCGGTTCAACCCGGCGCACGAGTGCTTCGACTACATCTCCGACTGCGCCGAGCACTGGTTCGGCACCGCCATCGACGTGTTGTGCGCCCCCGGTGGCTGGCACCATTTCGCCCGCCGCACCCCGACCGACGATCTCGGTCGCGTCTGGGCGCGCATCGAAGACGCCCTGCGCACCCCGGGCGACGAGCCGATCGGCATCACCGTCGAATACCGGCTCGACTCCGCCCACGCCGGCCAGATCTGGGTGCGCGACGCCATGACCCTGCTGCGCCACCCCGACGGCAGCCTCAAGGCCATCGTCGGCTGCGCCGCCGACCAGACCGACGACCGCGCCGCGCGCGAATACCTCCAGGTGACGCTGCGCAGCATCGGCGAGGCGATCATCGCCACCGACCCCAAGGACCGGATCACCCTGATGAACCCGGTCGCCGAGACGCTCACGGGCTGGAGCGAGGACGAAGCCCTCGGTCAGCCGCTGGCCAGCGTCGCCCAGCTCACCGCCAGCGCCGACGGCGCCCTGCAGCTCGTCGACCGCCGTGGCACCGGCCATCCGGTGGCCCGCAACAGCGCCCCGATCCAGATGGCGCCCCACGACGGCGGCACCCTGGGCACGGTACTGGTGATCCGCGACCTGACCGCGGAGTGCCACTCCCGCCAGGCCATCGCCGACCAGCAAGCCCGCTACCGCGCCCTCGTCGAAAACGCGCCGGTCGGCATCTTCCATTACGGCAGCGACCTCAAGATCAGCTATTGCAACAGCCGGCTCGCCGAGATCCTGCGCTCCACGCCCGAGCAACTGCAGGGCATGGATCTCCACACCCTCGGCGACGAAGCCATCCTGTCGATCCTCCAGCAGGCCCTCGCGGGCCAGCGCGGCGGCTACGACGGCCCCTTCGTCACCCCGATGTCCACCGACGTGCATATCCTCTCGATCCGCGTCGCGCCCGACTTCGACGCCAACGGCAAGGTCGTGTTCGGCGGCGTCGGCATCGTCGAGGACCGCACCGCCCACCTCGAAGCCGAGGAGCAGCTGCGCGACACCAAGGAGCGCTACGTACTTGCCCAGCGGGGCACCAACGAAGGCCTGTGGGACTGGGACCCGAATACCCGCCACCTCTACCTCTCGTCTCGCCTGCTGTCGCTGCTCGGCCTCAAGAGCGACACCCTGCGCACCACCGGCGAGGAGTGGCTGAAACTGATCCACCCCGACGACCGCGCCCGCTACCGCGCCGACGTCGTCGCCCACCTGCGTGGCGAGACCGACCACTTCGAATCCGAATACCGCCTCGCCGACAAGGACGGCAAGTTCCACTGGGTACTGGCGCGCGGTCTCGCCCACCGCAACCAGCAGGGCCGCGCGGTTCGCATCGTCGGCTCGATCGGCGACATCACCGCCCGCAAGCTGGCCGAGGAACAGCTCAAGGCCGAGCGCGACTTCTCCCGCGGCCTCATCGACAGCCTGCCGGCGCCCTTCTTCCTGTTCGACCAGCAAGGCCGGCTGGTGCTGTGGAACCGCTTCGTGAGCGAACTCACCGGCCTCGCCGACAGTGAGCTGATGAACGCCGAGGCCGAAAGCCTGGTGATACCGGAGCAGGAGCCGGTGATGGCCCACCGCATCGAATCGGCGCTGGCTTCCGGCGAGGCCTCGGCCGAAGTCATGCTGCGTCGCATCGACCGCGAACCGGTGCCCTTCCTCGTCATCGGCCGACGCGTGGTGCTCGACGGCAAACCGCACATCGTCGGTGTCGGCACCGATCTGACCGAGCGCAAGTTCGCCGAGCGTGCCATCAAACGCCTCAATACCGAACTCGAACGCCGGGTCGCCGAACGCACCTCGCAGCTCAGCGCCGCCCTCAACGAACTGGAGTCCTTCAGCTACTCGGTATCCCACGACTTGCGCGCGCCGCTGCGCGCCATCGAAGGCTACAGCGCCATCCTCGGCTCCGATTACGGCGACAAGCTCGACGACGAAGCCAAGGAGTTGCTACGCCGGGTACGCGCCGCCGTGCATCGCATGGGCCAGCTCATCGACGACCTGCTCACCCTGTCGCGGGTCAGCCGCAAGGAGCTCGAGCGCCGCCCGGTCGATCTCACCCACCTCGCCCAGGTGATCTGCGACGAATTGCGCCAGCAGGAGCCCGAGCGCGAGGTGCGCATCGACATTGCCCCCGATCTGCAGGTCGAAGGCGACCCGAGCCTGATGCGCACGGTACTCGAAAACCTCATCGGCAACGCCTGGAAATTCACCGGCCGGGTCGATCACCCGGAAATCCGCTTCGAAGCCACCCGTCACGAGGGCATCGACGCCTTCGTGGTGCGCGACAACGGCGCCGGTTTCGACATGCGTTACCGCGAGAATCTGTTCCGCCCCTTCCAGCGCCTGCATTCCGACCGGGAGTTTCCCGGCACCGGCATCGGCCTCGCGACCGTCGCCCGTATCGTGCGTCGGCATGGGGGCGAAGTCTGGGCCGAGGGCGAGGTCGGCAAGGGCGCCTCGCTGTATTTCAGCATCGGCCAGCCGCCGGTCCTGCAGAACGGCGGCTGAGCCCCCGCAGCCGGCAAGGCTCAGCGCAGCAGCACCGGCCGGTCCGGCAGTTCGTTGGGGTTGTCCGGGCCTGGCGGGAAGGCCCTGGCAAGCAGTTCGCCCACCGCCGCCACCGCCGCCACCGAACCCGCTCGGAAGCGCCCTTCGACGAACGCGGCTTCCATCTGGCGGCACACGCTCGCCCATGCCGCCTGCGGCACCTGTCGGGCGATGCCCCGGTCGGCCACGATCTCCACCCGGCGGTCGAGCCACTGGACGTAGATCAGCACCCCGGTGTTTTCCTCGGTATCCCACACCCGCAGGCGCGAGAACACCTCGATGGCGCGTGCGCGAGTGGTCGTACCGCGCAGCAGCTCGGCCAAGTCGAGACCGGCCTCGACGGCAAAGCGGATCTCCCCGCGGTGATGCGCCTCCGACGCCTCGACGGCCTCGGCGATGGCCGCCAGCACGTCGGGCGTGAAGGTCCGGCCAAGCACCCACGACGGCGTGAGCAGATGACGAAGCACACGTCCGATGTCCATCACCAACCTCCCGACGCCCCGCCACCGCCAAAACCGCCGCCACCGCCGGACCAGCCGCCGCCATCGCCGCGGCCACCGAACCCGCCCCCGAAACCGCCCGAGCTGCCACCAATCCACGGTCCGCCCACGTGGCGGCCCGCTCCGCTGCCACCCAAGGCCAGCACGAAGACAAAGGCCAGCGCGGCGCCGACCGCACCGATCAGCAATGCGCCGGTGAGCAACCACGCACCGCCGCCGACCAGGGCCGACGCCAGCGTGGCCCCCAGCAACCGACCGAAGATCGCCCGCAAGACGCTGCCCGCCACGATCGTCACGATGAGGCCGAGCACCAGCAAGCCCTCGACATCGGTCCCATCCGCCGCGCCGCCCGCCTGGGGCTGCGGTGGCGGCAAGGGCTCGCCGGAAATACGCGCTGCGATCGCCGCCACACCGGCCTCGACCCCACCGGCGAAATCGCCCGTCCGAAAATGCGGCGCGACGGTGTCGGCGATGATGCGCTTGGCGATCGCATCGGGAATCGCCCCCTCCAGCCCACGTCCGACCTCGATACGCATCCGCCGGTCGTCGCGCGCGACGAGGAACAGCAGGCCGTCGTCAACGCCCTTGCGCCCCAGTCGCCAGGCCTCGGCGGCCCGCAGCGCGTATTCCTCGATGGCTTCGGGCTGGGTGGTGGCGACCAGCAGCACGGCCACTTGGGCGCCTTTTTCCTGCTCCAACCTGACCAGCTTGGCCTCAAGCGCCTGCCGGGAAGCGTCGGACAGCAGCCCGACCGAATCGGTGACGTGGGCACTGAGCACCGGCACCGGCTGCAGGGACTGCGCGAAGCTCGCCCCGATCAACCCGAGGCACAGCGCCACCAGCAGCGCCAGGCCACCCGGCAGCGAACGCCACGACAGGCCGCGGATGCACGTCACCACCGGCGCTCCGTGGTGCGCCTTACTGACCGGCCGGCTTGGCCGGCGCCGCCGGGGCGCCGAAGTCGACCTTCGGCGGCGTGCTGATGGCGGCCTCGTTCTCGACCTGGAAGCTGGCCTTCGGCTTGGCGCCGACCACCATCGCCGTGAGGTTGTTCGGGAAGGTGCGCACCGTCACGTTGTAGTCCTGCACCGCCTTGATGTAGCGGTTGCGGGCCACGGTGATACGGTTCTCGGTGCCTTCGAGCTGCGCCTGCAGATCGCGGAAACCCGCGTCGGCCTTGAGGTTCGGGTAATTTTCAGCGACCACCAGCAGACGCGACAGGGCACCCGAGAGCTCGCCCTGGGCCTTCTGGAACTTGGCCATCGCGTCCGGATCATTCACCAGTTCGGGCGTCACCTTCATGCCGGCGACGTTGGCGCGGGCTTCGGTAACGCGGGTGAGCACATCCTTCTCGTGGGCGGCGTAACCCTGCACCACCTGGACCAGATTGGGAATCAGGTCGGCCCGGCGCTTGTACTGGTTGAGCACCTCGGACCACGACGCGGTGACCTGCTCGTCGGTGATCTGGATCTGGTTGTAGCCGCAGCCCGAGAGCAGCAGCAGCGACAGGATCATGGACAGGAAAAGCTTGATACGCATGGTGAGCCCTCGTCAGGAAAAAACCCGGAGGCGACGTCCGGAATTCGTCATTTTAGCGCCGCGGCATACGACGGGCTCAGGCCCGCCGGTCCGCCATCAAATCTTGCATTCAAGCGGCCGACTCGCCCTCGGCCTGCTTCAGCCGTCCCATCGTCGCCCTGGCGAAGCACAGGTCTTCCCACGCCTTCGCCTTGTCGGCCAGGTTACGCAGCAGATAAGCCGGATGGTAGGTGACGATCACCGGGATGCCGGCGTAATGGAAGAGCTTGCCCCGCGCCGCGCCGATCTTGACCTCCTGGTTGAGCAGCGCCTGCGCCGCCGGGCGGCCGAGTGCCACGATCAGCCGTGGCCGGATGAGTTCGATCTGACGTCGCAGATAAGGGAAACAGGCCGCGATCTCGTCGGTTTCCGGCGTCCGGTTGTTGGGCGGACGGCACTTGACCGCGTTACCGATGTACACGTCGTTACCGCGCGCAATGCCGACGCTCGCCAGCATGTTGTCGAGCAGACGGCCGGCCTGCCCGACGAAGGGTTCGCCCCGCTCGTCCTCTTCGGCGCCCGGCCCCTCACCGACGAACAGCCAGTCCGCCTCGCGGTCGCCCACGCCGGGCACCGCCTGCTTGCGCCGCTTGCACAGGCTGCAGGCATCGCAGGCACGGATGCGCGCCTCAAGCGCATCCCAGTCCAACCCCACCACGTCGCCCGCCGGCGCAAGACGGGCGGGTGCGGCGGAGGCCGCTTCGGGCGGCGCGGCGGCACGAACGGGCGCCCGAGGCATGACCGGCGAGGCCACGCGGCCGGCCGTCGGCCTCGCGGCGACGTTCGAAGGCGGCGGCGCCACGGGAGCGGAAGCGACTGCGGGCACCACCGGCGCCTCGACAGACATCGGCATCGCCGCCTCGTCCTCTGCGCCGCGCAACCGCCACAGCGGCGCCAGCCCCATTTCACGCAGGATGCCCGCGCTACGCGGGTTGGGACGCGTCATAATTCGGCCCTCATCACCAGCGCATCCTCCCGCCCCTCGACCGCCGGGTAATAGCCCTTGCGGCGGCCGATCAGCGCGAAGCCGGCCCGCGCGTAAAGGGCCAACGCGGCGGTATTGGACGGACGGACCTCGAGAAAGAACTGGGTCGCCCCCGCCTGCCGGGCAACCCCGGTGAGATGATCGAGCAGGTGTCGCCCCAATCCACCGCGCTGGCGCGACGCGACAACGCTGATGTTGAGCAGATGCGCCTCGTCGAGCACCATCATCAGCACGCCGTAGCCCACAGGTTCACAACCGTCGAACATCGTCCACGCACTGTGCCCGGCGCGCAGGGAATCCTCGAAATTGCCCGCCGACCAGGGAAACGGATACAGCTGGCGATCCTGCTCGGCCACCCAGCCGAGCTCACGCTCCTGCATCGGCGCAAACCGAAACGCCATGGCCTCGCTCATGCCTTGCCGCCGCGAGCGAGACGTTCGGCGGTGGTCATCGCCACCTTATCGCGGACATAGAGCGGCGCGGCGAGCGCTGCGTCGACCACATCGCCACGGGCCAGACGACCGGCGGCCAGCCGCGCAATGCTCGACGCCAGCGGCACCGGCGTCGCGTCGAAGCCGACAAGGCGATCGCCCAGCGCCGGTAACAGCGCATCCGGATAGGCGCCGAAGGCCGACCCGAAGCCGAACCACTCGCCATCCGCGGGCAAGGCGACGGCCCCCGGCACCGCGCAGGCGGGCGCCACACATTCGCGCAGCACCCCGCCCTCGCGCCGAAAGGCGGCGAAGTAGACCTCGGACATCCGCGCGTCGACGGCGACGAAAATCGCGGAGGCTTCACACTGGCTCGCCAGCGCCTCGAGCGTGCCCACCGGGACGACCGGCTTGTTCGCCCCCATCGCCAGCCCTTGCGCAACGCCGCACGCGAGGCGCAAGCCGGTAAAGGCGCCGGGGCCCGCGCCGAACGCGATCGCGTCCAGATCGGCCAGCGCCACGCCGGCATCCCGCAACAGTCGGCAGGTTGCAGGCAGAAGGGTTTCGGAATGGCCGGGACGACCGACGACGGCGTGTTCGATCATCCGCTCGCCGTCGAGCAAAGCGACGGAACCGGATTCGGTAGAGGTTTCGAGGGCAAGAATCTTCATGGCCCGTGCATTCTACCGCCTCCCGGGCAGGGCGCCGCGGGCATGCAGTGTCGGAATCAGTCTCGTTTGCGCGGCGTGCCGCCGTAGACGTCGCGACCGGCCTGGTGAATGTCGTTGCGTAGCTGGCGTCGTTCTTCGGGCGACCAGCGCCGCGGATTGCGGCTTTCGTCCGATTCGGGGTGGCGCGGCGCATCGGCCGCCAAAGCCTGAGGTTCGCGGATCGGGCGATCATTCACCCCGGCAATCGCGCGCAACCAGCCACCGTTGCGATCGACGGTCTGCGCCCATGCCGTGCCGCCCATGGCCGAACCGGCCAGCACCACGACCATCAGCCCCAGGCGACGAACGCGCATTCCCGGCAAACTTTTTTCACGTCCCATGGCACTAATCCTAACCTTACCGCTTCGATTCTGGCAGGCCCGCCAGCAATTGAAATCGCGCATTGTAAGAGGATGTTAGACCGGCAAGCGCACTTACGTTTGCTTACCCACCCCCGCTCCCCCGGCTAGCCGGCCGGAAAGGGAGTCGCTAGGATTCGCCTCATGGAAAAAGAAAGCTACCGCATCCTTGTCGTGGACGACGACCTTCGCCTGCGCGACCTGCTCAAGCGTTATCTCGGCGAGCAAGGCTTCAACGTCAAGACCGTCAGCGACGCCGCCCAGATGGACCGCGCGTTGCTGCGCGAGCACTTCGACCTGATGGTGCTCGATCTCATGCTGCCCGGCGAGGACGGCCTGTCGATCTGCCGCCGCCTGCGCGGCACCAACAACCCCATCCCGATCGTGATGCTCACCGCCAAAGGCGACGACGTGGATCGCATCGTCGGCCTCGAAATGGGGGCCGACGACTACCTGCCCAAGCCCTTCAATCCTCGCGAACTGGTCGCGCGCATCAACGCCGTGCTGCGCCGCCAGCCTCAGACCCCGCCCGGCGCACCAGCCGCCGACGACGAGGACGTGCGCTTCGGCCAGATCGTCGTGCAGCTCGGCACCCGCGTGCTGATCCGCAACGGCGAGGAAACCCTGCTTACCACCGGCGAGTTCGCGCTGCTCAAAGTTCTGCTCCAGCATCCACGCCAGCCCCTGTCCCGCGACCGGCTCATGGAACTGGCGCGGGGACGCGAGTACGACGTATTCGACCGCTCCATCGACGTTCAGATCTCGCGCCTGCGCAAGCTCATCGAGGAAGACCCCGGCAAGCCGCGCTACATCCAGACGGTGTGGGGTTTCGGCTACGTCTTCGTGCCGGACGGGAACAAGCACACCACCCAGTAAGCCGGCCCCGTGTCGCTGCCTCGACTGCGCACCCTCCTGCCTGGTTCGCCCCGCACCCTGCTGTGGCGCATCTTCCTGCTCGTCGCGGTGTTGATGCTCGCCTCGGTGGCGGTGTGGTCGGCGATCTTCAGTCATTTCGACCAGCTCAACCGCGGCCGCCAGACCGCCCAGACCGTCGTCAGCATCATCAACCTGACGCGCACCGCGCTGCTCAACGCCGACCCCGCGCTGCGCAAGGATCTGCTGCTCGACCTCGCCACCCTCGAAGGCATTCGCATCTACCCCGCCGAGGCCGAAGACAAGACCACCCCGCTCGAGGACACCGCAGTCCTGCGCCGGGTGATGGCGGACGTGCGCCTGCAGCTGGGCGCCGATACCCGTTTCGCCTCGTCGTGGGAAGGCCTGCCGGGTTTCTGGGTGAGCTTTCGCATCGAGGCGGACGACACCACCGAACACAGCGATTTCTGGGTCATGCTGCCCAGCGACCGGATCATCCGCCCCCACGCCCTCGAATGGATGTGGTGGGGCGCCGCCGCCCTGAGCCTGGCGATGCTCGGCGCCTACATGATCGTCTCGCGCCTCAATCGGCCACTCAAGGCGCTCGCCGCCGCCGCCCGCACCGTCGGGCGTGGCGAGGTACCACCGCGCCAGTCCGAGAACGGCCCCACTGAACTGGCCGACCTCGCCCACGCCTTCAACCAGATGTCCAACGACCTGCAACAGCTCGACGCCGACCGGGCACTGATCCTCGCCGGCGTCTCCCACGACCTGCGCACGCCGCTGGCACGCCTGCGCCTCGGCGTCGAGATGTGCGGCGCCGACCCCGCCGACGTGGACGCGATGGTTTCCGACATCGAGGACATGGACCGCATCATCGGCCAGTTCCTGGAGTTCTCGCGGATCGACGGCGGCGAGACACTCTGCCCCCTCGACCTGGGCGAACTCGCCGACGAACTCTCCGCGCTGTATGCCCGCCGGGGCATGAACGTCAGCGTCCGGCACGACGGCAAGCCGGTCGCCCTCGCCCGCCCCCAGGCCCTGCGCCGGGCGGTCACCAACCTCATCGAAAACGCGATCAACTATGCCGGTGCACCGCCCGAGCTCGAGGTGCGCACCGAGGAAGGCCGCATGGCACTGCACGTGCTCGACCGCGGCCCGGGGATTCCTCCCGAGGAAACCGAAAAGGTGAAGCGCCCCTTCACCCGCCTCGAGGCAGCCCGCAGCAACACGAAGGGCTCCGGCCTGGGCCTCGCCATCGTCGACCGCATCGTCCGCGGTCAATACGGTGAATTCCGCCTCGCGGCACGTCCCGGCGGGGGGCTCGATGCCGCCATCCTGCTGCAATCTGCGCCAAAAAATCCGAGTTAAAGCTAAAATCGGAGCAATCCCCTTTATGGCGCAAATCCCCATGATCCTGTTCCATCAATTCTTCGACCAGGGTAGCTCGACGCTGACCTACCTGCTCGCCGACCCCCTCACCGGCGACGCCGTCATCATCGACTCGGTCAAGGAGCATCTGGGCGCATACCTCAGCTTCCTGCAGGAGCAGGAGCTCCAGCTCGACTGGATCCTCGAAACCCATATTCATGCCGATCACATCACGGGTGCGGCAGGCCTGCGCGAAGTTACCGGTGCGCGCAGCGTGATGGGCCGCGCGGGCGGCGCCGGCTGTGCCGACCGTCTGGTTGGCGACGGTGACACCATCGTCTTCGGCAATCACGTGATCCGCGTCATCCCCACGCCAGGCCACACGCCGGGCTGCGTCACCTACCAGTGGCGCGATCGCCTCTTCACCGGCGACGCCCTGCTCATCGGCGGCTGTGGTCGCACCGATTTCCAGGGCGGCGACGCCGGCACCCTGTACGACAGCGTCACCGAACGGCTGTTCACCCTGCCCGACGAAACCCTCGTCTACCCGGGCCACGACTACCGCGGCAACCGCGTCTCCTGCATTGGCCAGGAAAAAGGCAGCAATCCCCGCTTTGTCGGCCATAACCGCCAGAGCTTCATCACTCAGATGGCCGAGCTCAAGCTGCCGCGTCCCGAAATGATGGACGAAGCGCTGCCCGCCAACATGAACTGCGGTCGCGTCCGCCCGCTGGATGTCCATGACGCCTGAAGACAGCACCCCTTACACGCAGCTGGGCGGCGAGGCCGTCATCCGCCGTATCGTCCATCGCTTCTACGAACTGATGGATACGCTCCCGGAAGCCTGGGACATCCGTCAGATGCATCCCGAGGATCTCTCCGGTTCGGAAGAAAAGCTGTTCATGTTCCTCAGCGGCTGGCTCGGCGGGCCGCCGCTGTACGAACGCGCCAACGGTCACCCGCGCCTGCGCGCACGTCACCTGCCTTTCACCATCGCCAGCGCCGAGCGCGATCAATGGCTGATGTGCATGCGCCTGGCCCTGGACGAGATCATTCCCGACTCGCCCCTGCGTCCGCGCCTGTGGTCGGCCATCGAAGGCCTCGCCGACCACATGCGCAATCAGGCCGATACCACTGCGCCACGTGAATAAATCATCCGCACACCCGGGCCAGGATATTCCGCTCGGCGCGGTTGTTCAGTACAGTCGCGATTCCTGCGGGCCGGAACGCCTGTTGCACGGCGCACCTCGCGATCCGGCACATCCGGCCCCCGTCACCGCCCGCCGTCCCGAACGATGAAATTCCTTTTCGACCTTTTTCCGATCATCCTGTTTTTCGTCGCCTACAAGTTCGCCGGCATCTTTGCGGCAACCGCCGTGGCGATCGCCGCCACCGTCGGGCAGATCGCCTGGGTGTGGTTCCGGCACCGCAAGGTCGACACCATGCTGTGGGTCAGTCTCGCCATCGTCAGCGTCTTCGGCGGCGCCACCCTGGTTTTCCAGAACCCCACGTTCATCAAGTGGAAGCCCACGGTGCTGTACTGGTTCTTCGCCATCGCGCTGGTCTTTTCGGCAGCCGTCCTCAAGAAAAACCTCATCCGCAAGATGCTTGAAGCCCAGATGCAATTGCCGGAGAAGCTCTGGCGCACCCTCAATCTAGCCTGGGCGGCGTTCTTCGGGCTGATGGGCGTGCTCAACCTCTTGATCGCCTACAATTTTTCCGAAAACACCTGGGTCAACTTCAAACTGTTCGGCGGCATGGGGTTGATGCTCGTGTTCGTGCTGGCCCAGGGAATCCTGCTGTCCCGTTACATTGAAGAGGAACCCAAGTAATGCTGTATGTCCTGATCGGCGAAGACGCCCCTGGCACCCTCGACAAGCGCCTGGCCGTGCGCCCCGAACACGTCGCGCGCCTTCAGGCGCTGCAGGCCGACGGCCGTCTGGTCCTCGCCGGCCCCTGCCCGGCCATCGACTCGCCGGATCCCGGCCCGGCCGGCTTCACCGGCAGCGTGATCATCGCCGAATTCCCCTCACTGGCCGAAGCCGAAGCCTGGGCTGCAGCCGACCCCTACGTCGCCGCTGGCGTGTTTGCCCGCTGCACCGTGAAGCCTTTCCGGAAAACCCTGCCGTGAGCGTCGTCGACGAGATCCGCCGCCGCCTGGCCACCCTCGAACCGACCAGGCTTGAACTCATCGACGACAGCGCCCTGCACACCGGCCATGCTGGCGCCCGCGCCGGCGGCGGCCATTATCGTCTGCAGATCATCTCGGCGGCCTTTGGTGGCAAAAATACCGTTGCCCGGCACCGAATGATTTACGATGCGCTTGGCGAGATGATGCGTCGGGAAATCCATGCCCTGGCCATCCAGGCGCAAACCCCGGACGAACAGTAAATTTCAACCCGTTACACCTAGCAAGGAAAACTGATGAAGACCCTCCCGAGCCGTCTGGTCGTGTCCCTTTTTGCAGCCTTCGTCGCGCTGCCGGCGTTCGCTCAGACCGTCGCCACGGTCAACGGCACCGCCATCCCCCAGGCCCGTGCCGACGTGATGATCGCGGAACAGAAGAGCCAGGGCGCCCCCGATTCCGAACAACTGCGCGGCGCCATCAAGGAAGAACTGGTCCGCCGCGAGGTGCTCTCGCAGGCCGCTCGCACCAAGGGCCTTGAGAAGGCCGCCAGCGTCCAGGCGCAAATGGATCTGGCCCGCCAGGCCGTGCTGATCCGTGCCTACCTTCAGGACTACGTCAAGGGCCACCCGGTCAGCGACGCCGACGTGAAGGCCGAGTACGACAAGATCAAATCCCAGCTGGGCGACAAGGAATACAAGGCCCGCCACATCCTGGTCGACAAGGAAGAAGACGCCAAGGCCATCATCGCCAAGCTCGAAAAGGGCGAGAAGATCGAAGATCTGGCCAAGCAGTCCAAAGATCCGGGCTCCCGCGACAAGGGCGGTGATCTGGGCTGGGCGAATCCGGCCGGCTTCGTGAAGCCCTTTGCCGACGCACTGACCAAGCTCGAAAAGGGCAAGTTCACCACCACGCCGGTCAAGACCGAATTCGGCTACCACGTCATCAAGCTCGAAGACAGCCGCGCACTCAAGGCGCCCCCGTTCGACGAGGTCAAGGGTCAGCTGAAGCAGCGTCTTGAACAGCAGGTGGTCGAGCGTCACATCGCCGATCTGCGCGGCAAGGCAACCGTGAAGTAAGCCGCACCGCTGCACTGCAACGACAAGAAGCCGACGCTCCGCCGTCGGCTTTTTTTGTTGCCGCTCGCAGCCCTGGCGCCGCGGCTTTTTCTGTCCTTCCCTCTTCCCGCCCGCGTCACCGCGGCGCAGACTGAGCAGCGCTGCATCCTCATCGGAGGGCATGATGAACGACACTGCGCCAAGCTGCCGGGACGCCTTCTGGCGCCTGCTCTACCGCTATCTGTGGCCTTTCCCCTATTTTCGGGACGTCACCCGCGGGAGCCTGATCGAACGGCAGCAAAACTACCGACACAACCGGCGCATGGGCATCCACCTGCCGGGCTTCATCGTGAAGTGGACATGCCTAACGCTCTTCTTCTTTGCCCTCGGCCTGCTCTGCGAAGAGCTGCTGGAGGTCGTACTACCGGCCGCCTGCTGTTACGTGACTAGCACCTGGAGCCTCATCGTCGTTGTTCAGCTCGCGGTGGCCTGGCTCTGGCTACAGCGTTTTCCGGACCTGCACTGACTCTGCGGACTGAGCATCCGCGCCAGCGTAAGCCCCCGGCAATCCCCTCTTGACCGAGCCTCAGGCTGAATCCGGCCTCCACCGATGCGGCAGCAACTCCCCGATCCGACTCTGCTGCTGCGTCGGCAGACGGGTGAGGACGTCCTTCAGATAGGCGAAGGGCTCATGCCCAT
>NZ_JAYROR010000014.1:0-2289 GCF_041911615.1 Zoogloea sp. | reverse complement strand
GCGGCGGGCCCGGCCCAGGCGCAGCTGACCCAGCTGCTGCGCGCCGCGCCCGCCGAGCGCCTGGCGGCGCTGGAGGGCGGGCGCAAGGTGGCGAGCTTCTGCACCAACTGCCACGGCACCGACAGCGTGGCGCGCTACGCCGAGCTGCCCAATCTGGCCGGGCAGAATCCCTTCTACCTGCTGGGCCAGCTCGATGCCTTCCAGGCCGACCGGCGCGGCGAGACCTTCATGCAGGGGCTGGCCAAGGTGCTCAGCGTCGAGGACAAGGCGCGGGTCGCGCTGTTCTACGCCAGCCAGCCGGTGACGCCCGCGCTGGCGACCGCCGGCCCCCGTTCGGCCGAGGGGCGCGAACACTTTGCCCGCAACTGCATGCGCTGCCACGGCGCGGATGCGCGTGGCGGCGAGAACTTCCCGCGTCTCGCCGGCCAGCAGCCCGAATACCTGCGCCGCAGCCTGCTGCGCTACCTGCAGAACGCCCCGGGGCGCAGCTATCCGCCGATGACCCTCGCCGTGACGGCGTTGGGCGAGCCCAACATCGAGGCGGTGGTGGCCTATCTCGCCAGCCTGAAGTAGCGCCCGCCGCCGACCGGTGGGTCAGCGGATGATCGGCACGCCGCCGTCGGTGCCGCCGAACACCGTGGCGCCTTCCTTGATGACGCCGGTGACGCGGATCTCGCCCAGCTTGTCGGCGGGCGTCTTGAGCGGGTTGGCCGAAAGCACGGTGAGATCGGCCAGCTTGCCGGCGGCAATGCTGCCCTTGGTCTTTTCTTCGCCGAGCTGGCGTGCCGGCAGCAGCGTGAGCGCCTTCAGGGCGTCGAGGGGGGCGAGCTGCTCGGCCTCGCCCAGCGGGCGCTTGAGCGCCGCCGCCATCACCGCGAAGGGCGAGGTGTTCGGCAGCGCCGGGTCGGCGTGGAGCAGCACCGGGATGCCCCGCTGGCGGGCACTGCCGGCCGGGGCGAAGCGCGCGGTGCGCTCGGCGCCCAGCAGGTAGTCGCCCAGGGCGGCGCGGGACAGGGCCAGGCGCTGGGGCGCGAAGCTCACGCTGGCGCCGAGTTCCTTCAGCGCGTCGAGCTGGTCGTCGCGCACGGTCTGGGCGCCCACCAGCAGCGGCCGGCGATCCTTGCCCGGGTGCTTGGCCGCGGCGGCGCGAAGGGCGCCGAGGAACTGGTCGATGGCCGCGTCACCGTTGGCCTGCACCGCCACCTGCCAGCCGCTGGCATACGCGCGGGTGGCGAGTTCGGTGGCCGCCTCGGCGCTGGCGCCGGGGTAGCCGGCGAACTGGGTGCGCTTGCCCGGCGGCGGCAGCTGGTAGGGCTGGGTGAGCCAGGCGCTGCGATCCTCGGCGACGCCGTCGAGGGCGAAGCTGACGCCGGCCAGGCGCAGGCGGTTCTTGTAGTACTTGGGACCGACGCTCTTGTGGCCCTTGAGCGCGGTGCCGGCGCTCGCCAGATCGGCGTAGAAGGCGACGTCGAGCTTGAGCATGCCGTTGTCGGCGGCCTGGGTGTAGAGCGCCAGATCCTCGGGCGTGGCGCGGCCCTCGACGGCGGTGGTGTAGCCGTTTTGCAGCAGCAGGCTCTGGCCTTGCTGGATCATGGCCAGCCGTTCGTCCTTGGGCAACTGGGGCAGGGCGCCGAGCAGGGCCGCCGCCGCCGCGCCGTCGAGCACGCCGTCGGGTTCCTTCGAGCCGGGCCAGCGGCCAATGACGCCGCCCGGCGGGTCGAGGCTGTCGCGGGTGATGCCGGCGAGCTTGAGCGCCTCGCTGTTGACGACGACCTGGCGGCCGGCGGCGTGGACGATCAGCACCGGTTTGTCGCGGGAGACGGTGTCGAGGTCGTTGCGGTTGAGCGGGCGCTGTTCGCGCAGGCGGCTGTCGTCGTAGCCGAAGCCGACGATCCAGCCGAAGCGCTGGGCCAGGTCGCCCTTGCTCCAGTCGCGCAGGGCGCGCAGCAGGCCGCTTACGTCGCCCACCGGGCCTTCGGGCGGCGATTGCAGCGGTGCTGCCACGGCGGCCAGTCCGAGGCGCGCCATCTGTCCCCAGCCGTCGATGAAGCCCGGCACCAGCGTCTTGCCGGCGAGGTCGACCACTTCGGTGCCGTCGCTCTTCCAGCGCGCCAGGATGTCCCTGGCCTTGCCCACGGCGATGATCTTGTTGCCCTTGATCGCCACCGCCTGGGCGGCCGGGCGCTTGTCGTCGAGGGTGATGACGTCGCCGTTGGTGAGGATGATGTCCGACAGCGGGGGCGGCGGCGGCGTGAGCGGTGCCGGGGGCGTTGCGCCAGGATCGGCCGG
>NZ_JAYROR010000013.1:0-3458 GCF_041911615.1 Zoogloea sp. | reverse complement strand
GGGCGCGGGCGCGCGCCTCGGGCGGCAGGGCGGCCACGACGGCATCCCACGGGCCGGCGGCGCGGATGTGGCCGGCTTCGATCCACAGGGCGCCGTCGTCCTCGTAGCGCCAGGCGGCGGGGTCGTCGGCGGGGCCGGGGTCGGCCAGGAAGTGCAGGAGCTGGCCGCGCACCAGCACGGGGGCGTCGGCGGGGGCGGGGGGCGGCATCATTGGGGGCGGGGGAGCGACGATAGTGGCGGCACGTCGGGGCCGGGGTGGGTGGCGTGGAGGATCGCGCTGCGGGCCTCGCGCACCTGCAGGAGCTGGGCGGCGACCGCAGCGGCGATGACTTCCGGCTGCTTGCCCTGGATGCCGGCGATGCCGATCGGGCAGGTGAGGTCGGCCAGCCGGCCGGGGGGCAGGCCGCGGGCGGTGAGCTGGCGGGCGAAGTTGTTGCGCTTGGAGGTGGAGCCGATCAGGCCGAACCAGGCGAAATCCTGGCGCGCGAAGATCGCTTCGCAGAGCTCGAAATCGAGCGCGTGGCTGTGGGTCATGATCAGGAAGTAGGTGCCCGGCGGGGCGTCGCGGACCTCGGCGGTCGGGGTGTCGGTGGCGATCGGGACGACGTTGTCGGGCAGTTCGTCTGGAAACAGGTATTCGCGGCCGTCGATCCAGCCGATCCGCGCGCCCAGCGGGGCGAGGGCATTGACCACCGCACTGCCCACGTGGCCGGCGCCGAATACCCGCACCGGGAAGGGCTCGGCGCCCATCTGCTGGGTGAGCCGCCAGTGCGCGTCGTGGGTTTCGAAGTGGGTGAAGTCGGGGCCTTCGTTGCCGTTGTGGGCGGCGACCCGTTGCCAGCGCGACTGGAGTTCGCCGTCGGCGATCTGCCGCAGCAGCCCGAAGTGGTCGCCGAGCCAGTCGCGGCGGGTCTGCCAGTCGGGCAGGGCGGCGGGGGCGATGCGTTCGGCGAGCACCCATACCAGCCCGCCGCAGCACTGGCCGAGGGACGGACCGAGGGCGAAGCGCAGCAGGCGCGGCGGGCTGTCGCGTTCGAGCAGCGCGAAGGCGGCGCTTTCGGCCTGCAGTTCGAGCTGGCCGCCGCCGATGCTGCCGCAGTGCTGGGCGTGGCCGACGACCATCGTCGCGCCGGCTGCGCGCGGGGTGGAGCCGACGGCATGGACGACGGTGAGCAGCACGGCCGCTTCGCCGGCGGCGAGTTGGTCGATGAGGGCGTGAATCCAGTCGGTGGCGTTCACAGGCTTCCTCCTGCGAGGGCGCGCAGCACGGCCTCGGGGGTGGCCGGTGCGTCGAGGCGGGGGCGGTCGCCGGGGCTGCGCGCGGCGGCGACGGCGTCGCGCAGGGCGAAGAAGACCGACAGGGCGAGCATCAGCGGTGGCTCGCCGACGGCCTTGGCGCGGTGAATGGTGGGTTCGGCGTTGGGGCGTTCGAACAGGGCCACGCGGAAGTCCGTCGGCAGGTCGGCCGCGGTGGGAATCTTGTACGTGGACGGGGCGTGGGTGAGCAGGCGGCCGTCGGCGCCGAAGACGAGTTCTTCGCAGGTGAGCCAGCCCATGCCCTGCACGAAGCCGCCTTCGATCTGGCCGATGTCGATGGCGGGGTTGATGCTGCGGCCGGTGTCGTGAAGGATGTCCACGCGCAGCACCCGGTGTTCGCCGGTCAGGGTGTCGATGGCGACTTCGCTGACCGCCGCGCCCCAGGCGAAGTACAGGAAGGGGCGGCCTTGCAGGGTGAGCGGATCGACATGCACCTTGGGCGTCTTGTAGAAGCCGGCGTCCCACAGCTGCACGCGGGCGAGGTAGGCCGCGGCGGCTGCCTCGGCGAAGGCGAGATCCACGCCCGGCGCGCGTACCCGGCCGTTGGCGAAGACGATGGCGTCGGCGGCGCAGTCGTGGCGCGCAGCCAGGAAATACGCGATCCGCCGGCGGATCGCCCGGCAGGCGGCCTGGGCGGCCTTGCCGTTGAGATCGGTGCCGCTGGAGGCGGCGGTGGCCGAGGTGTTGGGCACCCGGGTGGTGTCGGTGGCGGACAGGCGTACCGCATCCACGCCCAGCCCGAATTCGGCGGCGACGATCTGGCGGATCTTGGTGTGCAGGCCCTGGCCCATCTCGGTGCCGCCGTGGGCGACGCGCACGCTGCCGTCGGTGTAGACATGCACCAGCGCGCCGGCCTGGTTGAAGAAGGTGGCGGTGAAGGCGATGCCGAACTTGACCGGGGTGAGGGCGATGCCGCGCTTGAGCACCGGGCTGGCGGCGTTGAAATCGGCGATGGCGGCGCGGCGGGCGGCGTAGTCGGCGCGGGTGACGAGTTGGTCCACCAACGGGCCGAGCACGTCGTCGTCGACGCGCATGTCGTAGGGCGTGGTGTCGCGGCCGGGGGCGTAGAAGTTGGCGCGACGTACGGCGAGCGGGTCGTGCCCGAGGTGGCGGGCGATGTCGTCGATGACCGATTCGATGGCGAACATGCCCTGGGGCCCGCCGAAGCCCCGGAAGGCGGTGTTGGAGACGGTGTGGGTGCGGCAGCGCAGGCTGCGGATCGCCACCGCGTCGAGGTAGTAGGCGTTGTCGGCGTGGAGCACGGCGCGGTCGTTGATCGGGCCGGAGAGGTCGGCCGAGAAGCCGCAGCGGGACGCGAGCTGCAGGCGCAGGCCGAGGAGGCGGCCGGCGGCGTCGAAGCCGGCGTCGTAGTCGATGCGGAAATCGTGGCGCTTGCCGGTGGCGCGCATGTCGTCGTCGCGGTCCAGGCGCAGCTTGACCGGCCGCCCGGTGCGCCGCGCCAGCAGTGCGGCGAGACAGGCCCACTGGGCGGCCTGGGATTCCTTGCCGCCGAAGCCGCCGCCCATGCGCCGGCACTCGCAGCTGACCTGGTTCATGGGCCAGCCCAGCGCCCGGGCCACCGCGCGCTGGACTTCCGCCGGGTGCTGGGTGGAGGCGATCAGGTGCAGGCTGTCGTCCTCTTGCGGGATCGCGAGGCTCACCTGGCCTTCGAGGTAGAAGTGTTCCTGGCCGCCGACGCGCACCTGTCCGGCGAGGCGGTGGGGTGCGGCAGCGAGCGCGGCGTCGGCGTCGCCCCGGCGCAGCTCGACCGGAGGGAGCACCCACGATTCGGCGGCGAGGGCGTCGTCGATGCCGAGCAGCGCCGGCAGCGGGGCGATCTCGAGGCGGGCGAGGCGGGTGGCGCGGCGGGCTTCTTCGCGGGTGTCGGCGGCCACTGCGAAGAGGGGCTGGCCGTGGAACAGGATCTCGCCGTCGGCGAGGATCGGGTCGTCGTGCACCGCCGCGCCGCAGTCGTTGGCGCCGGGGATGTCGGCGGCGACGATCACCGCCCGAACAATGGCGGTGGCGGGCGGCGTCCGGGCGACGAAGGCCCGCAAATCCCGGAAATCGACGAGTTGATGAAAAAAGGTCAGGAACGCCTGCGCGTTTATCTGGGCGGCGGCGGGGGCGGTAACGGGCCG
>NZ_JAYROR010000012.1:0-1977 GCF_041911615.1 Zoogloea sp. | reverse complement strand
GAAGGCCAGGCCTTTCTCGAGGACTGCCAGAAGCTGCTCAACGACATGGCCAATGCCGAGGCGGCGGTGTCGCTGGGAGGCGTCCGGGCCAGCGGCCAGCTGCGGGTGTCGGCGCCCTCCGGCTTCGGGCGCCGGCACGTGGCGCCGCTGGTCGGCGAGTTCATGCTGGCCAACCCGGAGGTGACGGTCAATCTCGATCTCAGCGACCGCCTGGTCGATCTGCTCAACGAGAACATCGACTGTGCCATCCGCATCGGCGAACTCACCGATTCCAGCCTCGTCAGTGTGAGGCTCGGCGAGATGCGCCGCATGGTGGTGGCCAGCCCCGCCTACCTGGTGGCGCACGGTGTGCCGCGCGAACCCGGCGATCTGGCGGCGCACAACTGCCTGTCGCTCGGCCAGCAGCGCGGCTGGGTGTTCCGCGATCCGGCTGCCGGCACGGTCGATACCATCAAGGTCAGCGGTAGCTTCGAATGCAACGACGGTGCCGTGCTGCACGAATGGGCGCTGGCCGGGCGCGGGCTGGCCTGGCGCTCGCTGTGGGAAGTCGGCCAGGACCTGAAGGAGGGCACGCTGACCTCGGTGCTCGACGCCTGGCAGGCGCCGCCGATGGGCATCTACGCGGTGTTTCCGCAGCGCCGCCATTTGCCGCTGCGCGTCCGGCTGTTCATCGACCTGCTCAAGGAAACCTACGGGCGGCCGAGTTACTGGGAGTTGCGCTGAAAACGGCATGAAAAAACCGGTCTACCGCATCCTCGGGCTGTGCTCGGTCGGGCTCGGTGTCGTCGGCGCCTTTTTGCCGTTGCTGCCGACGACGCCGTTCCTGATTCTCGCCGCCTACTTTTTCGCCCGTTCGCACCCGGAGTGGGAAGCGCGCCTGCTGGCGCATCCCGAGGTCGGCCCGGCGATTCGCGCCTGGCGCGATCACGGCGCCATTCCGCGGGTCGCCAAACGGCTGGCGACGCTGTTGCTGGCGATCAGCGCCGTCGGCGGCTGGCTGACGCTCCCCGAGCCCTGGCGCTATGTGCCGGCGGCGGTCGGCGTGCTGGTGCTGACCTGGATGTGGTCACGGCCGAGCTTTTAGGGCGGCGCGCACGGCCTGCCACGCGGCCAGCTTTTCGGCGAAGGAGCGTCCGGCATGAGCCGGGCTGGTCGATGGCAGGCGGGTGAACGCAATCGGCCGTTCCGCATCGGGTAGCCTGATATGGCGGCGAAAGCAGCTTTCCGCCTTGGCGCCGTTGAAGAAGATGTGGCGGACCGCCGGATGGGCGGCGATGAATCCGGCAAGGTCGTTGGGCACCAGCGAGTCGTCCTCGATGGCGGTGTCGAGGCTACCCTGGCGCCGGCAGGAGTACAGCACGTCCCACAGCGCGATGCCGGCGTGGCACAGGGCGGCGACGCGCGCCGGATAGTCGCGGTCCGGCGGGATGCTCAACAGTTCGCCTATCAGCGGCCAGAAGGCGTTGCGTGGGTGAGCGTAGTATTGCCCCGCGGCGAGCGACGCCAGCCCGGGCATGCTGCCGAGGATCAGGACGCGGGCGTCGGGGGCCGCAAGCGGGGGGAAACTGCGGGCGTGGTGTTCGGACATGTCGCGGCTGCAAACAATAAGGCCGGCGCCTTGTGAGCGCCGGCCCCGATGCCGCCCGGTGAGGCGGCAAGTCAAAGCGGTAAGCTTAGTGGAACTGCTCTTCTTCGGTCGAGCCGGTCAGCGCGGTGACGCTGGACTTGCCGCCCTGGATGACGGTGGTGACTTCGTCGAAGTAACCGGTACCGACCTCCTGCTGGTGCGAGACGAAGGTGTAGCCACGATCGCGGGCAGCGAATTCCGGCTCCTGAACCTTCTCGACGTAGGCCGACATGCCGCGCTTGGCGTAGTCCTGGGCCAGATCGAACATGTTGTACCACATGGAGTGGATGCCGGCCAGGGTGATGAACTGGTACTTGTAGCCCATGGCGCCCAGTTCGCGCTGGAATTTG
>NZ_JAYROR010000011.1:0-34872 GCF_041911615.1 Zoogloea sp. | reverse complement strand
GGCTTCGCGCGGGGCGGACTTGCGGCGCCCGCGCGGCGGCTCGACCTCCGCCGGCGGGGGCGGGGCGACGAGGCTGCGCAGCCACGCCCAGCCGCGCGCCAGGAGGCCCGGCTTTTCCTGGGAGACGAAGCGGGCCTTGCCGTCCACCAGCCGGTTGCGCAGGGCGTAGTGGAAGGTGTCGCCGACGATCGGCAGGGCACTCCGGGCGCCCTGGCCCCAGTAGTCGCTGCGCAGGGTGACGCGGTTGTCGTTGAAGCCGACCCAGGCGCCACCGACCAGCTGCGGGTGCATCAGGATGAACCAGCCGTCGGTGTTGTCCTGGGTGGTGCCGGTCTTGCCGGCGAGGTCGGCCGAGAGCCCGAGCTGGTTGCGGATCGCCACGCCGGTGCCGCGGTCGACGACGCCGCGCATCACGTCGAGGAGCGTCCACGCCGCGCCGGGCGACAGGGCGGCTTCCGGCGCGGCGGGGGCGAATTCCTCCAGCACGGCGCCGCTGCGGTCCTCGATGCGGGTCACGAAGATCGGCTCCCGGTAGGCGCCACCGTTCGCGATGGTGGCGTAGGCGGCGACCATCTCGCGCAGCGTGACCGGGCTGGTGCCCAGCGCCAGCGACGGCACCGCTTCGAGGGGGCTCTGGCGCACGCCCATCGCGCGGGCCAGCTTCGCCACCCGATCGGGCCCGACCTGCTGCATGAGCTGGGCGGTGATGCGGTTGCGGGAATACACCAGGCCGTCGCGCAGGCTCATCGGCTTGCCGCTGGGGGCGGCCTCGTCGCTGGGCTGCCACAGCTCGCCGCTGGGGAGCGGAATCTCGACGGGCTGGTCGATCAGGGTGTCGTCGGGGGTCATGCCCTTCTCGAAGGCGGCGCCATAAACGAAGGGCTTGAAGGTGGAGCCCGGCTGGCGGCGGGCCTGCTGGACGTGGTCGAAGGGGTCCTGCACGAAATCGCGGCTGCCGACCCAGGCGCGCAACTCGCCGCCGCGGGGGTCGATGGCGACGAAGCCCACCTGCACCCGGGTCTTGTCGCGCCGCAGCGCATCGACGAAGGCCTTGTCGCCCAGGAGGCGCTGCAGCGCGGCCTCCGGCGCCTCGCCGGCGGCCAACGCGGCGCGGTATTCCTTCGATTCGCGCACGAAGGCGGCCACCAGCTCGGGGCTGCCGGCCCAGCCCTTGCGTCCGCCCCAGGCCTGGTCGGCCAGCGCCTGGAGCTGGTTGCCGCGGCGCTGCACCGCCTGAACGGCCTGGGCCTGCAGGCGCGCGTCGATCGTGGTGCGCACCACCAGACCGTCGGCGTAGAGGTTGTAGCCCTTGCGGTCGGCCCAGGCGATCAGCCACTTGCGCAGCTGCTGGGCGAAGTGGGGCGCCGGGCCGGGGGCTTCGAGCTGGCGTTCGAAGTCGAGGCGCAGGGGCTTCTTCTGCAGCGCGGCGAGGCGGGCCTCGTCGAGCGTGCCGTGCTTGACCATCTGGGCCAGCACGATGTTGCGGCGGGCCTGGGCACGTTCGGGGTTGATGACCGGGTTGTAGTAGCTGTTGCCCTTGAGCATGCCCACCAGCGTCGCGGCCTCCAGCACGTCGAGCCGGCGCGCGGATTTGTCGAAGTAGGTGCGCGCCGCCATCTCGATGCCCCACGCGTTGTAAAGGAAGGGCACGGTGTTGAGGTAGGTCTCGAGGATCTCGTCCTTCGAGTACACCGCCTCGATCTTGAGGGCGGTGATCGCCTCCTTGAGCTTGCGGTTGAGCGTCTGGGCCCGGCCGATCTCGTCGGGAAAGAGGTTGCGGGCGAGCTGCTGGGTCAGCGTCGAGCCGCCCTGCCGGTCGCCCGAGAAGGTGCGCAGCACGGCGCCGCCGAGGCGGTAGAAGTCGATACCGTGGTGCGCGTAAAAGCGGTGGTCCTCGGTGGCGATCAGCGCGGCCGTCACCTGCGGCGAGATGTCGGCCAGCCCCACCCACTCGCGGTTGGCCCACTTGAACACCGCCAGCTCCTTGCCATCCGCCGACAGCACCCGCGCCGGCTGCTCCACCTTGGCCTTGCGGATGTCGCCGATGCCCGGCGTGAAGGGGATCAGCACCAGCACATAGGCCACGAAAGCCAGCACCACGCCCAACGCCCCCCGCCGCAGCTCCCGCCCCGTAGGCCGACGCAGGCGCGCCAGCAGCGGACGAAGACGGTCGAAGGTGCGCAGCAAGGCAGGCGGGAGCGACATCGGGCAAAGGGTGAGACGGGGGAAGGCGGGTTTTTAACACATCCGGGGCGGGGTTTCTTCCTTGGGTGCTTGAAGACCTGAAGCACGGCCACACGGGCAACCGAAATGCGGGTCGGCGCCACCGGCACACATTGACTTCCCTCTTCTAATCCAGGCTTCCATTGACTTTTTCCCTTTTTGGGAAATACAATCCAAACCTGAACTTGAGCACATCGTCCTTACATGCGAATTCTGGGTTTGCCCATCCTCGAGGCGTTCAAAAAAGGTCATGCAGCCTCGCGAGGGCCACTAGACGCGTGGCAGATGGATGTTGAACGTGAGAACTGGAAGACGCCACACGACATCAAGCGCAGATACAGAAGTGCGGATTTCCTAGCCGATAACAGAATCATCTTTGACATCAAGGGCAATTCATATCGGCTTGTGGTCAAGGTTCGATATCAAAACGGTCTGGTAGTGGTTGAGTGGGTGGGAACGCATGCCGAGTACGACAAGAAGAAGTTCTAGGCAAATGCGTGCAAGACAAGGAAACAAAAGGCGGAGATGGCGATGAATGTGAAAATCATCAAGAGTGCGGAAGACTACGAAGCAGCCATGGCGCGCCTGTCTGCTCTCATGTCGCTCGACCCAAAGGCCAACTCCAATGAGGAGAACGAGCTTGAGTTGCTGGCCCTGGTCATTCAGGACTTCGAACGGCAAACCGTTCCTCCGGTCAAGGCCGATCCGATTGAGTCGATTCTTTTCCGGATGGATCAAATGAAACTCTCCCGCAAGGATCTGATCCCTTTCATTGGATCGATCTCCAAGGTCTCGGAGGTTCTGTCGCGCAAGCGTCCGCTATCCCTGCCGATGATTCGCAGACTCAATCAGGGCTTGGGCATCCCTGCTGACATTCTGATCGAAGATGTCGAAACAGACAGCGCAGTCGTCGATCAAGAGCCAGAGATGGACTTTGCTCGCTTCCCGCTCAAGGAAATGCAGGAGCGGGGTTACTTTGGGGATTTCGAAGGGAACGCACAGCGCCTCAAAGAGTACGCTGAAGACCTGATTCGAAAATTCATGCCGGACCTGCTCACCAAGCAGGTCAGCCCAGCTTTGCTGCGCGCCCCGATGCATCAGCGAGGGGATCGGCAGGCTGATCACATGGCCCTTGATGCGTGGCGTATGTGCGTCTTGCGGCAAGCGAGAGCGATCAACGTAACCAGGGAATACAAACACGGGACCATCACACCGGACTGGTTGCGTGAACTTGCCAAGCTATCCGCTTTCGATGAGGGTCCGAAGCTTGCGCGGGAGTACCTTGCCCGTCATGGCATCACGCTCGTCATCGAAAAGCACTTCAAACGCACTTTCCTCGATGGCGCTGCAATGCTGGACGGCGATCGACCGATCGTCGCCCTGACTTTGCGACATGACCGGTTCGACAACTTCTGGTTTGCCTTGCTCCACGAGTTGGCGCACGTTGCCAAGCATCTGACACCCGAGTCTCCGGTGTTCATCGACGATCTAGATCGCAGCAACCCCCAGGAGGTTGAAGCGGAAGCTGATGCTATGGCCCAGGAAGCGTTGATTCCTGAAAAGAGCTGGCGTACCGCCAAAGTACGTCAAACACTACTCTCAGAGGATGCAATCTCTTTCGCCGATGAGATCAGTGTGCATCCTTCCATCGTGGCGGGACGCTTACGCCATGAAGAGAAGAACTTCCGGCTGCTCTCGCACCTCATCGGCAAGACAGGACAGGTCAGTCAGCTACTTGAGCAATAAAATCCCAAAAAGGGAATAGATCAAATTGCTTCAATCCTTTTTAGGGATTAAGATATAATCTACTTATCAATGCGGAATCGAACTCGCTATCGAGCAAACGCCCGCACTGGCAGTGCGTCTCGATGTTGGCAGCTGGGCTTGTATCCAGCCGCCAACACCAAAGAAAAAGGCTCTGAAGTGCTACCAACACTTCAGAGCCTTTGGTGAGGTGAATAGGGGGCTACCAAACCACCCATGCACATCATGTCTTGAACGGACAGCGGATTTTACCAGTTCGCGGTGTGCTGGCAAGCTCAAACCCCCTCAGCTTTCATGAGGAGTTGGCCATGGCCTACCACCGATGGAAGAGCGTCTTCGTGCGCGCATACACCCGGTTCCGATTCGGACGCCGGGAGGCTGTGTGCCAGCACTGGCGCTCGCATCCGGGTCAGATGCAATTGTTTGCCTGACCCACCGCAGGCGGGAATCAACAGAACCTGACTCCCGCCTTTACCTCATTCCGCGAACTGATAAGGAAAATCCCATGTCCTCCAAGAAGCCGACTAACGAACACACCTCCGCCCGCGTGGCCTCGACTGCTGCCAAGTTGTTGAGCAATCCTCGCACACCTGCATCCGTCAAATCCGTAGCGGCATCCGCTCTGACCCAAAAGGCCAGCTCCAGCAAGTCAAAGAGCAAGTAATCGGTGTTACCTGCCGATGCCCGTCATGACCGGGCATCGGCAGGCCCCGCCCTACGCTGACTGGTCCGTGGCCCGCGTCGCACACGCTCCTCCTGACGACGAGACATCGTGAGCTTCTCTTTGTTCGAACAAGGTCGGCCATAAACGCGAGCCGACGCACCGCACCCAACCAGCGAACAAACTCTTGGCCAATACAGCCCGCCAAGTCGAAGCGCGTCGCTAGCAGCGCGCATTACGTAAAGCGCTGATGGGACCTTTCCCGGCCACCGGCCACGCTCGGCCTAGCGACTTCAACCCCAACGCGTAACGCTTTCTGCCTGCCACGAGCCTCGCCGATCCCGCCCCTCGGGGCTCCCGAGCCATCACACCTATTTCAGATCTCCTCACGAGTACCTCCGGGGTAATCGCGACACCCTCGCCGATACTCGGGACCACACCGGTCCTCGACGCAACCGTCGGCTTCGTCCTTGGTAACGCCATAGCGCTCGTGGATGCGGCCGACGAGCACGATCACCCCGCGCCGTCGACAACGTCTTGTTGCAAAACCGTGCTTGAGCCCGCCCGGGGGCGCCCCTATCTTGGCCGGCATGCGACGCGCCCCGTCGGGCGTGCGCCTTTACCGTCAAAGGAAATCCATCGTGTCCAGAAAACTGCTCGTGAGTCTGATGCTGGCCGCCAGCCTGGCGGGTGGCAATGCCATGGCCGACGAACCCAGCCTGCATCAGGTGTACCAGACCGCCGAATCTGGCCGCCTCGACGACGCCCAGGCGATGATGCGCGACGTGCTCAAGCGCCACCCGGACAGCGGCAAGGCCCATTACGTCGAGGCCGAACTGCTCGCCAAGCAGGGCCAGACCCGTCAGGCCGCCGCCGAGCTGGCCACCGCCGAACGCCTCGCGCCGGGGCTGAGCTTTGCCAAACCCGAGTCGGTGCGCGAGCTGCGCCAACTGGTGGGCGGCAGCGTCCAGCCGTCCGCGGTCCATCCCGCCGTCCAACCCGCTGCCGGCGGGCTCGGTGCCGGCCCGGCGCGGGGGTCGTCGTTTCCGTGGAACCTGCTGCTGATCGGCGGCGGGGTATTGGCCTTCATCGCGGTGGTCGCCCGCAAGATGCGGCCCCAGGCGCAGACGGCCTACGCGGGCGGCGGCGCAGGCGGGCTGGCCCCGGCCGGTGGCGCGCCGATGCCCTATGGCGCCGGGCCGGCCAGCCCAACCGCCGACAACGGCCCGGGCCTGGGCTCGCGGGTGATGGGCGGCCTCGCCACCGGCGCGGCGGTGGGCGCCGGGATGGTGGCGGGCGAGGCGCTGATGCACCACTTCCTCGACAAGAACGACGCCCCGGCCAGCCCGAAGCCACTCACTTCCGATCCGAACCCGCTGGGCCTCGGCACGCCGGTGATCGGCAACGATCTGGACGACATGGGCGGCGCCGACTTCGGGATCTCCGACGCCGGCTCGTGGGACGACGGGGGCAGCGGCAGCGACGACTGGAACTGAGGTCGGGCCGGTATCATCGGCGCATGAGCCCCGATCCGACGCCCGCCCGCACCCGCTGCGCCACCGCAACGCGCTGCTGCGCCAGCTGCATGCGCGGCCGCGGCTGTTCGTGTCGGTGGGCCTGGCGGTGCTGGTGTATTGGCTGCTGCCGGGCTTTGTGCAATGCCGCGAGAGCACCCGGCTGCTGATCACCTGGAACACCGGCGCGCTGCTGTATCTGCTGCTGGCGGCGGTGATGATCGTGCGGGCCACCCCGACCAGCATGCACCGCCGCGCGGCGCAGGAGGACGAGGGGCGCTTCGTGGTGCTGGGCGGGGTGATCCTCGCCAGCGTGGCGTGTCTGGCGGCGATCTTCCTCGAACTGGCCGACGTGAAGGGCGTCGATGCGCCGCTGCGCCACGCCCGGCTGGGGCTGTCGGCGCTCACCATCGCCACCGCGTGGGCCTTCATCCACCTGATGTTCGCGCTGCACTACGCCCACGACTACTACCGCGACCGCGCCGCCGGGGGCGGCGGCGGCCTGCAGTTTCCGGACGAGGGCCAGCCGGATTACCTGGATTTCGTGTATTTCGCGGCGGTCATCGGCACCTCCGGGCAAACCGCTGACGTGTCCTTCACGTCGCGGCCGATGCGCCGCCTGGGCCTGCTCCACTGCGTGCTGGCCTACGCCTTCAACACCACCTTGCTGGCCCTGACGATCAACATCGCCTCGGGTCTGCTGTAGTCACTCCAGCAGATCGGCCAGCTCGTCGGCGTGCTCTTCCTCGGTGGCGAGGATGCCTTCGAGCATCGCGCGGGTGGTCGAATCCTTGTCGCCGAAGTAGCCGATCATCTCCCGGTAGCTGTCGATCGCGATGCGCTCGGCGATCAGGTTCTCGCGGATCATCTGGGCGAGGCTGTCGCAGGCGACGTATTCGGCGTGGCTGCGGCCGGTGAGCTTGGCCGGGTCCATCTCGGGCTCGCCGCCGAGCTGCACGATGCGGCGGGCGAGTTGGTCGGCGTGGCCGAGTTCCTCGTTGGAATGCACCAGGAATTCCTCGGCGATCGGCTCGGACAGGATGCCGCTCGCGGTGAAGGCGTGCTGGCGGTAGCGCAGCACGCACACCAGCTCGGTGGCCAGCGCGGTGTTGAGCAGGTCGATGGCCTGCTTCGGGTCGAGCGCGTAGGCCGGCGTCAGCGCGCCGTCCTCGATCTGCTTGCGGGCGCGGGCGCGCAGGGTCTTCACGTCGCTCAGGAAGGCGGTGTCGGTGTGCTTGTCCTTGGTCATGGCGGGCTCCTCGATAGGGGATGAAAGGATGGGACGGGCGGACGGCGCCGCCTTCGATTCACCCCATCATCATCGCTGCCGCCATGCCGGCAGGCTGTCGGACGGCGCAGCGAGGCGCCGTCGGACGATTCCCACCCGGCGCGCCGCCGTGCCAGACAAGTCCGACACGCACCTCGTCCGGGTCCGACAGCGCGGGCCGCCGCCGCTTCGTAAGATCGACCTGGCGCAGTTCGCGCCCGCTCTCGAAGACCCCACCATGACCACCCCCTCCCCCCTACCGCCCTCCCGACGCCGCCTGCGCCGGGCGCTCGGCGCCAGCGTCGTGATCGCCGGCCTCGCCGTGGCGCTGTTCGACTGGAACATGCTGCGCGGGCCCATCGGATCGCTGGTCAGCGCCCGGCTCGAACGCGGCTTTCGCATCGCCGGCGATCTGCGGGTGCAGCCCTGGAGCCTGCAGCCGACCTTCAGCGCCGAACGCATCGAACTCGACAACGCCCGCTGGGGCAAGGCCTCGCGCCTCGCCCGGATCGGGCGCCTGCAGTTTTCCGTGGATCTGCGGCGCCTGATCCACGGCGAATGGGTGCTCCCCGAAGTCATCATCGACCAGCCCGACATCCGCCTCGAAGACAACGGCGAAGGCGTCGGCAACTGGGTGATGGGCGGCAGGTCGGACGGCACCGGACCGGCGCTGCGGGTGGGCAGCCTGCGCATCCGCGACGGCCTGGTGAACGCCATGCTGCCCTCGCGCCGCACCGACGTGCGCGTCACCGTCGCCACCGAGGCCGCGAGCGGCCGCCTGCGCTTTGCCGCCGAAGGCCGCTGGCAGGGCCAGGCGCTGCGCCTCGAAGGCCACGCCGGCAACCTGCTCGAACTGGAGCACTCCGCGCGCCCCTACCCGGTGGCCGCCCTCGGCGAGGTGGGCGCGACCCGCTTCTCCATCGACGGCACCGTCACCAACCTGCTCGCCCTGGCCGGGCTCGACGTGGGCTTCAGTCTCGCCGGGCGCAGCCTCGCCGAGCTCTACCCGCTCACCGGCGTGCCGCTGCCCGCCACGCCGCCCTACCGGCTCGCCGCGCGGCTGACCCACGCCGGCCAGCAGTGGACCTTCACCGGCATCGACGGGCGCATCGGCAGCAGCGACGTGTCCGGCACCTTCGCGGTGGATCGCCGGCCCACGCCCCAGCGCCTGACCGGCGCGCTGCGCTCCCGCCGGCTCGATCTGGCCGACCTGTCGGGCTTCATCGGCGCCCGCAACGAGGCCGGCCAGCCGCTGCCGCCGCCGCGGGGCAAGGTGCTGCCCGCCCGGCCGCTGGGCGTCGGCAAGATCGCCGCGGCCAACGTGGACCTGGATTTCGCGATCGCCGACATCCGCAACGTCGACCTGCCCCTGGACAGCGCCAGCGGCCACCTGCGCATCGACGAGCGGCGGGTCACCGTCGCACCGCTGAAGGTCGGGCTGGCCCATGGCCAGGTGGACGGCCGCCTCGAACTCGACGCGCGCGCAAAACCCGCCGCCGCCCGGCTCGACGTACAGGCCAGCCGCCTGCGTCTGCGCGACCTGATGCCCGCCCCGGACAGCCGCGTGCTCACCACCGGCACCCTGGGCGGCCGCGCGAAGCTGACGATGCGGGGCGATTCGGTGGCGCAGCTGCTGGGCAGCGCCGACGGCGACCTGGCCCTGGCGATGAACGGGGGCAGCACCAACCGGCTGCTGATCCGCCTCGCCAACCTCGACGTGGCCAACGCGGTGGTGGCCTGGCTGGCCAGCGGGCAGAAGGAGGACATCCGCTGCCTGGTGGGCGATTTTTCCGCCCGCCAGGGCGTGCTGAGCCCGCGCACCCTGCTCCTGGACACCGAGCGGATGCTGATTCGCGGCGAAGGCGAGATCAGCCTCAAGGACGAACGCCTCGACCTGCACCTGCGCGCCGCCGCCAAGGACGGCAGCCTGCTGGCCCTGCGCGGGCCGCTGCACCTCACCGGCACCTTCGCCAGCCCGTCGGTGACGCCGGAGCCGGTGCCCCTCGGCGCCCGCATCGCCAGCGCGGTGGCCCTCGGCCTGCTGTCGCCGCCCCTGGCCCTGCTGCCGCTGGTGGAGCTCGGCGGCGCCGAGGACAGCGCCTGCGGCGACATGTTGGCCCGGGTCGGCCGCCGCACCGGCGTGCGCCCCTGAGCCGCCCCGCCCCCGGCGCACGGCACCGGGCGGCGCCCACGACGACGCGGGGGCAAGGTCGTGAGACCCTGCCCCCGCTGCGTTCGGACGGGCCGGGCGGACCTGGAGCCCGCCCGGTCGGTGGCGCTGCGCCTACCCCTTGCCCCGGGCCGAATTGAAGATGAAGCTGACGATCGCAAGGACGAGGAAGACGAAGAACAGGGTCTTCGCAATCCCCGCCGCGCCCGCCGCGATGCCGCCAAAGCCGAGCACGGCGGCGATCAGGGCGATCACGAAAAATACGACGGCGTAGTGGAGCATGGTGGCTCTCCTTCAGGCTGGGGGTCGGGGTGGGACGCGCGGCGCGATCAGACGCCGCTACGGTCCTGCCATTCCTTGACGTGCTTCTCGGCCTCGTCCTTGGTGACGCCGTAGCGTTCCTGGATCTTGCCGGCGAGGGCTTCGCGCTTGCCTTCGATCACGTCCAGATCGTCGTCGGTGAGCTTGCCCCACTGTTCCTTGAGCTTGCCCTTCAGTTGCTTCCAGTTGCCTTCGATGATGTCGCGGTTCATGGTCGTTCTCCTTCGGGTTGGTCGGGTGCGCCGGGGGCCTGGTGCCGCCCGGGATGCAGGCGTTTCTGCATGGTTCTACTTTAGTCTGGCGCCCCAATCCGGGCAGTCGGCCGCCTCCGAATGCCACGTGGGACTCCTCCGACACCCGTCCGGCATGGCCCGGGCCTGACGCGGCGGCGGGGCGGCCGCGCCACTCTGCTAGACTCGACGCCCCCTCCATTTCCCCACCGCAAGGAGCGTCGACAACGTGCAAGCAAGCGACCTGGATCGGCAACTGGACTTCCTCAGGGAAATCGACCGGCTCAAGAGCGTGGTGCGCCTGTCCCCCCTGATCGACCGCTCGCGCCGGGAGAACAGCGCCGAGCACTCGTGGCACCTGGCGATGTACGCGCTGGTGCTGGCCGAACATGCCGCCGGGCCGGTGGACGTGCTGCGCGTGGTGAAGATGCTGCTGATCCACGACATCGTCGAGATCGACGCCGGCGACGTGCCGTTTCACGTGCCGGCCACCCACGCCGGCCAGGACGCGCGCGAGCGGCTTGCCGCGGAGCGCCTTTTTGGCCTGCTGCCGGCGGCGCAGGCCGAGGAGTTCCGCGCGCTGTGGTTCGAGTTCGAGGCGGCCCAGAGTCACGACGCGAAGTTCGCCAAGGCCCTCGACCGCTTCCAGCCGATGCTCCACAACGCCGCCACCGACGGTGGCACCTGGGTGGAATGCGCGGTGACCCTCGAGCAGGTGCGGGCGCGTTGCCGGCCGCCCATCGAAGGCGGCGCGCCCGCGCTGTGGGAGGCCGCCGCGGCGATGGCCGAGGCGCATTACCGCAAGCCGCCGGCGCGCGACTGAGGCCGGCGCCCCGTCGCGCCGCGTTCAGGCCGCCAGCGCGGGGGCGAAGCCGGCCTCGGCCGGGTCGCGGGACGGGGCGAAATCGCGGGCCGTGTGAAGGCGCCAGCCGCCGTCGCCGGTCAGCTCCAGCACCTGGGTGTGGTACTGCAGCAGGGCCTCCCGGTGGGCGATGCTGACGAGGGTGGTGCCGGCCTCGGCGAGGCGGCGGTAGAGGGCGGCCTCGTTGGCGCTGTCGAGGGCGCTGGTGGCTTCGTCGAGAATCGTGACGCGCGGGCGCACCAGCAGCACGCGGGCGAAGGCCAGGCGCTGCTGCTCGCCCACCGACAGGATGCGCGCCCAGTCCATTTCGGCGTCGAGCCCGCCGACGCGGCCGGCCAGATCGCCCAGTTGCACCTCGGCGAGCACCGCCAGCAGCGCCGCGTCATCCACCCCGGCGCTGGTGCGCGGGTAGAGCAGCTGGCTGCGCAGGGTGCCGATCTGCATGTAGGGCTTCTGGGGCAGGAACAGGGTGTCGGCGGCGGCCGGGCGGACGATCTCTCCGTCGCCGGCGCGCCACAGCCCGGCGATGGCGCGCAGCAGCGAACTCTTGCCGCAGCCGCTGGGGCCGACGATCAGCAGGCCTTCGCCGGGGGGCAGCTCGAGGGACAGCTTCTCGACCAGCACCCGCTCGAAGGCGGGGGTGTGCAGGGTCACGTCGCGCAGGGCCAGGCGATCGCCCTCGGCGCTGGCGATGGTGCGCGCCGGGTCGGGGCTGCCGGGCTTGGTCTCGAGGGCGCGGGCGAGGGTGTCGAGACGGTCGATGCCGGCGGTGAAGCGCGACAGGCTCTCGAAGTTCTCGACGATCAGCGACACCGCGCTGAGCACCACCGTGAAAGCGCCGGCGGCCTGGATCGCCCGCCCCACCTCGACGTCGCCGGAGAGCACCGAGTCGGCGATGATGATGCTCGGCAGCACCACGGTGAGCTGGCTGTAGGCCTGCTGGAAGAGGTTGAGGTTGAGCTGCTTGCGGATCAGCCGCCGGTAGTTGCCGAACACCGTGGCGAAGCCGCCCTTGACCTGTTCCAGCTCGGGCGTCTCGCCCCGATAGAAGGCGATGGATTCGGCGTTCTCGCGCACCCGCACGAGGCTGAAGCGGAAGTTGGCCTCGCGGCGCAGTTGCAGGAAGTTCAGGCGCATCAGCGGCACGCCGAAGATCGCCACCGCCAGGAAGGTGCCCACAAAGGCGTAGGCGGCCAGGAAGTACACCAGCTTGGGCGAGATCGACCACAGCACGTGGCTGAAAGCGACCAGCTGCATCAGCGAGCCGATCGAGATCAGCAGGAAATACAGCGAACGCTGGGTGAACACGTTGATGTCCTCGGCGATGCGCTGGTCGGGGTTGTCGATCTCGGCGCTGGCGCCCAGGTGGTAGTAACGCCGCTCGGCGAAGTAGCGCGCGAGGAAGCGGTGGGTGAGCCAGCGCCGCCAGTGCAGGCCCATGTAGTCGCGCACGAAGTAATACACGGCGTGCACCGGCACGAACACCGCGAGGACCAGGAGGCAGTACTTGATCGAGGTCCAGAAGCGCTCGCGGGTGCCGGCGGCGAGCGCCGAGGTGAACTCGCCGGTCTGCTCGTTGAGCATCACCGCGAGCTTGGTCTCGGCGAGCAGCAACACCATCAGCAGGATCAGCAGGCCCCAGGCGCGCAGGCGCTGGTCGGCCCGCCAGTAGGGACTGGCGATGGCCCAGAAGCGCCGCCAGATGTGCTGCGAGAAGAGGTTGAGGGGGCGGCGGATCTGCGGGCGTTTCATCGGGATTCTCCTCGCACGCGCCGGCTCCGGGGCGGCGCGTCGATGGGATGGGTCGGGGGATCAGGGCTGGGCTTGGGCGGGGCCGGACGGGGGCCAGTGCGTCCACGGCAGGCCGGCGGCGGCGCCCACGAGCGCGTGGATGAAGGCGAGCTTGGCGAGCACCGGGTCGGGCAGCACGAAGGGGTAGCTGTCGGCTTGGCCGAGGCTGCGGTTCATGCTGTTGAGAAAGCGCGACAGGGGCAGCCAGCCATGCACCAGGCGGGCGCGGAAGTCGGGCGCGGCGGGCGCGCCGGGGTCGTCGCCGGCCGGGGTGTCGGGCCCGCCGGCCAGGTGCAGGCCCCAGTGGGCGGCGGTGTCGAGGGCGTCGACGACGTGGAGGTAATGGGCCCAGGTCTCGGCCCAGTCCTCCCACGGGTGGGCGCTGGCATAGGCGCTGACGAAGCGCTGCGGCCAGTCGTCGGCGGGGCCGGCGGCGTAGTGCTGCTGCAGGGCGGCGGCGTAGTCGGCGCGCTCGTCGCCGAAGTGGGCGCGAAAGCCCGCCAGCCAGGGGCCGTCGGCGACCAGGCGATCCCAGTAGAAATGCCCGCTCTCGTGGCGGAAGTGGCCGAGCAGGGTACGGTAGGGTTCGCCCATGGCGCTGCGGCGGGCTTCGCGCTCGGCGTCGTCGGCTTCGGCGACGTTGAGGGTGACGAGGCCGCTGTCGTGCCCGGTGAGCACCTGGCTGGCCGGGTCGAGGGTTTCGAGAAAGTGGAAGCGCAGGCCGCGCCCGGGGTCGTCCGCCGGCCCGGGGCGGGCCAGGCCGAGGGCGTCGAGGCCGTGGCAGAGGCGCCGCTTGGCGGCTTCGAGCAGCGCCCAGTAGCGGTGGTTGTCGGGCCGCGTGAGATCGGGGATCACCTCGGTGTGGCGGCAGCAGCTGCACAGCGCCTCGGGATCGTCGGCGGCGAGCATCCAGTTGCAGACTTGCGCGTCGCGATAGTTGCGGCACGGGCGCCACGCGCCGGCCACGCCGTCGCTGCGCCAGACGCCGTCGGGTGCGACCTCGAAGGCGGCGAGGGCGCCCAGCGCCGGAATGTAGCCGAGGGCCGCGCCGCAGGCGGTGCACACGGTGTTTTCGAAAAACACCCGGTGACCGCAGTGGGTGCAGGAGAAGGTTTTCATGGCGTGGGTCCGGTGGCGGGTCAGATCAGGGGCCGGCTGTGCAGCGGCAGGGCGTGGTATTCGGCGAGGCGTTGCAGGGCGTCCACCCGCAGCAGGCGCAGGCGGCCCGCGGCGATCTGATGCAGGCCCAGCGCCTGCAGGCGGCGCAGGCTGCGGTTGGTATGCACCAGCGACAGGCCGAGGGCGTCGGCGATGTGCTGCTGGTTGAGGGGAAACACGATGGCGCCGTCCTCGCCCTCCTCTCCGACGCTGCGCGCCCGCTTGTAGAGGTGCACCAGCAGCATCGCGATGCGTTCGAGGGCGCTGCGCCGTCCGACCGACACGAGGTTCTCGTCGACGATCAGCTCCTCGTGGGCCGACAGCCAGGTGAGGTCGTAACCCAGGCCGGGAAAGCGGCGATACACCTCCCACAGGCCGTCGCGGGGAAAGGCGCACAGGCGCAGCGGCGTGAGCGCCTCGACGCCGTGGGGCAGCTTGCCGGCCATTTCGGCCTGCAGGCCGATGAAGTCGCCGGGGAGCAGGAAGTTGAGGATCTGGCGCCGCCCGTCGGGCAGGCTGCGGTAGCGGAAGGCCCAGCCGGCGCGCAGGGTGTACAGCTCGCCGGTGATCTGACCTTCGCGCAGCAGGGTTTCGCCCGCGTCGCGCTGCAGCTCGCGGCTGCGCAGGGTCTCGATGAAATCCAGTTCGGCCCCGCCGAGCGGCTTGAAGCCCTCGCGGGCCCGCAGCGGGCAAGCGTCGCAGGGGGTGGCGTGGCTCATCTCGGCCCTCCGGCATCGGGCCCGCGCAGGAAACCCCTGGCAGATTTCGGCTGCGCCGGCAATGTCATTTGACGTGGCGAACGGGGCGTCGCGGCACTACAGTGCGCCACCCACCCGAAGCAGGAGGATGTTCCGTCATGGTCTGCCTGCACCAGTTCGCATTCACCAGCCTCCTCCTCCCGGCCCTGAGCCCGGTCAGCGTGACCGACATCGTGCGCGTATCGCGGGTCAACAACCACGCGGCCGGGTTGACCGGCATCCTGGTGTTCGACGGGTGGCGCTTCTTCGGCTACCTCGAAGGGGACCCAGCGCAGCTCGCCGCGCGCGTCGCGCGGCTGCGCGGCGACCCGCGCCACACCGACTTCACGCCCCTGGTGGATCGCCCGCTGACGGGCCCGCGGCGTTTCGCCGACTGGATCATGGGCTATGCCTGCTCGACCGACGACAGCGTGCTCGACGACTTCGTCCGCCAGCCCCCCGACGCCCTGCTGGCCGACCTGCCCCGACTGGTGGCCGGCCTCGACCTGGCGCCCTGAACGGGCACCCCGACGGACCGGCGGCAACACGGCGAAGATGGCGCCCAAGGCGGCGCGAAGCGATGCGTATCTCATGCCTGCATTAAACCGCGCCGCGCCGCGGCGGGCTGTCGGACCCGAGCGCCGCCCCCTGTAGGACTGCGCCCACAGGCGACGCTGCCGGACGATTCCTACAGCCCTTTGGGCGTTTCCTGATGGCCCGCGCCAGCACCTCGGGCGGATACTGCAGATCCGGCCGCACCGCTCCCCGTACGCTTTTCCCCCGTCGCGGGCGGCCGCTTGCGCGAGGAGGCGCCATGTCTTCCCACTTCCCGTCGGCCTCGCCGACCCCAACGCTGATGGCCAGCCTGTGGCCGGCGGCGCAGCTGTTCATCGCACGCAACGTGCCGCGCCACGGCGCCGCGCTGGCCTTTTACACGGTGTTCTCGATCGCCCCGCTACTGGTGGTGGTGATGGCGGGCATCGCACTGCTGCTCGGCACCGCCGAGGCCCAGGTGGCGATCCACGACTACCTGCTGCGCCTGCTCGGCCCGGTCGAGACCGCCGCGATCATGGAGATCACCGGCCGTGCCCTGGCGCGCATCCAGTCCGCCGGCCTCGCCGCGTGGATCGCGGTGGGCACCACCCTGATCGGCGCCAGCGCCACCTTCCTCGAACTGCAGGCCGCCCTCGAGGCGATCTGGCAGCAGGGGCCGCGCGAAGGGCCCGCCCTGCGGCGGATGCTCTTCAGTCGCCTGGGCGGGCTCGCGCTGGCCCTGGGGATCGGCTTCCTGCTGGCCGTCACCTTGATCGCCGAAGCCGCGATGCACGCCGCCTTCGCGTGGTTCGGCGAGGGCATCGCCGGGCTCGGGGTACTCGTCGGCGCGGTGGATCTGCTGCTGATGAACGCCTTCAGCGCCGGCCTGTTCGCCCTGCTGCTGGCGCGCCTCGCCCCGGCCGGCATCGGCTGGCGCGCGGCCCTGCCGGCGGCGCTGGTCATCACCGTGCTGTTCACCGTCGGGCGCTACCTGATCGCCGCCTACCTCGGGCAGTCGGGTGTTGCGTCGGCCTACGGCGCGGCCGGTTCCCTGGCCGCCATCCTGATGTGGATCTACTGGTCGGCGCAGATCTTCCTGTTCGGCGCCTGCGTCCTGTTCGTCCAGCGCGGCGCGCCCGCGCCGGCCCCCGAGGAGAGATGAGATGAAACGAATCGAAGTCGACGTGGCGATCATCGGCGCCGGCACCGCCGGGATGCGCGCCTACCGGGCCGCCCGCGCCCACACCGAACGTCTGGTGCTGATCGAATCGGGCCCCGGCGGCACCACCTGCGCGCGGGCCGGCTGCATGCCCAGCAAGCTGCTGATCGCCGCCGCCGACCACGCCCACGCCGCCCGTCAGGCCGACGCCTTCGGGGTGCGGGTGGCGGGCCTGGCGGTCGATGGCGCGGCGGTGATGGCGCGGGTCCGCCGCGAACGCGACCGCTTCGTGGGCTTCGTGCTCGACACCGTCGACGGCTGGCCGGCGGCCCATCGCCTGCGGGGCCGCGCCCGCTTCATCGGACCGGGCCGTCTCGCCCTCGACGACGGCACGCAGATCGACGCCGGCCGCGTCGTCATCGCCACTGGCGCCCGCCCCAGCGTGCCCGAGGCCTGGCGCGCCGCGCTGGGCGAACGGCTGGTGACCAGCGAGGAGATTTTCGACTGGCCCGAGCTGCCGGGCGCGGTGGCGGTAGTGGGCACCGGCGTGATCGGGCTCGAACTGGCCCAGGCCCTGCACCGCCTGGGCGTGCGGGTGCGCCTGTTCGGGCGCAGCCAGAGGATCGGCCCGCTCACCGACCCGGCGCTTCAGGCCCGGGTGGGGGCCTGGGCGGACAAGGCGCTGCCGTGCAGCCGCGGCATCGGCGACCCCGAGGTGGCGCGCGAGGGCGACGGCGTGGTGGTGCGCTGGCACGAAGCGGGCGAGGACCGCGCGGAGCGCTTCGACTACCTGCTCGCCGCCGCCGGACGCCACCCCGATCTGGCGGACCTCGACCTGGCCGCCGCCGGTCTGCCCGTCGACGACCGCGGCGTGCCGCCGTTCGATCCGGCCACCGGCCAGGTGGGCGACAGCCCGGTGTTCATCGCCGGCGACGCGAGCGCCGACCGCCCGCTGCTCCACGAGGCGGACGACGCGGGACGCATCGCCGGCGACAACGCCGGCCGCTATCCCAACCTGCGTCCCGGCCTGCGCCGCACCCCGCTCAACGTGGTGTTCACCGATCCGCAAATGGCCATCGCCGGCGCGAGCCACGCGCGCCTCAGCGCCGCCGGCAGCGACTTCGCGGTCGGCGAGGTGGACTTCGCCAACCAGGGGCGCGCCCGCGTCATGCTGCGCAACGAGGGCCTGCTGCGGGTCTATGGCCGTCGCGGCGACGGGCGCCTGCTGGGGGCCGAGCTGTTCGGGCCCGACGCCGAGCACCTCGCCCACCTGCTGGCCTGGGCGGTGCAGCGCGGCGACAGCGTCGCCCAGTTGCTCGACCAGCCCTTCTACCACCCGGTACTCGAAGAGGGCCTGCGCACCGCCTTGCAGGCGCTCGCCCGGGCCCTGCAAGGCGACCGCTGAGTCAGTCCGTCGCCAGCACCGCGGCACCCTGCAGCGCCCCGCGGCGCAGCGCGTCCAGCGCGAGGTTGGCGTCGGCCAGGGCAAAGCGCGTCACCGCGGTGCGCACCGGCACGCGGGGGGCGAGGGCCAGGAAGTCGATGCCGTCCCGGCGGGTGAGGTTGGCCACCGAGCGGATCATCCGTTCGCCCCACAGGTCGGCGTAGGCGAAAGCCGGGATGTCGCTCATGTGGATGCCGGCGCAGACCACCACGCCGCCCTTGTCGAGGTGTTTCAACGCCGCCGGCACCAGCGCGCCGGCGGGGGCGAAGATCAGCGCGGCGTCGAGGGGTTCGGGCGGCCGCTGGTCCGCGTCGCCGACCCACGCGGCCCCCAGCGCGCGGGCAAAGGCCTGGCTCTCGCCGTCGCCCGGTCGGGTGAAGGCGTAGAACGGCCGCCCCTGGTGGCGCAGCACCTGGGCCACGATGTGGGCCGCCGCGCCGAAGCCGTACAGGCCGACCCGCCCGGTGTCGCCGGCCAGGCGCAACGCCCGGTAGCCGATCAACCCGGCGCACAGCAGCGGCGCGAGGGCCAGCGCCGACGGCCGCGCCGCGCTGTCGGCCAGCGCAAAGCAGTAGCGGGCGTCGGCCACGGCGAATTCGGCGTAACCGCCGTCGATCTGGTAGCCGGTGAAGCGGGCGTGGTCGCAGAGGTTCTCGCGGCCGCTGGTGCAGAAACGGCAGGCGCCGCAGGTCCAGCCCAGCCACGGCACGCCGATGCGCTGGTCGGGCGCGAAGCCGGCAACCCCGTCGCCCAGGCCGGCCACCCGGCCGACGATCTCGTGGCCGGGCACGATGGGCAGCACCGGGTCGGGCAGCTCGCCATCCACCAGATGCAGGTCGGTGCGGCAGACCCCGCAGGCCTCCACCTTCAGCAGCACCTGGCCGGGGCCGGGCCTCGGAACCGGGCGGGTTTCGAGCACCAGCGGCGTGCCCGGCTGGCGCAGGACCATCGCGCGCATGGTGGCGGGAAGGGCATCGAAGGTTCGGGTGGTCATGATGGCGCTCCGGTTGCGGTTCGGGCCAGCCGGCGGCGGACCCACAGCTTGCGTGCTTCCTCGATCAGGATCATCCCCGCCGCCCACGGCAGCAGGGCCAGCCACGCGCCGGCGGGCAGCGGCGCGGTACCGAACAGGGCATTGCCCCACGGCGTGTAGGCGATCAGCGCAAGCAGGCCCGCCTCCAGCGCCACACCGCCGAGGATCAGCCGGTTGCCGCCCAGCCCGGTGACGAGGATCGAGCGCACCGCGCTGCGGCACAGGAAGACATTGACGATCTGCAGCACCACGACGGTGGCGAAGCTGGCGGTGGTGGCCTGGCGGTACAGCAGGGAATCGGCCGGCAGGTCGGCGCCGTACGCCCAGCCGCCGCCGGCGAGCACCTGGCAGAACACCGCCAGCACCGCCACCGCCTCGAACAGGCCGAGGAAGAGGTAGGCCCGCAGCGCCACCGCCAGGCTCAACAGGCGCGCCGTGCGGGCGCGGGGCGGACGGCGCATCTGGGCGGGATCGCCCCGCTCGACACCGAGGCCCAGCGCGGTGAGGGAGTCGGTGCCCATGTCGATGGCCAGCGCCTGCACCGGGGTGAGCGGCAGCGGAATGCGGAACACCGCGAAGGCCAGCGTCGGCACCAGCTCGGCCACGTTGTGCACCAGCACGTAGGTGAGGAACTTGCGGATGTTGCGGAACACCGCCCGCCCTTCGGCGATGGCGGCGACGATGCTGGCGAAGTGGTCGTCCAGCAGCACCATGTCGGCAGCCTCCTTGGCCACGTCGGTGCCCGACCGGCCCATCGCGATGCCGATGTGGGCGGCGGCCAGGGCCGGCGCGTCGTTCACCCCGTCGCCGGTCACCGCCACCACCTGGCCCTTGGCCTTGAGCGCCTCGACGATGCGCATCTTCTGGTCGGCGGCGACGCGGGCAAACAGGATCTCCGGCGCGTCAAGGGCAAGCTGGAGCTGGGCCGGGTGCAGGCGGGCGAGCTCGGGTCCGGTGACGATCCGCGGCGCGGCGCCTTGCACCAGCCCGATCTGGCGGGCGATGGCGAGCGCGGTGCGCGGGTGGTCGCCGGTGACCATGACGACCTTGATCCCCGCCGCGCGGCAGGTGGCGATGGCGGAGTCCACCTCGGCGCGGGGCGGATCGGCCAGGCCGACGAGGCCGCACAGCACCAGATCGGACTCGGCGGCGTCGTGGGGCGTGCCTGGCGGCAGGCGGCGGGCGGCCAGGGCGATCACCCGCAGGCCGGCTTCGGCCATGTCGTCCTGGGCGGCCTGCAGACGGGCCCGGGCGGGGGCGTCGAGGGGCCGGATGGCCGCGCCGTCGTCCACCGCGCCGCACAGGGGCAGCACGCGCTCGGGGGCGCCCTTGCACACCAGCAGCGGGCCGTCCGCATCGGCGAGCAGCACCGACTGGCGCATCCGCGTCGAATCGAAGGGCCATTCGTCGAGCCGCGCCGACGGGGGCGGCACGTGGGGGGCGGCGAGTTCGACCAGCGCGATCTCGAGCGGATCGCCGTCGAGCTGCAGGCGACCGTCGCACCGGCTTTCGGCCAGATCCTGGCAGCCGCGGGCCACCCGGAAGAACAGCGGGTGACGCGCGGCGAGGCCCGGCGTCGCCGGGTCGGCCGCGTCGAGCCCAAGCACCAGCCGGCATACGCGCAGGTGGTTCTCGGTGAGGGTGCCGGTCTTGTCGGTGCAGATCACCGTGACCGAGCCCAGCGTTTCCACCGACGGCAGGTGGCGGATCAGCACGTTGTGGCGGGCCAGGCGCTGGGCGGCGAGGACCAGCGAGAGGGTGAGGGTGGGCAGCAGGCCCTCGGGCACCAGCGCGATGATGATGCCCAGCGACAGGATCGCGTCGCGCCAGAAGGGTACGCCCATCAGCCGCCCGGCCACGAAGAAGGCCGCGCCCATGCCCAGCGCCAGCAACGCGATGCGCCGCGACAGGCGGGCGATCTCCCGGCGCAGGGGCGACGCGTCGCCGCCGCGCTGGGTGAGCCGGGCGATACGCCCGAACTCGGTGTGGGCGCCGGTGGCGTACACCACCGCCCGCCCCTGTCCGGCAACCACCGCGGTACCGGCGAGCAGGATGTTGCGGGCGTCGAGGGCGCGCTCTTCGTCGGACGGGCCGGCATCGCAACTGCGCGGGCGCGATTCGCCGGTGACGGTGGCGCGATTGACCCGCATCCCGAAGGTCTCGATGAGCCGGCAGTCGGCCGGCACGCTGTCGCCCTGGGCGAGCACGATCACGTCGCCGGGCACCAGCTCGGCCACCGGCAGGCGGTGGGCGACGCCGTCGCGCAGCACCTCGGCGCGGGGCGGCAGCAGGCCCTGCAGCGCGGCCAGGGTCCGTTCGACGCGCAGCTCCTGCCAGAACGAGAACAGCCCGGACACCAGGATCACCGCCACCACCGCCCAGCCGACCCGCGCCATGCCCTGAGCCGGATCGAACCCGTCGGCCACGAAGGCGAGCCCGGCGGCGATCCACAGGATGATCGAGAAGAGGTGGGTGAATTCCTTGGCGAGGCGCAGCCAGGCCGGCTCGCGCGCCAGGGGTTCGACCCGGTTCGGGCCGTACTCGGCGAGCCGCGCCGCCGCTTCGGCCGAATCCAGCCCCTGCGCCGAACTGCGCACGCTGGCAAGGACGTCGGGAATGGCGAGCTGGTGGATCTTCATCGCGGCACGCGGCGAACCGGGCATGACGGTCACTTTACGACCTGCGCCGGCGCGGCGAAAGGCGCCAGATCAAATCGCCGCGTGGCGCCCCCGGGTGAAGCGCCCCCGCCGCATCCCGCATAATGCGCCCATGCGCACCCACGACACCCTCGCCGTCCCCGGCGGCGCGCCGATCAAGCTGTGGACCCGTGGCGTCCCGGTCGAGGACGACGCCCGCCGCCAGCTGATGAACACCGCCACGCTGCCCTTCATCTTCCGCCACCTGGCGGTGATGCCGGACGTGCACCTGGGCAAGGGCTCGACCATCGGCAGCGTGATTCCCACCGTCGGGGCGATCATCCCGGCGGCGGTGGGCGTGGACATCGGCTGCGGCATGATGGCGGTGCGCACCGACCTCGGTGCCGCCGACCTCCCCGACGGCCTGCACGGCCTGCGCAGCGCCATCGAGGCCGCGGTGCCCCACGGCAAGACTTTCGGCGCCCGCGACGCCGGCGCCTGGGCCGACGCCCCCGCCGCCGTCGATGCCGGCTGGCGCGGGCTGGCCACCGGCTTCGCGCGCATCGTCGCCAAGTATCCCAAGCTCGAACGCACCAACAACCGCCTGCACCTGGGCACCCTGGGCACCGGCAATCACTTCATCGAGGTCTGCCTCGACGAGGCCGATCGGGTGTGGTTCATGCTGCACTCGGGCTCCCGCGGGGTCGGCAACGCCATCGGCAACCTGTTCATCACGCTGGCCCAGGAGGACATGCGCCAGCACCTCGCCAACCTGCCCGACCGCGACCTGGCCTACTTTCGCGAGGGCAGCCGGCATTTCGACGACTACCTCGAGGCGGTGGGCTGGGCGCAGGATTTCGCCCGCCACAACCGCGCGCTGATGATGCAGGCGGTGGTCGCGGCGACGCGGCGGATCGTCGCCCGGCCGTTCTCGGCGGCGCTGGAGGCGGTCAATTGCCACCATAACTACGTGGCGCGGGAAACCCATTTCGGGCAGCCGGTGCTCGTCACCCGCAAGGGCGCGGTGGCGGCCCATCGCGGCCAGCTCGGCATCATTCCCGGCTCGATGGGCAGCCGCAGCTACATCGTGCGCGGACGCGGCAACGAGGAGGCGTTCTGCTCGTGCAGCCACGGCGCCGGCCGCACGATGAGCCGCACCCAGGCGAAGAAGCGCGCTTCAGCGTGGCCGATCAGGTGCGCGCCACCGCCGGCGTCGAATGCCGCAAGGACGCCGCCGTGATCGACGAGATCCCCCTCGCCTACAAGGACATCGACGCGGTGATGGCGGCCCAGGCCGATCTCGTCGAGGTGGTGCATACCCTGCGCCAGGTAGTCTGCGTGAAGGGCTGAGCCGGCCCGCCGCGGCGCCCGGAATGGGCGTCGGACGAATCCCACATTTCATTCGGAGCCGACCGACGGTCCGCCGTCGGCCCCTGCCGTACATTGGCATCGTGCGCAGCGCCCCGGGAAAACGTCGCCGGGGCCCGCAAAGCCCGATACAGCAGAGGAGCAGGCCATGAAGCGCGAAACCGTCGAAAGCCACTGGACGCAGCTCAAGGGGATGTTCACCGAGCGCCTCCGGGACCCGTGGAACGAGATGATCGACGACGATCTCGATCTCGCCACCCTGCTTGCCGGCATGGCAACGACGCAGCGCGAGTCGTTCGACCTGACCGGCCTCCTCCATCGCTGAAATTCATCGAATCGAAGGAGACCATCATGCTTCACTATGCAGTCGTGTTTTTCGTGATCGCCCTGATCGCCGCGGTGTTCGGGTTCGGCGGGATCGCCGCCGGCGCCGCCGAGATCGCCAAGATCCTGTTCTTCGTGTTCATCGTGCTGGCCGTGGCGAGCTTCGTCATCAACCTGATCCGCGGCCGGCCTTGAAGCCCACCGCCACCTTCCGCCCCGCCGGGACGCCGCCGTTGCCGCGGCCTCCCGGCGGCTTTAATGGCACCGGCCCGCCCCGACTCTGGCAAACTTGACACGTCCCCGCGCCCGCCGGCCGACCCGCTTCCGCCCATGAGCCTTCAACCCGCCTCGCTGCGCGACCAACTCGCCAGACTGCGTCCGCGCCGCCTGTGGCCCTTCCTGCTGGTCGCGCTGGGCTGCACCCTGGTGCTGTCGCTGCTCGCGTTCGGCCGCCTGCACTCGCAGTTCGGGGTCAAGGCGATGCAGGACGCCCAGTCCTACAAAGAACAGATCGACCGCTTCGACAAGCTGCTGGCGCTCACCCTCGACGCCGAGACCGGCGTGCGCGGTTACCTCCTCAACGACCACAAGCTGGTCTACCTCGAGCCCTACGAGGAGAGCGAGCGCGCCATCGACCCGTTGCTGGCGCGCATCGACAAGGATTTTCCGCCCGACAGCAGCGATCGCGACGAGTTCGAGATGCTGCGCAAGCTGATCCACCTCAAGCGCACCCTGCTCGCCGAGACGGTGAAGGCCGGCCGTGTCGTCAGCGCCGGCCCGCCGGGCCAGGGCGGCGCCGGCAAGGCTTACATGGACCAGATCCGGCTGTCGATCGCGGTGCTGCGCCAGCATCTCGAGGAACGCAACCGCACCCTGGTGGACGAGTCGGTGAAGCGCTTTCGCGACATCCAGCACACCGTCACCATCCTCGCCCTCGGCGCCCTCGGGCTGATCGTCTCGCTGTTCGGCGTGCAGCAGCGCCAGACCACGCTGCGGGCGCGCATCGCCGAGCTGCTCGAACACGAGAACGAAGTCCTCGAATCCACCGTCGCCCAGCGCACCCGCGAGCTGTCCGATCTCGCCACCTACCTCACCGATGCCCGCGAGGCCGAGCGTGCGCGCCTCGCCCGCGAGCTGCACGACGAGCTCGGCGCCCTGCTGACCGCCGCCAAGATGGATTCGAGCTGGCTGCTGCGGACCGTCGGCGCGAACGCCGGGCCCGACATCCAGGCGCGCTTCCGTCGCCTCATCGACACCATCGGTTCGGGCATCACCATCAAGCGGCGGATCATCGACGACCTGCGGCCGCCGCTGCTCCAGGGGCTCGGCCTGGTCGAGGCGCTGCGCGCCCTCACCGACGAACTGCGCGGCGAGTTCGCGCTGACCCTTGAACTGCCGGAGCGCGATCCGCCCTGCCCCGCAGAGCAATCCCTCGCGCTGTTCCGCATCGTCCAGGAATCGATCACCAACATCCGCAAGTACGCCCACGCCCACCGCATCGACATCGGCCTGAAACTGGTCGGCGACGAGGTGCAGCTGTGGGTGCGCGACGACGGCGAGGGTTTCGACACCACCAACGCCCAGATCAGCCGCCACGGCCTGGCCGGCATGAAGCACCGGGCGCAGATGTTCTCGGGGCGCTTCGAAGTCACCTCGGCCCCCGGCCAGGGCACCCGCATCGACGCACGGATGCCGCTGCGGCCGCTGTCAACCAACCATCAGCCCATGGCGTAGGGCGTAGGCCGCCAGTTCGGCGTTGCTGGTCACTTCGAGCTTTTCGAGCAGTCGCGAGCGGTAGGTGCTCACCGTCTTGACGCTCAGGTTCAGCACGTCGGCGATCCCCGACACCGACTCGCCCCGCGCCAGCCGCAGGAACACCTGCAGCTCGCGCTCCGACAGGCTCTCGTGGGGCAGCGACGTGGACACCCCCGCCAGGTCGTCGGCGAGCAGCTCGGCGGTGCGCGCCGACACGTAGCGCCGACCCTGGGCCACGGTGCGGATCGCGCGGATCAGCTCGTCGCGCTCGCAGTCCTTGCACAGGTAGCCGTTGGCACCGTTGCGGATCATCGGCAGGGCGTAGCGCTCCTCGGGGAAACCGCTCAACACCAGCACCTTCAACGCGTCGTAGCGCTGGCGCACCGCGCGCAGCACATCGACGCCACTCTGACCGGGCAACGACAGGTCCAGCAGCAGCACGTCGCAGGGCTGCTCGCGCAGCAACTGCAAGGCCTCTTCGCCGGACGCCGCCTCGAACTCGACGCGGATGCCCATTTCATCGGCCAGCATCTCGCGGAAACCCGCCCGCACGATCTTGTGATCATCGACAATCGCCAGACGCAACATGACACACTCCTTCGGGGAAACGTGGCGCAATTGTATCGGTCGCGCCCCGTCGCGCCATCCTACCCGATTCCGACAGTGACGACGGAATACGCCTACACCGCCTTCCGCCGTCGTCGGACAGTCCCGGGCGGCATGACGGCATAAAGTGGAATCACCGCATCACGGACGCCACCCGCCGGGTGGTGCCGCGAAACAGGATCGAAACCACAGGAGAAAATCGTCATGAAGATCGAACAACAAGCCAATCGCTTCCATTCCGACGTCGAAAAGATCCTCGCCGATCTCAAGGACGCCACCCAGGAACAGATTCCCGAGCTGCGCGACCGCCTCGAAGCCGCGCTCGAATCCGCCCGCGACACCGGCAGCGGCGTGTTCGACAACGTGCGCAGCGCCGCCCGCAGCTTTGCCGGCCTCGCCGCCGACAACCTGTGCCAGGGCCGCGACAGCGCCTGCGACTACATCAGCAACAACCCGTGGCGCGCCGCCGCCGTCATCGGTGCCGCCGGCGTGCTGCTCGGCGCCGTGATCAGCCGCCGCAACTGAGTCGGACGCCCGCGCCGTGTAGGTCTTGTCCTACACGGCTATCGGCCGCCGACGACTGCCGGCCACCCACGAACCGGAACATCATGGCGTCATGACCCACGACCCGCCACAGCCGGGAGCAAAACCATGAAGACCACCGCCGCCGTCCGCCACATCCTGCACCGTCCGACCCTCCTCGCCACCGTCGCCGGCGGCCTGCTGATGGCCTTCCTGGCGGGCGCCACCGCCCACACCCTGATCGCCCCGCGCGGGGCCGACCGGGCACTGACGGCCGCGGCCTTCTCGGCTAACGACGGCTGGCAGCCCGACGCCCAGGCGGTCGGACGCGACGTGTATTCGCCCCGTGGCGCGCCCCTCGGTCGCCTCACCGCGGTGATCGGCGGCAACGCCGGCCAGGGCGCCTACGCCTTGATCGCCACCTACGGGCGCGACGCGGCGGTCGCCGGCGAGATCGCCATCCCGGTCAGCCGCCTCGATCTGCAGGGCGAACGCCTGGTGCTGTCCGGCGCCGACGACAGCACCCCGGACGGCGAACCGCGCCGCTGGCAGATGTAAGCCCGGCTCCACCGCCCGCTCCCCACCGCTCCCCGCGCGCCGGCAGGCCCACCGTGGCCGTGCCGCCGGCCCCTCACGCCCGAGGTTCGCCATGCCCGCCCCCTTCGCTCACCTGTTTTCTACTCCGACGGACGCCCGCCCGACGGGCACGCCCCGCGCCGTGCTCCAGCGCCTGCGCGGCCTGCTGTGCGGCGTACTGCTGCAGACCATCGGCCTGGTGGTATCCGCCAACCCGGCGCCCGAGCTTCCGCCGTCGGCGGTCGCCCCGGTCGCTTCGGTCGACCTGCAGCGCTACGCCGGCATCTGGTACGAGATCGCCCACGCCGCCGACGCCGCCGACCCCTTCATCCGCGACTGTGCCCACGACATCTCCGCCGTCTATCGCCTTGCCCCGGACGGCAGCCTCGCGGTGCTCGACCAATGCGTCGGCGCCGACGGCCTGGTGCGACGGCGCGACGGCGTGGTGCGCCCCGACGGCGCCCCCGCCCACCTGGCGGTGAGCTACCAGCCCGCGCTGCTGCGGGCGCTGCCCACCGCGTGGTCCGACTACCGAGTGGTGCTGCTCGACCCCGGCTACCGCTTCGCCGCCGTCACCGATCGCCACGGCGCCGGCCTGCGCATCCTCGCCCGCGACCCGCACGCCGCGGCCGGCACCTTCCGCCAGCTCGCCGCGAGGCTCGAAAGCCGCGGCCTCCCCGCCCGCCACCTCATCCCGGTCCGCCACCCCGGCCGCAACGCCTGACCCGGAGCCCGCCATGCCCTTCCGCTGCCCCCGCCCCGCCGACCGCGCCGAACGTCTGGCCCGCCGCCGCAACCGCAAGATGGCCCGCTCGGCCCACGCCTACGTGCGCGGCAACACCGGCCGCTTCTACGAATGGCTCGCCGCCTCCGCCGGCGACAGCCTGCCGGCCGGACCGGCGATCTGGATCTGCGGCGACTGCCACGTGGGCAACCTCGGCCCCCTGGCCGCCCGCGACGGCGCCGTCGGGGTGCAGATCCGCGACCTCGACCAGGCCGTCATCGGCAACCCCGCCCACGACCTGATCCGCCTCGGCCTGTCCCTCGCCAGCGCCTGCCGCAGCGCCAACCTGCCCGGCGCGGTCAGCGTGCGGATGGTCGAAGCCTTGCTCGACGCCTACGCCCGCGCCTTCGGGCGCCGCCCGACGCCCATCGCCCCGCCGTCGGCCATCGAGGTGGTGATGCGCCAGGCCCTCGCCCGCAGCTGGAAGCAGCTCGCCCGCGACCACCTGAGTCACACCCGGCCACGGATTCCGCTGGGCAGCCGCTTCTGGCCCCTGTCGCAGCGCGAGCGGCGTGCCATCGGCGAGATCTTCGACCCCGACGCGCTGCCCACCCTCGCCGCCCGCCTGGGGCTCGCGGCACCCGACGAATCGGTGGCCTTCTCCGACGCGGCTTACTGGGTCAAGGGTTGCAGCAGCCTCGGTCGCCTGCGCTACGCGATCCTGCTCGAAGTCGGCGCCGCCGACGGCAAGCGGCGCATGGCGATGGTGGACATGAAGGAAGCCCCGCCCGCCGCCGCGCCGCGCTACGAGGACGCGCCAATGCCCCGCGACAACGCCGCCCGGGTGGTGCGCGCCGCCAGCGCGCTGGCCCCGGCGCTGGGCGAACGGATGGCCGCGGTGCGGCTGCTCGAACGGCCGATGGCGATGCGCGAGCTGCTGCCGCAGGATCTCAAGATCGAGCCCGACCGGCTGCCGCCGGCCACCATCGACGCCATCGCCCGCTACCTCGGACAGGTGGTCGGCCTCGCCCACGCCGGCCAGATGGACGCCGACACCCGGCACCGCTGGCAGCGCGAACTGCGCAGCTCGCGCAGCAAGGTGGTGGACGCGCCGTCGTGGCTGTGGCGCAGCATCGTCGATGCGCTGGCCAGCCACGAACGGGGCTACCTGGAACACTGCCGCCGCCACATCGCGACGATCGAACGCCGCTGACGCGGCCCGCCGGTCAGCCGCCGATGCGCAGCGGCTGCACCGCCGCCAGCCGGAACTCCCGCCGCTGCTCGTCGAAATCCCGCCGCTCCACCAGACACCGCCGCTCGCCGCCCACCACGTCGTGGCGGATCACATTCACCGAATTGGGATGGCCGCCGCGCAGCCGGGTCGACATCGCGGTGCCGGCCAGCACCGCCCAGGCACCCCGTGCAACCGCGCCGTAGCGCTCCGCCAGCGGGCGGCACAGGGGCGCGTGGACATGGCCCGACAACACCAGATCGGCGCCCGCCAGCGCCCACGTCGAGACCGCCTCGCGGGCGCCGTGGACGATCTCCGGCGCATCCACCGGGTCAGCCACGTCGAGCGGGTGATGCACCACCACCACCCGCAGCTGGCCCGGCCGCGCCCGGCGCAGGCGCCGGCTCACCGACTCGATCTGGGCATGGGAAATCTCGCCGCGCTTGTGGCGCAGCCGGCGGGTGCTGTCCACGCCGGTCACCAGCAGGTCGGGCAGCACGCACTGGGGCGCCAGCTCATCGCCGAAGCAGCGGGTGAAGCCGTGGTAGGGCGACAGCAGCCGCGACCACAGGTCGAACAGGGGCAGATCGTGGTTGCCCGGCACCACCAGCTGCGGGCAATCAGGCAGGCGCGCCATGAACGCCGCCGCCGCCGCGAACTCGGCCGGGCGGGCGCGCTGGGTGATGTCGCCAGAGACGACGATCAGATCCGGCGCCAGCCGTTCGGCGAACACCAGCAAGGCTTCGGCCACGGGCTGTCGCTCGGTGCCGAAGTGGGTATCGGAAATCTGCAGGATGACGCTCATTCACGCTCTCGCGGGGCCATCAGCCACAAGGGCTGCCCCGCCACACTGAAAATCAGCGGCGGCCGCATCCGGGTCTGTTCCCCGTCCACCGCCACCGCCACCTCGTGGGGCCGCCACCAGGGGCGGCCCGGTTCGATCTGGAGGCGCCGGAACACCAGGCGCTCCACGTCCTCGGCCTCGCCCAGACGCCCCAGGGCGCCCTTGAGGGCCAGACCGATCATCGCGCCGCGGCCCATCGGCCGCAGCACCAGCCCGACCAGCGCGCCGGCTTCCACCGCCGCCGCCTCGGGCACCCCGACCTGCTCGAGTTGCAGGCGGTTGTTGGCGACGAATACCGTCGAGCTGGTGAGCGTGCGTTCGACCGTCGCCCCGTCGGGGCCCACGCCCTGCAGGTGGATGCGGTGCTGGCGATGGTGGCCGAGGAGGGTCAGCAGCGCCGCCCCCCAGGCCGCGGCGCGGCTGCGCCCCCACTGCTGCTTGAACGCCTCGCGGTCCTCGAGCAGCCGCGGGTAGAGGCCGAAGCTGGCGTTCACCAGAAAGATCCGCCCGCCCAGGCTGCCCACCTGCACCGGCTTCAGGCAGCCGTCGAGCACCGCTGCCACGGCCTCGGCCGGATCGGCCGGAAAACCGTGGCAGCGACCGAAATAGTTGAAGGTGCCCTGGGGAATCGCGCTGAACGCGACACCGGCGTCGAGGGCCGCCGCGGCGAGGGTGTTGAGGGTGCCGTCGCCGCCCACCGCCACCAGCAGGCCGCGCAGGGCGCGGGCCTGGGCGGCGGCGGCCACGGCGGTCATGCCCAGCTCGCCCGGGTGGGTCACCAGGCGCACGCTCACCTGCCGGCCGGCGGCGCTCACCGCGTGGCGAATCGTCGCGGCGAGGTCTTCGCCCTGCTGACGCCCGGCGGCACCATTGACCACCACCACCCACGCCGGCGGGTCGCCGAGGAGTGGCGGGGTGGGAGCAGTCGCCATCGCCTCAGCGCCGTTCGGCCGGCCGCAACGCGCCCTGCAGATGGGGATGCGCCGACTCGCAGCCGATCCACGCCGGCACGCCGTCGTCCGCCGGCGCCACGGTCAGCCCGGCGCCACCATCGCGACGGACGACGGAGAAACGCGCAAAGATTCGGCGCAACAGCGCCACGAAGGGGGCGGACATCGGCGGGCTCCTTTCGAGCGGATGGGTGAACATCCCGACTCTAGCGCCGTGACGAAGTTCCGCCTGTGGGCCGATCGCCCACATTGCTGTAGGACGGCACCGACAGACACGCCGTGGACGCGGGGAGTAATCTCGGTAAAAACGGTCGCCCCCATCGGCGAGGTGTGGGATTCGACTGACAAGGGATTCGGCTCCAGCCGACGGAGCGTTTCCCGGCACCGGCCTAGACTGGCATCGAGAGTGGCAGAACTGTTGCTCCGCCGGGCCCGCCGGCCCCGATGAACACCGCAGGATCAATCGAGTCGACCATGCTTTCAGAAACGCCCCCCCTCAAAACCGTGATCGTCGAGGACAACCCCGTCCTCCTCGATCTGCTCTCGGGGATGCTCGCCAGCATCCCCGGGGTCGAGCTGATCGGCCACGCCGACAGCGAAGCCGCCGCCATCGACCTGCTGCGCGACGCGCGTCCGCAACTGGCCATCGTCGATCTCGAGCTGCGCACCGGCACCGGGCTCAACGTGCTCAACGCGGTGTTCAACGCGCCGGGCGAGTTCGGCGCGCCGCGCACCGTGGTGTTCTCCAACCACGCCCACCCGGTGGTCCAGAACCGCTGTCTCAACCTGGGGGCGGCCGCCTTCTTCGACAAATCGTTCCAGATGGACGAGTTGCTGGAATACGTCCAGCGCGCCGCCGAAGCGCGCGCGCACTGAGGCGCCACGCGAGCGCCTCCTTCCCGGTCGCGCAGCCGCCGACCGGCGCGGCGTGCGGCGTCCGCCTGCGGGCGGGTCTGGCCCTTCGCGTTTCCCTGCCCCGTCTTCCGCCCTGCCCTTTCTCCTGCCCTTGCTCGCGGCATCCCGTCTCTGCCCGCTTCTTCCTTTCCCGAATCGCCGCCCGAAAAAAAAAGGGGTGGTCGCCCACCCCTTCGTTTGCACGCGGCATCCCGCCTCAGGGCCGGACGATGATGTCGTTCCGGACCGAGGCCACGCCCGGCGTGCCGCGCGCGAGGTCTTCGGCCTGGCTGCGCTCGGCGCCGCTCTTGGCGAAGCCGGAGAGCTGCACGACGCCCTTCAGCGTCTCGACGTTGATGGCCATCGCGCTGACGGTCTTGTCCTCGGCGAACTTGGCCTTGACGCGGGTGGTGATGGTGGCGTCGTCCACGTACTGGCCGACGGTGGATTGCTCGCGGGTCACCGCGCAGCCGGCGGCGGTAAAGGCCAGCAGGCCGGCGAGTGCAAGGGTGGCGGCGGTGGTGATTTTCATTTTGGGCTCCTTCGGGTTCATCGCATCGGTACGGGGTGGATACCCCCGGTGGGTACTGCTGAAGCAAGGATAGAGCGAACTTCAGGGGGGCGATGTCCGACACGGCGGATTGGCATGTAGGACAAATCCTGCCCGAAGCGGGGCGGTGGTTTACTCGCCCGTGGGCAGGGTCACCAGGCGGGCCGGATCGAAGCCGAGCTCGACCAGACGCGCGTGCACCCGGGTCGTGTCGGCGGCGTCCAGCTGCGGGGTGCGCGACAGCACCCACAGGTATTCGCGCCGCGGCTCGCTGACCACCGCCCAGCGGTAGTCGTCGGCGATGTCCACCACCCAGTAGTCGCCCCACACCGCCGAGAGGAAGGACAACCAGGCCGGCGCGAAGCGCACCTGCAGCCGCGCCGAATCGGCCACGCCGAGCTGCCGCGCGAGGCCCTCCGCCGCGTCGGTCTGGCCGTCGGCGAGGCGACAGCGGTTGGTGACCTGCACGTCGCCACCGGGCAGCAGGCGGTATTCGGCCCGCGAGTCGGCCACGCAGCGCGCCTGGAAGCGGTTGGGGTAATGGGCGACGTCGTACCAGCGCCCCATGTAGCGCAGCACGTCGAGGCTGCGGATCGGTTCGAGGGGCGCGGGCGTCGGGTCCGACGCGGCGGTGAAGGCGGCGAAGTTCGCGCAGCCGAGGCAGAGCAGCGCGGCAAGGATGCGTTTTTTCATGATTTCAAAGTTGGTCGAGGTGAGCGCGACGCACCCGGGCCTGGTCCGCGATGGCTTCGCGTTCGGCTTCGGGCAGGCGCCGCAGGTTCTTGAGGGGAAGGGCCATCCGCGGCATCTGGGCGAAACGGTCGGCGTGGCGGGCGAGGAAGTCCCAGTACAGCGTGGTGAAGGGGCAGGCGTCGGGGCCGACCCGGCGGGTTGGCGCGTAGCGGCAGCCGCGGCAGTAGTTGCTCATCCGATCGATATAGGCGCCGCTCGCGCAGTAGGGCTTGCTGGTCATGCCGGGCCAGGCGTGCAGCGCCATGCCGAGGGTATTGGGCTCCTCGACCCAGGCCACCGCGTCCACGTACACCGCCAGGTACCAGTCGGCCACCTGGCGTGGGTCGAGGCCGGCGAGCAGGGCGAAGTTGCCGGTGATCATCAGGCGCTGGATGTGGTGGGCGTAGCCATGGGTCAGGGTCTGGCCGACGACCGCGGCGAGACAGGCGGCGTGGGTGCGGCCGGTCCAGAACCAGGCCGGCAGCGGCGTGTCGTGGCCGTACTGGTTGGCCTGCGCCAGCGCCGGCATGCGCCGCGCGTAGATGCCGCGCACGAACTCGCGCCAGCCCAGGATCTGCCGCACGAAGCCTTCGGCCGCCGCCAGCGGCACCCGCCCGGCGGCATGGGCGTCGAGGGCGGCGCGGATCACCGTGCGCGGGTCGATGAGCTTGAGGTTGAGCGCCGGCGACAGCAGCGAATGCCACAGGAAGGGCTCGTCGGTCCACATCGCGTCCTGCCAGCGGCCGAACTCGGGCAGGCGATGGGCGATGAAGTCGTCGAGCGCCTGCTGTGCCTGGGCCGGGGTCACCGGCCAGGCGAAGCCGGCGGTGCGGCCGGGATGATCGGGAAAATGCGACTCCACGTCGGCAATGGCGCCGGCGGTGAGGGCGTCCGGCGGGAAGCGCGGCGGCGGCGGCACCAGCAGGCCGGGGCCGTGGCGGCCGAAGGACTGGCGGTTGTCGGCGTCGAAGTTCCACTGCCCGCCCACCGGCGCATCGCCCGCCATCAGGATGTCGTGGCGCTTGCGCTGCCAGCGGTAGAAGAACGCCAGGCGCAGGCTGTCGCGCTCGCCGGCCCAGGCCGCGAAGTCGTCGAGGCTGCACAGGAAATGCGGATCGGGGCGCACCAGCAGCGGCGTGGCGCGCGCCGCGCAGGCCTGCTCGATGCCCTGCTGGACGCGCAGGTCGCCGGCCTCGAGCATCACCACCGCCCGCGCCGGGCCGGCGGCCAGTGCCGCGCCCAGCGCCTCCGCCAGACCGGCATGGGGATGGGTGCCGAGACGCAGGTAGTCGAGGGGCACGCCGGCCGCACGGAAGGCCTCGGCGCGGTGCCGCATCGCGGCGAGGAACAGCGCGCTGCGCGCCTTGTGGCTCCAGACGTGGGTGGATTCGGCCGGCGCCTCGACCATCAGCAGGCGATCCCGCGCCGGGTCGAAATCGACCAGCAGCGGATGCGGGTCGGGGTGGAGCTGGTCGCCAAGGATCAGGAACAGGCGGCTCATGGGCGTGGCGTGGCGCGGGCGCGCTGGCGGCAGGCATCGGAGCACACCGCGACGGCGTCCCAGTTGCGGGCCCACTTGCGGCGCCAACTCATCGGGCGACCGCAGACCCGGCAGGGCTTGCTGGGCAGCGCCTGTTTGTTGCCGCGGAAACCGGTTTTCATGGATGCGCCGCGCGCCACGCCTTCAGGGCATCGACCGCCTGGGTCAGCCCGACCATCACATGCACGCCAGCCGGCGGCGCGACCCGCTCGGCCCCGGCGCCGCCGGCCCACAGCGCGGTGGCCGGCGGCAGCAGCTGGCGCAGCTTGTCGAGCAGGCCGCTCACCTGGCGCTGGGGAAAGGCCAGCGAGAACGACAGGGCGACGATGTCGGCCTCGTGGGCAACGGCGGCGCGGCCGATCTCGAGCAGCGGCATCTGGGTGCCGAGGGGAATGCACTCGGCGCCTTCCAGTGCCAGCAGCGCCTCGACCATCAGCAGGCCGAGCACGTGCTGCTCGTCGGGCACGCTGGTGAGCAGCACCCGCGGCCGCTGACTGGCCGCCGGCAGGGTGGCGATGACCTGGCGCAGCAGACGCTTGGTGAGCTCGGTGAACAGGTGTTCCTCGAACACTTCGAAGCGCCCGCTCTCCCACGCCTCGCCCACCGCGAGGGTGAGCGGCGCCACCGTGTCCTGGACAAAACGCTGCAAGCCCTGCCGCGCGAGGCGTTGCTGCATGGCCTGCAGGTAGCCGGCGCTGTCGTGCTGACGCAGCAGCGCGAGCAGCTCGGCCAGCGCGTCGGCGGCCTCCGGC
>NZ_JAYROR010000010.1:0-2371 GCF_041911615.1 Zoogloea sp. | reverse complement strand
TCGATTCGGCCACCCGGCAACAGCCTTGGCCAGCAATGTCTTGCCGGTGCCCGGTGGGCCGACCAGCAACACGCCCTTGGGAATGCGCGCCCCGAGACGGCCATAGTCCTGCGGATTCTTCAGGAAATCGACGATCGCGACCAGCTCCGCCTTGGCCTCATCCCCCCCCCGCCACATCGGCGAACGTCACACCGGTGTTCTTTTCCACGAACACCTTGGCGCGGCTCTTACCGATGTTGAGAAACCCGCCCATGCCCTGCTTCTCGGCGAAGCGGCGGAACAGGAAGAACCAGACGCCAAAGAAGGATACCGCTGGCAGGATCCACGACAGCACATCGCTCAGCCAGGTGCTCTCCAACACGCGGGCATAGGGTACGTCGTACTTCGACAGGCGATCGGCAAGATCGGGTTCGACCCTCGTTGCCACGATCGTCGTCTTGCCCCGGCTGTCCGGAGACTTCAGGCGCCCGGTCACCGTACGATCCGATACCAGCACTTCGGCCACGCGCCCCTCGTCCAGCGCCTTCTCGAACTCGCTGTAGGGCACCGGCTCGACGGTTTTCGCCGTCTGCCAGTAGCTCTGCAAACTCAGCAACAGCAGGAGGGCAACGATCCAGTAGCCGGTATTCCATTGATTCTTTTTTTCCATGGACCGTGTTCCTCGAAAGTCGAGTTGCCAGAGGATCAGGTGAACAGACGGGCCGCACCGTCACGCAAACGGATGGCCAGCGAGCGGGAGGGCAGTGCCGCCGCTGATGAGCAGCCCCCACGGCGTGGCCGACCGCGGATCACGCTTGTAGACGACCGCGTGACCCGCGGCCACAACCGCCACCGCGATCGATGCCAGGGAGGCTGCCCATGCCAGGCCGATGGGGTCGGACACGGCAGCCTCGCCCGCCATCAAGATGCGTCGCTCGCCGACTTCTTCTTGCTCGAGTCTTTGCCAGCGTCGCCGTGCGGCGTCTCGGTCGCCTTCGCGACATCCGGCTGCTCCGGCTCGGCCGGGGTCTGCGGTGGCTCTTTGCGTTCGAACACCACGCGTTCGGCCTTGTCGTCCCAGCGTGCGCTGGCGTGATCGCCCTTGCCGATGCTGCCACCGAGCATCTCGCGCGCCAGCGCAGTTTCCAGCTCGCTGCGGATCAGGCGCTTGAGTTCACGCGCACCGAACTCGGGCTTGTAGCCTTCTTCCGCGAAATGGTCGATCAGCGTCTGATCGAAAGTGAGCGTCACGCCCTGGCTGGCGGCGCTGCGCGCCACGCGATCGAGTTGCAGGCCGACGATGTGGCGGATCTCCTCCTTGCCCAGCGCATGGAAGACGATGATCTCGTCGATGCGGTTGAGGAACTCGGGCCGGAAGTGGCCGCGCAGCACGTCCATGACCTCGGCCTTGGTCTTTTCGTACTCCTCGCCGGCCGCCTCACGCGCCTTCAGCCGTCGCTGGATGATGTCCGAACCCAGGTTGGACGTGGCGATGATGATGGTGTTGGTGAAATCCACCACCCGGCCCTTGCCGTCGGTGAGGCGACCGTCGTCGAACACTTGCAGCAGGATGTTGTAGACGTCAGGGTGTGCCTTCTCGATCTCGTCGAGCAGCAGCACGCTGTAGGGCTTGCGCCGCACCTTCTCGGTGAGCTGACCGCCTTCGTCGTAACCGACATAGCCCGGAGGCGCGCCCACCAGCCGCGCCACGGTATGGCGTTCGCCATATTCCGACATGTCGATGCGCAACAGGGCGTGCTCATCGCCGTAGATCGATTCGGCCAATGCCTTGGCGAGCTCGGTCTTGCCCACCCCGGTCGGGCCCAGAAACAGGAAGGTAGCCACCGGTTTGCTGCCTTCGCGCAGGCCGGCGCGGGACAGCCGCACGGCATCGGCCACGGCACGGACCGCCTCGTCTTGTCCCACCAGGCGCTCGTGCAGCCGTTGTTCCAAGTGCAGCAGCTTTTCGCGCTCTTCCACCGTCAACTCGTTGACCGGGATGCCGGTCAGGCGCGAGACGATCTGCGCCACGTGTTCCGCCTTGACCTCGGCACTGCCGGAGGCCCGCTCCCGCTCCCAGTTCTCGACGAGCTTCTTGAGCTCGGCCTCCTTGGCTTCGATGCGCTTGCCGAGCTCGGCGGCCTGGTCGTACTGCTTGCGCGCGGCCACGTAATCCTGTTCACGCCGCAGCTGGTGCAGTTCGGACTCCAGCTCCTGCACGGCCACCGGCCGGGCCGTGGCCGACAGCTTGACGCGCGCGGCCGCCTGGTCGAGCAGGTCGATCGCCTTGTCCGGCAGGAAGCGCGCCGTGATGTAGCGGTCGGACAACTCGGCCGCCGCGATGATCGCGTCTTCGGAGATGCTGACCTTGTGGTGCGCCTCGAAGGTGTCG
>NZ_JAYROR010000009.1:0-18834 GCF_041911615.1 Zoogloea sp. | reverse complement strand
GGGTGGCCCTCGGTGCCGCCACGGCCGGCCCGGTGGGCGCCGCGGTGGGCGGTGTGATCGGCGCGGTGGCCGGTGCGGCCGGTGGCAAGGCGTTGGTGGAGGCCATCGGTCCGGCCGCCGACGACGACGCGTACTGGGCCGACGCTTGCGTGCGCGAGCCCTATTACCGGGCAGAGCGCGGCTACGCGTGGTATCGCCCGGCCTACGAGCATGGCTGGCTCGGGGTGACGCACTACCCGGGCAGCTACGAGGCGGCCGAGTCGAAGCTCGCCGAAGACTGGCTGCGGGCGCCCGGCCGCAACATGGATTGGGATGAGGCTCGTCCAGCCGTCCGCGCGGCATGGGAGCGGGCCGCCGCGCGTCGTGACGCCCCCGTCACTGGGGCGCCTGCCGCCGCGTCGGCGACGCTGGCCGACACGGACGATGCGATCGACGTGCTGAACGGCCTGCTGACGATGAGTCGCGACGGGGAGGACGGGTTTGCCAGCGCGGCGCGTCACGCCACCACGCCGGCCGTGCGCACCGCCCTGGAGGGCCGCGCCCGCGACTGCGCGTCGGCGGTGATCGCGCTGCAGGTGGAGATCGACCGCCTGGGTGGCCGTCCGACCGAGCATGGCTCGGTGTCCGCCGCGCTGCACCGGGGCTGGACGACCCTGAAGACGGTGTTCAGCAGCAACGATGACAAGGTGGTGCTCGACGAGTGCGTGCGCGCCGAGGAGGAGGCCATGACGGTTTACCGCGAGGCGCTGGAAAAGCCGTTGCCGGCTGAGGCCCGGCTGCTGGTGCTGCGCCAGGCGGAAGGTGTGTCGCGCAATTACGCCGAGGTGTTGCGGATGCGCAGCGCGTTGCCGGACTGAGCGTCGCGCGTAGATCGGCCCGTGCGCGGGCGCAGGGCGGCCGGACCTGGCGTTCGGCCGCCCTTCGGCGTGCCGGGCCGGGCGGTGGTCAGTCGGGCAGGCGGCGCAGGCGGGTGAGGCGCACGTCGACGCTGAGCGTCAGGGCGTCCAGGGCGGCGGCGCGGGCGCGGCCTTCGGCGCTGGCCCGGTACAGGTGCGGCGTCATGGCCAGCAGGTCGGCCAGTGGCGCGCGACCGCCAATCGTCACGGCATAGCCGACACGCGATTCGCCGTCGGGCGCGAAGCCGGCGGGGATGTGTGCCGCTGCGGGACGCTCGGGCTTGAGGCTGGGGTAGATGATCTCGCGGAGTTCGCGCAGGTGGTCGGGGCCGGCGTCCACCTGCAGCAGCAGGGCGCCCGGTTTGAGCACGCGGGCGAATTCGGGATAGACCGGAAAGCCGAACATGCACAGCACCCGGTCGAGGCTGGCGGTGGGCACCGGCAGGTTGGCGTTGCTGCCGACCACCCAGCGCATTCGCTTGTCCTGCTTGGCGGCAGCCAGCACGGCCCACTTGGAGATGTCGAGGCCGAGGATCGCGAGGCGCTGCCCGGTGCCCGCCGCCGCGGCGAGCTGGCGCAGGTAGTAGCCCTCGCCACAGCCTGCGTCGAGGCAGGCGAGCTGGCCGTCGGCGGGCAGTTCGTCGAGTGCGGCGTGGGCGACGGCGGCGGCGATGGGCTGGTAGAAGCCGGCCTCGAGAAAGCGCCGGCGGGCCGCGACCATCTCCTTGCTGTCGCCCGGGTCGCGGGAGCGCTTCTGCTGCACCGGCAACAGGTTGATGTAACCCTGGCTGGCGGTATCGAAGCTGTGGCCGGACGGGCAGCGCCAGGCGCCGCCGTGAAGCTGCAGGGGTGTGCCGTCGAGCGGGCAGGCAAGGGCCGGAAACGGAAAGATCATGGCGGGAGCGACGAAATGCGGTGACGACGCGGATGGTAAAGCAAGCGGCGTCCGGCGCGTCGCCCGCCCCGGGGGTGGGGCCGGGGGCCCGCCCCCTTTTCGGGGGGCGGGCCCGCGGTGGGTGGGCGGCGCGGATGCGGCAGGCCGCCGGAATCCCCCGCTTACGCGGTCAGGCGGGTGGCCTGCGGGTTGCGGAACGCGGCGAGCCGCGTTTCGTGCAGCGCGCGGGCGACGGCGAGGGTCTTCTCCTTGACGTGGCCGTAGCCGCGGATCTCGTCGGGAACGCGGGCCAGCAGCACGGCCTCGGCGTGGTTGACCGCCGACAGCTTGGTGACGATCTCTTCGAGGGTCTGGATGTAGCGCTCGACCAGATCCCGCTCGGTGCGCCGTTCCTCGGTCTTGCCGAAGAGATCGAGCGCGCCGCCGCGCAGGCCCTTGAGCCCGGCCAGACGCTGGAAGGCCTTGAACACCCACGCGCCGTACTGCTTCTTCTGCAGGTGGCCGGTGACCGGGTCCTTGTCGGCCAGCAGCGGCGGGGCGAGGTTGTACTTGACCTCGTAGCCGTGCGGGAACTGCGCGTCGAGCTGGGCCAGGAAGGCCGGATCGGTGTGCAGGCGGGCGACTTCGTATTCGTCCTTGTAGGCCATCAGCTTGTAGAGGAAGCGGGCGGCCGCCTCGGTGAGGGCGCTACCCGGCAGGGCGCGTTGTTCGGCGGCCCACACGCGCTTGATCACGTCGGCGTAGCGCTTGGCGTAGGCCTCGTCCTGGAAGGCGATCAGCTCGGGCACGCGGACCTCGACCAGACGCTTGACCTCGCCCTGGGCGCCGATCGAATCGACGATCGCGCGGGCTGCCGGAGTGAGTTGCGGCGCGGCGTTGAGCGCGAACACCGCGGCGCCCTTCTGGCGGGCGATCTCGGCCTCGACGAAGGCGCGATCCACCACCACCATGCGGCCCCAGCGGAAGGCGGCGAGGCTTTGCTCGACACCGACGCCGGAGTTCTTGATGGCCTGCTCGATGGACTCGGCCTTGAGCGGAATGGTCCCGGCCTGGAAGGCCACGCCGACCATGAAGTTGTTGGTTGCCATCGCGTCGCCGAACAGCCCTTCGGCCATCGCCTGTCCGTCGAGGAAGACGTTGTCGTCCTTGCGGGTGACGCGGTCGATGCCGGCGGTCAGGTTGCTGGTGTTGGGGAAGAACACCTTGCGGTTGGCGACCATCTGGCCTGTGGGCGTCTGGGTGGTCGAGACCACCGCGATGGTGCGGTTGGGGCTGCACTTGTCGAGGTTCTTCGGATCGGTCGCGTTGAGGATGTCGAAGCCCAGGTACAGGTCGGCACGGCCGTCGGAGATCTTGTTGGAACCCTGGAACGGCTTGTGGGTGATCTTGATGTCCGAGATCACCGCGCCGCCCTTCTGGGCGAGGCCGGTCTGATCCAGGCCGATGACGTGCTTGCCCTCGAGGCGCGCCGCGTTGGCGAGGGTCGCCACCACGGTGACGGAGCCGGTGCCGCCGATGCCCATCACGTGGATGCCGACGCCGATGGTGTCGTCGATTTTGTTGACCGGATTGGGCAGCACGCGGTCGAGCGCCGGGATGCGGCCCTTCTTCTTTTTCTTGGGGGCGCCGTCGCCGGCCGGGGCCGGGTTGGGGGTGATGGTCAGGAAGGACGGGCAGAAGCCCTTCACGCAGGAGAAATCCTTGTTGCACGACGACTGGTGGATGCGCGTCTTGCGGCCGAACTCGGTCTCGACGGGTTCCACGCTCATGCAGTTGGACTTTTCGCCGCAGTCACCGCAACCTTCGCAGACGCGCTCGTTGATGACCGTGACTTCGGCCGGCTCCTCGGCCTTGCCGCGGCTGCGGGCGCGGCGCAGCTCGGCGGCGCATTCCTGGTCGTGGATCAGCACGGTGGTGCCGGGCGTGGCGGCGAGTTCTTTCTGGGCTTCGTCGAGGCGGTCGCGGTGCCAGACTTCGGTGTGGCCGGCGAGGCTGACGCCCGAATACTTGCCGAGGTCCTCGGTGGTCACGATGACGCGGCGCACGCCGTTGGCAAGCAGGTCGGACACCATGTTGGCGACCGGGTGCGCGCCCTGGATCGCCTGGCCGCCGGTCATCGAGGTGTGCGAATTGACCAGCAGCTTGAAGGTGATGTTGATGTCGGTGGACGCGGCGTAGCGGATCGCCAGGCTGCCGGAGTGGGCGTAGGTGCCGTCGCCCATGTTCTGGAAGATGTGCTTCGTGTCGGTGAACGGCGCCATGCCGATCCACTGCGCGCCCTCGGCGCCCATGTGGGTGCCCATCACCACGTTGCGGTTCATCCACATGGCCATCGTGTGGCAGCCGATGCCGGCCGACACGATGCTGCCTTCCGGCGCGACGGTGGAGCTGTTGTGCGGGCAGCCCGAGCAGTACCAGGCGGTGCGGCTGGCGGTGGGCAGCTTGGTGCGGCTGTGGATCTCGTCGAGGCGCTGAAGCCAGTTCTCGGCCGATTCGATGCGCGTCTTGCGCGACAGGCGCTTGAGGAGCGCGCGCACGATCACGTCGGACTCGAACTCGCCGTAGTGGGGCAGCAGCTCGCGCTCTTCCTCGTCGAACTTGCCGACGATGCGCGGCGCGTTGGCGCGGCCGTAGAGCACCTGCTTGGCGAACATCTCGAGGAAGGGGCGCTTCTCCTCGATCACGAAGATTTCCTCGAGGCCCTCGGCGAACTCGCGCACGATGGTCGGCTCCATCGGGAACAGCATGCCCATCTTGAGCACGCGGATGCCGTAGCGGCGCAGCGCGGCGTCGTCGAGGCCCATCTCGAGGAAGGCCTGCATCAGATCGTTGTAGGTCTTGCCGGCGGTGATGATCCCGAGCCATGCGTCCGGGTTGGGAATCACGATGTTGTTGAGGTTGTTGGCGCGGGCGTAGCGCTTCACCACTTCCAGGCGGCGGGTGTAGAGCGACTGTTCCATCTCCAGCGCCTCGACGCGCACGTTCATGCCCAGGTTCATGTTGGGCGTGAAGGGCTGGCCGTCGAAGCTGAGATCCGGAGTGATGAAGTTCAGGCGGGCCGGATCGACGTTGGCGGTACCGGTGCCGTCGGCCACGTTGGTGACGATCTTCATGCCCATCCACACGCCGGAGAGGCGCGACATCTGGTAGCCGTGCAGGCCCAGGTCGAGGATTTCCTGCACGTTGGCCGGGTACAGCGACGGGATGCCCACGTGGAAGAGCATCGGCTCGGACTGGGAGCACAGGGAGGAGCTCTTGCAGCTGGGGTCGTCGCCGGCAATGGCCAGCACGCCGCCGTTCTTGCCGATGCCGGTGTAGTTGGCGTGCTTGAGGGCGTCGCCCGAGCGATCGACGCCCGGCGCCTTGCCGTACCACATGCCGGTGACGCCGTCGAACTTCTGCTTGCCGACGGTGTGCATCATCTGGGTGCCCCACACGGCGGTGGCGGCGAGGTCTTCGTTCAGGCCGTCGACGAACTTGATGTTGTTCTGGACGAGCAGCTTCTGCTGCTTGATGAGGGCGGCGTCGAGCATCCCGACCGGGGAGCCGCGATAGCCGGAGATGAACATGCCGGTCTTGAGGCCGCGGCGTGCGTCGGTGCGCACCTGGTCGAGCGTCAGGCGGACGATGGCGTCGATGCCGCCGAGGTGGATCTCGCCGGTCTCTTGCGTGAAGGTGGTGCTGAGGTCTTGCTTGGATGACATTTTTCTTGTCCTCTTGTGTGTCCCCTCCCGGTCGGCGCCCTGCCTGCTGCTCTCGTGCGAAAGCCGGCGACGGCCGCTGGGCGGTCACCGGATCGATGCTGACCGGTTGATGAGTCGGGTGCTGGCGCGGCCGGCCGGGCGGCCCGCCGCGCCAAGGGCGCTTACACGAAGCGCATCGAGACGGAGCCCAGATCCTGGAAGCGCACGTTCACGTTGTCGCCCGGATTGACCGCGATGGCTTCGGTCACGCCGCCGGTCATGATGAAGGTACCGGCCGGGATTTCCTGGCCGCGGGCGCCCAGGTGGTTGGCCAGCATCGCGACGGCGGCCAGCGGGTGGCCCAGCACGGCGGCGCCGGCGGCCATGGCCTTGATCTCGCCGTTGATCTCGAGGACCACACCCAGGGTACGCAGGTCGAGTTCGTCGAGGTTGCGCATGTTGCCGCCGATCACGAAGCGCGACGACGAGGTGTTGTCGGCGATCACGCTCTTCAGGTCGAACTTGAAGTCACGGTAGCGGCTGTCGATGATCTCGACGGCCGGCACGACGAAGTCGGTGGCGGCCATGACGGCGGCGACGTGGCAGCCGGGGCCCTTCAGCGGCGCCTTGGTGACGATGCAGATCTCGGCCTCGACCTTCGGGTGGATCAGCTCGGCGTGCTTGATCTCGCCGCCGTCCGGGCGGGACATGTAGTCGGCGACGAAGCCGAACACCGGGGTCTCGACGCCCATCTGCTTCATCTTGGCGAAGGAGGTCAGGCCGCACTTGAGGCCGGCGACCTTGTTGCCGCGGGCTTCCTTGCGGCGGCGGATCTCGTCCTGGATGGCGTAGGCGTCATCCCAGTCCATGTCCGGGTAGTCGTCGGTGATCTTGGTGACGTCGTGGGCCTGCAGTTCGGCGTTTTCGAGGTGCTCGGCGAGCTTCAGGATGGTGGCGTTGTCGAGTTTCATTGCTGTGTCTCTCTTTTATTCAGTATCAGATGAAGCGGACCGAGGTGCCGCCGAGGCCGCCGACGGCGCAGACCAGGCTGTCGCCGGCCTTGACCGGGACCAGCGGGGACTGGGAGCCGGACAGGATCACTTCGCCGGCCTTGAGGCCGATGCCCAGGCGGCCGAGGGTGTTGGCGAGCCAGGCCACGGCATTGACCGGCGAGCCTTGCACGGCGGCGCCGGTGGAGGTGCTGATCACTTCGCCGTTCTTCTCGAGCACCATGCCGGCCAGGGCCAGGTCGAGGTCGCGCGGGCTCTTGCGACGGCCGCCGAGGGTGAGCACGCCGCAGGAGGCGTTGTCGGCGACGGTGTCCTGGATCTTGATCTTCCAGTCCTTGATGCGCGAATCGACGATCTCGAAGCACGGCACCACGCAGTCGGTGGCGCGCAGCACGTCGGCGGCGGTGACGCCCGGGCCCATCAGGTCGGACTTGAGGATGAAGGCCACTTCGGCTTCGGCGCGCGGGGCGATCATCTTGCTGGTGTCGATGGCTTCGCCTTCGTTGAAGACCATGCCGGAGGTCATCATGCCGAAGTCGGGCTGGTTGACCTTGAGCATGTCCATCACGACCTTGCTGGTGACGCCGATCTTCTTGCCGATGATCGTCTCGCCCTTGTCGAGGCGGCGCTGGATCATGCGTTGCTGGATCTGGTAGGCGTCCTCGATGGTGATGTCCGCTTCGCGGTCGGTCAGCGGGGCCACCGGGGTGTTGGTGATGAGGGCGTTGTAGAGTTCGTCGCCGTAGAGTTCGATCTTGGATTTGTCCATCATTTGGAACCTCGGAGGTCAGGATTTCTGCTGGTCGGCCTCGGCGAAGAAGTCGCCGACGAGCCGGTTGAAGCGGGCGTTGTGTTCGATCTGCGTCCAGTGGCCGCAGTGGCCGAACACATGGAGCTGGGCATTGGGAATCCAGTCGGCCAGCGTGAGCGAGTTCGAGAGCGGGATCACCTTGTCCTCGCGGCCGTGGATCACCAGCGTCTCGTGGGGCAGGGCGCGGATGTCGGCCTCGCGGCTCATCATGGCGTCCACCCAGCGCTGGCGCGGGGCCGGGAACATCGCCGAGAACGATTCCTGGAAGCCCGGACGGATGCTCGCCTGGTAGCGCAGCTCGGCGAGTTCGTCGGAGACGAGTTCGCGGCTCCAGGCGAAGTAGTCCATGATCCGGCGCATGTTCTCGAAGGAGGCTTCGTAGCCCCACACCGCGTCGAGCCCTTCGGTGATCGCGAACGGCACGCCCACCGAACCCATCAGCACCAGCCGGCGCACCCGCTGGGGGGCGCGGATCGCGAGGGCCAGGGCCAGGGCGCCGCCAAACGAGTTGCCGACGAGATCGACCTGCTCGAGCCCGAGGGTGTCGAGCAGGTCGAGGGCCTGCTGGACCCAGGTGTCCATGCCGTACTGGATGCCGGCCGGACGGTCGGTGTAACCGAAGCCCACCATGTCCGGGGCGATCACGCGGCGATCCTTCGCCAGCGCGGGGATGACCAGCCGCCAGTTGGCCCAGGCGGAGACGCCCGGGCCCGAGCCGTGGATCAGCAGCACCGGGGCGCCGCTGCCCACGTCATGGACGTTGGTCTCGAACCCGCCGGTGCGAACGCGCGTGCCGATTTCGGGATTCTGAGTCATCGTCGATTGCTCAGTACTTGACCATCACGTTGCGCAGCTCGGTGTAGAACTCCAGCGAGTGCAGGCCGCCTTCACGGCCGATGCCGGACTGCTTGGAGCCGCCGAACGGGGTGCGCAGGTCGCGCAGGAACCAGCTATTGACCCAGCACAGGCCCACTTCGATGGCGTTGGCCAGGCGCATGGCGCGGCTGATGTCCTGGGTATGGATCGAGGTGGCGAGGCCGTAGCGGTTGGCGTTGACCTTGTTCAGCACTTCGTCTTCGCTGTCGAACGGGCTGATGTGGCAGCACGGCCCGAAGATTTCTTCGGTGACGACGGTGGCGGTTTCCGGCAGGCCGGTCCAGATGGTGGGCTGAACCCAGCAGCCGTCCTTCAGCTCGTCCGGCATGTCGGGGATGCCGCCGCCGAAGACGATGTTGGCACCTTCTTCCTTGGCCTTGGCGTACATGCCCAACACCTTGGCCTGGTGCTTCTTGCTGACCAGCGGGCCAATCTTGGTGTCGTGGTCGAAGGGGCGGCCGGGCTTCATCTGCTCGGCCTTTTCCTTCAGGGCGGCGACGAACTTGTCGAAGATCGGGCGCTCGACATACACGCGCTCGGTGCCCAGGCACACCTGGCCGGCGTTCTCGAAGCAGGAGCGGGTGACGGTGGCGACGGCGTTGTCGAAGTCGGCGTCGGCAAACACCACGGCGGCGTTCTTGCCACCCAGTTCCAGCGACACCGGGCGGATGCCGACGGCGGCGGCCTGCATGATCGCGGTGCCGGTGCGGGTTTCGCCGGTGAAGGTGATGCCGTTCACGTCCGGGTGGGCGGTGAGGAAGGAACCGGCGGAGTTCACGCCGTAGCCGTTCACCACGTTGTACACGCCGGGGGGCACGCCGACCTTGTTCATCACTTCACCCAGCAGGGTGGCGGTGCTGGGGGTGTCTTCGGAGGGCTTGACGACCACGGTGTTGCCACAGGCGAGCGCCGGGCCGGCCTTCCAGGTCATCAGCAGCAGCGGCAGGTTCCACGGGCAGATGATGCCGATGACGCCGCGCGGGGTGCGCACGCCGTAGGAGCGGGCCGTCTTGCCGTCCGGGGTGCGCATCTCGAAGGATTCGGTGGACACGTTCTTGATCGTGTCGGTGAAGATCTTGAAGTTGGCCGCGCCGCGCGGGATGTCGATGTGCGAGGCGAGGTGGGCCGGCTTGCCGGTGTCGGCGATTTCGGCCTGGAGGAAGTCGTCGAAGCGGTTGTTGATTTCGGCGACGATGGCGTCGAGCATGGCGCAGCGTTCGACGACGGACAGCTTGCCCCAGGGGCCCTTCAGGGCGGCCTTGGCGGCGGCGACGGCGGCATCGACTTCGGGCTGGCCGGCTTCATAGACCATGCCGATCAGCGAGTTGTCGACCGGGTTGCGCTTCTCGTAAGTCTTGCCACTGACGTTGGTGATGTATTCACCGTTGATGAAATTCTTGATCTCTTTCATGTCGTACTCTCTTTTTAGTGGTGTCTCGGCCCTGCTCACTGCGGCGCTCGGCATCGACCGGCTGTTCGTCCATCGGTAAGGCAATGAGCGTGAAAGGATTCACGTTCGTAAGCATAGCCCAATTTTCCGAAATTTTCTTAAAATCTCGATATTTTTTTGGGGCGGGGCAGAAGGTAAAACCGCGCATCGGAGGCCGGTGCGCGGTCGGTGTTGCGGATCAGGTGAACACGCTCAGGAAGGCTTCGTTCAGCTTGCGGTCGTGATAGAAGATCGCAGGTCCGAGCGAGGCGTCGTACCAGGTGATCGGCGGCTTGTCCGGGTAGTAGATGTAACCGCCGGCGAAGACCTCGTTGCGGTTGCCCGACGGGTCGAAGAAGTAGATCGTCTCGCCGCGGGTGATGCCGTGACGGGTCGGGCCGATGTCGATGGAGGTCTTGGTGCGCGACAGGATGTCGCCGGCACGCAGGACCTGCTCCCAGCTGCGCAGTTCGAACGAGGCGTGGTGGAACTTGCCCTTCACCGGCTGGCGGATGAAGGCCACGTCGTGGGCCTTGTTCGAGCACGACAGGAAGGCGCCGATCATGAAGTCCTTGTTGTCGGCGAGGACCACCTGTTCGGCGAGGCCGAAGCCCAGCACTTCCATGAACAGCTTGACGGTGCCGTCCAGGTCGTCGCCGTACAGCAGGCAGTGGTCGAAGCGCGACGGGGCGATGCCCTTCAGGTCGTCCGGCCACGGATCGGGGTTGACGTTTTCACCGTCGGTGCCGCACTTGTTGCCGACGAGATCCTTGTGGGCATACAGCTCCATCACGTGGCCGGTGGGCACCGTGAAGCGGAAGCGCTCGCCAGTGGCCAGCAGTTCGCCGGCGGGCACCCAGCTGCAGTCGGTGGCGAGCCCGGAGGCTTCCACGTCGGCGGCGAGCTTCTTGAGGGTGGCGGCGGAGTCCACCTTCCAGCCCATGTAGTCCATGCCGGCTTCGTCGGCTTCGCGCAGGATGATGCTGCTGTGATCCTGCTCGTCCCAGCCCTTGAGATAGACGCGGTTCTGGGCGTCGCGGGCGACTTCGATGAGGCCCAGGACGTCGCGGTAATGCTTGACGGCCGGTTCCAGTTCGAGCACGCGGATCGAGACGTGCCCGGGGCGTAATACGCCAGTCAGTGCCATTTGGTATCTCCTCTTCGGGTTGATTTATGCGTGTCGTCGCCTGAAACCCGAAACCGGGCGATCGACTTGTCAGGGCGGGCAACCTGCGGTGTTACCCGCTTGCTTCGACCGGTGAGGGTCGCTCTGTGGGTGACGCTTTCACGTTGCCTGTGCGCACGTAATGCGCACGGGCCATAGCATAGCCAAAAGTCTCAAAATTTTTTACTAATATCGATATTTTTTGGCTTCGCGGACCCCAGGTGCTGCACGTGACCCGGGGCGGCGGCGGTCTTCAGTGGGCGGAGGCGGAGCGCTCGTGGCGGATCAGTGCGACGGCGATCACCGCGATCACGGCGGGAATCGAGATCGCCATGAAGTTCTGCTCCAGCGGGAGCTTCATGCCGACCAGGGTGCCGATCACGATCGGCGCCAGGATCGCGCCGCTGCGCCCGACGCCCGAAGCCCAGCCGATGCCGGTGGAGCGCACCGCCATCGGGTAGTACTGGCCGACGTAGGCGTAGGTCAGGATCTGGGTGCCGATGGTCGAGGCGCCGGCCAGGCCGACCAGCACGAACAGGACTTCGGTCGGCACCTTGTAGCCCAGCAGGGTGATCGACGCGGCGGCCAGGGCGTAGAAGGCGAGCAGCACGTACTTGATGTGGAAGCGGTCGGCCAGCCAGCCACCACCCACCGCACCGATCATCGCGCCGAAGTTCAGTACCAGCACGAAGGTGAGCGCCGAGCCGAGGCTGTAGCCGGCGCTGGCCATCAGCTTGGTCAGCCAGGAACTGAGCGCATACACCATGAACAGGCACATGAAGAAGGTGACCCAGAACATCACCGTGCTGAAGCCGCGGCCGTCCAGGAACAGCTTGCCGATGGGCGCGCCGTGGGCCTTGTCGGCCGAGGGCAGGGCGAACTGGTCGTTGCCGGACGGGACGTAGCTCGGTTCGAGGCGCTGGACGATGGCCTTCAGTTCGTCGATGCGGCCGCTCTTGATGAGGAAGGGCATCGATTCGGGCAGCGACTTGAGCACGAAGGGGATCAGCACCATCGGCGTGGCGGCGGCGAAGAACACGTAGGACCAGCCGTAGCTTTCGATCAGCCCCTTGCCGAGCACCGCCGCGAGCATGCCGCCCACCGCATAGCCGCTGAACATCAGGGTGACCAGGGTACTGCGCATCTTGCGCGGGGAGTATTCGGTCATCTGGGCGACGACGTTGGGCATCACGCCGCCGATGCCGAGCCCGGCCAGGAATCGGGTGACGCTGAAGCTGACCGGATCGGTGGTCATGCCGGCGGCGGCGGTAAAGGCGCTGAACAGCACGATGCAGATGACGATGGCCCAGCGGCGTCCGATCTTGTCGGCGACGGTGCCGAGGAAGATTGCCCCGAACATCATGCCGAACAGGGCCGAACTGACCATGTAGCCGGCGGTGGCCGGGGTGACGCCCATCTCCTTCATGATCGACGGCAGGGCGATGCCGGCCACGGCTAGATCGTAGCCGTCGAAGATGATGATGAGGGCACACCAGAACAGGATCATTCCGTGGAAGCCGTTGAACTTGGCGTGGTCGGCCAGGTTGTGAATGTCGATTTGAGCCATAGTCTCTCGCTAGCTTGTTATATGTAGTTATGAATGCTGGTGTGGAAGGGCGTGACGGCGGCGATGCGCCTTCAGCCCAGGTCTCCGCCGCCCACCGGCAGCACGGTGCCGGTGATGTAGGACGATTCGTCCGACGCGAGGAACAGGATCGGCGCGACCTGCTCGTCGATGGTGCCGTAGCGGTGCATCAGGCTGGAGTCGATGGTCTGGTCGACCACGCCCTGGTACCAGGCCTTTTCCTGGGCGCTCTGCTCGACCGCGTTCTGGTTGCGCGGTACGCGGCGCGGCGGGGCGTCGGTGCCGCCGGGGGCGGTGGCATTGATGCGGATGCCGTTCCTGGTGTGTTCCATCGCGATCGAGGCGGTGAGCGCATTGACGCCGCCTTTGGCCGCCGAGTACGGCACGCGGTGCACGCCGCGGGTGGCGATGGAGGAGACATTCACGATCACGCCGTGCTTTTGCTCGAGCATGGTCGGCAGCACGGCGCGGCAGCACCACAGGGTGGGGAACAGCGAGCGGCGGATCTCGGCCTCGATCTGGGCTTCCTCGTACTGGTCGAAGGGCTTGGCCCAGATGGTGCCGCCGACGTTGTTGATGAGCACGTCGATGCGCTTGTGCTTCTTGAGCGCCGCGTCCATCACCGACTGGGCGCCGGCGAAGGTTTCCAGGTCGGCCTGGACGGCGATGGCCTTGCCGCCGGCTTCCTTGATCTCGGCGACGACCTCCTCGACGATGTCCGAGCGGTCCACTGCGACCACCGCGCCGCCTTCGGCCGCCACGCGCAGGGCGACGCCGCGACCGATGCCCTGGGCCGCGCCGGTGACGACGACGACCTTCTTCTTGAATCGATTTGCGCCGCTCATTCGTGGGCTCCCGCGGTGGAGGACGAGAACTTCTCGAAGTGGAAGCTCCTGGGGGTGACGCCGACGCCGGACATCCACTTGCGCACGCCCTCGACCATCGGCGGGGGGCCGCAGACGTAGACGTCCACGTTGCCGTCGTGCAGGTCCTTGGCGGTGAGGTGGTCGGTGACGTAGCCGGTCTTGGGGTGGCCGCTGGCGGGGTCGACGACGACGGTGAAGAATTCCAGGTTGGGCATCGCGGCCTTGAGGGCGGCGAGGGTGTCGAGTTCGACCAGGTCGTCGTTGGTGTTGACGCCGTAGGCGAGCATGATCGGCTGGGTGCTCGGGTGCGATTGCAGCCACAGCAGCATCGACAGGAACGGGGCGAGACCGGTGCCGCCGGCAAGCATCAGCACGGGGCGCTCGACCGGGCGCAGGTAGAAGCTGCCGTAGGGGCCGGTGAAGTTCATGGCGCCGCCGACTTCGGCGGTCTGGCGCATGTAGGTGCTCATCAGCCCGCCGGGTACGTCGCGGATCAGGAAGCCGAGTTCGGTCTGGTTGGGCGCGCTGCTGAAGGAGTAGGCGCGGGTTTCCTGGGTGCCGGGCACCTGCAGGTTGACGTACTGGCCGGGCAGGAAGGAGACCGGCTTGTCGGCCTGGAGCTTGAACGAGACAGTGGTGGGCGAGCCGCGATTGATCTCGCTGAGGCTGGCGGTGTGAGCGGCCACCTCGGTCTTGCAGGCGGCGGACGAAGCCGGAACGCGGATCACGCAGTCCGAGGTGGGCTTCATCTGGCAGGTGAGGATGAAGCCCTGGCTGGCTTCTTCTTCGGTGAGGGCGTCGTCGATGTAGACGCCCTGGGTGTAGCTGCCGCTCTCGCAGTGACACTTGCAGGTACCGCAGGCGCCGTCGCGACAGTCGAGCGGGATGTTGATCTTGGCGCGGTAGGCGGCCTCCGACACGAGCTCGTTGGCGTCGCACGGAATGACACGGGTGACACCGTCTTCGAATTGCAGGGCGATGTTGAATGGCATGTTGTTTTTCCCTTCTCTGCGAGGTGGAGCGCGTGGCCCGCCCGGAGGCGGGCCATCCATCGGATGGATCAGATGTGGTAGATGTCGAGCACGTGGTGGATGTAGTCGTTCTTCAGGACGACGTACTTCTTCTTGATCAGCGGCTTCGGACCGGACGTGTCGATCGTGTACTCGGAGTAGCCGAAGTAGGTGTCGAGGATGTCGTAGCGGAAGCTGTTGGTGATCCAGTTGAAGCGCACCTTGGCGGTGGTCTCGTCCTGCGACAGCACTTCGAGGTTGCTGATCGACTTGCCGTGACGGGTGTCCGGGATCGTGGCGCTGGAGCGCTCGGTCTCGATGCGGAAGATGCGGTCTTCGAGGCCGGAGCGGTTGGCGTAGTAGATCAGCGAGACTTCGTTCTGCGGGTTGGTCGTCAGCGTGTCGTCCTCGTCCCACGCGGGCATCCAGAACTCGACGTCTTCGGCGTAGAAGTCCAGCCAGTCGTTCCAGCGACGTTCATCGAGGGCGCGGGCTTCTTGGAAAATGAAAGATTGAATGGCTTCGTAGGACAGCATCACTGGGCTCCGGCTTGTTCGGCTTGTTCGGCGATAAGGGCTTTTTTCATGGCTTCGAGCCAGTACAGGTGCTGCATCACGTACAGGCCCTCGTCCTCGGTCTTGACGCCGGACAGCTCGGGCTTCAGACCGATCAGGTCGGCGTTTTCGTCCGGACCCTTGACCCAGTGCGTGGCGCCGCGGGTCATGTCGTTCCACTTGACGGCACGGGCGTTGAAGCCGTGCTGGCAGGAGCGGAACTCTTCCAGGTCGTCCGGGGTGGCCATGCCGGTGGCGTTGAAGAAATCTTCGTACTGGCGCAGGCGGCGGGCGCGGGCTTCCGGCGCTTCGCCCTTCGGCGCGATGCAGTAGATGGTGGCTTCGGTCTTGTCGACGGAGATCGGGCGCAGCACGCGGATCTGCGAGCTGAACTGGTCCATCAGGTACACGTTCGGGTACAGGCACAGGTTGCGCGACTTCTTGAGCATCCAGTCCGCCTTGGCTTCGCCGAATTTCTCGATCCACTCGTCGCGCTTGCCCCACAGCGGACGGTCTTCCGGGTTGGCCCAGTTGGTCCACAGCAGCATGTGGCCGTTCTTGAACGAGTAGGAACCGCCGCCCTGGCGCGCCCAGCCGCCGGCGCTCATGGCCTTGATGGTGTCCTGCTTGCCGTCGGCGGTGCGGCGGCCCTGGGTGGCGGCGTAGTTCCAGTGCACCGCGGTGACGTGGTAGCCGTCGGCGCCGTTTTCGGCCTGCAGTTTCCAGTTGGCGTCGAAGGTGTAGCTGCCGGTGCCGCGCAGCACTTCGATGCCCTCGGGGGCCTGGTCGACGATCATGTCGATGATCTTGGCCGCTTCGCCGAGGTATTCGGAGAGCGGGCCGACATCCGGGTTGATGCTGCCGAACAGGAAGCCGCGGTAGTTCTCGAAGGCGCCGAGTTTGACCAGATCGTGGCTGCCTTCCTTGTTGAAGCACTCGGGGTAGCCTGCGTCCGGATTCTGGTCCTTCACCTTGAGCAGCTTGCCGGCGTTGTTGAAGGTCCAGCCGTGGAACGGGCAGGTGAAGCTCGACTTGTTGCCCTTCTTGTGGCGAGCCAGGGTCGCGCCGCGGTGGGTGCAGGTGTTGGCCATCGCGTGCAGCTGGCCGGTCTTGTCGCGGGTGATCAGGACCGGCTGGCGGCCGACGTAAATGTTGAGGTAGTCGTTCGGGTTCGGGATCTGGCTTTCGTGGGCCAGGAAGATCCAGTTGCCTTCGAAGATGTGCTTCATCTCGAGTTCGAACAGTTCCGCATCGGTGAACGCGCTGCGGTCGATGCGATACACGTGCTTGGCCGGATCCTCCTCCAGCATCGCTTCGAGCTTCGCGATTTTCTGTTGGGTTTCTTGATTGAGTTGAGTCACGCTGATCTCCTATCCATGGTCTAAGTCGTGGGGTGCTGCGGGGTATGGCTACCCACGGGTGCTGCAACGCCCCGCGCAGCCGTGCGCTGCGCCGGTGTGGGCGGCGAGCGGGGCGGACGGGGGGCGGGAGAACGCGCCGCTGACAGCGGTGTGCTGCTCGGGGGGCCGCGGCGACGGCTCACTGAACGGTGCGAGGTGCTGCATGGGCGTGTCTCCTTGGTGTGCCTCTCTGGGGGCTTGGGGCTCATCTGGACCGTGGAATCCTCGACGCGCAGGGGAGTCGAGCAATTCATCACGTTCGCGGCCTTCTGGTCTCTGTTTAGCAGGAGGCGTGCCAAGGATTTGGCGGGGCGTGTAGGGCTTTCTCCTATCCCCTTGTGGGACAGGGGGTTGCCATCGCTGACGGGGTGTTTGTCATCAGCCGGGGTGGTTCTCCGGTGATGGGCAGGGAGGGGGCTGGTGAATCAAATGATTTAATGTCGCCATAAATATTGCAGTGCACTATGAATCAATGCGTGCATAGTCCGCTTCATGGCGTTGTGGCGGCACACCGAGCCGGCGTATCTTTGAGGGTGTTGGAACGCCCGCGCGCAGCTCGCCGAGATGAGCGCCGCCGGCGTGGATCAGTTTTTGGATGGAGACACCATGAGAAGTGAGGCCCGAACCTCGCCCGGAGGACGAGCATGAAGACCATCGCCAGGACGCCCTCCGACGCGCGCCGTCAGCCGGTCATCGACCCTGCCAGTGTCGAACACGACCCGGTGCGTTTTCCCGATCTCGCCGACTTGCTGGCGCGACTGCGTTTTTCCACCAGCGACGGCCGCATCTGGCTGGACGATCAGCGCATGTTGCTGATCCACGCCAAATCCCTCGGCACCCTGCGTCGCGAGATGATCGAGGCGCTCGGCATGGACGTCGCCCGCGGCTTCATGACACGGATGGGCTACCACGCCGGCGTGCACGACGCGCAGATGGCGCGCAAGGTCCGGTCTAAAACGTCGCTCAAGGACATGTTCGTGGTGGGGCCGCAGATGCACTGCCTCGAGGGGATCGGCATCTCCGAAGCGGTGCGCCTCGAGTTCGACGTGGCCCGTGGCCACCACTACGGGGAATTCATCTGGACCAGCCCGGTCGAGGATGAGGAGCACATCCGCCATTTCCCGATCGGCGACGAACCCGCCTGCTGGATGCAGATCGGCTACGCCTCGGGTTTCTCGACGGAATTCATGGGGCGGCAGGTTCTGTATCGTGAAGTCGAATGCCAGTCGATGGGGCATTCGGCGTGCCGCATCGTGGGCAAGCTGGTCGAGGAGTGGGGAGAGGACGGCGTCGAGGATCTGCGCTACATGATGCCCGACAACCTGACCCGTAATCCGCCCCTCAGTACGGGACGGCCGGCCTGCGGCGTCGGACGGCCGAGTGAGTCCGTCGAGTCGGCGGCCGGCCCGGTGGGGATTTCCCCGAGCTTCGCCGCTGTACTCCATATGGTGAAGCGGGTTGCGCCGACTCAGGCGACCGTGTTGTTTCTGGGCGAGAGCGGCGTGGGCAAGGAAGTCTTTGCGCGCACCCTGCACCGGCTGAGTTCACGCAGCGACAAGCCCTTCGTCGCGATCAATTGTGCGGCGATCCCCGAGCAGTTGATCGAGTCGGAGCTTTTTGGTGTCGAGCGGGGCGCCTTTACCGGCGCCATCCAGAGCCGCCCGGGCCGCTTCGAGCGTGCCGATGGCGGAACGCTTTTCCTCGACGAAATCGGCACCCTCAGCGCCAGCGCCCAGGGCAAGCTGCTCCGCGTCCTTCAGGAGGGCGAGATCGAGCGGCTCGGCGACACCGGCACGCGTAGCGTCAACGTCCGCGTCATCGCCGCCACCAACGTCGACTTGCGCGAGGAGGTCAAGGCGGGGCGGTTTCGCGAAGATCTGTTCTTCCGTCTCAATGTCTTTCCGGTTCGCATCTCGCCGCTGCGCGAGCGCCGCGAAGACATTCCGCTGCTGATGACGCACTTCCTGACCAAGTTCAATCGGCTGCACGGACGGCGGCTCACCGGCTTCACTCAGCGCGCGGTCGACGCGATGCTTTCGTATGGCTGGCCGGGTAATGTTCGCGAGCTCGAGAATGTCATCGAGCGCGGCGTGATTCTGGCGCCGGAAAACGGCGCCATCGATTCGTCCCACTTGTTTACCAGCGGCGAGCGTTTTGTCGAGCAACGTTTCGAGATTGGCCGCGAAGGCAAGTTGATCGCTAGTGACCCAGCGGCGCTGGTCGCCGAGGAGCTTCCCGACCGCGAGGCCGACCGCGTCAGTCGTGGCGTGAGCAAGCTGCTGCTCGGAGAGGGCGGCGAGTGCGACAATGTTTCGCTGGACGAGATCGAGACGCTGCTCTTGAAGCGGGCGATCGAACGCGCCGGCGGAAACGTGGCCGCCGCCGCGCGCCTGCTCGGCATCACCCGGCCACAGATGGTTTATCGCCTGAAAAGTCGCGGCATCGTGCATGACGGCGAATGAGGTCGTCGTAGCGACGGTTTTTTAAGCCGGGTGTTGACAGTTTTTCTGTAGTCTTTATAATTCGGCCTCTTTCGCAGCGACGCTTTCGGCGGGATTGGAAGTGTGGCGGTGGGGAGGCTGGGTTTGCGGTGTATTGCAGGCTTGGGGCGTTAAGCGGTGCGATTCTGGTTTTAAAAAAGATTCGCGCAGTGC
>NZ_JAYROR010000008.1:0-2710 GCF_041911615.1 Zoogloea sp. | reverse complement strand
TGCGCCCGTAAGGGCGGAAATCGGGCCTCAGCGCCCCGCGAACTGCCCAAATGGGCCGCGCGAGAGGCATAAAAGTCCAAAAAACTGCGTCATCCAGGTTTGCGCGGAAATTTTCGACGGCTTGTTCAGCGTAGCCTTAAGGGCTCTTTCGAGCGTGGGTTCGTCGGTCGGGTAGTACCCGTTCTTGGCGAAATTGCGGGCGAGCCGCGGGAACATGAGGGCCATGGAAGTCTCCTGGTTGGCGGGGATGAAGGACGCAGGCACGCCAAGGCGTGCCTGCGCGGGTGGATCAAGCCGCTACCGCTTCCGGCGTCCAGATTCTGGACGGGTACGGATAGGCGGTGAGCAGGTCACTGCGGATCAGGGAGCCCAGCGCCAGGCTCAGCGCCGGCACGTCAATGGCGAGCCGATGACCTTCCAGCGGCCCGAGGGCGAACGGAAGACGGCCCAGCATCTCGCGGGTTTGCAGCAGTTCCAGCACGGTCTCGCGCCAGTGATCGAGCAGCGGCAATGGGCAGGTGTCCCGCACCAGCATCCACAGGCGGTCAAGCCTGTGGGCGCTGTCGCGTGGCAGCAGTGCCAATGCGCTGGCGTTGGCCTTGTCGGGCTTGACGCAGCGCCGGTCGAACAGCCACACGTTGGACAGCGAGCCGAACAACGTCCGCCGGTACGCGCGCGTGATGCGCTTTTCCAGGCGATCGACGTTGCCGATGAACACCGGGACGCTGCCGCCCTGGTCGGTGATGACGTGGAACTGGTCCAGTCCCTGCTCGTCGCGCCCGAGGGTCAGGCGAGCGAGGAACTGCTGGACGGCGGTGTCCCGCGCCCAGATGGACAGGAAGATCAGGTTGCCCTGGTCATCGCCGACGCAGGCGTCGGCCATCACGTCCGGGCATTCGTCGATGCGGTACAGCGTGGAAGAAGTGTTTGCGGGCATCGTGGTGTCCTCGGATGAACGGGAACAGCACCGCCCGCTGGGGCAAGTACTGCCCCAGGGGGTGGAAGAAAACCGCTCAGTCCGGCTCGAACTGCCGGGTGTGCGGGTTGAAGTGAAGCGGCTCGTCCGCCGAAGTGATCGGCGTGAAGCCTTCCAGGTAGATGTTGTTGAGGTACTGATCGCGGTAGGTCAGCGCCTGCCGCGCCTGCTCCTCGGTGAGGCCGTTGTCGATGAAGTACGCCAGCATTTCCTCGTCGGAGGAAACTTCGTCGTTTGACAAGCTGCCTTCAACGAGTGCCAGCAGCGAGGGCGGAAGCGTTGCCAGGATCGGGTCCATGTCGATTCCTCCTGACTCAGACCATCGGCGTCGCGGCGGGAGCCGTGACAGCCGTGGGTGTGCGCCGCCGGGCGTGGTAGGCGCGAACGCCTGCACGCCATTCGGCGGACTGCTCCGGTGCGAGGTCCAGATAGGACAGCGGGCACGAGTAGTAGTACGGGTGCATGGACTCTTCCAGCGGCTTGTAGCCCCACTGGTTGCCGCTGCGCTCAAGCAGATCGCAGCGGATGTAGCGCAGGGACTGGCCCGGCGCGAGATCACGATGCACACCTTCGACCTTGGCGGTCAGTTCGACCACGGACCACAGCACGTTGCCGCGCAATGCGTGAGCGATGACCTTCGCGCTGACGCGCTCGGTCTCCTGTGGTGCGATCAGTTCTGCGATCAGTTCAGACCGCGATTGCGGAGAGAAATACCAGCCCATGAGAGGCCTCCTCGAAATGTTGAACCGGAGGCCTCCCCGTGGGGGGAGACCCCCAGCGGGTGAAGAACACCGCGCATGCGGCGTCTGCGATCACGCAGGTTGCAGTTCGGCCTGGCGGCTCCACTCCTGCGTCTTGAAGTCCAGCGCGTAGCCCAGTTCGCCCAGGCGGGCGATCTGTGCGCGCAGGGCGCGGCGGTCGATGGTCGAATCCAGTTTCACGGACTCGCCCAGCGGCCATAGCAGGCCGAACAGCGCGGCGTCACCGTCTTCGGTGCTGCCGGGGGCAGCGGCCGTAGCAGGCGGTGGCGCATCCACGCCGAAGGGCGTGGTATCGACCAGCGGGTCCGCGGACGCCTGCACGGGTGCGGGCTTGGCGGGCCTGGGTGCTTTGGCGGGCTTTGCCGGCGTTGCCGCAGGCTGGGCGCCTTGCTCTTCATCGAGCGGATCGACGTCCTGGGTGGCGAAGCTGCGGGCTTCGTCGCGGCTCAGTTTGTCAATCCCCTTGAGCGTCATCCCGTCGAGGCTGGCACGGATCTTGAACCGCATGCCGCCGCCGACCGGGTAGGACTTCGGGAAGATGTAGCGGATCACAAACTCCCCGTCGTATTTCCCTTCGGGGTACTGCTCCAGTTCCGGGTCTTTGACCTCGAACGTACCGAGGTGCGTCGCGAGGCGGCCGACCGTGAACGGGCCGTTCTTGCCGCGGATGGTGCGCAGCGTGAGCTGGCCGGGGACGACGATGGGCGCGACCGATTTCTCGGATGCCGATGGGGTTGCCATGATGGTTCTCCTGATGATGAATGACGGGCCGCCGACGGCACCCGGGGGATGAGAGGAAATGACCTCGCCCGAAGTGGGCGAGGTCGCGTGTCATCACGCCTTGAGCTGGCGCATGCCTTCGGCCAGCAGCCACAACGCCCGGTTCAGGCGCAGGTTCTGGTCGATGCCTTGCACCGGACGGGTGCGCTGATTGCGGCCGTTGGCCGTGCGTCCGTTCAGGCCCCCTTTGACG
>NZ_JAYROR010000007.1:0-1990 GCF_041911615.1 Zoogloea sp. | reverse complement strand
TCCGCGTCGGTCTTGGCCTTATCCGAGAACGCCTTGATGGGCACGATGGACATGTTTTCTCCTGAAGGATGTTGATGGGGAAACGGGAAGGCAGGCGCCGGCTCACGCGGGATAGTCGATGACCGCGGGCTCGTCGCCGCCGTCGTCGATCGTCGCCCGGGCGAGGCGGCCGTCGGGGTGGTAGCTGTAGTCGTGGCGCAGTTCGGTTTCGCCATAGACGATCTTCTCGCAGGCGATCAGCTGGCCGGCCGGGTCGAAGCTGCCGCAGTAGTAGGTGTTGCGGTTGCGCATGTCAGCCGGCGCCAGTTCGCCGACCAGCTTGAGGGGCAGCCGGGCGCCGCTGTAGCTGGTGAAATAGCGGGTGGTGGTGTCGCTTGCAGTCATCGGGTCGTCCTCGGGGCAGGCGGCGGGCGCGCATTTTTCCGCCGTTGTCGGAAAAGCGTCGACGCCCAAGCCTGCCGCGCCAGAAAATGTCGTCTTGGTGACAAGTTTTCCCGCTGTTTCGCGGGTCGGCGACCACTGAGCAATATCGGGGCCAACCTGCTGGACGGCCCGGGGATGGATCACGGCTTTTGTTCAGACAGGTTGCAAGGATGTCCTGAAGCCGCGCCATTTATTCCGGATTTCCCGGTCGACCGTAACCGGGTAGGGGGAAAACGCGGCGTGTTCGCTGTGGTTCGCTATTTCCGGGCCGGATTGCGCGTTACAAGGCTACGTCGTCGAAGACCAAGCGGACAGTTCCCCGACGAGAACGCTCCGTGGCAGCACCGAGATAGCCATGTGCTCAGCCACACTGTAGAGTCGCCGCAGCCGGTCGAGTATTTCGAGTTGCACGCGGAGCTTGAGCAGGCGATCCGGCTCGTTCCCGGCGAGACGCACGGCCTGTTGCCGGTGGAACTCGGAGGTGAGTTTCAGGATCGCAGCGCGGTTCGCGACCACGGTCTGCGCCGCCGTCTCGTCCTGCGACACCAGCGCCCGCAGCGCGGACTGCGCCGACGCCTGTATCGTCTGGAACAGCCTCTCCAGCAGGTCGGTGGTCTCTTTCGAAGGGGTGGTGTTCGCCTCCTTCAGGGTCTGGGCCAGCGGGATCAGTTCGTAGCTGAGCGCCGCGCTCATGTTCTCGATTTCGCCGATGGCGGCAACCACTCGCGCATGCTCGTCAGCTTCGGCGTCGTTCAACTCGGCACGCCCGACCTGCTGCAGGTAGCTGAGCAAGGCCTCTCGCAGCACCACGATCCGGTCATGTTGCTGCGACAGTGGGCCGAGATCCCTGGATTCGAGAACCGGCCTGACCTTGCCAAGCATCCCTTCGGTCAGTTCCGCCATGTGCCCGAGCTCCCTCCGCGCCAGTTCCAGGGCCATCGATGGCACCTGGATCAGTTCGTCGTCGAGATACCTGGGGCGGATGATGGCCTTTTCCTCGACTGGCCGGTCCGGGATGATCCTGATGGCCATCTTCGCAAACAAACCGGCGAACGGCAGGAAGAACACCGTGTTGGCGGTCGCCCAGATGGTTGCGGCATTGGCGATCTGGCGCGGCACCTCCTCGGCGAGCCGTTCCACACCCTCCAGATGCGCCGCCACCGGCGAAACCGTCTCGGCGAGTCCCGCGAGCTGGGCGATGAACGGCAACCAGATCACGGCGCCCAGCACATTGAACAGGACATGCACGGCGGCCGCGCGCTTCGCATCCCGTGGCTTGCCGATCGCGGCGAGGATCGCCGTGATCCCGGTTCCGATCTTCGCCCCAAACAGGATCGCGATGCCCGCCGGCAGGGAAAGCAATCCCTGGGTCGCCATGACGACCGAAAGGCCGATGGTTGCCGAGGACGACTGCACCAGGGCGGTAAACACCGCGCCGGCCAGCATCCCAAGGACCGGATTCTTCAAGGATTGCAGCAACTCGGCAAAGCCCTCGTGCGTGCGCAACGGCGCCATGGCCGAGCCCATCGCCGCCATGCCGTAGAAGATCAGCCCCAGTCCCATGAGC
>NZ_JAYROR010000006.1:0-21749 GCF_041911615.1 Zoogloea sp. | reverse complement strand
GTCGCCACGGCGGCGCTGGCGCCGGCCGTCTTCGCGGGCGCGGTGCCGAAGGTCGTGGTGCCGTGGCTGGCCGGCATCGACTACGCGGTGCGCGTGGACGGCCTGGCGTGGATCTTCTGCCTGTTGATCTCGGCCATCGGCGCGCTGGTGGTGCTGTACGCCCACTACTACCTGTCGGCCGACGATTCGGAGCCACGTTTCCTGGCCTACCTGCTGGCCTTTGCGGGGGCGATGCTGGGGGTGGTCACCGCCGGCAATCTGATCGCGTTGCTGGTGTTCTGGGAGCTGACCAGTGTCGCGTCCTTCCTGCTGATCGGTTTCTGGACCCACCGCGACGACGCTCGCCAGGGTGCCCGCATGGCGCTGACGATCACCGCCGGCGGCGGGCTGTGCCTGCTGGCCGGGCTGATCCTGCTGGGGCAGGTGGTCGGCAGCTTCGATCTCGACGCGGTGCTCGCCGCCGGCCCGCAGGTGCGCGCCGATCCGCTGTATCCGGCGATCCTGGCGCTGATCCTGCTCGGGGCCTTCACCAAGAGCGCGCAGTTCCCGTTCCACTTCTGGCTGCCCCACGCGATGGCCGCGCCCACGCCGGTGTCGGCCTTCCTGCACTCGGCGACGATGGTGAAGGCCGGCGTGTTCCTGCTGGCGCGGCTCTACCCGGTGCTGGCGGGCAGCGAGGCCTGGTTCTACGCGGTGAGCCTGGCCGGGCTGGCGACGCTGCTGGTGGGCGCCTGGTACGCCGTCTTCCAGCACGACCTCAAGGGTTTGCTGGCGTATTCGACCTTGTCGCACCTGGGGCTCATCACCCTGCTGCTGGGGCTGGGGTCGGAGCTCGCGGTGGTGGCGGCGGTGTTCCACATCCTCAACCACGCCACCTTCAAGGCCAGCCTGTTCATGGCCGCCGGGATCATCGACCACGAGTGCGGCACCCGCGACCTGCGCCGCATCAACGGGCTGATCCGTTACATGCCCTGGACCTCGGTGCTGGCGATGACCGCCGCCGCCGCGATGGCCGGGGTGCCGTTGCTCAACGGCTTCCTGTCCAAGGAGATGTTCTTCGCCGAGGCGCTGCAGGTGAGCCACCCGTTGTTCGCGTGGCTGGTGCCCACCGGCGCGGTGCTCGCGGGCCTACTGGGCGTGGCCTACTCGACGCGCTTCATCCACGACACCTTCTTCCACGGCGAGCCGGTCGGGCTCGACCGCCATCCCCACGAGCCGCCCCTGTGGATGCGCGTGCCCGTCGACCTGCTGGTGCTGGTCTGCGTCGTGGTGGGCCTGCTGCCGATGCACACCTTCGGTCCGCTGCTCGCGGTGGCGGTGCCCGCGGTGAGCGGCGCGCCGATGCCCGACGTAAGCATCGCCCTGTGGCATGGCTTCAATCTGCCGCTGGCGATGAGCGCGGTGGCCTTCGTGGGCGGCATTGGCCTGTACTTCCGGCTGCAGCGGGAGCGCGGGCTGCACGGCCGCGATCCGTCCGCCGGGCCGAGCGGCCAGCGCGGCTTCGAGCGGGCGATGAGCGGCCTCGCTGCGCTCGCCGGGCGAGTCACGCGCGTCCTCCAGCACGGCAGCCTGTCCGGCTACGGCGCCACCTTGCTGGCGGCGGCCGGGCTCGCGCTGCTGCCCTGGCTGACGGTGCTGGCGCTGCCGGCCCCGAGTGGCGACGTGGACCCGGGCCTCGCCGCCGGCGCGCTGCTTGTCGCCCTGGCGGCCCTGGCCTGCGTGCTGCTCGTGCGCCGTCTGCCGTTGCTCCTGGCGAGCGGCATCGCCGGGCTGGGCGCGGTGCTGATCTTCCTCTCGCGCGGGGCACCCGATCTGGCCTTCACCCAACTGGCCGTCGATGGGGTGTTCGCGGTGGTGGTCGCGGCGGCCATCGGGCGGCTCACCGCGTCGGCGCCGACGGTGCGGCCCCACGGCCGACCGGGGTGGGCCGCGCTGGCGGCCGTCGCCACCGGGGTGGCGCTCACGGTGCTGGCGCTGGGCATGACGGCCGCGCCCTTCGACGCCGCGCTGTCGGATTTCTTCGGCGCCCAGTCTCTCGTCGCGGCCCACGGGCGCAACGTGGTCAATGTGATCATCGTGGATTTCCGCGGCCTCGACACCCTCGGCGAGATCGCCGTGGTGTTGCTGGCGGCGCTCGCCGCGGTGGGCATCCTGCAGCGCATTCCGCGGGGGGCGCGATGAATCGCCCGAGGTCCGGACCACGCGAGGTGCTCGTCGAGCAGGCGGTGGGGCTGCTCTATCGGCCGCTGCTGCTGGCGGCGCTGGTGGTGTGGTATCGCGGTCACAACGCGCCGGGCGGCGGATTCATCGCCGGGCTGCTGGCGGTGGCCGCCACCGCCAGTTACGCGCTGGCCTTTGGCGGGCGGGCCGCTCGGGCGCGCCTGCCGCTGGCGCCGGAACGCCTGGCCGCGCTGGGGGTGGCGTTCGGGGCGCTGGCCGGGCTCCCGGCGGTGTGCCTCGGGCGGCCGTTCCTGACCCACCTCGGCGGCGAACTCGCACTCGGTCCGCTGGCGCTGCCGTGGTCGACGGTGATGCTGTTCGACCTGGGTGTGATGCTCTGCGTCTGGGGCGGACTCGCCGCGCTGGTGCTGGCCCTGGGGAGGAAGTCATGAACGCCTGGCTGCTGGCCCTGGCGATCGGCGTCTGCGGGGGCGCCGCGGTGTGGCTGATCCTTGCCCGCGATCTGCTGCGGATGGTGGTCGGCCTCGCGCTGGCGGGCACGGCGGTCAATCTCTTCGTGCTGATGGCGGGGCGCGTCGGCGCGGGCCTCCCGGCGATCCTGGCCGACGGCGAGACGGTGCTGGCGGCCACGGCGGCCAACCCGCTGCCCCAGGCGTTGGTGCTCACCGCCATCGTGATCGGTTTCGCCTTCGTGTGCTTCGCGCTGGTGCTGGTGCTGGCCATCCTGGCGCGGCGGCCGGCGGGCGATGTGGCCGCCCTGGCCGACGCCGAACCCGGCGCCGGGCCAGACGGCAAGCCGTTGCCCTTCGAAGCGGAGCGGCGGGCGTGAGCGCGGCGCTCGCCAACCTCGTGCTGGCGCCCGTGCTGGTGCCCCTGGCCGGCGTGGTGGGCGGCGTGCTGCTGGCCGGCCGGCGTCGGCTGGCGGAGGGCTTCAGCCTGCTCGCCGGGGCGGCCAACCTGCTGGCGGCGCTGGCGCTGCTGCGGGTCGTCGGCGACCGCGGCCCGCTGGTGCTCGGGCTCGGCGACTGGCCGCAGCCCTTCGGCATCGTCTTCGCGGTCGACCACCTGTCGGCGGCGATGATGCTGGTCTCGGCGCTGATTGCCTTCGTCTGCCTGCTGTTCCAGGCGACGCGGGTCGATCCGGCGGCGGGCCGCTCGGCGGCGCTGCCGCTGGTGCACGGGCTGATGGCCGGCGTCGGGGGCGCCTTCGCCACGGGCGACCTGTTCAACCTCTACGTGTGGTTCGAGGTGATGCTGATCGCCGCGCTGGGCCTGCTCGCCCACCGGGCGCGGCCGGCCGAATTGGACGGCACGCTGCGCTACCTGGTCCTCAACATGCTGGGCACGCTGGTGCTGCTCGCCGGCATCGCGGTGGTGTACGGCGCCACCGGACAGCTCAATTTCGTGGCCCTGGCGCAGGCGCCGCAAAGCCCGCTGCTGGCGGCCGGTGTCGCGCTGCTGACGGTGGCCTTCCTTGCCAAGGCAGCGGCGTTTCCGCTGTTCTCGTGGATGCCCGCCGCCTACCACGTGCTGCCGGCGCCGGTGCTGGCGCTGTTCGCGGGCTTGCTCAGCAAGGTCGGCGTCTACGCGCTGCTGCGTCTGTTCGGACAGGTTTTCCCGGCGGCGCTGGGCGACTGGCAGGCGGTGCTCGGTGCGGTGGCGGTGGCGACGATGCTGGCCGGTGCGCTGGGCGCGGCCTGGCACTGGGATCTGCGGCGTATCCTGGCTTTTCACATCGTCAGCCAGATCGGCTACCTGATCCTGGCCGTGGCGCTGGCGACGCCGGCCGGCTACACGGCGGCGGTCTTCTACACGATCCATCACATCGTCGTGAAGGCCAACCTGTTCCTGATCGCGGCGCTGGTGTGCCGGGTGGCCGGCAGCTACGACCTGCGGCGGATCGGCGGGGTGGCGGCGGCGCGGCCGCTGCTGGCGATCGTCTTCGCGGTGCCGGCCCTGTCGCTGGTGGGCATTCCGCCGTTGTCGGGCTTCTGGGCCAAGTTCCTGGTGCTGCGCGAGAGCTTTGCCGGCGGGCACTGGGCGTGGGGTGGGGCGGCGCTCGCCACCGGCGTGCTGACCCTGTATTCGATGAGCAAGATCTGGCTCGAAGCGTTCTGGAAGCCCCATCCCGCCCCCGTGGCGGCCGGCCGGGTGCCGGCGCTGGCGTTGGGCGCGGTAGGCCTGCTGGCGCTCGTCACGGCCGCCATTGGCCTGTTCCCCCAGGCGCTGCTCGACCTGGCCGGGCAGGCGGCGGCCGATCTTTCGGGAGGCGGACGATGACGCGCGTCCTCACCGCGTTGTGGCTCGCGGCGAGCTTTGTCTGGCAACTGCTGCTGTCGGGCGTGGCAACCCTGCGCATCATCCTGGCGCCCCGACCGACGGTGCAGCCGGCGCTGGTGCGCTATCAGTTCGAGCCCCTCGGCGAGGGCGGCGCGGCGCTGCTGGCAGCCCTCGTCACCCTGACGCCGGGGACGACGGTGGTGGAGATCGACATGGCCTCGCGGACCCTGCTGCTGCACCTGCTCGACGGTCGCGACGCGGCCGGCACGGCGGCGGGCATCCGCCGCCATTTCGAGCGCCACGTGCGGGTGGTGTGCGGAGGTGCGCCATGAACGCGGCGCTGGTCGGCCTGCTGGGGCTCGCGGTGGCGTTGGCGGCGTTGCGGCTGGTGCGCGGCCCCGGCGACGCCGACCGGATCGTCGCCCTCGACCTGCTGTCGGCCTGCGGCGTCGCGGCCTGCGTGCTGGCGGCGGCGCAGAGCGGGCAGGTGCTCTATCTCGACGTGGCGCTGGGGGTTGCGCTGGTGGCCTTCGTCGGCACCCTGGCGTGGGCCCGGGCGGTGGCGCGAAAGGGAGACCGGCGTGGCTGAGGCGTTGATGCTGCTCGGCATGGGGTTGCTGGTGATCGCGGCGCTGGGGGTGCTGCGCCTGCCCGACGCGCTGTCGCGCCAGCACGCGGCCACCAAGGCCGGCACGCTGGCGCTGGGGGTGCTGCTGGCCGGCGTTGCGCTGGCGGGAGGGAGCCTGGCGTGGGCGCTGCGGGCGCTGGGAATTTTCGTCGCGCTGCTGGCGACCTTGCCGATCGCGGCCCACGCGCTGGCGCAGGCGGCGTTACGGGAGCAGGGCGAGCCCCGCCCGGACGCCGCGATGCCGCAGCCCGACGAGGACGACGACGATCAGGCCGCTGGGGGCGAGAACGCCGGTCGTCCGCCGGCGTAGCCGGCCTCGATCTCGTCCGCGACGACCCGCCAGATGGGTCGGATGAAGAAACGCAGGTTCTTGATGACGTGATCGACGTTCATCATCGACGGGACGCGGATGCCCCGGTGTTCGACCGGGCCGCCGATCTGGGTGATCTTGACGCCGAGCTTCGAGAAGTGGTCGGCCAGACGCGGTTCGGTGAGCATGAACAGGGTTTCGATGCCTTCGCGCTTGGCCAGGGCGATCACCGCCAGGTACAGGCCGATCGGGATGTACGGGAAACGCGGCTGCTCCTTGGTGCCGAAGTCGTCGTCGGAGAGCGCCAGCGCGGTCTTCGTTTCGCCCTTCCGGCGGCGGTAGTGGGCGCGCACCGCGAGGCGCGAGACCTCGGCGATGCTGCCGCGCGGCTCGCGGGCGGGGTCGATGATCGAGCGGTCGAGGGTGGCGCTGCAGGCGTGCTCGAAGGGCAGCGGGTGGGCCGGGTCTTCGGGGCGGGCCAGCACCAGTCGATTGCAGCCGACCAGCGTCTGCGGCGCGGTCGAGGTGCGCATCAGGCAGTGCAGGCTGTGGCGATCGTTGTCGTCGATCTCGCGGCGGTCCGGGCGGACCGGCTCGAAGCCGAGCTCCTCGCAATAAACCTCGTGACGGATGCCGTACACCTCGTTGCGACGGGCCTCGTCGAAGGCGGCCACCACTTCGAAATATTTTCGGAAACCTTCGCCCAGACTGAATCGATCAAGTAACGACATGGCAGATGGGCCTTTAAAAGTCGGGTTGCAGGGAGCATTGTCTAACAACGACCCGAGGAGGGGTGAGCTGTAGGTGCGCGGGGCCGGGCGGCGGAGGGATTCCGACGAGCGGCGGTCGGCCGGGCCACGCGGCGACACCTGCAAACGTCGTATCATAGTGTTTCCGGGAAAGATGGATAGCGCTGCGCATGTCTGATACCAACGCGACTTTCAGTTATGACGATGCGTTTGCCCGCAATATCGGCTGGGTAACCGTCGCCGAGCAGGCCGCCTTGCGCGGCAAACGGGTGGCGATTGCCGGCATGGGCGGCGTGGGAGGCGTGCACCTCCTGACGCTCGCGCGGCTCGGCATCGGCGCCTTCACCATCGCCGACATGGATACCTTCGACGTGGTGAACTTCAACCGCCAGGCCGGTGCGGCGGTGTCCACGCTGGGCCAGCCCAAGGCCGAAGTCATGGCGCGCATGGCCAGGGACATCAACCCCGAGCTCGACATCCGCATCTTCGATCGGGGCGTCGATGCCGGCAACCTCGACGATTTCCTCGCCGGCGCCGACCTCTACGTGGATGGCCTCGACTTCTTCGCCTTCACCGCCCGCCGCGACACCTTCTACGCCTGCCACCGCCTCGGCGTGCCTGCCGTCACCGCGGCGCCGCTGGGCATGGGCACGGCGGTGCTGTCCTTCCTGCCGGGGCACATGTCCTTCGAGGAATACTTCCGCCTCGAAGGCTGCGACGAGGACGAGATGGCGGTGCGCTTCCTGCTCGGCCTGTCGCCCGCCATGCTCCAGCGCGGCTACATCGCCGATCCGACCCGCGTCGATTTCGACGCCCGCCGTGGCCCCAGCACCGTGGCGGCCTGCCAGCTGTGCGCCGGGGTCACCGCCACCGAGGCGTTGAAGATCCTGCTCGGCCGTGGCAAGGTGATCTGCGCGCCGTGGGGTTTTCAGTTCGACGCCTACCGCAACCGCTACGTCAAGACGTGGCGGCCTTGGGGCAACCGCAACCCGATCCAGCAGATCGGCCTCGCGATTGCCCGCCGCCAGCTGCGCGCCATGCGCCGCGGCGAATTCCGCAGCACCGCCTGAGGCCCTTCCGCCCGGCCGACCCGTGCCCCGCCCCCGCGTCTTCCTCCAGGAGCAGCCCCCGATGGCCAGCCGTGAAACCCTGCTGAAAATCCTCGATCTGGCCCGCTGGGCCCCGAGTGGCGACAACACCCAGCCGTGGCGCTTCGAGATCGTCGCCGACGATCACGTCGCGATCCACGGCCACGACACCCGCGAGTGGTGCCTCTACGACTTCAACGGCCACGCCAGCCACATCGCCCACGGCGCGCTGCTCGAAACCCTGCGCATCGCCGCCACCGGCGAGGGCCTGGCCGCCAGCTGGACGCTGCGCTCGGGCTGCCCCGACAAGGCGCCGATCTACGACGTGCGCCTCGCCGCCGCGCCCGGCATCGCGGCCGACCCGCTGCTGCCCTTCATCGAGACCCGCGTGGTGCAGCGCCGCCCGATGCGCACCACGCCGCTCAGCGACACCCAGCGTGCCGCCCTCGCCGCCGCGCCGGGGGCCGGGTATTCGGTGCGCTTCTTCGAGAGCGGTGCGGCCCGTCGCCAGGTGGCGGGGCTGCTGTGGCGCAACGCCTACCTGCGTCTGACCTGCCCCGAGGCCTACCCGGTGCACAAGGAAATCATCGAGTGGCGCACCCGCTTCAGCAAGGATCGTATCCCCGAGCAGGCGGTGGGCGTCGACAGCGCCACCGCGCGGCTGATGGAATGGGTGATGGCGAGCTGGGGCCGCGTCCAGTTCTTCAACAAATATCTGGGCGGCACCCTCGCCCCGCGGGTGCAGCTCGACTACATCCCGGCCATCGCCTGCGCGGCGCACGTGCTGGTGCTTGCCGACACGCCGGCGGCGGGCGTCGAAGGCCACGCGCGCGGCGGTGTCGCGCTCCAGCGCCTGTGGCTCACCGCCGCCTCGGTGGGCCTGCACCTGCAGCCCGAGATGACGCCGCTGATCTTCCGCTGGTACGCCCGCGCGGGCCAGCGGTTCTCGGCCCTGCCCGAGATCGCCCGTGGCGCCGATGCGCTCGCCGACGAGTTCGAGCGCATCGGGGGCTTCGGTCGCGATCAGGCCCTGACCTTCTTCTGCCGCGTCGGCGTCTGCGATACCCCGCATTCGCGCTCCCTGCGCAAGAGCGTGGATGAGCTGATGCTGTCGCCGCGCTGAGTCCGTCCCGCGATGCCCGCCCGCCATCATCACGATCACGACGGCCATGCCCATGGGCACAGCCACGGCCACCACCACGGCCCCGCGTCCTACGACCGGGCCTTCGCCATCGGCATCGCCCTCAACATCGGCTTCGTGCTCGTCGAAGCGGGTTACGGCTGGCTGTCCGATTCCCTCGCGCTGCTCGCCGACGCCGGCCACAACCTTTCCGACGTGGCCGGCCTAATCCTGGCGTGGGGCGCCAGCGCTGCCGCCCGCCTGCGTCCCACGTCCCGCCGCACTTACGGCTGGGCGCGGGCCTCGATCCTCGCCGCGCTGGCCAACGGCGTGCTGCTGCTGGTGGCGATGGGCGCGCTGGCCCTCGAGGCGATCCAGCGCCTGAACGCGCCCGAACCGGTGGCCGGCTGGACGGTGATCGTCGTCGCGGCGATCGGGGTGCTCATCAACGGCGTCACCGCGGTGCTGTTCATGTCGAGCAGCAAGGACGATCTCAACATCCGCGGCGCTTTCCTGCACATGGCTGGCGACGCACTGGTGTCCCTCGGCGTGGTGGCGGCCGGCGCGCTTTACCTGCATTTCGGCTGGGCCTGGCTCGACCCGGTGGCGAGCCTCGCCATCGCCGCGGTGATCGTGGCGAGCGCGTGGGGGCTGCTGCGCCAGTCCTTGCACCTGGCCTTCGACGGGGTGCCCGACGGCATCGCGCTGACCGAGGTGCACGCCTGGCTGGCCGGTCTGCCCGGGGTGACGGACGTGCACGACCTGCACGTCTGGGCGCTGGGGACCGCCGACACGGCGCTGTCGGTGCATCTCGTGATGCCCGGCGGCCATCCGGGCGACGCCTTCCTGGCCGACGTGGCCGAAGGGCTGGCGCAGCGTTTTCGCATCCACCACCCGACCATCCAGATCGAACTGGACGGCATGAACGACGGCTGCGCCAAGCCCGCGGCCCTGGCCTGATCGGCGCTCAGCGCGGCGCCTTGGCCAGGAAGCGATCCAGCGCGCCGCCGAAGGCCTGCCGGTCGGCCTGGCTGAAGGCCGCCGGGCCGCCGGTCTGCACGCCGCTGCCGCGCAGTTCCTCGAGGAAGTTGCGCATCGACAGGCGTTCGGCGATGTTGGCGTCGGTGTACAACTCGCCGCGGGGATTGAGCGCATGGGCGCCGCGCGCCAGCACCGCGGCGGCCAGCGGAATGTCGGCGGTGATCACCAGATCCCCCGCCGCCAGCGTGTCGACGATGTGCGCGTCGGCCACGTCGAAGCCGGCCGGCACCTGAATCGCCCGGATGAAGCGCGACGGCGGCGTGCGCAGCAGCCGGTTGGCGACCACGTAGGTCTGAATCTGCAGGCGTTCGGCGGCGCGGAAGACGATGTCCTTGACCACGACAGGGCAGGCGTCGGCGTCGATCCAGATTTGCATGGCGGCTCGGGCAGAAAAGGAAGGACGCCAGTGTAACCCCCGGTGGCCGGCCGCCTCTGTTGCCGAAAAACAACGGATTCGGGTTGGTGTGCCCGGGAAACCCCTTTTTGGAGCCGCCACGGTCATGGAATCGCGGCATTGTGCACAGCAATATCGCCGACGGCGGTCTAGCTTGAAGCCGGGCCGCCGATAAAAGGCTCGGCCCAAGAGAGAAAAAGAGGAGACAAGGCGCCGGCGCGAACCGTGGGTTCGTGTGCCGCCGCACCGGGCGCGGGGGGCAGTTATCCGCGCGGCGGGGCGAGGCCTGCCGGCTGGTGGTCGATTCACCGCGGTTTCCTCATCATGACGCGTTCCATCGAACAAACCGGGCTGTTCCAGCCCGACGCCGCCGTTCCGGCCGATCTGGCTTCGCCGGCCGCGCGCGCGCAGTCCGCCCGTCGTGTCCGCCCGTCGCGCTGGCCGGCCCGGCTCGACCTGCTGCAGAGCGCTTCCGGGCTCTTCCTTGCGCTGTTCCTGGTGGCGCACATGTTCTTCGTGTCGTCCATCCTCATCAGCCACGACGCCTTTTACACCGTCGCCCGCTTCTTCGAGGCCGGCTGGCTGTTCGGCACGCCCCAACCGTGGGTGGTGTCGTGCGTGGTGGGCTTCGTGCTGGCGGTGTTCGTCGGCCACGCGTGGCTGGCGCTGCGCAAGTTTCCCGCCAACTGGCGCCAGTACCGGGCCTTTGCCGAGCATCGCCGGCAGCTGCGCCACAGCGACACCGGCCTGTGGTGGCTGCAACTGTGGACCGGCTTTGCGCTGTTCTTCCTGGGCACGGTGCATCTTTACGGGATGCTGGTACATCCCGAGCTGATCGGGCCGTACGAATCCGCCGACCGCATCTGGACGGGCACCATGTGGCCACTCTACCTGCTGCTGCTCTTCGCGGTCGAGCTCCACGGCAGCGTCGGCCTGTACCGGCTGGCCCTCAAGTGGGGTTGGCTCGAAGGGCGCGACCCGGTTGCCGGCCGGCGCCGGCTGCGGGTGGTGAAGACGGCGTTCAGCGTGTTCTTCGTGGGCCTCGGCCTCGTCACCCTGCTGGCCTACGTGCAGCTGGGCATCGCCCACGCCGATCGCGCCGGCGAGCCCTACGTGCCGTCCGCCACCCAGCGGGGCTGACCATGCGCATCCACTACACCGACGTGTTGGTGATCGGCGGCGGCTTGGCTGGCCTGCGTGCCGCCGTGGGCGCCCGCCGCCGCGGTCACGACGTGACCATCCTGAGCCTGGTGCCGCCCAAGCGCTCCCATTCGGCCGCCGCCCAGGGCGGCATGCAGGCCAGCCTCGGCAACACCGCGATGGGCGCCGGCGACAACGAGGACGTGCACTTTGAAGACACCGTGCGCGGCTCCGACTGGGGCTGCGACCAGCAGGTGGCGCGCCTCTTCGTGCACACCGCGCCTCAGGCCGTGCGTGAGCTCGCCGCCTGGGGCGTGCCCTGGAACCGCATCCAGGCGGGCTCCCGCGAGGTGGTGATGGACGGCCAGCGGGTGACGCTCTCCGAGCCCGCCGCGATGCACGGCCTCATCGCCGCCCGGGATTTTGGCGGCACCAAGAAGTGGCGCACCTGCTTCGTCTCGGACGGCACCGGCCACGCCATGCTCTACGCGGTGAGCGACCAGGCCGTGGCCGAAAGCATCCCGGTGCACGAGCGCACCGAAGCCATCGCGCTGATCCACGAAGGCGGGCGCTGCCACGGGGCCATCGTGCGCGATCTCGTCACCGGCGAGCTCTCGGCCTACGTGGCCAAGGCCACCTGCATCGCCACCGGCGGCTTCGGGCGCATTTACCGGGTCAGCTCCAACGCGATCATCAACGAGGGCATCGGCGCCGCCATCGCGCTGGAAACCGGCGTGGTGCCGCTCGGCAACATGGAGGCGGTGCAGTTTCACCCGACCACCATCTTTCCCGCCGGCATCCTCGTCACCGAAGGCTGCCGGGGCGACGGCGGCCTGCTGCGCGATGCCGACGGCCACCGCTTCATGCCCGACTACGAGCCCGAGAAGCGCGAACTGGCCTCCCGCGACGTGGTGTCGCGGCGCATGGAGGAGCACATCCGCGCCGGCCACGGCGTCAAGACCCGCTTCGGCGAGCACCTGTGGCTCGACATCACGCTCCTCGGCAAGGCCCACATCGACGGCCGGTTGCGAGAGGTGAAGGAGATCTGCCAGCACTTCCTGGGCATCGATCCGGCCCGCGACATGATCCCCGTGCGCCCGGCCCAGCATTACTCGATGGGCGGCATCCGCACCGACGCCGCCGGCCACGCCCGCGGGCTCGCCGGCCTGTTCGCCTGCGGCGAGGCCGCCTGCTGGGATCTGCACGGCTTCAATCGGCTGGGCGGCAACTCGGTGGCCGAGACGGTGGTCGCCGGCATGATCGTCGGCGAGAAGATGGCCGATTTCGTGGAATCCGCCGCAGGCGATCTGCATGTCTCCACCGCCCTCGTGCGGGAATTCCTCGAACGGGAGCAGGCAAAGCTCGACACTTTGCTGCATGGCAACGGAAGCGAGAGCGCGACCGAGATCACCCGGCGGATGCAGGACATCATGACCGACAAGGTGGGCATCTTCCGCCGCGGCGATCTGCTCGAATCCGCGGTGAGCGAACTCCGGCAACTGCTGGAGAAGAGCCGCCACATCGGCATCGCCACCCGCCGCCCCGGCAGCAACCCGGAGCTGGTGGCCGCCTACCGGGTGCAGAAGATGCTCAAGCTGGCCCTGTGCGTCGCCCAGGGGGCTCTGGCCCGCACCGAGAGCCGCGGCGCCCACTACCGCGAGGACTACCCCCGCCGCGACGACGCGAACTGGCTCAAGCGCACCCTCGCCACCTGGCACGGCGATGAAACCCTGCCGCGCCTCGACTACGAAGCCCTCGACGTGGCGGCCATGGAGCTGCCCCCCGGCTGGCGCGGTTACGGCGCCCGCGATGCCATCGAACATCCGGCCACCGCCCGCCGCGCGGCGGAAGTCGCCGCGATCCGGTCAGCCTTCGGCCACGCCGACCGTTATACCCTGCAGCACGCCTTGATGCCCTTCGACCACCTTGTCCCGGAACCCTACCGGGGCCGTGTCGAACGGGCTGGAGAACAGAAGTCATGAACGCCCCTCTGCCTCACGTCCACACCGTTACCCTGCACCTGCGCACCCTCACTGGCGGCACCCAGCCGGTCACCGTCGTCGAAAGCCCCGACCTCACCCTGCTCGGCGCCATGAAGCAGGCGCGCGGCGCCCTGCCGCCCACCTGGGTGGATGGTTTCAACTGCCATTCGGGGGCCTGCAACACCTGCTGCGTCCTGATCAACGGCGTGCCCGGCGTGCCGTGTACCCGCTTCGTCCGCGATCTGGGCCGCGACATCACCGTCGCCCCCGGCCCCCATGCCGAGGGCTGGGGCGGCTTGCGCAACCCGCCGCGCGGCGGTCACTGAGCGGCACCGCCATGCACGCCCCCCGCAGTCTCACCCTGCGCATCCTGCGCAGCAGCCCCGGCGAGGGCGTTGCGCCCCACTGGCAGGATTTTCGCGTCGAGGAGGCCGAGGGCATGACGCTCTTCCTTGCCCTCACCGAGATCCGCGAACGCCTCGACCCTTCGCTGCAGTTCGACTTCGTCTGCCGCGCCGGCATCTGCGGCAGCTGCGCGATGCTCATCGACGGCAAGCCCGGCCTCGCCTGTCGCAGCCTCACCCGCGACCTCGGCCCGCTCGTCACCCTGGCGCCCCTGCCGGTGTTCGAGCTGATCGGCGACCTCTCGGTGAACACCGGCAAGTGGATGCGCGGCACCGCCGAGCGCCTCGAAACCTGGATTCACGGCCAGCAGGAAGCCGCCCTGACGGCGGTCGAGGCGCCGATGGAACCGGCCCTCGCCGAAGCCATCTACGAACTCGACCGCTGCATCGAATGCGGCTGCTGCGTGGCGGGCTGCGGCACGGCCCGGATGCGCCCGGATTTCGTCGGCGCCGTCGGCCTCAACAAGATCGCCCGTTTCCGCCTCGATCCCCGCGACACCCGCAGCGACGACGATTTCTTCGAGCTCATCGGCGACGACACCGGCGTGTTCGGCTGCATGAGCCTGCTCGGCTGTCACGACGTGTGCCCTAAGGGCCTGCCGCTGCAGACCCAGATCGCGTTTCTGCGACGCAAGATGGCCGTCGTCGGCCTCAAGTAGCCGACGCCGTCGCACGGCGTTTCCCTTCCGTTTTCGATGTCTGCCCGGGCGCTGGCCGCGCCTCGCGGGCAGTCGTTGCCGCGGGCGGGTTAATTACTTAATTTTATTAACTCATTTAAATTATATTTGTATGATTGCAGCCTTGGGCGCTGCTCTCCGATCCACTCCACCGGCCTTCCGGTTTCGCGACTGACGCTTTCGTGCGATGGCTAACCTGATTTCCCCTCGGGATCTGCCCACCTGGGTGCCGGGCCGGATCACCTCGGCCAGCGACGGGCTGGGCTGGAAGAACGTCGGGCACCGGGCCTACCGCTACACCGGGCTCGACGTGCCGATTCCGCCGATGGATCACTTCATGGTAGTGCGCTACCACGCCGGGGACACGCCGATGGACCGCTGCGTCGAAGGGCGCTGGAGCCGCAAGCGCTGCACCCCGGGCGATTTCTCGCTGCTGACCCGCTCGGCGCCGTCCCACTGGCACTGGACCCAGTGCATCGAGGTGTCCCACACCTACCTGTCCGAGGCCTTGATGTCGCGCGTGGCCTCCGACGTCACCGAGCGCACCGTGGCCGAGGTGCAGTTGCACGACGTGCTGCAGGCCCAGGACCCGGCGGTGACCCACATCGTCGACGCGATCACCCTCGAGGCCCGCCAGCGCGGGCTCGGCGGCAGCCTGTATGTCGAGGCGCTGTCGATCCAGTTGGCGGTGCACCTGTTCCGCAAGTACGCGCGTTGCACCTTCCAGGACGCGCAGCCCGTGGGCCCCCTGTCGCCGACTCGCGTGCGACGGCTCGAGGAATACATCGAGTCGCACCTGCACGAAGGCATCACCATCGAGAAGATGGCCGAAACCCTCGGCCTCGGCGTGTGGACCTTCACCCGGCACTTCCGCGCCACCCTGGGCTGCTCGCCCTACGAGTTCGTGATGGGCCGGCGCGTCGAGCGGGCGGCGCGGCTGCTCGCCTCGCGGGGGCTGGCGATCAAGGAAGTTGCGGCGATGTGCGGCTTTGCCGACCAGGCGCACCTGACCCGCGTGCTGCGCGCGCGCCTGGGCACCACGCCGGCGCGGCTGCGCAAGGACAACGGCGCCTGAACCTCCGCCCGCGTCACGCAGGCCGACCCCGACATCCAGCGCAAAAAGGCGCAGCCGGTTGCCCGGTTGCGCCGTTAAGGCACTCGCGTGGAGCGCCGGTGCCGTCGCCGCCCCTGCTGGCGGCGGACGTCACCTCTCGGAGGCGATGTCGCTGGCGAGGAGTTCCTTCAGATGACTGTCCAGTTCGGCGATGCAGTTGGCGTCGGTGCCGAACAGGGCGAGGTGGCCGTCGATGCTGGCGAGCGGCCGGAACTCGCTGTTCGGGATCAGTTGCTGTTCGGCCAGGCAGTCGCTGGGCGGGAAGAACATGTCGTGGCTGATCGGCATCACGTAGGTCTTGGCGCGAATGCGGCCGAGGGCTTCGACCAGGTTGCCGCCGGTGTTGCGGCTCACGTCGCCGCGCTGCCACTTCCAGGCCATGGCGAGCAGGTTGTTCGGGTCCATCGGGCCGAAGTAGCCGGTCATGAACTGATCCACGAAGGCCTGCATCGACTCGAAGCCCAGCACCCGATGGCGCCCGCCGCGGAAGAACTCGGTGCTCCAGCCCATCACCGTCCACAGCTTGGCATGGCGCTTGAGGCCGGCGGCCACTTCATCGGGCGAGCCGTAGCGGCCGTCGCGAAAGCCCGGGTCGGTGGTGATCGCCTCGATCAGGGTCTCGGCGAACACGAAGTCGTGCTCGGTGTTGCGGGCGGTGCCGGCGATGGGCGCGGCGCGCTCGACCATGTCGGGGTAGCGCACCGCCCATTCGTAGGTCTGCTGGGCGCCCATCGAGCCGCCCACCACCAGCGCCAGGCGCTGGATGCCGAAGTGCTCGGTGACGAGCCGGTGCTGGGCGCGCACGTCGTCGCCGATGCGTACCTTCGGAAAGGCCGGCCCGGCGAGGGCGGCCGGCGCGTTGCTCGGCGAGAGCGAGAGACCGTTTCCGATCTGGTTCACCACGATGATGAAATAGCGTGCCGGATCGAGGGCGTGGCCGGGGCCGATGTACACCTGCTCCATGATCTTGCTGGTGCCCGAGTACCAGGTGGGCACCAGGATCGCGTTGTCGCGGGCGGCGTTGAGGGTGCCGTGGGTGGCGACGGCGAGGGTGCACTCGGGCAGCACGCCGCCTTCCTCGAGCTCCAGCGCGCCGATGTTGATGAGCTTGAAGGGGCCGTGGTTGTCCTGGCTGTAATAATTGTTCATTCGAGTCTCCTTGGGTGTGGGGGCGGGGGCGCGTGGCCCCCGCCGGTTCAGCGCGCGGTGTAGCCGCCGTCGATGACCAGCTCGGCGCCGGTGACCCAGCGCGCCTCGTCCGACGCCAGGTATACCGCGCCCCAGGCGATGTCGTCGGCCATGCGCTGCGCGATCGCGGCGCCCAGCCCGTTGCCGCCGCCGGTGACGACGGCGGCCTTGCCGGAAAGTCGGTTCATCGTGGGTCTCCTTTTCCGCTCAGCGCATCGCGAAGCCGGGGTAGCCCTGGCTGGCGAGCTGGTCGCACTTCTGGTTGTAGGTGCCCACGCCGCCGATGTAGGAGATCAGCCGCCGCGGTTTGCCGTCGACGTTGGAGCCCATGTACCAGGAGTCGGTCTTGACGACGAGGGTCTTGTTCGCCGTCTCGTCGTGGTGCTGCACCCACTCGTCCTGGAAGGCCTGGGTCGCCTCGATCACCTTCTTGCCGTGCTTGCGGGCGTAGTCGATGCAGCCGGTGATCCAGTCCACCTGCTGTTGCAGGCAGGTGGTCATGTTGCACAGGGCGGCCGACGGGGCCAGCGGCGCGCCGGTGGTGAACAGGTTGGGGTAGCCGTGCACCTGCAGGCCCATCGCGGTGCGGATCTCGTTGCCCCATTCGGCCTTCAGGGAGCGCCCGTCGCGGCCGCGGAAGTCGATCCGGGTGAGGGCGCCGGAGCCCGCGTCGAAGCCCACCGCGAGGATGATCACGTCCACCTCGTGGATCACCCCGTCGGCGGTCTGGATGCCCTCGGGCACGATGCGCTCGATGGGTGCCTTGCGGCAATCCACGGTGCTCACGTTGGGCTGCAGGTAGACCTCCAGGTACTTGTTCTCGAGGGGCACGCGGTGGGTGCCGAAGCCGTAGTCGGTGGGGATCAGCAGGTCGCACAGTGCGGGGTCGTGCTGCAGGCGCTCGCGCATCTTGGCGCGGACGAACTTCGACACCTCCTCGCTCACGTCCTCGTCGAAGAACATCTCGGGGAAGGACGCCAGCCACAGGGCAAGGGAGCCGTCTTCCCACAGGTTCTCGAGCACCGTGGTGCGCTCGGCCGGGGTCTTGTCGGCCCACGAGCCGGCGTCGAAGTCGTAGTCGAAACCGGCGAAGGTGCTGCGCACGCGGGCCTTCAGCTCGTGGAAGCGCGAACCCCATTTCTCCCAGTCGGCCTTGGAATACTTGGGGTTGCGCATCGGGATCACGTACTGCGGGGTGCGCACGAAGATCTTCATCGAGCCCACTTCGGGGGCGATGGTCTGGATCACCTGGATGCCGGTGGCGCCGGTGCCCACCACCGCCACGCGCTTGCCCTTCAGGTCCACCGGCGCCTTCGGCCACAGGCCGGTGTGGAAGATCTGCCCCTTGAAGCTGGACTGGCCGGGGAAGCGGTCCGACAGCGGCGCCGACAGCATGCCGCAGCAGGCGATCACGAACTGGGCGGTGAGCTTTTCGCCGGCCGCGGTCTCGATGTTCCACTGATCGTTGGCTTCGTCGAAATGGGCCGAGGCGATGCGGGTGTTGAACTGGATGTCCTTCTTCAGATCGAGGGTGTCCGCCACGTGATTGAGCCAGCGCTCGGTTTCGGGCTGCGCGGGAAAGCGCTCGGAGGGCTGCCACGATTTGTACAGCGCCTCCGAAAACCAGTATTGGTAGATCTCCGCCTGGGAGTCGAAGCGCGCGCCAGGGTAGCGGTTCCAGTACCAGGTGCCGCCGACGCCAGAGCCGGTCTCGTAGGCGCGCACCTTCATGCCCATCTCCCGCAGGCGATGCAGTTGGTACAGGCCGGCGACGCCGGCACCGATGACCAGCGCGTCGAGGTGCTCGACGGCCTGCGCGGCGTCGTGGGGGCGGTCGGTGCTCGGCTGGGGGGCTTTCGTGCTCATTTCTTGTCTCCTTGCTTTCTTGTGGTGGCGGCCGTCTCCAGGGGGAGGCCGACCTCGTCGAGCGGCGCGGCGTCGGAGGGCTCGCCCCCGTCGGCCGTCGCCGTGAGTGCAATTTATGAGCAGGACCGGACGCCGATCTTGTCGATCCTTGGCGATCTTTTGAACGAATCGGGAAAACCCTGCCGCAGGGCGTCCGGCGGCGAAAAAGCGGGCGAGCGGCGTGATTAGAATCGGCCCGCACGGTATCGGCGGCATGTCCGACGCCACTAAAACTCGGAGCGCCGCCAGGCATTTGCGGCGGATTGAACACACAGGAAAAGGGGACGGCGATCTCGTGCGCGCACCGAAAAAAACGCCCCGCACGAATGGGCGGGGATCACCCAGATCAAAGGAGACCCGAAATGCCCCGATTCAACCCCGACACGAGCGCACGATCCTGCCACCCCGCTGCGGCGCGCCGTCGCCCGGCCCGACGCATGGCGCTCGCGGCCGGCGTGCTGGCCGCCGCGCTGCCCCGCCTGGCCGCGGCGGTAGCCGTCGATGCCGGCGACTACGCCTACGTGCCGCCCGGTACCGACCTCGCGCTGCTCTACTACCAGCACTCCCAGGGCAGTGCGCTTTACGCCGGCGGCCACAAGACGTCCGCCAACGCCGACCTGCGCGCCGACGTGGGCATCGCCCGCGGGGTGCGCTACCTCGACGTGGGCGGCTACACCGTGGCGCCCCAGTTCCTGCTGCCTTTCGGCACCGTGCACACCGGCGGCGACCTGGACGGGCTCGGGGTGAGCAACGGCGTTGGCGACTTGATCCTCGCCACCACCGTCCATCTGCTCAAGGACGATCCGGGCCGGCGGGCCTTCGGCATCACGCCCTGGCTGTGGCTGCCCACCGGCCACTACGACCGCCAGCGGGCGCTCAACCCCTTCGGCGAGAACCGCTGGAAGTTCGCCCTGCAGGCCGGCGGCGTGCTACCCCTCGGCGACAAGTTCACCCTCGACCTGATCGGCGACATGCAGTGGTTCGGCGACAACACCAAGGCCGGCCCCGGCGGCGCGACCCTCAGCCAGCGCCCCGCCTGGGAGGTGCAGACCCACCTGCGCCACCACCTGAGCGCCGCCACCTCGATCAACCTGATGGCCTCGCGCTACGTGGGCGGCGAGACCGAGATCGACGGCGTGCGCCAGCACGACCGCCAGCGCCGCACCCGCGCATCGCTCGGCATGGCGCATTTCTTCGCGCCGGGCTGGCAAGTGCTCGGCACCGTCGGCCGCGATCTGGCGGTGGACACCGGCGTGCGCGAGGACGCCCGCCTCAACCTGCGGCTGATGAAGGTGTTCTGAGCGTCGGCCCGCGACCGGGCACCGCTTCGCGGTGCCCGGCGTCCTCGACGGGCCGGGCATCGCGCCGGGCCCGCGCTGAAATTCGACGGCCCGGTGCCGTTTGGCAGCGCACGCGCTGGCGGGCCGGACGCGTGTCCTACGTCCTCAGATTGGCAAAGGGCAGTTGTCCGTATTGCTGATTAAACTCGGTGAGCAGGCCCTGCTCGACGTGTCGCGGCACGTCCGCCGGGGTGGGTTTCCAGAACACCCGCAGTGCGCCGGCGTCCTCCAGTTGCCAGATGTAGCGGCCACCCCAGTGCGCCTTAGGCTTGCCCCGTCCGAACTGCATGTAGGTATGCAGACGTTCTCGAAGCGTCGCCCGCTGGCCGTTGCCGCCGGCCTTTCCGATGTACAGCACCTTGGGGCGATCGAGCCAGCGCTCTTCGAGCGTCCTGACGGTGACCGTGGGATCGCGGCCCTTGAAATGCCCACCGCTGCTGATGGTCAGGAAGTGCACCGGGCAATCGCTCGTCCGGACGATCAGGTACACCCCTTGCACCCGCGGCACGTCCTCGCAGGATTTCTGCAAACGGGCGACCGGAACGTCGCCGACGAAGCCCGATTCGGATAGCAGGTGGATCAACTCGAAGTTCATGGTGTGCGCCGATGTCTGAGTTTGAAGGGGCCATCACGTGTCTCGGGTGGCTACTTGGTGGAGTTTAGCGCAACGGCACGCCGCTAGTTTGCGCTCGCTCCATCGTCGGGACGCCTTAGCTCACCCACAAGCCCGCAGCCACCAGCGAGCGCCACGGTGCGAACTGTTCGAGCCAGTCGCGCGTTTCGGTCGGGCCGGGCGGAGTGTCGCGGCCGAGCAGTGCTTGCAGCTTGCGGCGCACGGCGGCGTCGCCGTGGAGCGAGGCGTCCATCTCCCCGAAGCCACGCAGCAGGGTGTAGTCGATGGTCCACGGGCCGATGCCGCGCACCTCGGCGAGGCGGGCGCGGATTTCGTCGGCCGGGGTGCCGGCCGTCAGCCAGTCGTCCAGGGGCAGGCGACCGTCGGCGCAGCGGCGAGCCACGTCGAGGAGGGTGGCGGCCTTGGTGGCGGAATAGCCGGCGCCGCGCAGCCGGGCCTCGTCGAGCCGGGCGAAGGTGGCGGCGTCGGGGTAGCAGGCGAGGCCGCTGCTGTGGCGCGCGCCGGCCGCTTCGATCAGCCGGCGGCGGATGCTCACCGCCGCGGCGACGCTGATCTGCTGGCCGGTGACGGCCCAGCTCAGGGCCTCGAAGGGCGTGGCGGCCTGGGGGATGCGCAGCCCGGGCTGGCGGGCGAGGAGGGGGCCGAGCTGGGGGTGATCCCGGTGGGCGGCGGCGAGTTCTGCGCAAGGTTGATCGAGGCCGAGCAGGCGGCGGGCGAGGGGGACGACAGCGGCCGGATCAGGCGACGGGCCATCGACGGCGAGCCGGACCTCGGCCGTCCCCGAGCTTAGCTCGATGCTGAGGCAGGCCGGGTGGCCGTGCCAGATCAGGCCCTTCTCGATGCGGCTCCCGCACACCCGCTCGGCCACCTGGCGGGCGTCGCGGGCGTGGAAGGCGAGGAGATCGGCGGGGCGGAAGTCGGCGGGCAGGCGCATAGCGGTGGGGTGATGTTGGAGGGCGGAGGTTGGGTTAGCGCAGCGTAACCCGACAATCCTCCCTCCGCTCTGACCTGCTCACGCCCGATGGATTCAAAGCGCATCGGACACCCCGATGCCATGCATGAACCCCGGTTCTCCAAGCGGCGGCTGGGGCAGGAAAGGTGTGGGGCTACGCTGCGCTGACCCGACCTACGTGACCCCGCGTGATCGTCTTCAGCCGGCCTTGCGGAAGGTGAGGTTGATCCGACAGGCGCCGGTGGCCGGGTGCGCGCCGTCTTTCAGCGGGGCGATGCCGTGGAAGGTGAGCCGCGCCGGGCCGCCCCACACCACCACGTCGCCGTGGCCGAGGGGGACGCGCCGGGCCTTGTCGCTGCCCTGCCCGCCACCCCACAGGAAGACCGCAGGCAGGCCGAGGGAGACGGAGACGATGGGCTGAGTGAGGTCGGTTTCGTCCCGGTCCTGGTGCAGGGCCATGCGGGCGCCGGGGACGTAGCGGTTGATCAGGCAGGCGTCGGGGGCGAAGCCGGCAAAGCCGGCGCGGGCGGCGGCGGCTTCGGCGAGGCGCGCGAACAGCGGCGGCATGGGCGGCCACGGGCGGGCGCTGTCGGGATCGGCGCCGGCGTAGCGGTAGCCGTGG
>NZ_JAYROR010000005.1:0-28552 GCF_041911615.1 Zoogloea sp. | reverse complement strand
GCCCACCTGAGCCCCCTCGCCCCCCGTGCCGCGTCGCGCGGTGTCGGCGCCACCCCCGCCCAGGCCCCCGCCGGGGCGCTGCCCGCCGTGCGCACGATGCGCCCCGCCGACCCGGATTTCGGCAAGCTCACCAGCCACCCGGTCATCGCCGTCGCCTGCGAGATCAAGCCGGTGATGAGCGACGACGACTACCGCGCCTGCGGCGCCACGCCACCCAGCCTGCCGCCCCTCGGCCAGCGCAACTGACCCGCCCTGCCCGCCGGCGCGTTCCCCGCGCCGGCCTTCGTGCGCGGAATAGCCCCGCCTTTCCCCCGCTGTTCCGCCCAACGGCCCCTGGCCGCCACGCATAACATCGTCCCCATCCCTCCCTGGAGCGACGATGAAAGCCGTGATCCTCGCGGGTGGCCTCGGCACCCGCATCAGCGAAGAAACCGTCAATCGGCCCAAGCCGATGATCGGCATCGGCGGCCGGCCGATCCTCTGGCACATCATGAAGATCTACTCCGCCCACGGCATCCACGACTTCGTGATCTGCTGCGGATACATGGGCTACGTGATCAAGGAATACTTCGCCAACTACTTCCTGCACATGTCGGACGTCACCTTCGACATGACCCACAACCGCATGGAAATCCACGAACGCCACGCCGAACCCTGGCGCGTCACCCTCGTGGACACGGGCGAGCACACCCAGACCGGCGGCCGTCTCAAGCGCGTGCGCAGCTACGTCGAAAACGACGACGCCTTCTGCTTCACCTACGGCGACGGCGTCGCCGACATCGACATCAGCGCCGAGGTGGCCTTTCACCGCACCCACGGCAAGCTCGCCACGGTGGCCGCGGTACAGCCGCCGGGGCGCTTCGGCGCACTGGAGCTCGAGGGCACCCAGGTCAGCGCCTTCGTCGAGAAACCCCTCGGCGACGGCGGCTTCATCAACGGCGGCTACTTCGTGCTGTCGCCCCAGGTGCTCGATTACCTCGAGGACGACCACACCATCTTCGAGGGCGCGCCCCTCGCCACCCTGATCGCCCGCAACCAGCTCCTGGCCTACCAGCACACCGGCTTCTGGCGGCCGATGGACACCCTGCGCGACAAGATCGTCCTGGAAGAACTGTGGAACAGCGGGCAGGCGCCATGGAAAACCTGGTAAGCCACGCCTTCTGGCGCGGCCGGCGCGTGTTCGTCACCGGCCACACCGGCTTCAAGGGCGGCTGGCTGTGCCTGTGGCTGCAGGCCATGGGCGCCGACGTCCACGGCTTCGCCCTCGCCCCGGCCACCGACCCCGCCCTGTTCGACGTCGCCGACGTGGGCCGCGACATGCACGGCACCGTCGGCGACATCCGCGACCTCCCCGCGCTGTGCGCCGCCATCGCCGCCGCGCGCCCCGAGATCGTCCTGCACCTGGCCGCCCAGCCGCTGGTGCCGCGCTCCTACGACACGCCGGTTGAAACCTTCGCCACCAACGCGATGGGCACGGTGCACCTGCTCGAAGCCTGCCGCCGGGTGCCGGGCATCCGCGCCGTCGTGGTGGTCAGCAGCGACAAGTGCTACGAAAACCGCGAGCAGGTGTGGGGCTACCGCGAGACCGACCCGATGGGCGGCCACGACCCCTACTCCGCCAGCAAGGGCTGCACCGAGCTGATCGTCGCCAGCTACCGCCGCGCCTTCCTGGCCACCGCAGGCATCTCCCTCGCCAGTGCCCGCGCCGGCAACGTCATCGGCGGTGGCGACTGGACGCCGAGCCGGCTGGTGCCCGACGTGCTCGCCGCCTTCGACGCCGGCGCCCCGGTCACCCTGCGCAACCCCGGCGCGATTCGCCCCTGGCAGCACGTGCTCGAACCGCTCTCCGGCTACCTCGCCCTGGCCCAGCGCCTCGTCGAGGACGGCGCGGCCTTTGCCGAAGGCTGGAACTTCGGCCCCGACGACAGCGACGCCAAAACCGTCGCGTGGGTCGTGAAGCAGCTCGCCGAAGGCTGGGGGCCGGACGCCCACTGGGCCGTCGCCGCCACCGCCCAGCACCACGAAGCCCACACCCTCAAGCTCGACTGCAGCAAGGCCCGCGCCGGCCTGGGCTGGCAGCCCCGCTGGCACGCTGCCGAAGCCGTCGCCCGCAGCCTCGCCTGGCACCGGGCCTGGCGCAACGGCGCCGACATGCGCCGCTACTGCCTCGACGAAATCACCGACTTCGAGACCCCCCGATGAGCCTTCTCCGCCAGACCATCACCCCCGACGCCGACGGTCGCGTGCAGCTCGACCTCGCCGCGCACCCCGAACTGGCCGGCCAGGCGCTCGAGATCATCGTGCGCCCCGCCCGCGCCGCCGTCGAGCCCGCCGCCTGGCGCCCCGGCATCGACGCCGTTCCGCCCTCCGGCAAGGTCGTCGGCGACCCCGAGAAGGACGCGATGATCGACGCCGCCCTCGACGCCTGGCTCACCACCGGCCGCTTCAACGACGGCTTCGAGGCCCGCCTCGCCGCCTTCGTCGGCGTGCCCTACGCGCTCACCGTCAATTCCGGCTCCTCGGCCAACCTCATCGCCTTCTCGACGCTCACCTCGCCCAAGCTCGGCGAGCGGGCCATCCAGCCCGGCGACGAAGTCATCACCGTCGCCGCCGGCTTCCCCACCACCGTCAATCCGATCCTCCAGAACGGTGCCGTGCCGGTGTTCGTCGACGCCACCCTGCCCGGCTACAACATCGACGTCGCGATGCTCGACGCCGCCCTCTCGCCGCGCACCAAGGCCGTCATGATCGCCCACACCCTGGGCAACCCCTTCGACCTCACCGCCGTCTGCGCCTTCTGCGAGGCCCATGGCCTGTGGCTGGTCGAAGACTGCTGCGACGCCCTCGGCTCCACCTGGCACGGCCGCAAGGTCGGCACCTTCGGCCACCTCGCCACGCTCTCCTTCTACCCCGCCCACCACATCACCATGGGCGAGGGCGGCGCCGTGCTCACCCGCGACCCCACGCTCCGCCAGATCGCCGAATCCTTCCGCGACTGGGGCCGCGACTGCTGGTGCAAGCCCGGCTGCGACAACACCTGCGGCAAGCGCTTCGGCTGGCAGCTGGGCAGCCTGCCGCCGGGCTACGACCACAAGTACACCTACAGCCACATCGGCTACAACCTCAAGATCACCGACATGCAGGCCGCCTGCGGGCTGGCCCAGTTCGACCGGCTCGAAGGCTTCATCGCCGCCCGCAAGCGCAACTTCGCCCACCTCACCGCCGCGCTCGCCGACGCACAGGACTTCCTCGTGCTGCCCGAAGCCACCCCCGGCAGCGATCCGTCGTGGTTCGGCTACCCCATCACCCTGCGCCCCGAATCCGGCGTCAACCGCGTCGACCTGCTGCAGCACCTCGACCAGCACAAGATCGGCACGCGCCTGCTGTTCGCCGGCAACCTCGTCCGCCAGCCGTCGATGGCCGGACGCCATTTTCGCGTCGTCGGCGACCTGCCGGTAGCCGACCGGATCATGCGCGACACCTTCTGGATCGGCCTCTGGCCGGGGCTCGGCAAGGCCCAACTGGACTACAGCGCCGCGACGATCCGCCGCTTCGTCGGCGCCGACTTCGACTGACCGCCATGCCGGCCGATCTCCATCGCCCCTGCCCGGCCTGCGCCAGCCGTACGCTGGAGACCCTGGCCCACCTGACCTTGCCCCAGCCCAGCGGCTCACCGCTACCGGACGGCTATCGCCTGCTCGCCTGCCCCGCCTGCGACTTCGCCTTCGCCGACACGCCGGCCCCCCAATCGGCCTACGACCACTACTATCGGCGCCTGGCCAAGTACGGCGGGCCGACCGGCACCGGCGCCGGCCAGGACCCGGCCGACCTGCGCCGCCTGGAGCACCTCGCCACCCGCCTCCAGGCCTGGCTGCCCGGGCCCGACGCCCGCCTGCTCGACCTGGGCTGCGGTGCCGGCGGTCTTCTTGCCGCGCTGATCGCCCGCGGCTTCACCCGCGTCGAAGGGCTCGACCCCGACCCGGCCGCCGTCCTTGCGGCCCGCGGCCGGGGCCTTGCCGTGCAGGAAGGCCTCATCACCGAAGCGCCGGCACGCTACACCGGGCAGCACTTTGACCTGATCGCGCTCTCCCACGTCGCCGAACACCTGCGCGACCTGGACTGGCTGCCGCAACTGGCCGGCCTGCTCGCTCCCGGCGGCGCGCTGTACGTGGAAGTGCCCGACCCGCGCGGCTACCGCTGCGGGCCGCGACCGCCGTACTACTACTTCGACAGCGAGCACATCAACCACTTCAGCCCGAAGGCGCTGACCCGGTTGTTCACAGCGGCGGGACTGAGCCCGACGGCCTTCCTCGACTGCCCCCTGAGCCTGCCCGACGGCAGCACCTACCCGGCCTTTGCCGGCGTCGCCCGCGCCGCGCCGGCCACCGAGGCGCCCCACGTGGCGCCCGCCATGCTCGGCAGCCTGCGCGCCTACATCGCCGAAAGCGCCCGCCGCGCCGCGGGCAGCATCGCCATCACCCCCGCCCTCGACCCGGCCACCCCGCTGCTGGTGTGGGGGGCAGGCTCCTGGGCCCAGCGCCTGCTTGGCCAGCACGCCATTCCCCTGTCGCAAGTCGTGGCCTTCATCGACGGCGCGCCGAACAAGCAAGGCCACACTTTTGCCGGCAAGCCTATCGTTTCTCCTGCCGAGGGACTAAGTCGTCACCCCGAGGCGCAAGTTCTGGTCTGCGTGGCCGTAAACCCCCATCAAATCGCGGCGGAAATCCGTCGTCTGGAACCCGGACACGACCGCAACCTCCATCTCATCACCGAGCACCCATGAACGTCTCCGAACGGATCGCCGACTGGCTCGCCAACCAGGGCATCGAGCAGATCTTCACCGTCACCGGCGGTGGTGCCATGTATCTGAACCAGGCCCTGGCCAGCCACCCGCGCCTGAAATGCACCTTCATGCACCATGAGCAGGCCTGCGCGATGGCGGCCGAGGGCTATGCGCGCATCGCCGGCAAGCCGGCGGTGGTGATGGTCACCACCGGCCCCGGCGGCATCAATGCCCTCAACGGCGTGTTCGGCGCGTTCACCGACTCGATTCCGATGCTCGTGATCGGCGGTCAGGTCAAGCGCGCCACCTGCCTCGACTACACGCCGGTCGCCGGCTTGCGCCAGCTGGGCGACCAGGAAGGGCCGATTGTCGCCATGGCCCGCCCCGTCACCAAGCTCGCGGCCAGCGTCGCCAGCCCGGAAGCCCTCGCCGACATCCTGCCCCGCGCACTGGCCACCGCTGTCGGCGGTCGCCCCGGCCCGGTCTGGCTCGATATTCCCCTCGACGTGCAGTCCGCCGAGTGCGGCCCGTTGCCGCGCCTCGAACCGGCCGCACCGCCGCCCCCCGCCGACCTCGCCGACCCGTGCCGGAAGATCGTCGAACGGCTTCGCCAGGCCCATCGCCCGCTGCTGCTGGCCGGCACCGGCGTCCGCCTGGCCGGCGCCGAAAAAGCCCTGCTGGCTTTCGCCGAAGCCCACAACATCCCCGTCGCCACCGCCTGGACCCACGACCTGATTGCCAGCGATCACCCGCTGTTCGCCGGCCGGCCCGGCACCATCGGCACCCGCGCCGGCAACTTCTGCACCCAGAACGCCGACTTCGTGCTGGTCATCGGTTCGCGCCTCAACATCCGCCAGGTCAGCTACAACTGGGCGAGTTTCGCCAAGAACGCCTTCATCGCCCAGGTGGACGTGGACCCCGCCGAATTCGCCAAACCCTTCGTGCAGCCCGACCTGCGCATCACCAGCGACGCCCGGCTTTTCCTCGACGCCCTCCTCGGCGCCTGCCACGCCGGCCTGCCCGACTACACGCCGTGGGCCGACTGGTGCCGCGGCATCCGCGCCCGCTACCCGGCGTTCACCCCGTCCGACGACACCCCGCAGATTCACCCCTACGCCCTGGTGGCGCGCATCTTCGAGCAGTTGCGCGACGACGACATCGTCGTCTGCGGCAACGCCTCGGCCTGCATCCTGCCCTTTCAGGTCGGGCGGTTGAAGGCCGGACAACGCATGTTCAGCAACTCCGGTTCGGCCTCGATGGGCTACGACCTGCCCGCCGCCATCGGAGCCGCCCGCGCCGCCGGTGCTCGCCGGGTGGTGTGCTTCGCGGGCGACGGCAGCCTGCAGATGAACATCCAGGAGCTGCAGACCCTGAAGACCCTCGACCTCGATGTGGTCGTCGTGCTCATCGACAATGGCGGCTACCTGTCGATCCGCCAGACCCACGAGAATTTCTTTGACCGCATCGTGGGCGCCACGCCCGCCTCCGGCGTCGAGTTTCCCGATTTCGCCCGCGTCGCGCAGGCCTACGGGCTGGAAGCAATCCGTGTCAGCACGCCGGCCGACCTGCCCAGCCTCGACACGGCCCTGACCCGCCGCGGCCCGATCCTCATCGCAGCACAGGTCGACCCGGCCCCGGGCTTCGCGCCGCGCATCAAGTCCCGCGCACTGCCCGAAGGCGGTTTCGCCACCCCGGAGCTGGACGACATGTTCCCCTTCCTGCCCGCCGCCGAGCTCGCGGCCGTGCGCCAGGAAGCCGCGGCCATCAAGGCGCTTCCCCCCACCCGCGATGAAAGGCCCCGGCTATGAACCGCGCCGCGTTGCCCGATCTGTCCTTCGACGCCGACACCGCACGACTCGACGAGGCGCGTCGCGACGGCGTCCTGATCTTCGGTTCGGGCAATTTCGCGCACGCCCTCCGGCGGGCCCTCGACGCCCTCGACGTGCCGGTGATCGCCTTCGTCCATTCGTCCGGCAAGGCGCACCACACCCCGGAGGGGCTGCCCGTCCTGCCTCTGGCAGACGTCGATCCCGGTCTTCGCACCAAGCCAATGTGGGTGGGCGTGTTCAACCACCAGCCCCACGCCGACTACGCGCTGCTGAAACGCCTGTGCCACGAAGCCGGTTTCGCGCGCGTGCTGCTGCCCCAGCACTACTTCGAATTCGTCGAGCCGCACATGGGCTGGCGCTACTGGCTGAGCGCCCGCAGCGGCTACGCCAGCCGCGCCGCCGAACTGCAGGCTGCCTTCGCGTCGCTCGAAGATGAGGAAAGCAGACGCCTTTTCGCGGACACCCTGCGCTTCCGGCTCGGCCTGATCGACGCCATCCCCGACGCACCGGGAACCGATCCGCATTATTTCCCGGATTTCGTCGTGGCCGCCTGCACGACACGCCATCCCCACCCGATCCGCTTCCTCGACGGGGGCGCCTACGACGGCGACACCATCGCCACGGCCCTCGCCCGACTCCCCCTCGGTGAGGCTCACGCCTTCGAGCCGGATCTGGGCAACTACCGCGCCCTCTCCCGGCGTGCGCGCGATCTGCCGATCCCGGTCACCTGCTTTCCCTGCGGCCTGTCATCCGGAACCCGAACCCTGCGCTTCAGCGGCGGCCAAGGCGAAGCCAGCACGGTGAGCGAACAGGGCGACCAGATGATCCAGGTCGTCAGCATCGACGGCTGCCTGCCCACCACCCGCATCGATTACCTCAAGCTCGACGTCGAGGGTCACGAAATGGAAGCCCTGGAAGGCGCCAGCCGGCTGATTCGTCGCAACCGGCCCACCCTGGCCATTGCCGGCTACCACCGGTGGGACGACCTGTGGCGCATCCCGGCCTTCGTCGCGGCCCTGGATCTCGACTACCGACTGCGCTTCCGCATCCACACGCACAACGCCTTCGATGCGGTTTTCTACGCTTATTAAGGTGCCATCATGAACAACGCCATCTTTGAAAACCTGTTCGTCCTGGAACTGGCCAACAACCACTGGGGCCGGCTGGACCGGGGGCTGCGCATCGTCAATGAGTTCGCCCAGGTGGTTCGCTTCAACAACATCCGGGCAGCCATCAAGCTGCAGTTCCGCGAGGCGGACCACTTCATCCACAAGGATTTCCGGGGTCGCGAAGACATCCGCTACATCAAGAAGACCGAAGCCACCCGGCTCAGCAAGTCCGAATACCGCACGCTCGTGCGCGCCATCAAGGAGCGCAACTGCATCCCGATGGCGACGGCCTTCGACGAGGCTTCGGTGGATCTCTGCGAAGAACTGGACCTGCCGATCATCAAGATCGCCAGCTCCGACATCAACGATTGGTTCCTCATCGAGCGTATCGCCGAAACCCGCAAGCCGGTCATCGTCTCCACCGGCGGTTCGACCCAGAAGGACATCGATGACATGGTGACCTTTTTCGCCAACCGCAACATTCCGCTGGCGATCAACCACTGCGTCTCCATCTACCCCGCCGAGGACGACGAGCTGGAGCTCAACCAGATCGACTTCCTGCGCCAGCGCTACCCCAGGAACGTGGTCGGCCTGTCCACCCACGAATACCACGACTGGACCTCGTCGATGCTGCTCTCCTACGCCAAGGGCGCACGCACCTGGGAGCGTCACATCGACATCGAAGAGGGCGGCATTCCCGTCTCGCCCTACTGCTCCCTGCCCCACCAGATCGACGAATGGTTCAAGGCCTTCCACAAGGCGGTGGAAATGTGCGGCGGCACCGGCAACAGCAAGCGCGTCCCCAAGAAGAAGGAAACCGAGTACCTCGACGGCCTGGTGCGCGGCGTCTACGCAAAAAGGGATCTGCCCGCCGGCTACGAACTCCAGCACCAGAATTCGGAAGATGATTTCTACCTGGCCATTCCGCTGCAAAAGGGCCAGCTCTCCTGCCGGGAAACCATGAACGGCATGAAACTGACCCGTGCCGTGAGCAAGGATGCGCCCCTGTCCATCGACGACGTGGACAGCCCTTACGCGCAGAACGAAGCCCTGCGCAAACTCATCTTCGACCGCGGGCTCTGACCCACTCCGGCGCCATGCTGCCCGATCCTCGTCACCCGGCCGTTCAGGGCCGTCTCGCGGCGCTGCTCACGCAGCTCGACGGACAGGCTTTCGATGGCCGGACGGTGTTCGTCACCGGCGGCACCGGCTTCTTCGGGTACTGGCTGCTGAGCCTGTTCGATCTGCTCGTCCAGCGCGGCATTCGCCTGCGGGTCCGCGCCCTGTCGCGCCGGCCCGCCGACTTCGCCGGCCGCGCGCCCTATCTGGCCGCCCAACCCTGGCTTTCGTGGGTTCAAGGCAACGTCCGCGACTTCCGCGACGAGGCCCCGGCCGATTTTGTGCTGCACGCGGCCACGGACACCGACGCCGCGGCCCACCGCCAGCCGCTGGCGATCATGGACGACATCCTCCTCGGCACCCGTCACACCCTCGCCCACGCCCACGCCTGCGGCGCAACGCGCGCGCTCTACGTCAGCTCCGGCGCCGTCTATGGCCCCCAGCCGGCGAACCAGGAACGCACCCCCGAAGCGGCGCCCCATGCCTGTGACGCCTGCCACCCGGCCAGCGCCTACGGCGAAGCCAAGCGCGCGGCGGAGCAGTGGAGCCTCCAATTCGGTCTGCACCACGGCATCGACATCCCCGTCGCCCGCTGCTTTGCCTTTGTCGGCGCCGGCCTTCCCCTCGACGGCCACTTCGCCATCGGCAACTTCATCGGCGACGCGCTGGCAGGCCGCCCCATCCACATCAACGGCGACGGCACCCCCCTGCGCAGTTACCTGTACGGCGCGGACCTGGCGATCTGGCTGCTGCAATGCCTTCTCGAAGGGAAGCACGGACGCGCCTACAACGTCGGCTCCGATGTCGCCATCAGCATTGCCGACCTGGCCGAGCGCGTTCGCGCGGCCCTCGGACAAACGAACGAGATCCGCCTTGCGGGCCTCGCTCAACCGGCCGCCCCCCGAAACCGCTACGTCCCCGACATCGGCCGCGCCCGCCACGAGCTGGGTCTCGACGTCTGGACGCCCCTCGACCAGGCCATCCGGCTCACCGCCGCCTGCGCCGAGGGCCGCCCCCGCTAGCGCACAGCCCTGGCCCGCCTCTGCCCCTCCTATTGGACCGACAACCATCATGGCCACCACGCCCAGCCTCCCGACCGTCGCCATCGCGTTGCCAACCTTCAACCGGCACGCGTTGCTTCAAGGCGCACTCGACTCGATCCTGGCCCAGACCTACCCCCACTATCGGGTGGACATTCTGGACAACGGCTCGACGCCGCCGGTCACGCTCCCCCCTCACTTGGCGAGCGATCCGCGCTTCACGATCCGCCGCATCGACGACAACGCCCAGCGCCTCCAGTTCGGGCTCGCGTGGATGCAGAACGTCACGACGCCTTACGTCGCCTTTCTATTCGACGACGACCGCTGGGAGGCCGAAAAACTCGAGAAACAAGTCGCGCTGCTGGAATCGCAGCCCAATGTGGTGGCCTGCTTCACCCACGTCACCATCATCGACGACCACGGCAACATCCACCCCGCCCCGCCCCGCCCCTACCCCCAGATTTTCCAGGTCGAAAACCGCAGCCGCGCCGAATGGGCCAGGCACTTCTTTCGCTACGGCAACTGCCTCTGCCAGCCCTCCGCCCTGCTACGCACCCAGGACCTCCAGCGGCACCTGCCGCTGCTCCCCCTGAGGCAGCTGTGGGACTTCGCCACCTGGGTCAACCTGCTCGCCGCCGGCGACCTCCACATCATCCCGGAGCCCCTGACCCAGTACCGCGTCTTCTCCACCGGCGCCAACGAGAGCGCCCTCAATCCCGAGGCGGCCAGCCGCCTCAACTTTGAAACGTCCCGCATCCTTCACACCTTCCGGCAACTGCCGGACCCGCTGATCGCCGAAGCGTTCGCCTGCGGCGACGCGGCGACACCGACCACCGACGGCGACACGCTGGATCTGGCCCTGTACAACGCAGCCGTTCGGATCGGCTCCGCCAATCACTTCCGCTTTGCCGCCGAACTCGCCGAGTCCACCTTCCAACGGCACGTTCGCGAAGGAAACTCCGCCCAGGCCGCGGCCTGGTCCGACCGCTACTCCGCCGCCGCCGGCCAGACCCGCAGCGCCCTCAACGTGCGCAGCACCAGCGGCCGTCTGCCGCCGCCCGCCGACCGCAGCATCAGCTTCGTCATCTGCTCGATCGACAACACCAAGTACAACCACGTCAGCGCACGCCTCGACGCGATCTGCACCGCCCCCCACGAGATCATCCGCATCGACGACGCCCGGAGCCTCTCCGAGGGCTACACCCGCGGCATCGCCAAGGCCCGCTTCGACACCGTCGTGCTGTGCCACGACGACATCGACCTGCTGTGCGACACCGCCCTGGCCGACATCCTGCACGACGCCCTGCACCAATTCGACGTGGTCGGCGTCGCCGGCCCCCGCGTCCTCAAGAGCGCCTTCTGGCTCAACGGCGGCCCCGGCAACACCGTCGGCCTGGTCATCCACGGCCCTGTCGGCAAACCCGACGCCCCCTTCGTCATCAACTACTACGACGGCAGCGACGCCCCCCGCCTCCCCGTCCAGGCCCTCGACGGCGTCTTCATCGCCGCCAAGAAACGCGTCTTCGATCGCGTCGCCTTCGATGCCGACCTCTTCGACGGCTTCCACCTCTACGACATCGACTTCAGCTATCGCTGCCACCTCGCCGGCCTGCATGTCGGCGTGGCCAAGGATCTCGCCCTCGTGCACGCCTCGCCGGGCAACTTCGGCGAAGCATGGCTGCGCTACGAGAAACGCTTCCGCGAGAAATTCCCGTCCCTCGCCGCGGCCCGCCTGAGCCCCCGCCAGGCCCCGGCCGCCATCCACGCCGGCTCGCTGGCCGAGGCCGCACTCATCTGCCGCGACGCCGACGCACTGCTCCAGCGCGAGTCCGACCTCGCCCCCCCCGCCAACCCCGTCGACAGCCTCTACGCCCTGTGGCGGCGCCGCAGCACGATGCAGGAGATCGACGCCCAGCTCCTCGCCGAACGCATGGTCCGCAACTGGACCACCCGCCCCGGCTTCCACCTGCTGCTCGCCCTGCATCCGGGCGAGGAAAGCCTGCTCGCCGACACCCTCGACAGCCTCGCCGGCCAGCTCTACCCCGAATGGCTGCTCACCGTCGTCACCACCCTCGACGCCCCGGACGGCCTCGCCGACATCCCCACCCTGCAGTGGCTCGCCCTCAAGGACGCCGGTCACATCGACTACGTCATCGATGAGATGGCCGCCGCCTCCCCCGGCAACTGGCTGGCCCGCATCGAGCCCGGCCTCACCTTCGAGCCCCAGACGCTGCAGGTCATCGCCGACTACATCAACGCCCGCCCCGGCTGGCAGCTCATCTACTGCGACGAGGACACCCGCGAGCCCGACGGCCGCTACACCACCCCGCTCTTCAAGCCCGACGTCAACCTCGACCTGCTGCGCTCGATGGCCTACTTCGGCAGTCTCGTGCTGGTGTCCAAGCAGGCCTTCCTCGACTGCGGCCGCTACGGCCCCCACGCCGGCGCCGAAAACTACGACCTCGCCCTACGCGTGCTCGACGGCCACGGCGCCGCCCACATCGGGCACATCAGCCAGGTGCTCGCCCACCTGCCCCGCGACAGCGCCCGCGCCATGAACCCGGACACCGAGATGGGCGCCCTGGCCGCCCACCTGCAGCGCAACGGCCTCGACGCCGACATCCGGGACGGCGCCCTGTTCGGCACCCGCCACGTGCGCTACCGCTGGGACGACCACCCGCTCGTCAGCATCGTCATCCAGACCCGCGACCGCGAGGAATACCTGCGCCCGCTGCTCGACAGCCTGTTCGAGCGCACCGCCTACCCGCACTTCGAGGTCGTCATCGTCGACAACGACAGCACCGACCCCGACGCCCTCGCCCTGTTCGCCCGCGTCCAGGCCGAAGGCCGGGCCCGCGTGGTGCACCAGCCCGGCCCCTTCAACTTCGCCGCGGGCGCCAATGCCGGCGCCGCCGCTGCGCGTGGCGACTACCTGCTGTTCCTCGACAACGACACCCATGTCGTACAGGACGAATGGCTCGACCGCCTGATGGCCTTCGCCCAACGCCCCGACGTCGGGATCGTCGGCCCCCGCCTCGCCTTCCCCGAAAGCGCTCGCCTGCAGCACGCCCCGTGGGTGCTCGGCCTGCGCGGCACCGCCGCCTCCCCCTGGGAAGGCGAACTCGAACTCACCGAAGCCGGCTACATGGGCCGCGCCCTGTGCGACCAGGAAGCCAGCGCCGTCAGCGGCTCGGCCCTGCTGGTGCGGCGCGCCGCCTTCGAAGCCGTCGGCGGCATGGACGCCGCGCAGCTACCGCTCATGAACGCCAGCGCCGACCTGTGCCTGCGCGTGCGCGACAGCGGCCTGCGCACCTTGTGGACGCCCGCCGCCATGCTGGTCCACTACGGCGGCGTCTCGATCAAGGCCCGCCAGCGCCAGCCCGCCAACGCCCTGGCCGACGTCGTCACCGCCCGCAACAACCACAACGTGTTCATCGAGCGCTGGCTGCCGCGCCTCGCCAACGACCCGTTCTACAACCGCAACCTCAGCCTCACCGAAGCCTTCAAACCCGAGCACGTCGCCCCGATCGACTGGGACGGCCACTTCCACGACCGTCCGCGCATCCTCGGCGTCCCGCTGACCGGCGGCGCCGGCGAATACCGTCTGCGCGCCCCGCTGCGCGCCATCGGCCAGGCCGGCCTCGCCCAGACCATGATCGTCGAGCCCCCCAAGGCCTTCTTCGTGCGCATCCTCACCCCGATCGAAGTAGCCCGCGCCGAGCCCGACACGCTGATCCTCCACCAGCCCCTCGACGACGCCCAGACCGACGCGCTCGAAGGCTACGCCCGCTTCAACCGCGACGTCCGGCGGATCATCACCATCGACGACCTCATCACCGCCGTCCCCGCCAAGAACGCCTTCTTCAAGAGCGGCTTCAAGGACGCCCGCCCGCGCCTGCGCAAGGTGCTGGGCCTCGCCGACCGGCTGATCGTCAGCACTCAGCCGCTGGCCGACGTCTGCGCCGACATGATCGACGACCTGCGGGTGATGCCCAACTGCCTCGAATGGTCGCTGTGGGGCGACATCGCGCCACCGCGACTGCCGCGCACGAAACCCCGCGTCGGCTGGGCCGGCGCCCAACAGCACCTGGGCGACCTGGAACAGATCTTCCCGGTGGTCGAAGCGCTCGCCGACGAAGTGGACTGGATCTTCATGGGCATGTGCCCCGACCCCCTCAAACCCTACGTGCGCGAGGCCCACGGCTTCGAGGTGGATTTCCGCCTCTACCCCGCCGCGCTGGCCAAGCTCGACCTCGACCTGGCCATCGCGCCCCTCGAAGTCAACGCATTCAACGAAGCCAAAAGCAACCTGCGCCTGCTCGAATACGGCGCGATGGGATGGCCGGTGATCTGCACCGACATCTACCCCTACCAGGGCGCGCCCGTGACCCGGCTGCCCAACGAGCCCGAAAGGTGGATCGCCGCGATCCGCGAGCAGCTCGCCGAGCCCGCCGCCCTGCGCGCTGCCGGTCTCGCCCTGCAAGCCTGGGTGCGCGACCGCTTCATCCTCGAAAACCACGCCGCAAGCTGGTTTGCGGCCTACGGGCCATGAAGGGCCTCGCCCACCATCCTGAAAGCATATCGACAACCGGCGGAAAACCTGCCGGTTTCGTGATTTTTGGTGCTAAAGCTTTGATTTTCCGCGCCGCTATCAAAAGCCAAGCGGTAATCCGGCCAAATTTCAAAAAACACAAAAACAACAAATTGTCAAGATTTTTTCTAAAGTCCTTTTGGTCCGCTCCGTTAATGATTTCAACGGCGGTTGCCTTACACACACCGGGCAAGGCGAACCAAAGTTAAGCCTCGTTGCTTATCTTGAACGGAATTAAGGAGAACCAAAATGGCTGCCACGATCAACACCAATGCGATGTCGCTCAATGCGCAACGCAACCTTTCGTCCTCCCAGGCCAGCCTGGCCACTTCGGTCCAGCGCCTGTCCTCCGGCCTGCGCGTGAATAGCGCCAAGGACGACGCCGCCGGTCTGGCGATTGCCGACCGCATGAACTCCCAGGCCAAGGGCTTCAACGTTGCGATCCGCAACGCTAACGACGGCATCTCGATGGCGCAGACCGCTGAAAGCGCGATGCAGGCCGTCACCGACAACCTCCAGCGCATGCGCGAACTGGCCGTGCAGTCGGCCAACGGCACCTACACCTCCGGCGACCGCGCGAATCTGGACACCGAATATCAACAGCTGTCGCAGGAAATCAACCGCGTCGTTAGCGGCACCACCTTCAACGGCCAGGCGATCCTGAACGGCTCGACCGACACCACCTTCCAGGTGGGCGCCGGCACCGCCGCCACCGACCAGATCACCGTGTCGGCCTCCAGCGTCTCGATGTCCGGCGTGTCGGGTGGCGGTACGGTTTCCGCAGCGGCGAACGCCTCTTCAGCGATTGCCGACATCGACAAGCAGCTCAACGCCCTGAACACCGCCCGCGCCACCTGGGGTGCAGTGCAGAACCGCTTCAGCTCCGTCGTGCAGACCCTGTCGGTCGCGTCGGAAAACGCCCAGGCATCCCGCGGTCGCATCATGGACGCGGACTTCGCCCAGGAAACCGCCAACATGACCCGCGCGCAGATCCTGCAGCAGGCCGGCACGGCGATGGTTTCGCAGGCCAACAGCATGCCCAACAACGTGCTGTCCCTGCTGAAGTAAGCCGTTTCAATCATAAACGCAGCGGGCGCCGCGGCCAGAAACGGCGCGGCGCCGCTGCCACGAGGGGGATCGCACCATGAGCATTCAACCCGTCAGCGGCGGAAGCACGGCTTACGTGCCTCCGGCCCAGAATCCGGCCGCGCAGACTTCGGTCACCCAGTCAGCCGGCATGGCCCGACAGGTCGACGCCCCCTCCTCCGTGCGCGACAGCAAGGAGGTCGGCGCGAGCGCCGACGCCCGGAAAGCACAACCGACCGCCGACCAGCTCAACCAGGCTGTCAAGCAGATCCAGGACACCATCAAGCAGACCGCCAACAGTCTGCAGTTCTCCATCGACAAGGATAGCGGCATGACCATCGTGAAGGTCGTCGACACCGAATCCAAAAAGGTGATCCGGCAGATTCCCTCCGAAGAGGTCATGGTCATCGCCAAAGCCCTCGACAAACTCCAGGGTCTCCTCGTCAAGCAACAGGCGTAATTCCCCCACGGCGCCGGCCAACCGCCGGCGCAGCGATTGATCCCACCCTCGCGGTGGGATTTTTTTATCGGACGTCGGAAACCGAAGCCGATTGGCACGCTCCATGCATAAAGAGCCTATCCGCCGGATCGCGCTCAAGTTTCCTCGAGCACGACCGTAATCTTCACTCAGCGCTCGATAGAGCAAGTAAAGCAAGGGGGTCGCCATGGCGACAATCTCATCCGCAGGAGTCGGTTCCGGCCTGAACGTCGAGTCCCTCGTCAGCTCGCTGATGTCGGTTGAAAAGCAACCGCTCACGACGCTGCAGACGCGCCAGTCCAGCTACCAATCCAAGATCTCCGCCCTCGGCACCATCAAGAGCGCAGTGGCCACCCTGCAGACGGCCGCCAAGGCGCTCACCCCGGCAACCGGCAGCACCGCAGCGGCATCTTTTTCCGCCTACAAGGCAACTATTGCCGACGCCACCATCGCTTCGGCCACCACCAGCAACACCGCGGTTGCCGGCACCTACGCGATCGACGTCGCCTCCCTGGCAACCAACCAGCGCCTCGCGCTCGGCAAGACCTACTCGGCCGGCGATCCGGTGATCGACTTCGGCAGCGCCAGCAGCGCCACCCTGACCGTCACCAAGGGCACCGGCTCGAGCGCCACCACCTCGACGATCACCCTCGACAGCAGCGCGAACTCCCTCGCCGGCGTACGCGACGCCATCAACAAGGCCGATGCCGGGGTGAGCGCCAGCATCGTCACCGACACCAGCGGCAAACAGAACCTGCTGCTCACCGCAACCACCGGCGGCACCGCCAGCGCGGTCAGCATCGGCGGCACCGCCAACTTCATCGACCCCGCCGCCGCGGGCAGCCCGGTCGCCGCTTCGAGCGCGTTCAACGAAACCCTGGCCGCCGCCGACGCGGTGGTGAAGATTCAGGGCGTCTCCATCGCCACCAAGGGCAACACCATCACCGACGCCGTCGATGGCGTGACGCTCAACCTCACCAAGGTCGGCTCCACGTCGCTCACCGTCACCCGCGACAACGCCGACCTGAAGAGCAAGCTCGACACCTTCGTCAATGCCTACAACAGCCTCAACGCGTCGCTGAAGAGCCTCACCGCCTACAACACCACCACCAAGACGGCGGCGGTGCTCAACGGCGAATCGTCGTTGCGCAGCCTGCAGGGCGCGCTGCGCACCACCTTGTCGACGCCCCCCAGCGAACTGTCGGGCGCCACGATGAAGACCCTGACCGACATCGGCATCTCGTTCCAGAGCGATGGCACGCTGAAGATCGACAGCACCAAGTTCGACAAGGCCGCGAGCACCAACTTCTCGGCCACCGCCGCGGTGATCGGCGCATACGGCAGCGCGGTGAAGGACACGACCACCAGCATCCTGGCCAGCAACGGCGTCATCGCCAGCCGCACCGACGGCCTGAACAGCAGCATCAAGTCGCTCGGCAACCAGATCGACGCCTTCGAGACCCGCCTGACCGCCATCGAAAAGACCTATCGGGCCAAATTCACCGCCCTCGACCAGTCGATGGCGAGCATGACCACCACCAGCTCCTACCTGAGCCAGCAGCTCACCATGCTGAGCAACATGACAACAAGCCGCTAACCCCGACCGGAGAACCAACAGATGTCGTTTGGCCTTGCAGCCAGTCGCGGTGCCGCCGCCTACAGCGCAGTCGGCGTCGAAACCGGGGTTTCCACCGCAGACCCCCACAAACTGATCCTGATGCTGTTCGAGGGCGCGATCCTGCAGATCGGCACCGCCGCCATCGCCCTCGAGAACAAGGACGTGCCCGCCAAGGGCGCCGCCATTTCCAAGGCCATCGAGATCATCCTCAACGGCCTCAAGGTCAGCCTCGACTACGAGGCCGGCGGCGAACTGGCCGAGCGCCTGGGCGCGCTCTACGACTATATGACACAGCGACTGCTCTACGCTAACCTGCACAACAGCCGGCCCGCGATGGACGAAGTCACCAAGCTGCTCACCGAACTGAAAGGCGCCTGGGAAGCCATCGGCAACCAAACCAACCAGGCCAGCCTCTAGACCGCCGGAGATCTTTCATGAGTTCCCTCGCCCTTCTGGAACAGATGAGCAACTACTCCACCGAGATGGTGGATGCCGCCCGCGCCAACGACTGGGACCGCCTCACCCGCCTCGAAAAACAGGTCGCCTCGCTGCGCGACCGCATCGGCGTCGAGGAAGCCCTGGCCTTCCCGAGCCGTCCGCGCCGCATGTCCGAAGACGAACGCGCCCGCAAGATCGCGCTGATCCGCCGCATCCTCGACGACGACAAGGAAGTCCGCGTCCACACCGAGCCCTGGATGGACAGCGTGCGTCAGATGTTCTCCAGCGGCACGCGCGAACGCAACGTGCGCAGCGCCTACGGCGACACCGACAGCGATCTCTGACCCCGCGCGGGCGGGCTGACGAGGCCACGTCATGATTCCCGGCGATCTCGCCTCCCGCCTGCGGATGCTCACCGAGGCCAGCTTCTTCTCGGGCGAGCCCACCGTCGCGCCGCTTGCCCGCGTCAAGGGCATTCCCGACCAGTTTCCCGACTTCACGCCGGGCCAGCGCATCGTCGCCAACCTGCAGGCGCCCCGCGCCGACAACACCTTTCAGGCGCGGGTCAGTGGCCGCGAGGTCACCCTCGCACTGCCCGAATCGGTCAAGGCTGGCGACACCCTCGAACTCATCGTCAGCCACGTCACGCCCCGGGCCGTCTTCGCCACCCTCGCCCCGACGAGCGCCGACACCGCCGCCGCCACCCGCCCGGCCCTGAGCCAGGCCGGACGACTCATCAGCTTCCTGCTCACCGGCCAGCCCGCCGCCGAAACCGCCCGTCTCAACGGTGGCGAGCCGCTCCTCGCCGCACCGCCCGTGGGGGCCGGCAGCGCGACCGCCCTCGCCAACCGGCTCGGCGACGCCGTCGGCCGCAGTGGCCTGTTCTACGAGTCCCATCAGGCCCGCTGGCTCGCCGGACAGGTGGATGCCGCCAGCCTGAAGCAGGAACCCCAGAGCCGGATCGCGGCCGAATCCGCCTCCCTGCCCGCCTCGGGCAGCGACGGCGCCATGGCCGCCACCGCCCGCACCGCCGAACACGCCGCGCCGATCCCCGAGCGCCTGCTGCCACTGGTGCATCAGCAACTCGACGCCCTCGCCACCCACCAGCTCGTCTGGCAGGGGCAGGTATGGCCCGGCCAGAACATGGAATGGGAAATCGAAGACCCCCGGCGCGAGGGTAGCGGCGAAGACGAGCCCGAGCCCTACTGGAACACCACCCTGCGCCTCAGCCTGCCCAGCCTCGGCGGCGTCGAGGCCCGGCTGCACCTCACCCCGGCCGGCGTCGCGATGCGCCTGATCGCCGACAGCGAGGCCACCCGCGAAGCCCTCGACGCCGGTCAACAGCGCCTCGCCGACGCCCTGGCGGCCGCCGACGTGCCGCTCACCGGCCTCGTCGCCGAACGCCGGAGCGCGCCATGAACCGCCCCGAACTCCCCGGCGAGCAACGCGCCGAAGCGGTCGCCCTCGCCTACAACGCCGGCCAGTCTGCACCGACCGTCGTCGCCAAGGGCCGCGGGCTGATCGCCACCGAGATCATCGCCCGGGCCAAGGAGTCCGGCGTGTACGTCCACGAATCGCCCGAACTCGTCGCCCTGCTGATGCAGGTCGACCTCGACGCGCGCATTCCGCCCGAACTGTACGTCGCCGTCGCCGAACTGCTGGCCTGGCTCTACAGCATCGAGAACAGCGGCCGCGACATCGCCGCCAAAACCACCGCACCAAAAGCAACGGCCCCGGAATCCGGGGCCGTCACAGGCTGACGCACGACCGATCAGTTGCTCGGCGGCACATAACCGCTGATCTGATCCGCACCGCCGCCGAAGAAATAGCGCTCCATCTGCTCGGCCAGGTACTTGCGGGCGCGGGCGTCCATCAGGTTCAGGCGGTTCTCGTTGATCAGCATGGTCTGGTGGCGCACCCACTGCTGCCAGCCTTCCTTCGAGACGTTCTCGAAGACGCGCTTGCCCAGCTCGCCGGGAAGCGGCGGAAAATCCAGACCTTCGGCCTCGCGGCCGAGCTTCACACAATTGACCATCCGTGCCATGTATCACCTCATGAGTTGGGATGCCGGCGCGGGCGTTCCGCGTCCGGCAGGGTGGCAAGATTATAGGGGCTGTTGGCGGGCCTGTTGAGCCGCATTTGCAGCGGCGCCCCACCCGATGGCTAGTCGACCGCCACGCCGCTCGGCTCGCGGGCGAACTCCCAGCAATTGCCACCGAGCGCCTTGGCCAGGTACATCGCCCGGTCGGCGGCACCGATCAGGCTCTCGGCCTCGACGCCGTTGCGGGTGCTCAGCGCGATGCCGATACTGGCTGACACCCCCGCCGACTCCCCACCGAAGGTGAAGCGCAGACCGGCGATGCAGGCGCACACCCGCCGCGCCAGCTCGGCGATGTCCTGCGCCACCGCCGCCGGCACCAGGATCGCGAACTCGTCGCCGCCCATCCGGAAGAACATCTCGTTGCGCCGCACCACCGCGCCCACCGCCGCGGCCAGCCCGACCAGCACCTCGTCGCCGGCCTGGTGGCCGAAGCGGTCGTTCACCGGCTTGAAGCCGTCCAGGTCGATCGCCAGCAGGCCGACGCCTTCGCGATGACGGGCGCCGTCGGCGAGCATCCGCTCCAGCTCCTCGTGGAAGCGGCGCCGGTTGAAGAGGTTGGTCAGCGGATCGCGCTCGGCCATGTGGAGCAGCTGCTGCGCCACCCGGCGCTGCTCGGTCACGTCCTCGAACACCCAGATCCGCCCCAGCGAACGGGCACCGTCGGGCCCCGGCACGACGCGGGAGAAATCGGTAACGACGCGACCGTCCTTGAAGCGGATCTCGTAGGGCTCGCTGGGCCCGCGCTGCTGCACCACCTCGGCCACATGCCGCTGGTAGGCCGGGCCGTCGGCCAGGAACTGCAGCACGTACTGCTGCAGCACCACGTCGCGCACGCCGACGAAACTCTCGCTCTCGGCCACGCCCCAGATGTCGTACAGCACCCGGTTGCAGTACACCACCCGCCGGTCCGCATCCATGAACAGGATGCCCATCCGCACCACGTCGAGCAGGGCCGACAGACGCGAGCGCTCCTCGTTGCTGCGACGCAGGTAATGCTCCGACAGCGCCTGGGCGCGACGCAGCGCGGCGACCGTCTCGAGCAGCTTGTACTCCGCCTCCTTGCGCGCCTGGATGTCGCTCATCGTCACCCGCAAGCCCAGCAGCGCCCCCTCGTCGTCGCGGATCGGCTGCCAGTGGCAGGCCATCCACTGCACGTGGCTGCCGGCATTGACGAGACGCAGCTCGAACTCCGCCGGCTCCCCATCCTCCAGCGCCTTGCGGATCTGGTCGCGGCAGTAGCGACGGTCGCGCTCATAGACCACCACGTCGACGAAACCGCCCAGCAGCACCTCTTCGGCGCGGCGACCGGTGTAACGTTCGATGGCCCGATTGACCCAGAACAGACGGCCGGTGAGATCCACCCAACCCTCGAGGCAATGACCGTCGTCGGCGGTGCGATGAAAGTGGCGCGCCTGCAACGCATCGAACGACGCCGCGCCGTCGCCGCCCCGCGCCGCGTCGAGCTGCGTCTGCAGGCGCAGCAGGCGCTTGCGCAGCACGACCAGATAGCCCACGCCCGCCGCCCCCAGCAACGTCGCCACCCCGGCCGACGCCGCCAGCACCGGCGCGCTCACCCCCTCCGCCACGCCGGCCCACGCGGCGGCAGGCACGGCGAACTGCAAGGCCAGCGCCATCACCGGCCGTCGCAGCCCACCGGCCACCTCGAGACGAACGGATCGACGAATCACGCAGCGACTCTCACAAGCGCGGTGCTCACAGCTGTTTCATGAAAACCTTGGACCGCCGGCTGACGTCGTACATCTCGCGCTTCTGGCGGGGCAGGGCCTCCGGCGGCGCCTGCTCGAAGCCCCGCTCGCGGAACCAGTCCGAGGTGCGCGTGGTGAGCACGAACAGGCGTTCCACGCCGATCGCCCGGGCGCGCGCCTCCATGCGCTTGAGCAGCATTTCGCCGAGGCCGGCGCGGCGATGCTCCGGCACCACGGCCACGCAGGCCATTTCGGCGGCCCGCTCGTCGATGAACGGGTAGAGCGCCGCGCACCCCACCAGCACGCCGTCGTACTCGACGACCGTGAAGCGTTCGATCTCGGCCTCCAGGCGCTCGCGGCTGCGCCGCACCAGGGTGCCGTCGGCCTCCATCGGCGCGATCACGGCGCCCAGCGCCCCCACGTCCTCGATGGTCGCCTCGCGCAGGCGGAACAGCGGATCGCGGGTGAGCACGGTGCCGACGCCCTGCGGCGTGAAGAACTCCAGCAGCAGTCCACCGTCCTTGTCCCGGTCGATCAGGTGGGCGCGGCCGACCCCCTGACGCACCGCGCGGATCGCACAGGGCAGGTACAGATCCAGATCCTCGGTGAGCCCTTCGCCGGCCTTCAGCATGGCCTCGGCGTCGTCGGCGGTGATCGCCTCGATCAGTCCGCCACGGGCGTCGAGCAGGCCCGGCGCGTCGCACAGGTAGATCAGCTTCTCGGCCTTCAGGGCAATCGCCACCGCCTCGGCCACCGCCTCCATGCTCATGTTGAAGATCTCGCCCGCCGGCGACACGCCGAGGGAGGACATCAGCACCACGTTCTGCTGATCCAGATCGGCCGCGATCTCCTCGGCGATCACCTTGCGCACCGTGCCGGTAAAGCCGTAATCGACGCCGTCCACGACGCCCACCGGCTTGGCGGTGACGAAGTTGCCGCTGGTCACGCGCATGAAGCTGCCGGCCATCGGCGTGTTGGGCAAACCCTGGGAGAGCAGCGCCTCGACCTCGATTCGGGTCACCGCCACCGCGGCCTTGACGCACTCGAGCGCCTCGGCGTCGGTGACCCGCAAGCCTTTGTGATAGCGCGGCGTGAGCCCGCGGCGAGCCAGCTCGGCCTCGATCTGCGGCCGCGCGCCATGCACCAGCACCAGCCGCACGCCGAGGGCGGCGAGCAGGTTGCAGTCGTAGGCCAGCTTCTGGGCGAGCTGGCCGGCCGCCACCTCGCCGCCGAAGCCGAGCACGAAGGTCTTGCCCCGGAAGGCATGGATGAAGGGCGCGGCAGCCCGCACCCAGGCGACGAAACGCTGGGAAAGATCGTTGCCGACCGGCGTCGGCGCCGGCATGTTGTCGGGTGAATTCACAAGAGGTTCCACTGCAGCCAAGGGGATTGATCGGGCATGGTCGGACGCGGCCGGGTCAAAGCTTCAGCGCGGATTCGAGCTTATCGACCAGCGCGCGCAGAATCTTTACCCGCGCATAATATTTGTTGTCGGCCTCGACCAGCGTCCAGCCCGCGTTTTCGGTGCTGGTGCGGTCGATCATGTCGCACACCGCCGGCTCGTACAACGGCCACTTGTCGCGGTTGCGCCAGTCCTCGGAGGTGATCTTGTAGCGCTTGAAGGCTTCGGTCTCGCGGGCCTTGAAGCGGCGCAACTGCTCCGCGTCGCTCACCGACAGCCAGAACTTGACGACGATCGCCCCGGCCGACACCAGCTGATCCTCGAAATCGTTGATCTCGGCGTAGGCGCGCATCCAGTCGGCCTCGGAGCAGAAGCCCTCGACCCGCTCGACGAGCACCCGCCCGTACCACGAGCGATCGAAGATCGCCACCTTGCCGCGCCGCGGCAGCCGCCGCCAGAAGCGCCACAGGTAGGGCTGGGCGCGCTCCTCGTCGGACGGCGCGGCGATCGGCACCACGTGGTACTGACGGGTGTCCAGCGCCTCGGTGACGCGGCGGATCGCGCCGCCCTTGCCGGCGGCGTCCATGCCCTCGAAGACCAGCACCAGGCTGCGCCCGGCAAAAGCCTCGCTGCGTACCGCCAGCGCCAGCCGGCCCTGCAGCTTCTCGAGCTGGCGATCGTATTCCTTCTTGTCCATCGGCTGGTTCAGCACGAGGGCGTTGAGCAGGTTGCGCTCGTCCGCCGCCGCCAGCAGCGGCGCCGCGGCCTGACGCGCCCGGAACCCCTTGCGCACGTGCTCCAGGCGGCGCTGCAGGCGTTCCAGGAGGATGCGACCGACATGCACCGCGCGATACTGCGGATCGCTGCCATCGACGATCACCCACGGCGCCACGCCGGTGCTGGTGCGCCGCAGCACGTGCTCGGCCACCTGGCGGTAGTCGTCGTACTGCTCGTAGAACGCCCAATCCGCCTCGCGCACCCGCCAGCGGGTGTCGGGGTTCGCCTCCAGCGCCTTGAGACGCTTCTTCTGCCCCTGGCGCGACAGGTGGAACCAGAACTTCACCAGCACCACGCCCTCCGCGGCGAGCATCGCCTCGAAACGGTTGAACTCCGACAGGCGCTGGTCGAGATGGGCCTTCTTGATGTGCCCCTGGGAGCGGTCATGGATCGGATCGGAGTACCAGTTGCCGAACAGCACGCCGATCTTGCCCTTGGCCGGCAGGGCACGCCAGAAACGCCACAGGAAAGGCCGCTCGCGCTCCTCGTCGGTGGGGCGGTCGAAGGCGTGCACCTCGATGTGGCGCGGGTCCATCCACTCGTTGAGCAGGTTCACGGTCTCGCCCCGGCCGGCGCCGTCGATGCCGTTGATCAGGATCACCACCGCGCACGCCTTGCTCTCGAGCAGCTCGAACTGTGCCCCCAGCAGATCGGTGCGCAATTGCGGCTCGATCTCGGCGTACGCCTCTTTCGACAAGGTGTGACCCAACTCCGCCGATTCAAACATGCCCGTCTCCCGGAAAATCGCCCCACAGCGTCTGCAAGGCCGCCAGCGCGGCAAGGCCCGCCGTTTCGGTGCGCAGCACCCGCGGCCCGAGGGCCAGCGGCGCGCAGCCCGCCCGCTCGGCCAGCTGCAACTCGGCCGGCGACCAGCCGCCCTCCGGTCCGATCAGGATCGCCAGCGGCCCCGTCGGGCGCCCCTTGCGGGCCAGCGCGCCAGCGGCGCCCGGCGCCAGGATCATCCGCGTGCCATCGAACGACTGCGCGAGATAGCGGGCGAGCGGCACGATTTCGCCGACCGCCGGCACCCGGTTGCGGCCCGACTGCTCGCAGGCCGACACCGCAATCTGCTGCCAGTGGGCGACCCGCTTGGCCGCCCGGTCACCGGTGAGCTTGAGCACCGAACGCTCGGCGGCCACCGGCTGGATCGCCACCGCGCCCAGCTCGACCGCCTTCTGCACGACCCAGTCCATCTTGTCGCCGCTCGCCAGCGCCTGAACCAGGGTGATCGCCAGAGGCGACTCGCGGTCGACCTCCTGGCGCGGCCCGACACGGGCCAGCGGCTGCTTGCCAAGCGCCAGCAGGGTCGCTGCGCACTCGCCGCCACGACCGTCGAAAAGCGTCACGGCGTCACCCACGGCAAGGCGCAGCACCCGCTCGGCGTGGTGGGCCACCGCCGTCGGCAGCGGCATGTCGGAATCGGGAAGAAGCCCGTCGGGGCAAAAGAAGCGCGGATTCATCATGCTATTATCCGCGTGCCTCCACGGGATGGAAACTCAACGAAGATCATGGTCAGTCTCTCCACGCCGCTGTGCGATTTCGGCTGGTCCGCCCCGGACTTCGTCCTGCCCGGCGTCGACGGCCAGACCCACAGCCTCGCCAGCTGCCGTGGCCCCCGAGGCCTGCTGGTGATGTTCATCTGCAACCACTGCCCCTACGTCAAGGCCGTGCTGCCGCGCCTGTTGCGCGACTGCCGCGAACTCGCCGGGCTGGGCATCGGCAGCGTGGCGATCATGTCCAACGATCCGGCCGACTACCCCGAGGATTCCTGGGACAACATGCAGCGCATCGCCACCGAGCTGGCGTTTCCCTTCCCCTATCTGCACGACGAAACCCAGGCCGTCGCGAAGGCCTACGGTGCGGTGTGCACGCCCGACTTCTTCGGCTTCGATGCCGGGCTCGGCCTGCAGTACCGGGGGCGCCTCGACGCGTCCGGCAAGCAGCCCGCCGCGCCCGACGCCCGCCGCGAACTCTTCGAGGCCCTGCGTCAGGTGGCCCTGACCGGCCACGGCCCCGCCGACCAGACACCCGGCATCGGCTGCTCGATCAAGTGGCGGAACGCCTGATGACCTCCGCACAGCGCCTCGACCAGGCCCGCGCCCTCGCCGATCTCGTCCGCGAGATGGCCAAGCACACCATCCTGCCCCGTTACCTCAGCGCCGCCCGCGAGCGCAAGGCCGACGGCAGCCTGCTCACCGAGGCCGACCTCGCGTCTCAGGCCGCGCTGGTCGAGCAACTACCCCGGCTGATTCCCGGCCCGGTGCTCGGCGAGGAGATGAGCGCCGAAGAGCAAGGGCGCGTCTGGCACGCCGGCAAGCACGGCCTGTGGGTCATCGACCCGATCGACGGCACCACCAACTTCGCCAACGGAATTCCCTTCTTCGGCGTCGCGGTGGCCTACCTGGTCGACCACAAGACCCAGATCGGCGTGGTCTACAACCCGATCACCGACGAAGCGTTCTACGCCGCCCGCGGCGCCGGCGCCTGGCTCAACGACGTGCCGCTGCCCCTGCGCAGCCCCGCCGCCCAGCTCAGGGAAGCCGTCGCCGGCGTCGACTTCAAGCGCATCAGCCACCACCTCGGCGACGAGCTCGCGGTGCGGCCGCCCTATTATTCGCAACGCAATTTCGGCTCCAGCGCCCTCGAATGGTGCTACGTGGCCGCCGGCCGGCTCGACGTCTACATCCACGGCGGCCAGATGCTGTGGGACTACGCCGCCGGTCGCCTGATCCTCGACGAAGCCGGCGGCTGCTACAGCAGCCTCGGCGGCTCGCCGCTCACCGCCGGCCCGGCCATCAAGCGCTCGGTGATCGCCGCGGCCAGCCCCGCGCTGTTCGAGCAATGGCGGGCCTGGCTGCACATCCATTCCTGAGGCTGGCGCCGGCACGGTTTTTGCACCGCAACGTCGACACCGCCCCCGAGCACGCCCGGGAGTGCTTTTGGAACAGTTCATGGCCGCGTGGACTGCTCCAAAACCACTCATTCGCGGGAGCAGTCCATGTCCATGAAACACCCCATCGTCGTGGTGACCGGCTCGTCCGGGTCAGGCACCACGACGGTCAAGCACACCTTTGAAGGCATCTTCTGGCGCGAGAAGGTCAACGCCGCCATCATCGAAGGCGACAGCTTTCACCGCTACACCCGCAACGAGATCCGCGACCTCATCATCGAGGCGGAAAGCCAGGGCCAGCGCGGAATCAGCCACTTCGGGCCGGAGGCCAACCTGCTCGAAGACCTGGAGCAGTTGTTCCGCACCTACGGCGAATCGGGCGGCGGGCAGCGCCGTTACTACCTGCACAACCCCGACGAAGCGGCCCGGCGCGGCCTCAAGGTGGGCAGCTTCACGCCGTGGGAAGATCTCCCGCCGGACACCGACTGCCTGTTCTACGAAGGTCTGCACGGCGCGGTGATCACCGACAAGGTCAACATCTGCCGCCACGCCGACCTGCTGATCGGCGTCGTTCCGATCACCAACCTGGAGTGGATACAAAAGATCCACCGCGACACAAAAACCCGCGGCTATTCGCTCGAGGCCGTGCAGGAGACCATCCTGCGCCGAATGCACGACTACGTGCATTACATCGTGCCGCAGTTCTCCCACACCCACATCAACTTCCAGCGGGTGCCGATGGTGGATACGTCGAACCCGTTCATCGCCCGCGACATCCCGACCGCCGACGAATCGATGGTCATCATCCGCTTCCGCGATCCCCGCGGCGTGGACTTCCCCTACCTGCTGCGGATGGTCGACGGCAGCTTCATGTCCCGCGCCAACACCATCGTGGTGCCCGGCGGCAAGCTCGACCTGGCGATGCAGCTGATCCTCACGCCGCTGATCTGGAAGCTGATGGAACGCCGTCGCCAGTGGGTCTGAACAACGCGGGCGGGCGTCTCAGCGCGGCGCGGCGGCCGCGCTGATCGACTTGCCCTTGTCGGTCTGCTGGTCGTTCAGAAACTCGCCCTCCCAGCCCTCGCCACTGGCCCAAACCAGACGGCCCGGGCCATGCTTGCGACCCATGTTCCAGCTGCCTTCGTAGCGGTTGCCGTTCTTCCAGGCGTAGGTGCCCTTGCCGTGGAACACGCCGCGGGCGAAGTCGCCGGTGTAGCGGTCGCCCGACGGGAATATCTGAGTACCGCGGCCGTTCGGCTCGCCGTCCACCACCGCCCCCTCGTAGCGGTTGCCGCCGGCGAAGCGGATCACCCCGTGGCCGGTCGCCTGGTCATTTACCCAGTCGCCCTCGTACCACTGACCGCCGACCCACTCGAAACGCCCCTTGCCGTGCTTGCGGCCCTCCACCAGCGTGCCGACATAGCGCTCGCCGTTGGTCCACTCGACGCTCCCGGTGCCGCTCACCGCACCGTTGGCGCCCAGCTTGAAGGCGCCTCGATACGTCGTGTCGCCGGCCGTCAGGACCACCTCGGCGGGCACCGGGGCGGCGGCATCGGCAGGCGCCGCGGCTGCCGCCACGGTGGGC
>NZ_JAYROR010000004.1:0-2227 GCF_041911615.1 Zoogloea sp. | reverse complement strand
TCGACGGCGGCCCGGCCCACGCCTACCCGGCCCTGCGCGAGCGCATCCTGCACCTGCCCGCCGGCGAGCGCCGCTTCGACCTGCTCGTCATCACCCACATCGACGCCGACCACATCGAGGGCGTCATCCGCCTGCTGCTCGACGCCGAAGCTCTCGACTGCCACTTCGAGCGCATCTGGTTCAACGGCCGCGACCAGCTCAACGCCGTCCCCGACCCGGCCGGCGCCGCCCTCGGCGGCGTCCAGGGCGAACTGCTCGGCATGCTGATCGCCGACTACGAGCAGCGCACCGGCCAGGCGGTCCACAACCTCGGCTTCGCCGGGGCGCTGGCCGCCATCGACCGCAACGACGCCGCGCTGCCGGTCGTCGAACTCCCGGGCGCCTGCCGGCTCACCCTGCTCTCGCCCGACCACGACCGCCTGCTCGACCTCAAGGACAACTGGGCCAAGGAGCTCAAGGCGGCCCGGGTGCCCTCGGGCGACGTCGCGAAGCTGCGCGAACGGCTCGCCGCCAGCCGCAGCCTGCGCCCGCTGGGCGACGTGCTGGGCGCCGACGATGACCTCGACGACAACGCGCCCGACGATGAAACCGATGCCGATCTCGCCGACACCCTCGGCGGCGGCAGCGGCGAACCCGGCGCCGACGCGCCCTTCGGCGGCGACACCAGCCGCGCCAACGGCAGCAGCATCGCGCTGCTGCTCGAATACCCGGCGAGCCAGCCGGAAGTGCGCTTCCTGCTCACCGGCGACGCCTGGGCGCCGGTCCTCGAAGCCTCGCTCGACCGCCTGCTGGCGCCCGGCGCGCGCCTCGCCCTCGACGGCTTCAAGCTGGCCCACCACGGCAGCGTCGCCAACATCAGCGAACCCCTGCTCGCCCGGCTGCAATGCGCCAACTACCTGATCTCGACCAACGGTGCGATCTTCCACCACCCGCACCCGCGCTGCGTCGAACTGCTGCTCAAGAGCCACCCCGGCCCCGGCAAGCCGCGCCTGCACTTCAACTACCTCACCTCCACCACCGAGGCGTGGAGCCGCAAGGCCGACCAGACCGCCCGCCGCTACCAGGCCTTCCACCCCAAGGGGCTGTCGCTCGGTTTCTGAACGGCGACCGACGATTTCCTCCGCCCTCCGGCAAATCGGGCGCGGATTTTCGACCGTCAGGCCTTACACTGCCACCCTCACGAAAAACCGCACCGCTCCGGCCGGTTTTTTTCACCCGTTTCAAAGGCCAGACCATGCACCCGATCCACGATGTAGACGTCCTTCTCCTGCTCGCCACCGCGCTCGCCGCCAAACGGCGGCCGGCCGCAGCGGTCGACATCGTGGCGGCCATCGATCTGCTTCAAGGCAACATCCCCGGCGAGGACAAATTGAGCGAGTCCTTTTCGCGACTCGCCGCACATGGCCTGCTCCACGCGGCGGACGACAGCTTCGCGCTGACGCCCACGGCCGAGAAGATCATCCAAACCCTGCCGCACAAGGGTGAAACGGCGGAACGCCTGTTCCGCCTGAAGGACGCGCTTTCCATTTACACGCCCCAAGGCTCACACCCGTCCGTCGAAGTCGCGCCGGAATCGCTGCGCGTAGCGATTCTCGCCCACCGCGCCGCCAGCCAGGGCAGCGCGAAGAACCTGCTGGTACCCAAGCCGAAGCCGGCCGCTCCTACCGGGCGCCCCGGCCAGCGCCAGCGCAAACCGCTGCCGGCCCGCCGCCGCAAGGAATGAACGGGCAAATTTGCCCATTTTTCGCGGTCGACCGCAACCGGCCGTCGCCGCCACCCCGACAAACCTTCAGGCAGGACGCCCGATGCAAAACGAACATTTCATACCGGGCAAGGATGCCTCGCTCGAACATTCCATCACCTCGATGCAGGCCAAGCTGGCCGCGCGCGGTTTCGACATCGAGGAATGCTCCTGGCTCAACCCGGTCGACAACGTCTGGTCGGTGCATGTGCGCAACCGGGCCTGCCACCTGATGTTCACCAACGGCAAGGGCGCGACCCAGCTGGCCGCCCGGGCCAGCGCGCTGGGCGAGTATTTCGAGCGCCTGTCGTGCAATTACTTCTGGAACCACTACTACCTCGGCGACACCTTCGCCAACGCCGAATTCGCCCATTACCCGCGCGAGCACTGGTTCCCGGTAACCGGCAACGACTGGCCGGCCGAACTGCTGACACCCGAGCTGCAGGCCTTCTACAACCCGGATGGCAACATCCCTGCGGAAGCGCT
>NZ_JAYROR010000003.1:0-47249 GCF_041911615.1 Zoogloea sp. | reverse complement strand
GTTCAATCCAAAAACTCCAGAAACCTGACGATTTCTGCAGATACTTCAATTTCTTCGTGGCTTCTGGTATAAACCAAAAACCCCTCGAAACCGCGTACCCACACCTATCGGTTGTTCATCTTTTTAAAGAACCGCTGCGTCATGCAGCGAAGAGGTGCGCATTATACAGAGCTTTCAGACCCTGTCAAGCACTGCGCGAATCTTTTTTAAAACCAGAATCGCACCGCTTAACGCCCCAAGCCTGCAATACACCGCAAACCCAGCCTCCTCACCGCCACACTTCCAATCCCGCCGAAAGCGTCGCTGCGAAAGAGGCCGAATTATAAGGACTACAGAAAAACTGTCAACACCTCGTGCGTATAAATCAGAAAAACTGGCTGCTTGCTTCGAAAGTCGTCGGCATGGGCCAGATTTCAAGCCCTAGACGCCTCGCGTCACATCGACTTCAATGCCGGCTCTTTTTCTCCGGCAATACAAAACAAAACCCCCGATCGGAAAGATACCGAACGGGGGGTGGTAACGCGCACGCTCAGACTTACCACTGCACGAACATAAGGCCGTATCGCAGATACCCCTCAGGTCCGCCAACGGCATTCAGCGGGGCTTAAAGCGGCGTCACCAGCTTGAACCAGAGCTTATCGCCCTGGAAGCGGTTTTCCACCATGGTTTCGTGTTGCCACTGGGCAACGAACATCGTGCCGGTCTTGGTTGTGTATTTCACACTCGGACCGAATGCAAACACCTGCCCTTTGCGACCGGTGGAAATGATGTTGTTCATCCCCTGCACCGTTTCACCGTTGAACTTGTCGTTGGTGATCTGCTTGAGATAGTAGCCACTGACACCGACGGCCCAGTCGCCGATCTTCTTGCCCACCAGGTAATCCATGTGGAACTCGTCGCCGGACTGGTACTTGCCGCTCTGACCAAGGAAGACGGAATCGTTATTCTTGGTCTTGATGTTGTACATCAGCTTGGCGGACAGCTCCCAGCTTCCCTGCGGCAGCCAGGTGACGGCGTAGATGGGCTCGAAGCTATAGTAGTTAGCACCGATGCTCTTGCGGGCATCGTCCTTGTCGTAGGCGCCGGTCGGGAGGTTGATGTCGAAGCCGAACGCGGTATGCAGTTCCGGGCTGTGATGCCAGGTGATCACCAGCGGGTCGATGGTGATGTCGCCAATGCCGAACTTGCTGGCCGAGCCGACAGTGCCGGGAAGATTGCCAACGCTCTGGCTAACGATCGGCAGGATTGCGTGCATCGCCCAGTTGCCACCGAGGATTTGGGTGTTAGTCACGTGCACCACACGCAGCGCGTCGAAGAAGGCATCGACACGGGCCTCCTTGCTGTTGGCCGGGTTCTTGACCGCATTGCCGCTACCGTCCTGCAGCTTGCCGCCGTAGTAGCCGAAGTAATTGATGAAATAGGTGCCCGGCGGCGGCAACGCGCCGGCGTACCAATTCTCGGCACCATTCGGGTATTGGTCTCCGCCTTCCTTGGCCTGGGCGACGCCTGTGGCCAGAAAAAGGCCGCCGACGAGTAGTGCGATGGATGACTTCTTCATGATTCCCCTCCTTGCGGTTATTGGATGATTTTTTTACGACTGGATACCGCACCGCCCCGGTGCAAGCGGGGGCGGTTAACTACAAATCAGCGACCGAGATCCTTGGCGGTCTGGCCGGCGATTCCCCAGTTGGCCTTGGGGACTTCCTGAATCCAAGCACGGATTCTTCCCTTCTGGGCGCCAACCGAGACTTCGAGCGCGTGGGTCACGTTCTCGATGACCGCGCGCTTCTGCTCTTCGGTCCGTCCTTCGATGAGAAACAGCTGGACGAACGGGAAATTGCTGTCCTCGAGATCTTCGATGCACTCCCCGCCTACACCGAAATTGGACTTCGGCACATCGTGAATCCACACCCGCACATTGGGTCGCGGCGCACCGACCGCGTCCTGCAGCGCCTGGGTGATGTTCGCGATCACCGCGCGCTTTTCCTGCGCGGTCTGGCCTTCGACGAGGTAAACCTGAGCAAACGGCATGTCACTCTCCGGGCGATTGAAAAACGGGGCGCCGCAGCGCCCCGCACAACAACATCAGACGATCAGGCCGCGGGCCTTGGCCATCGTGATGGCGGTATCCTCGATCATGTCTTCCTGCCCACCCACCATGCCGCGGCGGCCGAGCTCTACGAGGATGTCGCGGGCCGGCACGCCGTATTTGACCGAAGCACGCTTGGCAAACAACAGGAAGGAGCCGTACACGCCGGCATAGCCGAGGGTCAGCGCGTCGCGATCGATGCGGATCGGGAAATCCATGATCGGGAAGACCAGGTCTTCGGCGACGTCGGTGATCTTCGCCACATCCACGCCGGTCTCGATGCCCATCAGGTCGCACACCGCGACGAGCACTTCCATCGGCGTGTTGCCGGCGCCGGCACCCAGGCCTGCGGCGGCAGCGTCGATGCGGGTTGCGCCTACTTCAATGGCGGCGATGCTGTTGGCCACGCCCATCGCGAGATTGTGGTGACCGTGAAAACCCAGCTCGGTCTCGGGCTTGAGGGCATCGCGCACGGCGGACAGGCGGGCCTTCACGCCGTCGGGCAGCAGATGGCCGGCAGAATCGGTCACGTAGATGCAGTTGGCACCGTAGCCTTCCATCAGCTTGGCCTGCTTGACCAGGCCTTCGGGGCTGTTCATGTGGCTCATCATGAGGAAGCCGACGGTGTCCATCTCCATCTTGCGGGCCATCGTGATGTGCTGTTCCGAGACGTCCGCCTCGGTACAGTGGGTGGCCACGCGAATGGTGTTCACACCCAGCTCACGGGCCATCTTGAGATGATCGACGGTGCCGATGCCGGGCAACAGCAGCGCCGAGACCTTGGCCTGCTTCATCAGCGGGATGACGGTGGAGAGGTATTCCTCATCGGTGTGGGCCGGGAAACCGTAGTTCACCGAGCTGCCGCCCAGACCGTCGCCGTGGGTCACTTCGATCAGCGGAACACCAGCGGCATCGAGACCCGTGGCGATCGACTTCATCTGCTCGAGAGACATGAGGTGTCGCTTGGGGTGCATCCCGTCACGCAGGGTCATGTCGTGCAGGGTAACTTTCTTACCTTTGAGATCCATCGTCTATTCCTCAGGCAGTGGCTTGCAGGGTCAGCTTGCCGGCGATGATTTCCTCGGCAAACATCTCGGCGGTACGGGCGGCGGCGGCGGTCATGATGTCCAGGTTGCCGGCGTACTTGGGCAGGTAGTCGCCCAGGCCTTCGACTTCCAGGAAGACGGAAACGCGGTTGCCGTCGAACACCGGGCCGTTAACCAGGCGGTAGCCCGGCACGTACTTCTGCACTTCCTTGATCATGGCGTGGATCGATTCGGTGATCTTGGCCTGGTCCGGCTCGCCTTCGACGAGGCAATGCACGGTGTCGCGCATCATCAGCGGGGGCTCGGCCGGATTGATGATGATGATCGCCTTGCCCTTCTCGGCACCACCCACCTTCTCGATGGCCCCCGCGGTGGTGCGGGTGAACTCGTCGATGTTCTTGCGCGTGCCGGGGCCCGCCGACTTGGACGACACGGTTGCGACGATCTCGCCATACACAACCTTCTGGACGCGGGACACGGCGGCGACCATCGGGATGGTGGCCTGGCCACCGCAGGTGACCATGTTCACGTTCATCTCGCCACGGCCAACATGCTCGAGCAGATTGACCGGCGGCACGCAATACGGCCCGATGGCGGCCGGGGTCAGGTCGATCATCAGCACGCCCAGCTCGTTGAGCTTGCGGCTGTTCTCGGCATGGACATAGGCGCTGGTGGCATCGAAGGCGATCTGCACACCATCGCCCTTGACGTGCGGCAGCAAGCCGTCCACGCCTTCGGCGGTGGTCTTGATGCCCATGTCGCGGGCACGCTTGAGGCCATCGGAATCCGGATCGATACCGACCATCCAGACCGGCTCGAGGACGGGGCTGCGTTGCAGCTTGGCCAGCAGGTCGGTGCCGATGTTGCCGGGACCGATCAGGGCACACTTGATCTTCTTGCTCATCGTTTTGTTTATTTCCTGTTGAAACGCTGGGGTTAAACCATGCTGCGGACCACACCGCCCTCGACACGCAGGGCGGCACCCTGGGTGGCGGACGACAGCGGGCTGCAAACGTAAGTGACCATGGCGGCGACCTCGGCCGGATCGATGAGGCGCTTGATGATCGAAGTCGGCCGCGCGTTGGCGAAGAAGGCCCGTTCGGCTTCCTCCACGGAAACGCCCTGCTCCTTGGCGAGTTGGCCAAAGAACGTCGCGACGCCTTCGGTGCGGGTCGGGCCGGGGAGAACGGAATTCACGGTAACGCCCGAGCCCGTGCAGGTTTCGGCGAGACCGCGGGATACGGAGAGCTGCGCCGCCTTGGTCATGCCGTAATGCACCATCTCCGCCGGCGGGCAGATGCCCGATTCGCTCGAGATGAACACCACCCGGCCCCAGCCGCGGGCTTTCATCGCCGGCAGGTAGTGGCGGGCCAGCCGCACGCCGCTCATCACGTTGGTCTCGAAGAAGTCGAACCACTCCTCGTCGGCAATCTGCTCGAAGGGCTTGGGATCGAAAATGCCCATGTTGTTCACGAGGATGTCCACTTCGGGGCAGGCCGCGATCAGCGACTCGCATCCCGTCGCAGAAGACAAGTCGGCAGCCACCGTACTGGCCTGCACGCCAGGCACCGCCGCCTGGAGGCGTTCCAGAGCGGCAGCGACGCCGGCGCGGCCTCGGCCATTGAGGACCACCGCAGCCCCCTCCTTCGCCAGCGCGACCGCCGTTGCAAAGCCGATGCCCGATGTGGAGCCGGTGATCAGGGCGCGCTTGCCCGCAAGTTGAAGATCCATAAAACCTCGCTAGAAAACTCCGGGTACGGCGACATCGCGCCCGCCCGACGGCCCGCTACGCAGGCCGTTGATGTCATTCGGTCGCGCCGATGGCCGCCAGCGCCGCCCGAGCGCACTCTTCGTCCTGCGCCTCGGAGGCTCCCGAGACGCCGATGCCGCCGATCAGCTCGCCATTCACCCGGATCGGCAGGCCGCCCCCGAACACGACAAGGCGCGGGCGAGCCGAGAAGCCGAACTTCATCCCGTCGTCGTGGCCGATGAAATCCATCCACTTCTTGGTGGAAAACCCGAAGCCGGCCGCGGTGTAGGCCTTGTCGATGGCGATGTCGATGGACTGGATGAAGGCGCCGGGCATGCGCAGGAAGCCGCTCAGGTTGCCGCCCGAATCGGCGACGGCGACGTTGATCTTGACCCCGATCTTGGCCGCGTACGCAACCGCCGCCTCGAGCGCGACGGTGACGGCCTCGGCCGAGATGACCGACTGGGGAACGGCTACGGAGGAAACGGCTTGATCGCTCATGGTGAAGGGGCCCGACTGTTATAGAAGACTCATCACTTGAGAACAATATTGGCTTCTGTTTCGACAGTCAATGTTTTTCTCGAGATTTTTTACTATCACCGGGATAAGGGTTTTCAGCTAAAATTCCGCTCAATCCGCGTGCATCCTGACCCGCACCGAAACCCGAGAACCCCGCACGATGAACGATCTCGCCACCGTCCCCGATCTGTCCGGCAGTCACGCGGACGAGCCGAAGACACTTGCCGAAGCGGCTTACCGGCAACTGCGCCGGGACATCATCGAGGGCGTGCACCGCCCCGGTGAAAAGCTGCGCGTCGAACATCTCAAGGACCAGTATTCGGTCGGCGCCGGCACCCTGCGTGAAGCGCTGCAGCTGCTGGTCACCGATGCGCTGGTGGTGGCCCAGGGGCAGCGCGGCTTTCGCGTGGCCCCCATTTCCCTCGACGATTTCGAAGACATCACCCGGACCCGCGTGCTGCTCGAAACCGTCGCACTGCAACAGTCGATCGAACTCGGTGACGACGTGTGGGAGGCCAACGTGGTGGCGTCGTTCCACATGCTGTCGCGTGCCGAGGACAAGCTGGTCGACGGCACCAACGCCTCGCGTGAAGAATGGGAAATGCGCAATCGGGCTTTCCACGAGGTGCTGATCTCCGCTTCGACGTCCCGCTGGCTGCGTCATTTCCAGAACATCCTGTACCTCCAGTCGGAGCGCTACCGGCGGCTGTCGCTGTTCCGTCAGCCGATCTCCCGCGACGTGCATTCCGAACATCAGGCGATCGTCGATGCGGCGCTGGCGCGCGACGCCAAGGAGGCGGCACGAATCCTGTCCGATCACATCCTGCGCACCCTCGAGGCCGTCCGCAAACTGCCACCGGAGCTCGTCAACTAAGGGCTGCGGCCCCACTCCACTCCCCTGTGCGGGGACGACGCGACGGCGGGTTTCCCCGCCGTCTTGCGTTGACCGACCGTGGATCGATCAGGAAACGACCGTCAGGAAGCGCTCGTTGAGCTTGCGGTCGTGGTAGAAGATGCCGGGGCCGACTTCGTCCCAGGTCCACTTGATCGACTTGTAGTCGGGATAGGTGTCGTAGCCGCCGCAGAAGGTCTCGAAACGGTTGCCGGACGGGTCGAAGGCGTAGATCGTGGTGCCGCGGGTGATGCCGTGGCGGGTCGGCCCGATGTCGATGGAGATCTTGCTCATCGACATGAGGTCGGCGGCGCGCAGCACACGCTCCCAGCTATCGAGCTTGAAGGCCACGTGGTGCAGCTTGCCCGGCTCCGGGTGACGCACGAAGGCGATGTCGTGGGCCTTGGTGGAGCAGGACAGCCAGATCGCCAGATCGGTCTTGCCGTCTTCCATCACCACATGCTCGACGAGGAAGAAGCCCAGCACCTTCTCGAAGATGTCCTGAACCTTTTCGATGTCCGGACCGTACAGCAGGCAGTGGTCCATGCGGCTGGGCGCGATGCCGTTCTCAGCGGCCGGAATCCACGGCTGCGGATTGACGTAGGGCTGGCCGTTGCCAATGTCGGTCTTCTCGGCATACAGCTCGATGTAATGGCCCGACGGCAGCAGGAAGCGGACGCGCTCGCCGGTTTCGAGCATTTCACCGGCCGGAATGCGTTCGGTGGCGAGGCCGTAGGCCTTCAGGTCGGCATCCAGCTTTTCGAGGACGTCCTTGCTTTCGACCTTGAAGGCAAAGAAATCGACACCGGCCTGCTCGGCCTCGCGGATCAGCACGCTGTTGTGATCGCGTTCGTCCCAGGCCTTGAAATAGACGCGACCCTGATTGTCGCGGCCGGTTTCGACGAGGCCGAGGGTGTTCTTGTAGAAGTTGATCCCCTCTTCCAGGTCCAGCACGCGCAGCGAGATGTGCCCCGGACGCAGTACGCCAGTCATTGCCATGAAACTCTCCTCCAGTTACGCCCTTCCGGCTCTGAGTGGTCCGGATCAGGCAGATTGTTGATTGGAAAAACTTAAGACTGCGTCCAAGAGAATACCGACGAATTCGCGATAATTTTGCTTTTTCTCGATATTTCTTGATCCATCTCAAACTCGCTTGAAGAGCGGGCTGCGGACCTGCTGAGCGTCGGCGGCCGAGAAGAATTTCTCGGTGTAAATGTCGTTCTCGAACAGGCGCCCCTGCATCAGCGTGGTGATGCAGGCGTCGATCATCATCGGCGGTCCGCACAGGTAGGCCTTGTGATCGCGGAAGTCGTTGTCGAAGTGCGCCTTGGCGGCTTCGTGCACGTAACCGCGGAAACCCGTCCAGTCCGAATCGGCCGGCTCGTCCGACAGGGCCGGGACGTAGGTGAAGTTGGCGTGCTTCTCGGCCAGGGCCAGGAACTCGTCGTGGTAGTACAGCTCCTCGCGGGTGCGCTGGCCGTACACCAGCGTGATCGGCAGGGTCGAGCCTTCTTCGAGCAGGTCGAGGATCATGCTGCGCGGGCTCGATAGACCGGAGCCCCCCGCCATGAAGATCGAGGCCGAAGCCGCCGACTTGCGCACGAAGAAGCGCCCGTACGGGCCGGAGATGGTGATGCGATCGCCGGGCTTGAGCTGCTGATGCAGGTAGGTCGTCCCCGCCCCGCCCGGCACGATGCGGATGTTGAGTTCGATCTCGCGCCCCGTGGACGGCACGTTGGCCAGCGAGAACGCGCGGGTGATGCCGAGTCCCGGAATCTCCACGTTGACGTACTGACCGGCCTGGAAATGAATGGCTTCGTCCAGCTCGACGAAGATCCCCTTGATGGTCGGGGTGAGCTGTTCGATGCGGCTCACGGTGCCCGGGAAATCGCGCACCGGGATGGTTTCGGCATCCGGCTCCTCCTCGATCTCGGCTTCGATCGTCACGTCGCTCTCGAGGCGGGCGCAACAGGCCAGGGTCTTGCCCTCGTCGCGCTCGAAATCCATCAGCGCAAAGCTGGACGCCTCGCCGTGGTCCACCTCGCCATCCGTCACCTGCACCTTGCAGGTGGCGCACAGGCCATGACAGCAGGCATGGGGCAGCCAGATGCCGGCGCGAAGGGCGGCGTCGAGGATGGTCTGCCCCTCCTCCACTTCGATCGTCTGGCCGATCGGTTCAATGGTCAGTTCGTAACTCATGGCTCTTCTCGTTATCGGTCTTGCGAGGGGCGGCGACCCGCGCGCGGCGAGCCGCCGGCCGTGGTCAGGGCATCAGCTGCAGGAGCCCTTGATCCCGGTGAGACCCGGGGTGCGGAAGCGGATCACGTCCTTGTGCTTGAGGCCGTTCTCGGCCAGCGACTTGTCGGCATCCGGCTGCCAGGGCTGGCCGGACTTGAACCACTCGGTCTTGGCCCAATCGATCTTGGCGAAGTCCGGGTGATAGCCGAAGACGCCCGGCAGGACGCCGGCGAGGATGTCGCCGAAGCGCATCGTCGGTGGGAACGGAAAGGCAAAGGGCGCGCAGAACAGCAGGTGGTCTTCCCAGCCGATGTACAGCAGTTGGGCGCCGTGGAACTTGTCCACGGTGTCGGCGGGCGGAAATTCGTACGCTTTGACGGCAGCTACAGCCATGTCATGTCTCCTGAATGTTTTTCGCGGTCGCGAGCCGGCGAGGCTCGCGGCGCATCGGTCGTCAGATGTTCTTGGTCGCCTGACCACGCCATTCGGCGAAGTTCTTCTTGTCTTCGGAGATATCGAAGTCCAGGTTGTCGCGGCCGAATTCCAGGTTGTAGTACTTCAGCACGGCGGCAAGCGGATCGAAGCCTTCCACGGTCGGGTCGGTGCCTTCAGGGAAGCAGTTGCCCTGGTAGATCTGGTGCACCGGCAGCCAGGCCTGGACGTACTTCTCGGGCTCGTCCTCGAAGATCTTCTTGCAGTGGTCCGAGCAGAAGTGATACTTGTCGCCCTTGTAATCCACCTCGCGGTAGCAGATCTTGGTCGGGTCGCCCGGCTCGGTGAAGATCATCGGGATCTGGCAGGTCTGGCACAGCATGGGCAGCGTCTTGTTGTAGAAGCGGTTGCCCTTGGCGGCTTCTTCGCGCCAGAACTCCATGCGCGGACGGTAGTACTTGTCGTAGCTGTTGGGGTACTTGGCGGACAGCCACGCCATTTCGTCCTCGTCCGGCATCCAGGTGTGGAAGTTGGCCGCGGCGGCGTAGTTGTAGAACGTGCTCCAGGCCTGGTGCGACAGGTGGTCCTTCTCCAGGGCGATCTGCGCGGCGCAGTCCGGCATCTTGATGCCGTAGCGGGCCAGATCCTTGAACAGCGCGCCGCCGTTCTCCTCGAAGTAGACCTCCCAGGCTTCCTTCCAGCTCATGGTGCGCTTGGGCAGCATGTAGTCCATCATCATCGCGACGAGGGTCAGCACGCGGTAGCCGCGCCAGGTCCACTTGTCGATCCAGCGCTGGACGATGGGCACGTTGGCCGGGTCCTGCTGGAGGATGAACTTGATGACTTCCAGGCCCAGAGTCATGTGACGGGCTTCGTCAGACTGGGCCGAGAAGCCGAAGGTCATCGTGCCCATGTCGCCGTTGTAGGCCGCGCCCGAGACGAAGGGCACGAACAGCAGGTTGGTGAGCACGTACTCGAACGAGAAGCCGATCGACACCATGAACTCGAACGGGCCGGCGGTGATGGCATCGTCGAAGAAACTCTTGGGCACCGACAGGAACCACACGCGGTCATGGGCGTGGTGGAAGTCGTGCATCCCGTTGTAGTACTTGTTGTAGTTGGAGATGGAGTGCACCTGGGTCTGGGCGTGACGGATCTCGTCCAGGGCCTGCATCAGGCAGGCGACGCGCGGGCCGGGGCCGGGGAACTGGCGGCCAACGTGGGAGAAGCCGCGGTGCGCCACGTATTCGAGCGGGCTGATGCCGCTGATGAACAGCTTGACGGTGTTGATGTAGCGCGCGTCGGTGACGTTCAGGTGGCCGTTGTTCTGGTTGAAGGCGTCGATGATCGCGTAGAGCTTGCGCTCCTTCTCGGCCTGGTACTTCCAGTAGGCATCCATCGTCAGGCGGAACGGGTCTTCCCACTTGTCCCAGTCGTGGATCTTGATGCCCTCGTACGCCATGTACGGGTAGATGTCTTCCATCTTCTGGTACGACGGCGTCCAGTCGAGGCCGCGGGTCATGACCGCGTAGCGCTCCTTGAGGCCGAGCTTCTTCTTGGCGACTTGCATATCCATGTTCGTGTCTCCTTCTTTCGCTCTGTCAGGCGTTCCAGTAGAGGACCATCTCGTCGTCGGTCTGGTCCAGGTTGCCGGAAATGGTGATCAGATTGACCTGCAGCTCCTGCAGGTCGTAACTGCGGCCGATCAGCTCTTCGATGGTCTCGCGGCGGATCGTCAGCTTGTCCTGGGCGTCGATCTTGACCATCGCCGGCTGTTCATTGACGACGGCATCGGGGTTGTCCTGGACGATCGCCTCGACGATCGGACGCGTTTCTTCGTTGGTTTGCAGCGCAATGAATACGGTGGACATCGAGTTTTCCTCAAACGGGCACGCCGGCCTTGGCCATCCGGGCGTTGAATTGCTGGACGACCTCGGCGGTCAGCTCGTCGGCGCGCTCGCCCAGGGCGATGCGGGCCACGGGCAGCAGCGCGGCGGCGGCGCGGTCGCGCCATTCGGAGATCCACTTGGCGAGAATCGCCTTGTTGTCGGCCGATTCGGCGCCCGCAGTCTTCACGGTGGCATCGATCCACTTCCGGGTTTCGGCAAACCAGTCGGTCATGAACTGGGTGAGCATGGCCACCGGCGTACCGCCCTTGGTCGAGAGCACGTCGTCGATGATGGTTTCGTACACCAGCGGGTACAGCAGGCCGTCGAGCGCCACGTTCTGGGCCACGAACAGCTCGAACGGGTCGTTCAGCACCATCGTGTCTTCCACGTAACGGCGCAGACCCTGCCAGGTGTCGTCCTCCATCCAGGCTTGCTTGGCGGTGTCGAGCACATCCACGTCACCCAGCAGCAGGCCGACGCGGGTGATGTACTGGGCGATACCGAGCTGGTCCATCGCCTGGTAGATGCACGGCTGGGTGAAGGCCGTGCCATAACCGTAGGCGCACACGCCGGCGTTGTTCATGTTCGAACCCCAGGCCACGTGGCGCAGCGGGATCAGCAGCTTCAGCACGCTGTCGCGAATCTCGTCCGGCAGCGTGGCGGCCAGGCCACGGTTCTCGACGAAGTCGAAGTTGGCCTCGGCGGTGTCCTGCTGCTTGGCGCGCGCCAGGGTGTAGGCCCCGTAGTAGAACTGGCGCGGATCCTTGAACGCGTACCAGTCGGCCATCTTGATCGCGGTGCGGTCGCGGTCGTAAATCAGGTGATCCGGATCCCAGGTCGGGCGATAGTGGTAGTTCGCCTCCTGCTGCATGTCCAGGGTGCCTTCCTGGTAGCGCGTGGCCGGCTTGTCGGCCCCGATGCGGCGGGCGATGTTGTCGAAGGTGTGCCGCAGCGGCTTGATGCTCACCGTGCGCAGATCGATTTGCATGGGTTTCTCCTCCTGCTGTTTTCGGTTTTGGGGTGCAAAGGGGCTCAGCGGAAACGCTGATGGGTGGCTTCGTGGAGATTCCAGTCCCAGTCGCTGCCATCTTCCGAGGCCGGGCGCTCGCCTTCGAGCAGGATCACCCGGTTCTCCTTGCAGAACGCCTCGTAGGCCGCCTCGGGCAGCAGCATCTCGACGTACAGCGCCGGATCGGAGATGGAGAACTCGAACTCCACCAGCCCATCCGGCCGCTTCTCGACGAGGCGGACGTACTTGCGGTTGACATCGATTGCGGGCTTGGTCGGGTCGATCATCGTTTTCTCGGTCTGGTCTCAAACACCCGCATAGCTATGTCAAGGAGCGTGCCAACTCAAACAACAAATTGATTTGAAACAAAAATCTATTTTTTGTCGAACTTTTGAACAAAAAAACAAATTTATAAGTCGATCAATTGATGAAATGCTGCAATGCAGCTTGATGATCTGATGAAGCCTTTTCGCCCCGCCCGTGCGCCCGACCGCGAGGGCAAAAAAAAGCCACCCTGCAACAGCAGGATGGCTTTTGTGACACGCGTGGGCGCGGACGCTAGTAGGCGACTGCCTCTGCTTCCGCCTCGGGGCGCAGCGCCGAGCGCACCACGGTCTCGGTGAGCGCCGGCGAACAGAGCTCGATGAAACGGTAAGCGAAACCGCGCAGGAAATGGCCCTTGCGCACCGCGATGCGGGTGACGTTCTCGCCGAACAGATGGCTGCTCGGCAACATGCGCAGGTTCTGGTCGCGGGCGGGGTCGTAGGCCATCGAAGCGACGATGCCGATCCCCAGGCCCAGTTCGACGTAGGCCTTGATCACGTCCGCATCGAGCGCCGACATCACGATGTCGGGGGTCAGGCCGGCGTCGGCAAAAGTCTCGTCGATGCGGGCGCGGCCGGTGAAGCCCTCGTGATAGGTGATCACCGGGTATTCGGCAACCGCCTCGAGGGTCAGCGGCTCGACGCTTTCGAGCGGATGGCCCACCGGGACGATCACCGAATGGTGCCAGCCGTAATAGCTGAAAGACACGAAATCCGGCACCGCGGCGAGGCTTTCGGTGGCGATGCCGATGTCGGCGCGGCCGTCCTGCAGCATCGTGGCGATCTCGCCCGGGCTCGCCTGATGCAACACCAGGTGCACCTTCGGAAAGGCCTGCTTGAACTGGGTCACCACCTGGGGCAGCACGTAGCGCGCCTGGGTGTGGGTGGTGGCCACGGTGAGCTGACCGTGGTCGCGGGCGCTGAACTGGGCGGCGATGCTCTTGATGTTGCGCGCATCCATCAGCATGCGATCCACCACGTGCACCAGCTCCTGGCCGGGCTCGGTGAGGCCGAGCAGGCGCTTGCCCTTGCGCACGAACAACTCGAGCCCCAGCTCGTCCTCCAGATCCTTGATGTGCTTCGAGACGCCCGACTGGGAGGTAAACAGCGCGTTGGCCACCTCGGTCAGGTTGAAGTTGCGCCGCACCGTCTCATGGATGATGCGCAATTGCTGGAAATTCATCAGATCTCCCAGTTCGGTGCGGGTTCGGCGACGGGGCCGGTGGCATCGCGGCCGAACACCGACAGGCGCGAGGGAACAAGACGCACCGGCTGACCTTCGGCCAGACCCAGGCGCCCGACTTCCTCGCGGGTGATCTCCACCTCGAACACCTGCCCGGACGAGCCGTTGAGGCCATCGAGCTCGACGCGGGCGGTGACCCCGAAGGCCAGGATGCGGCTGATCCGCGCCGCCACGCCGTCGGTTTCCTTCGGATTGACGACGATCGACAGCTCGTGGGGCCGCGCGAAAGCCACCACGTTGCTGCCGTGGGCCAGATCGACCTTCTCGGCCGACAGGCGGCTGTCGTCCACGTGCACCGCGTCGCCCTCAACGCGGCCATGGAAGAGATTCACCGACCCCAGGAAGCTGTACACGAACGGCGACGAAGGCTGGCGATACACCTGTTCCGGCGTGCCCACCTGCTCCACCTTGCCGTGATCCATCAGCACCACGCGGTCGGCCACTTCGAGCGCCTCTTCCTGGTCGTGGGTGACGAAGATCGAGGTGATGTGCAGCTCGTCGTGCAGGCGCCGCAACCAGCGCCGCAGCTCCTTGCGCACCTTGGCGTCGAGGGCGCCAAACGGCTCGTCCAGGAGCAGCACGCGCGGCTCCACCGCCAGGGCGCGGGCCAGCGCGATACGCTGGCGCTGACCGCCGGAGAGCTGCGACGGAAACCGGTCGGCGATCCAGTCGAGCTGGACGAGCTTGAGCAGCTCGGTCACCTTGGCCTTGATCGCCGCCTCGGACGGGCGCTGGGCGCGCGGCTTCATGCGCATCCCGAAGGCCACGTTGTCGAACACCGTCATGTGACGGAACAGCGCGTAATGCTGGAACACGAAGCCCACCTGGCGCTCGCGCACGTGGGTGTCGGAAGCGTCGGCACCGTCGAGCAGCACCTGACCACCGTCGGCCGACTCCAGCCCGGCGATGATGCGCAGCAAGGTGGTCTTGCCGCAGCCCGACGGGCCGAGCAACGCGACCAGTTCGCCGGTCGGGAAATCGAGGGTCACGTCGTGCAACGCGGTAAAGCCACCGAACTGCTTGCGGATGTTTTTGACTTGGATGCTCATGATCGTCGTATCTCTTTACGCTTCACGGCCGGCACTGCCGGCCCGGCGCTCGACCCACGCCTTGATCACCAGGGTGACCAGAGCCAGCAGGGCCAGCACGGAGGCCACCGCGAAGGCGGCCGCAAACTGGTATTCGTTGTAGAGGATCTCCACGTGCAGCGGCATGGTGTTGGTCATGCCGCGGATGTGCCCGGAGACCACGCTCACCGCACCGAACTCGCCCATCGCGCGCGCGTTGCAGAGGATCACGCCGTACAGCAGCCCCCACCTCACGTTGGGCAGCGTCACGTGCCAGAAGGTCTGCCAGCCACGCGCGCCGAGCACCACGGCGGCCTCCTCCTCCTCGCGGCCCTGGGCTTCCATCAGCGGAATCAGCTCGCGGGCGACGAAGGGGAAGGTCACGAACACCGTCGCCAGCACGATGCCGGGCACCGCGAAGATGATCTTCCACTCGTGCTCCGACAGCCACGGCCCGAACCAGCCCTGGGCACCGAACACCAGCACGTAGATCAGGCCCGCCACCACCGGCGACACCGAGAACGGCAGATCGATGAACGTGATCAGCAGATGCTTGCCGCGGAACTCGAACTTGGTGATCGCCCACGCCGCGGCGACGCCGAACACCAGATTGAGCGGCACCGAGATCAGCGCCGCGGTGAGGGTCAGCTTGATCGCCGACACCGCGTCGGGCTCGATCAGCGCCGCCGCATAGGTTTCCCAACCCTTGCGGAAGGCTTCGACGAACACCGCCACCAGCGGCATCAGCAAGAAGACCGCGAAAAACGTCAGCGAAACGGCCAGGATCGACCACTTGACGAGCGTCGGCTCGCGGGTCGCGGCCTTCGACTCGAACCGGGCGGCGTGATCCGCCGACCCGTGCAACACACCCGCTGCGCCCGCCATCAGCGCTCCCTCCCCGTTCGTTTGGCCGTCCACGCCTGCAGCCCGTTGATGAGCAGCAGCAGCGCGAACGAAAACACCAGCATCACCACCGCGATCGCCGTGGCGCCCGCGTAGTCGTACTGCTCCAGCTTGGTGATGATCATCAGCGGCGTGATCTCCGACACCATCGGGATGTTGCCGGCGATGAAGATCACCGATCCGTATTCGCCCACCGCGCGGGCAAAAGCCATCGCGAAGCCGGTCAGCAGCGCCGGCAGCAGCGTCGGAAAGACCACATGGCGGAAAGCCTGCCAGCGATTGGCGCCGAGGCTCACCGCGGCCTCTTCATACTCGGTGTCCAGATCCTCGAGGATCGGCTGAACCGTGCGCACCACGAAGGGCAGGCCGATGAAGATCAGCGCCACCAGCACCCCCAGCGGCGTGAATGCCACCTTGATGCCGAGGGGCTCGAGATGCTGGCCGACCCAGCCGTTGGGCGCGTACAGCGCGGTGAGCGCGATACCCGCCACCGCGGTGGGCAGCGCGAAAGGCAGATCCACCAGCGCGTCCACCAGGCGCTTGCCCGGAAAGGAGTAGCGCACCAACGCCCACGCCAGCATCAGCCCGAACACCGCGTTGATCACGGCCGCCAGCAGCGACGCGCCGAACGACAGCTTGTACGAGGCCACCACCGACGGCGCCGTGACCACCGCCCAGAACTGCGCGAACCCCTGCGAGCTGGCCTTGACGAACACCGCCGCCAACGGAATCAGCACGATCAGCGACAGGTAAACCAGCGTGTAGCCCAGCGACAGACCGAAGCCGGGCAGGACGCGATTGCGGGCTGCGCTCATCGTTTCACCGCGATCTGGTCATAGATGCCACCGTCGGCAAAATGCACCTTCTGGACCGCATCCCAGCCGCCGAACTTCTCCTCGACGGTGAAGGTCTTGATGGCCGGGAAGCGGCTGGCGTACTTCTTCAGCACCGCCGGATCGCGCGGACGGAAGTAATGCTTGGCGATGATCTCCTGGCCTTCCGGCGAATACAGGAAGTTCAGGTAAGCCGTGGCCTGCTTGCGGCTGCCCTTACGGTCCACCACCTTGTTCACGATCGCCACCGGCGCGGACGCGTCGATGGACAGCGACGGGTAGACCACGTCGAACTTGTCGCCGCCCACCTCGTTGTCGATCAGCACCGCCTCGTTCTCGAAGGTCACCAGCACGTCGCCGATGCCCCGCTGGGTGAAGGTCGTCGTCGCGCCGCGGCCACCGCCATCGAAGACCGGCACATTGGCGAACAGCTTGGCGACGAAATCCTTGGCCGCGGCGTCGTTGCCGCCCTTCGACAGCGCGTAGCCCCACGCCGCCAGATAGGTGTAGCGGCCGTTGCCGGACGTCTTCGGGTTGGGAATCACGACGCTCACACCCGGCTTGGCCAGATCGTTCCAGTCCTTGATGCCCTTCGGATTGCCCTTGCGCACCAGGAAGATCGTCGCCGACGAATACGGCGCCGCGCCGTGGGGGAAGGCCTTGCGCCAGTCGGGTGAAGCCAGCCCGTTCTTGGCCAGCACGTCGATGTCGGCCGCCTGGTTCATCGTCACCACGTCGGCCTCGAGGCCGGCGATGACCGACTGGATCTGCTTGCTCGAACCGCCGTGGGACTGATTGACGGTGATCTTTTCACCCGCGCTGCGCTGCCAGTGGGCAACGAAGGCCGGGTTGATCTCCTTGTACAGCTCCCGCGCCACGTCGTAGGACACGTTGAGCAGGGTGGTGTCGGCCTGCGCCGGAGCGGCGCCGACGAGACTCAGGCCAGCCAGCAGACCGAGCAGGGAACGCCGCAGGACAAACACGGAACGGGTCGAGGTCATCTCAGTTCTCCAGGGATTAGGGGGTTGGGCCAGAGTATAAAAAGCCCCTAACCCCACACAAACGAATAAAAAAGGCTTTGTATATTACTAAAAGGAAAATAGACCCCGCTTCGCCGCCCCTCGCCGCCGCCCTGGATCAATGCAGCCCTTCGAGGCGCGCCCGCAGTTCGGTGGCCGAATGGCGGCAGAAAACCATCGGCACGCCCAGCTCCTCGGCCTGCCGGCGCACGTGGCGCATCAGCATGTGGTTGGCCCGGTCGCAGACGAAAACGACCAGCCGCGTCCGGGCCGACAGCACCCGCCGTCCCTCGCCGGCCTTGCGGCCAGGCCAGTGATCCACGTCCCGAATGCCCAGACGGTCCGCCACCCGAAAGATTTCCGCGCGGATCGTCTCGACGCGATCCGCCCCCACGATCAAGGCCTGCATCCTGCAACCTCCTGCCAGTGCGTGGCTCAAAGCCACCATGAGGCGCAGTCTGGAATGCCGGCCCGCCCGGCGGAAGCGAGAAAATCAGCTATGCAATGCACCGCCGCCGCGATAAGCATTTCACCCGTCGCCGGCCCTGCCGGCCCGTTCGAGGCGTTCCCGATGAAAAGATTCGAAACCCTGGCCCTACGCGGCCGTCCGTCCTGGGCCGCGTGCCGCGGCCTGTTCGCCGCGTTGCTGACGGGCCTGACCCTCGTCGGCTGCGCGGGCCTCGGCGGCCCGGGCTTGCAGCCCGGCATCAGCACCCGCGCCGATCTCGACCGGGTGCTGGGCGCGCCGGCGATGAGCTGGCCCGAACCCGGCGGTGGCCAGCAACTGGCCTACCCGCGCGGCCCGGAAGGCTTCCAGACGTGGATGGCGCGGGTCGACGCCGAGGGCCGCCTCGTCGGCATCGAGAACGTGCTCGACATGCCCCACTTCGCCCGCATCGAACCCGGCATGAGCCAGGAGCAGGTGCTGCGCATCCTCGGCCCGTCATATCCGGGCTGGACGGTGTATTTCAAGGCGCGCGACGAACTGGTGTGGGAATGGCGCTTCTGCGACGTGTATTCGGAACCGGCGCGCTTCGACGTGCTGTTCGACGGCAGCACCGGCAAGGTCCGCTCCACGATGAGCATGACCGAGCGGCTGTCGCTGCCCTGGGGGCGCGGCAACCGGCGTGACTGGTGTAGCCGCTGATCAGGCCGCGGCCTTCGACAACAGCACCTTGTCGACGCGATTGCGGTCCATGTCCATCACCTCGAAGCGCCAGCCAGCCGCCTCGAAGTGGTCGGTCGCCATCGGGATGCGGCCGAGGGTGTTCATGATGAAGCCGCCCACGGTATTGAACGAGTGCCCATCCTCGCCCGGCAGATCGTCGCCGATGTCGAGCACCGACTTGAGCCGCTCGATGCCCACGTCGCCATCCACCAGCCACGAACCGTCTTCGCGCTGCAACATGTCGCGATCTTCCGGCGCCTCGGGCACCGACAGCTCGCCGACGATGGCCGCCAGCACGTCGGTCAGCGTCACCAGGCCCTGCACCTCGCCGTATTCGTCGACGATCAGCGCAAACTGCAGGCGTGCCCGGCGGAAGCTCTCCAGCAGCTGCTGGGTCGTCACCGATTCGGGCACGTAAAGGGGCGGTCGCAGCAGCGTTTCGAGATCCTCCAGCCCCACGCCGCCGCCCGGCAGGGCCGCGGCCAGCAGATCGCTCTTCTGGAGCACGCCGACCACCTGTTCAAGGCCGTCGCGGCACACCACCAGCCGGGAATACGGCGTCTCGACGATGGTCTTCCAGACGCTGGCCTCGTCCTCTTCCAGGTCCACCACCACCATGTCGCGGCGCGGCGTCATGATCGCCGAGATGCGCTGCTCGTCGAGGCGCAGCACGTTGGAGACGATCTCCTGCTCGCTCTCGTGGAACACCCCGGCCTCGGCGCCCTGCTCCATCAGCACCTTGATCTCGTCGTCAGTCACCGGTGGCTCTTCCTTGCGGCGCGCGCCGATCAGGCGCAACACCGCCGAGCACGAGCCCGACAGCACCACCACCAGCGGATGGGTGATGCGCGCCAGGATCATCATCGGTCGCGACATCAGCGCCGCGATGCCTTCGGGCGCCAGCAGCGCGAGACGCTTGGGCACCAGCTCGCCCACCACCACCGAGAAATAGGTCAGCATCACCACGGTGATGGTCAGCGCCATCCCGCGGGCGTAGGGCTCCAGCAGCGGAATGCTGCCAAACCAGGCAGACAGCGGATCGGCCAGCGCGGCCTCGCCGATGGCGCCGTTCAGGATGCCGACGAGGGTGATGCCGACCTGGATGGTGGACAGGAAGCTCGACGGTTCCTGGTGCAGCTTGAGCGCCGCCTCGGCCCCCAGGCTGCCGTCGTCGGCGAGATTTTGCAGCCGCGCCTTGCGGGACGAGACGACGGCGATTTCGGACATGGCGAACACGCCATTGAGAAGAATCAGCAGAACGATCAGTAATAGATCCATCAAGAAGGCCGCCCAAAGTCGCTTCGACCCGCGGCCCGGGAATGAAGACGGGCCGTATTGTAGCCGCTGCCGCCCCCCGCCCGCCTAGCCCGCCGCCCCGCCGGCCCCCGTCCGCCGCCCGGTCGAACGTTCGATCCCCGCACGACCGTCCGGATTCCGGTCTCCCGGCGGCGGCGTCGCTGCTCCGCAACAATCGCCAGGGCTCCATTCAAAGTCATTTCCGTTCAATCACTTGCGCTCCCCGCACCGCCACTGGCACGGGCGTTGCGAGATGTCCGGCAGGGAAACCCGCGTTCCCCGGGGTGCCGCGAAAGCGGTGCCGATCCAGACCAAGGAGACATGGAGACAACAATGGAAGTCCAACAATCACAGGTACAGGTGATGGGCATCGACGCCGGCGGCGCGATGACCGATACCTTCTTCGTGCCTCGCCGTCGGGCAGCCGGTGCAGATCCACTCCTCCGAGCACTACTGCGCCGGCATCAAGCGCTGGAGCTGGACCTGCTCCGCCGCCGTCATCCGCCACCCGCAGGACGGCGAGATGTTCGGCGTGATCGACGTCTCCGGCCTCTCCGAAACCTACAGCCGGCAGAGCCTGGCCCTCGCCGTGACCACCGCCAGCCGCATCGAGAGCCGCCTTGCCGCCCGCGAGATGGAACTGCGCTACCGCCTCCTCGAAAGCACGCTGGAGCGCCTGTGCCGGCGACGGCCTGGTGCTGTTCGACCGGCGCGGCTGGCCGGTCAAGATCAACGAATTCGCCGCTGCCGCCATCGCCGGACGTGGGGGCGACCTGAACGTGGCGGCCCCCACCCGCGTGCCCGCGATGGCCCTCGCCCACGGCGGCCACGGTGGCCCCATCGGCCCGCTTCCGGCCTGGATGTGCGACGACTGGCTGGTACCCGTGACCACAGCCAGGGGCAGGCCATCGGCACACTGCTGGTCATGCCCGTCCCCCGCAGCGGACGCCCCGCCCCGCGCCTGGAGAGCCCCGCGATCCGGCCGCCGGCTCCGCGTCCGCGCAACTTCACCTCCCTCGTCAGCCGCCATCGACAAGGCCCGCCAGCTCGCCCGCTCGCGGGTACCGGTGCTGCTGCTCGGCGAAACCGGCGTCGGCAAGGAAGAATTCGCCCGCGGCATCCACGAGGCCAGCCCCAGCGCCGCCGGCACCTACGTGGCGCTCAACTGCGGCGGCCTCTCCCGCGACCTGCTCGCCAGCGAACTCTTCGGCTACGCCGAGGGCGCCTTCACCGGCGCGCGCAAGGGCGGGTTGATGGGCAAGATCGAAGCCGCCGACGGCGGCACCCTGTTCCTCGACGAGATCGACGAGATGCTCCTCGACCTGCAGCCCCACCTGCTGCGCGTGCTCGAAGAAGGCAAGCTTTACCGCCTCGGCGAGAACACCCCGCGCAAGGTCAATTTCCGCCTCGTCGCCGCCACCCACCGCAACCTGCGCGAGCGCGGCGAGGACATCGCGCCGCTCGCGGAGCTGTTCCTCGAACGCTTCACCACCGCCCATCGCACCGGCCCGCGGTGCCTCGACCCCGACGTCCTCGCGCGCCTGCACGCCTACTCCTGGCCTGGCAATGTGCGCGAACTGCGCAACGCCATCGAGAGCATGGTGCTGATGAGCGACGGCGAGCTGATCGGCGTCGACGCGCTGCCGCCCGAACTCGCCCCCCGCCCCGGCGACACGTTGCCCCTGCACGGCGTGGCGCCCACGCCGGCACAAGCCGTCTGCAGCATGGCCGAGGGCGAGCTGGAACTGATCCGCCGCGCCATCGCCGCCACCGGGGGCAACCTCACCGGCGCCGCCCGGCAGCTCGGCGTCGCCAAGAGCACGCTATACCTCAAGCTCAAGCGCTACAGACTCGAGCCGGATCGCCAGCGCGTCCGCAGCCCGGCCTGAGCGCGGCGCCAAAAAGCATCGCGCTCGCCCCACGGCCGGTCTAAAATCCGGCCGATGTCCGATTCCTGCAGTTCCGCCCCGTCGCGCCGCCTGCTGCTTGCCCTGGCGCTGTCCATCGCCGCGCACGCGCTCGTCCTGCTGGTGGAGCTGCAACCGCCCGAATCGCCCTCGCTCCCCACGCTGCAGGCCCGGCTCGCGCCACGCGCCGCCGCCCCCAAGGCCGACGTCCGCCCCGCCGCGTCCCCCGTCGCGCCAGCGGCCAAAGCCAAGGCCCGGGCAACGCCCAGGCCCACGCCGGCCCCCGACCGGCCGCGCATCCTCACCGCCCGCAAGTCCGCCACCCCGACGCTCCACGCAGCCGAGCCGACGCCCAAATGGACCGTCGCCCAAAAAGAGGAAATGGACAATTTCCTCAACGAACTCGCCACCGAAGCCAAGTCCCGCCCGGCGCCCGCCAAACCCGATCTCTCCGAGCGCGCCCTCGCCATGGCCCGTGACATCGGCCGCGAAAGCGCCCGCGAGGGCCGCCGCCACCGGGACGAGCTGGCCGATCTGGTCGAGCGCATCCCCAACAGCCCGCCCGTCGACCCGTTCAGCCTCGAGTTCTACCTCGACGCCCTGGTCAAAAAGCTCAACCGCAGCGCCGCCTTCGTCAAGAACGATCCCCGCGCCCGCGGCATCCAGCCCGCGGCGATCGAAGTCCGCCTCAATCCCGACGGCAGCCTGAAGAGCTTTTCGGTGCTCCGCAGCGGCGACCAGCAGGAAGAAATCGCCTTCGTCCGCTCTGTCGTCAACCAGGCCGCCCCCTTCTCGGCCTTCCCGCCCGACATCGTCAAGTCGGCGCGCTCCCTCGGCCTGATGATCTGCATCCAGCCCGCCGGTCTCGGTGGCGGTGGCTTCGGCTTCACCCGGCGCTCTGGCGGCGGCTGCTGAAACCCCCGCCACGTCAATGCGCTGTAACGGCGCTTCAGTGTTAAATTCGGTATCCGCCACGAATATCGACCAACCGGCCGGCGCCACGCCGCCGTCCTGCCGACCCGCCCCATGCCCCGCCTCCTCGCCCTCGACCAAGGCACCAGCAGCAGCCGCGCCATCGTTTTCGACGCGGACGGCCGCGTGCTCGCCCTGGCTCAGCGTGAATTCGCCCAGTCCTATCCCCAACCCGGGTGGGTCGAGCACGACGCCCGTGAAATCTGGCACAGCCAGCTCCACTGCGCCCGCGAGGCGCTTGCCGCAGCCGGGCTCCACGCCCGCGACATCGCCGCCATCGGCATTGCCAACCAACGCGAAACCACCGTGCTGTGGGACCGGGCGACCGGCGAACCCCTCGCGCCCGCCATCGTCTGGCAGGATCGCCGCACCGTGCCCGACTGCCAGCGCCTGCGCGCCGCCGGCCACGCCGAGCGGATTCGCGCCCGCAGCGGCCTCGAACTCGACGCCTACTTCTCCGCCACCAAGCTCGCCTGGCTGCTCGACCACGTCCCCGGCGCCCGCGCGCGCGCCGAGGCGGGCAAGCTGGCCTTCGGCACCATCGACAGCTGGCTCGCCTGGCAACTCACCGGTGGCACCCATCACGTCACCGATCCGAGCAACGCCGCCCGCACGATGCTGTTCGACATCCACCGGCAGTGCTGGGACCACGACCTTCTCCACCTCTTCCGCATTCCCTCGCGGCTGCTCCCGGCCGTGGTCGACACCAGCGGCGTGTTCGCCTCGACCCAGCCCGAGCTGTTCGGCGGGGCCATTCCCATCGGCGGGCTCGCCGGCGACCAGCAGGCCGCCACCTTCGGCCAGGCCTGCCTCAGCCCCGGCAGCGCCAAGAACACCTACGGCACCGGCTGCTTCCTGATGCGCAACACCGGCCCCCTGCCGGTCGCCTCCCGCCACGGGCTGCTCACCACTCTCGGCTGGCGCCTCGGCACCGGCAACGCCGAGCGCAGCACCTACATGCTCGAAGGCAGCGTCTTCGTCGGGGGTGCGGTGGTGCGCTGGCTGCGCGACGGCCTCGGCATCATCCGCGACACCGCCGAGGTCGAAGCCCTCGCCGCGCAGGTGCCCGACAGCAACGGCGCGGTGCTGGTGCCGGCCTTCTCCGGGCTCGGCGTGCCGTACTGGGATGGCTACGCCCGCGGCGCACTGGTCGGGCTCACCGCCGGGGTCAACCGCGCCCACATCGCCCGCGCCGCGCTCGATGCCATCGCGCTGCAGACGGTGGACCTTGTGGACGCCATGAACCGCGACGGCGCCGGCCCGCTGGCCGAACTGCGCGCCGACGGGGGCGCCGCGCGCAACAATCTGCTGATGCAAATCCAGGCCGACCTCCTCGGCGTGCCGGTGATCCGCCCCCGCCAGACCGAAACCGCCGCGCTCGGCGCCGCGTATTTCGCCGGGCTGGCCGTCGGCGTCTGGCGCGATCCGGCCGAACTCGCCGCCCACTGGCAGGCCGAGCGGGTCTTCGAGCCCACCCGCAGCGCCGATTGGCGCGAAGCCCGCCTCACCGAATGGCACCGGGCCATCGAGCGCGCCAAGGGCTGGGCCGGCTGACATGACCCGCGCCGCACTGCTCGATCGCCTGCGCGCCACGCCCCGCTGGGACGTGCTGGTGATCGGCGGTGGCGCCACCGGGCTGGGCTGCGCCGTCGATGCGGCGGCCCGCGGCCACGCCACCCTGCTCCTCGAGGCCCACGACTTCGCCCAGGGCACCAGTTCGCGCTCCACCAAGCTGATCCACGGCGGCGTACGCTACCTGGCCCAGGGCCGCGTCGGCCTGGTGCGCGAGGCGCTGGCCGAACGCTCGCTCCTGCTCGCCAACGCACCGCACCGGGTGCGCCGCCAGCGCTTCGTCGTACCGGTCTACCGGCACCGCGACCTGTTCGTGCTGGGCGCCGGCCTCACCGCCTACGACTGGCTGGCCGGTCGTCACAGCCTCGGTGCCAGCCGCCTGCTTTCTCCCGCGCAAACCCTCGCGGCGCTGCCCGGCGTGCGCCGCGACGGCCTCGTCGGTGGCATTGCCTACCACGACGCGCGCTTCGACGACGCCCGCCTCGCCATCGACCTGATGCGCACCGTGCTCGACCTGGGCGGCCTCGCCCTCAACCGGCTGCCGGTCACCGGGCTGGTGCACGCGGGCGGCAGGCTGACCGGCGTCACCGCCCGCGACGCCGAGCGCGACGAACCCTTCGAGATCGCCGCCCGGGTCGTCATCAACGCCACCGGCGTCTGGGCCGATGGCCTGCGCCGGCTCGACGACCGCGAGGCCCCCCCGCAGCTCGCTCCCAGCCAGGGCGCCCATCTGGTCATCGACCGGGCGTTCCTGCCCGGCGACGACGCCCTGCTGATCCCCCGCACGCCCGACGGCCGCGTACTGTTCGTGATTCCCTGGCAGGGCAAGGTCCTGCTCGGCACCACCGACACCCCACGCACGGACACGCCGCTCGAGCCGCGCCCGCTGCCCACCGAGATCGACTTCATCCTCGACACCGCAGGCCGTTACCTGGCGCGCCCACCCGGCCGTGCCGACGTGCGCAGCGCCTTCGCCGGCCTGCGTCCCCTGATCGACGCAGGCCCCGGCGGCGGCACCGCCAATTTGTCGCGGGAACATCTGATCCAGGTCTCCGCCAGCGGCCTCGTCTCGGTGGCCGGCGGCAAATGGACCACCTACCGGCACATGGCCGAGCAGATCGTCGACCGGGCCCAGCAGGTCGCCGGCCTGCCCGCGCGTCCCTGCCCCACCGCCACGCTACGACTGCACGGCGCCAGCCCGGGCAACGACCGCGCGCTGATCGACGCCCTGCCCGGCGCCGGCGTGCGGCTCCACCCGCGCCTCGATCTCAGCGAAGCCGAGGTACGCCACGCCGCTCGCCACGAGCAGGCCCGCGACGTGGACGACGTCCTCGCCCGTCGTCATCGGGCCCTTTTCATCGACGCCCGCGCCGCCCGAGAGGCCGCTGCCGCCGTGGCGCGGATTCTGGCCGACGAGCTCGGCTGGTCCGACGAAAGGCGCCGGGAACGCACAGAAGCCTTCCACCGGCTGGCGGAAGGCTTCTTGTGTTGATTTGACGCGAACTCGGCAACAATAAAACCACCATTGTTGCCGGATTTGCACGAATCGAGGCGCCGCCCTCGCGACGCCCTACAGGCTCACCCCGCTTCGGCGATGCGCTTGGCGATGTGCGCCAGCGCTTCCTCCACCTGGTCGATCAGGATCAGGCACAGGTCGCCCTCGCCCAATTTGGCGAGCGCCGAATCGATCGCCACGAACTCGCCCCGGATCTCGCTCACCTCGCGGGTGCGCGGCGCGCCTTCGAGGCCCTGGCGCAGCAGCGCCAGCACTTCGCCGTCGGCGCGGCCGCGCTGGCAGTCGTCCTGGTACAGCACCACGTCGTCGAACACGCGGCCGAGGATGCGGGTCTGCTCGCGGATGTCCTCGTCGCGGCGGTCGCCCGCGCCGCTGATGACCACCGCGCGGCGCTTGGCCGGCATGCTCTCGACCGCCTGCACCAGCGCCAGGATCGCGTCCGGGTTGTGGCCGTAGTCGGCGATCAGCGTGGCGCCCTTGTAGTCGAACACGTTGAAACGCCCCGGTGCGGTGGCCGCGTCGTTCACGAAGGTCGCCATGCCCCGGCGGATGATCTCCGGGTCGAGCCCCAGCGCCCAGGCCGCGGCGAGCGACGCCATGGCGTTCTCGATCTGGAAGCTGATCGTACCGTTGCGCGTGATCGGAATGCCGGCCAGCGGCACGCGGAACTTCTCGCTGCCTTCCACCGCGACGATGTCGCCCCCGTCGACGAACACCACGCGGCGCCCCTGGGCGCGGTGGGTGGCGAGCACGTGGTTGTTGCGGTCGGCGGCGAAGAACAGCACCGAGCCCGGGCAGGCGCCGGCCATCTTGACGACCATCGGGTCCGCGGCGTTGAGCACCGCGGTGCCGTGCGGCGCCACGTTCTGCACGATGACACGCTTGACCACGGCGAGGTCTTCGACGGTGCTGATGTACGACAAGCCGAGGTGGTCGCCCATGCCGATGTTGGTCACCACGGCGACGTCGCAGCGGTCGAAGGCGAGGCCTTCGCGCAGCACGCCGCCGCGGGCGGTCTCGAACACCGCGGCATCCACGTCCGGATGCAGCAGGATGTTGCGGGCGCTGCGCGGGCCGGAACAATCCCCGGTGTCGATGCGCCGCTTGCCCACGTAGACGCCGTCCGAGTTGGTCATGCCCACCCGGTTGCCGGCCACTCCGAGCAGATGCGCGGTGAGGCGCACGGTGGTCGTCTTGCCGTTGGTGCCGGCGACGGCGACCACCGGAATGCGGCCGTTGTCGCCCGGCTTGAACATGTTGGCGACGATCGCCTCGCCCACCGGACGGCCCTTGCCGTACGAGGGCTGCAGGTGCATCCGCAGACCCGGCGCGGCGTTGCATTCCACGATGCCGCCGCTCTGGGCTTCGAGGGGTTCGAGCACGCTCTCGCACACCACGTCCACGCCGCAGATGTCGAGGCCGATGTTCCTGGCCGCCGCGATGGCGCGCTCGGCCACCTCGGGGTGGACGTCGTCGGTCACGTCGGTGGCGGTGCCGCCGGTGGACAGGTTGGCGTTGTTGCGCAGGATCACCCGCTTGCCCTTGGGCGGCACCGACTCGGCGTCGTAGCCCTGCTTGGTGAGGGTGGCGAGGGCGATCTCGTCGAAGCGGATCTTGGTGAGCGAGGTGGCGTGGCCTTCGCCCCGACGCGGATCGCTATTAACGTGTTCGACGAGCTGGCGGATGGTGCGTTTGCCATCGCCGATCACCAGCGGCGGATCGCGACGGGCGGCGGCGATCAGCTTGTCGCCGATCACCAGCAGGCGGTAATCGTGGCCCGGCAGGTAGCGTTCGACGAGAATGTCGTCGCTGAACTCGGCGGCCACGTTGTAGGCGCGGCGAACGTCCTCTTCGGTGCGCAGCTTGACCGCCACGCCCTTGCCCTGGTTGCCGTCGCGGGGCTTGACCACCACCAGCCCACCGATTTCGCGGGCGGCGAGCCAGGCGTCGTCTGCGTCGGTGACCGAACGGCCGAGCGGCACCGGCACGCCGGCGGCGCGCAGCAGGGTCTTGGTGAGTTCCTTGTCCTGGGCGATGGCTTCGGCCACGGCGCTGGTCAGGTCGGTCTCGGCAGCCTGGATGCGGCGCTGCTTGCTGCCCCACCCAAACTGCACGAGGCTGCCTTCGGTGAGGCGGCGATACGGAATGCCCCGCGCCACCGCAGCCTGGACGATGGAGCCAGTGGAGGGGCCGAGGCGGACATCCTCGTCCAGCTCGCGCAGGCGCGCCAGCGCGTCGGCGAGATCGAAGACGCCGTCTTCGCTCGCCGCGGCGGCAATCAGTTGCATCGCCAGATCGAAGGCGAGGCGGCCGACCTTTTCCTCGGTGTATTCGACCACCACCTGGAACACGCCCTTGTCGACGGTCGGCGCGGTGCGGCTGAAGGTCACCGGGCAGCCGGCGCAGGCCTGCAGACCCAGCGCGGCCAGCTCCAGCGCCTGGGCCATCGAAATGGCGCCCTGGTTGCCGTCGGTTTCGAGGAAACCCATTTCGGGGAAGAGGTTGCGCAGGCGCGGCTCGTAGCCGGGAATCGAGTCGATGTCGCACTCGGCGTCGGTGCACGACACGATGGCTTCGATCGCGGTATGCCGGCTCCACAGATTGGGGCCGCGCAGTGCCCGGATGCGGGAAACTTCCATGGATTACTGTCCTTGTCTTGAGTCGGGCGACCGCCCTTGCGGCGGCCGCGCTTGTCGGATGTTCTGGTCGGTCGCAGTGGGCGCTCAGTCGGCGCGCAGCGGCGCGCTCGGGTCGTAGGGCTTGACGCCGGCGCGGATGATCTCGGGCGCAACGCCCAGCGCCCAGGCGCCGGCCACCGCGCCCAGCAGGTTCGACAGCACGCCCGGCTGGTCGATGGCGCCGTTACCGAGCATGGCGATCTTGGCGATGCGCGCCGCCTGCTCTTCGTGCTCGCCGGTGGCGAGGACGATGGCGCCGTCCTTCACGTAGACCGAGCGCTTGCCGTCGGCGCGGGCCGTGGCGATGGCTTCGGCGGCGGGATCGACGCCGTAAAAGATCACCTCGCCGTCGCACAGCGGGGCCATCTCGACGACCGCGGGGTCTTCGGCGTTGAGCACCGCGACACCGTACGACAGGACCAGATCCACCTGGGTGCGGAACACGTTCCAGACCTTCTCGTCGGAATCGATGTAGAACTCGCCGAAGTGCAGCGCGGGATCGACGTTGGTGACGACGCCCACGAGGCAGCGGTCGTACACCGTGCCGTCGGCGAGGATGCTGCGGCAACCGTTCTCGAACACCGCGGCCTCGACCGAACGGTTCATCAGCACGCGCTCGGCGGCGTCCCAGTTGGTGCCCTCGGGCGTCTCGACCTGACGGCCGTCGAGGAAAACGCCTTCGCTGCAGGCAAGCCCCGTGTATTGGCCGGACAGGCGCAGCAGGTGGGCGATGAGCCGCGCCACCGGCGTCTTGCCCCGGCTGCCGGTGACGCCGACCACCGGAATGCGCGAATCTTCGTCCTTCTCGAACAGGTGCGCGACGATCGCCTCGCCCACCGGACGCGGCTGACCGACGGCCGGCTTGATGTGCATCAGCAGGCCCGGGCCGGCGTTCACCTCGACGATGGCGCCGCGCTGGGCGTCGAGCGGCTTGGAGATGTCCTCGCAGACGAGGTCGATGCCGGCGATGTCGAGGCCGACGATGCGCGCCGCCAGACAGGCCAGTTCGGCGGTGTCGGGATGCACGTCGTCGGTCACGTCGAAGGCCATGTTGCTGGTGCGCACGATCATCACCTCGGTGCCTTCAGGCGGCACGGAGCTGCCGGTGAAGCCCTGGCGCTCGACTTCCATCTTCGCGGCCGGGAAGCGGTCGAGACTGATGACGTAGAGCGGGAACTCGTGCTCGACACCACGACGCGGGTCGATGTTGATCTGGCTGTCGATGAGCTGATCGATGGTGGAGGTGCCGTCGCCGATCACCGACACCGCCTCGCCCATGTTGGCGGCGACCATCTTGCCGCCGACCACCAGGATGCGGTGCTCGGTACCCTTGATGAAGCGCTCGACCATCACCTCGGACCCTTCTGCCGCCGCCAGCGGGAAGGCCGCCGCGACTTCCTCGGGGGTCATGATATGGGTGAACACGCCGCGGGCGTGGTTGCCGTCGGTGGGCTTGACGACCACCGGATAGCCGATATCCTCGGCCGCGGCGATCGCCTCGTCGACCGAGGCCACCACCTCGCCCTCGGGCACCGGCACGCCACAGGAGGCGAGCAGGCGCTTGGTCAGATCCTTTTCGCTGGCGATGCCCTCGGCGATCGCCGGCGTGCGGTCGGTCTCGGCCGTCCAGATGCGGCGCTGGCGCGCGCCGTAGCCCAGCTGCACCAGGTTGCCCTCGGCCAGCAGGCGGATGTACGGAATGCGGCGACGCTTGTCGGCCGCGGCCTCGACGATGCAGCGGGTGCTCGGCCCAAGCATGTAGTCGTCGATCAGGTCGCGCAGCTTGGCCACCGCGGCGTCCACGTCGTATGGCCGATCCTCGATGGCCGCCATCAGCAGGTCGCGGCCCATGTGCAGCGCCGCCAGCGACACGTCCTTCTGCCAGGCGCGGATGACCACCTTGTAAACCCCCCGCTCCGAGGTCTCGCGCGCCTTGCCGAACCCGCCGGAAATGCCCGCCAGGTTCTGCAGCTCGAGGGTGACGTGCTCGAGGATGTGACCGGGCCAGGTGCCGTCGTGCAGACGTTTCACGAAGCCGCCCCGCTCGCCGATGCTGCAGCGGTGCTCGATCAGCGTCGGCAACATCGTGGTCAGGCGGTCGGGCAGGCCCGGGATGACGTTGGAGGGGCAGTCTTCCAGGTCATGGATATCGACCCACGCTTCGAGAACCGAGCGGTACGTCCAGATGTTCGGTCCGCGCAGATGGAGCACGTTGAGAAAGTCGATCGTTTTGTTGGTCATGGGCAGGGTGTGGAAGTAACGAACGTGCGCTCGGCACACTGTTTAATACAAACTTGATCTGCGCTTAACGCAGCAAAGCCTTCCCGGATTACCGGTGCGAAAAATATTCGGCGACTTGGGCGCTGCAGCCCAATGCGGGTATACGCGCTTGTAACGAGTCAGTAAACTTCGCTCGCAATTTTGCCTTACGCTGGCCGTTTGCTGTGGCCTTATCGCGTCATCCGAGATGAATTCCGAGTCCTCTGCCCTTTCGCCCGCCGCCTCCGCCTACTCCGACTACCTTGGCCCCGCCGTGCCCGAGGCATGGCGTCCGCTCCTCGACAAGGCCCTGGCGCCCGGCGAAAAAGTCCTCGCCAGCCTCAGCCTCGATCTGGACACCCGCCTGCAGTTCAAGAACGGCCTCGTCGCCCTCACCGACAGCCGGCTGCTCGGCTGGGACCACGCCAGTCAGGGCTGGCAGTCGTGGCCCTTCCGCGCGGGCATGGAACTGCGCCATCGGGACCAGGCCGGCGTGGCGAGTCTCGAACTCGTCGACGCCGAACGTAAGCTCGACGGCTGGCGCTTCACGCTGGCGCAGGACCCGGCCGCCCACAACCTCGCCGACCGCTTCCGCGCGCAACTCGAATGCGTGCTCGCCGGCCGCCAGCCGGCCCCGCCCGAACCGCTCACCTGCCCCACCTGCGACGCGCCGCTGCCGCCGGGTACCGACGAGTGCCCCACCTGCGCCCGCGAAATCCACACCCCGCCGTCCACCTGGACGCTGCTGCGCCTGTGGCGCTTCGCCCGCCCGTACAAGCGCCAGCTGCTGGCCGGCTTCATCCTCACGCTGCTGTCCACCGGCGCCACCCTGGTGCCGCCCTACCTCACCATGCCGCTGATGGACGAGGTGCTGATTCCCTTCCAGAACGGCGTGCCCATCGACACCCACAAGGTGGCGCTGTTGCTCGGCGGCCTGCTCGGCGCCGCACTGGTGGCCTGGAGCCTGGGCTGGGCCAAGACGTACATCCTCGCGCTGGTGAGCGAACGCATCGGCGCCGACCTGCGCATCACCACTTACGAACACCTGCAAGGGCTGTCACTCGAATACTTCGGCGGCAAACGCACCGGCGACCTGATGTCGCGCATCGGCGCCGAGACCGACCGCATCACCCTGTTCCTGTCGCTGCAACTGCTGGATTTCGCCACCGATGTGCTGATGATCACCATGACCGCGGTGATCCTCATCTCGATCAATCCGTGGCTGGCACTCGTCACCTTGGTGCCGCTGCCCTTCATCGCCTGGTTGATCCATTCGGTGCGGGATCGCCTGCGCTACGGCTTCGAGCAGGTGGACCGGGTGTGGGGCGAAGTCACCAGCGTGCTCGCCGACACCATCCCGGGCATCCGCGTGGTCAAGGCTTTCGCCCAGGAAAAGCGCGAGGTCAACCGCTTCCGCGAAGCCAATCTGCGCAACAAGCAGGTCAATGACCGGGTCAATCGCATCTGGTCGGTGTTCTCACCCACCGTCACCCTCGCCACCGAAGTCGGCCTGCTCATCGTGTGGGGCTTCGGCATCTGGCTGGTGGCCGGCAAGTCGATCACCGTCGGCGTGCTCACCGCCTTCCTCACCTACATCTCGCGCTTCTACACCCGGCTCGACTCCATGAGCCGCATCGTGTCCTTCACCCAGAAGGCCGCCGCCGGCGCCAAGCGCATCTTCGACATCCTCGACCACGTCTCCAGTGTGCCCGAGCCCACCAAGCCTCAGCACCTGCCCGCCGTCACCGGCGCCATCGAGTGCCGCAAGGTCGGCTTCCGCCACGGCAACCGCACCATCCTGCGGGGTGTTGACCTGTCGATCCAGGCCGGCGAGATGATCGGCCTCGTGGGCCATTCGGGCTCTGGCAAGAGCACCCTGGTGAACCTGATCTGCCGCTTCTACGACGTGACCGACGGCTCGATCCGCATCGAAGGCATCGACGTGCGCTCGGTGCCGGTGTCCGAATACCGCAGCAACATCGGCCTCGTGCTCCAGGAGCCCTTCCTGTTCTTCGGCACCATCGCCGAGAACATCGCCTACGGCAAGCCCGACGCCAGCCGCGACGAGATCATCGCCGCCGCCCGCGCGGCCCACGCCCACGACTTCATCATGCGCCTGCCCCACGGCTACGACTCGCTGGTGGGCGAACGCGGCCAGGCCCTGTCCGGCGGCGAGCGCCAGCGCATTTCGATCGCCCGCGCGCTGCTGATCGACCCGCGCATCCTGATCCTCGACGAGGCCACCTCGGCCGTCGATACCGAAACCGAAATGGAAATCCAGGCGGCACTCGAAAACCTCATCCGCGGCCGCACCACCATAGCCATCGCCCACCGCCTGTCGACGCTGCGCAAGGCCGACCGCCTGGTGGTGCTCGACCGCGGTCAGATCGTCGAGATCGGCAACCACGACGCGTTGATGGAAAAGCAAGGCGCCTACTTCCGGCTCTACGAAGCCCAGACCCGCAAGCTCGACGACGTCGCCATCGGCAACGACAAGCAGCCTTCCGTGCCGCCGCACCGCGAACACGCCAACGCCTGAGACCCGCCATGACCCAAGCCATCACCCTCGAACGCAACAGCTTCGGCCAGTTGATCTACGTGGCGCCGGACGGCGTGCGCCACCTCGTCACCCCGGTCCGCTCCTTCCCCATCGCCGCGCCCAGCGAGGGCATCGGCCTGGTGAATGGCGACGGCGAGGAAGTCGCCTGGGTAACGCGCATTGCCGACCTCCCGCCGGCGTCCCGCGAAATCCTCGAAGCCGACCTCGCCAGCCGCGAATTCATCCCGGTGATCGAGCGTATCCGCTCGGTATCGAGCTTTGCGACCCCCAGCACCTGGGAAGTGGACACGGACCGTGGCCCCGCCACCCTCGTCCTCAAGGGCGAGGAAGACATCCGCCGCCTGGTCCGTCCCGCCCTCCTGATCGCCGACAGCCGCGGCATCAATTTCCTGATCCGCGACCGCTACGCACTGGACGCCCACAGCAAGAAGATGCTCGACCGCTTCCTCTGACCTCGTCCCGGCGCCGCGGTGTGCGCCCGCGCGCCGGATCTCACAGATCCATCGACCACACGCCCTTGAGCAGATAGCGCTCCGGCGTATCCCGGAAGCCCTGCCCCACCCCCAGATGCACGCTGCCAGCGCGGGTGGCGACCTCGGTCACCAGATAAATCGTCCGGTCTCCCTCGCCCGGCCGCAAGCGATCGAGCCGCCCGCCGTCGGTGTAGGCCTCGACACCCCAGGCCAGGCGCTCCGACCACTTGTACAGCGCCTTCAGATCGAGGTTGAGGGCCGGCGAGCGCGGGCTGTCGGCGCGGCCCCACCCCCACATCAGATGCGGATTGGCGGTGATCCGCCAGCGTTCGGCGTCGAAGCCGACGATTCCCCGGAATTCCGCCCCACGGGCGTCGCGCACGTAGCGGCTCGCGTTGATGTCGTATTCGGCGTTGAAGCCGACGAAGCCGCCATCCCCGAAGGCCCGAATGTGCTTCAGGCGGAACATCACCGCCGACATGCCCCAGGCGCCGTTGTCCGCCCCCGCGCCATCGACACCGCCGCGCATCACCGGCAGGTGCACGCCAGCCTCCCAGCCGGGCGCAAGGCCGGTGGCGATCTCGGCCATCAGGTAACTCAGGCGGTGCGTCGGCCAGGTACCGTCGTCGCTCTGGCGGCGCCCGCGCCAGGTGTGATTGCCGTGCAGCGAAAACACCGTCTCACCGCGCTCGGCCACATCCCCCTCGTGAACCATGATCTCCGGGTCGGCCCGGACGACACCGGTCGCCAATGCCAGCACGAGTCCGGCGCACCATCGCAATTGCTTCATGCTTGAAAACCGACGCAAAGATGCGAATGATAATAATTTCTATTATTTGCACCCTGAGGCGGATCAATTTTCCGCATCGAGCCAATTCGCCCCATTCGGCAAGCACCACAGGAGGTTGCCGACAGCTCGGTTGCGTGCCCGGCAGGAAACCGGCGGACATGCAACCGATCAGGAACGCCGCAAACGCAAAAAGGGACCGCATTTCTGCAGTCCCTTTCTGATTTGGCGCGCCCGGCAGGATTCGAACCCACGACCCCTTGGTTCGTAGCCAAGTACTCTATCCAACTGAGCTACGGGCGCAAAACTCTTTTCTTCAACTTGCCGGAACCCGGCAAGGCGTGCTTCACACACCTTTCAGTTGAAAAGAGCCGCATTGAAGCGACCCTCATTCCCAACACTCAATACCAGTTAAAACTGGCGCGCCCGGCAGGATTCGAACCCACGACCCCTTGGTTCGTAGCCAAGTACTCTATCCAACTGAGCTACGGGCGCACTTGAGAGATCGAGATTATACACACGCTCGCAGAAATTGGAAGCCCTTTGTTGCATTTCGATGTATTTCTTTGAAGTCGCGCGCTCGGCCCTGCCCGCATCGGCGATGCGCTGGGCAATAATCGCGTCTCGTTCAGTTCCTGTACCACGGAGTTCAGATGAAAAGCCTGCGCATCCTCGACACCGACCTCGAATACGTCCGCCTCTGCTCGTCCCATCCGCGGCCGGGCGCACCGGCGATCGTCTTCCTCCACGAAGGATTGGGGTCGATTTCCATGTGGCGGGATTTTCCGCAGCGGGTGGCCGATGCCACCGGCTGCGAGGCGGTGGTGTATTCGCGTTACGGCTACGGGCGCTCGACGGTCCGCCGTGGCGAGGCACGAACGCCCCGTTACATGCACGACGAGGCACTGCGGGCCTTGCCTGCCCTGCTCGACGCACTCGGGCTGGAGCGCCCGTTCCTGTTTGGTCACAGCGACGGAGGCAGCATTGCGCTGATCAACGCCGGCGGTTCGCCCCGGCCGCTGTCGGGCATCCTGCTGATGGCGCCCCACGTGATGGTCGAGGAGGTCACCGTGGCGGGCATCCGGCAGGCCGGCGAAGCCTGGCAGCACACCGATCTGCGGGCGCGGCTGGGCAAGCATCATCAGGACGTGGAGTCGGTGTTCCAGTCCTGGCTCGATATCTGGCTGAGCCCCGAGTTCCGCGACTGGAACATCGAATCCTGCCTGCCGGCGATCCGTTGCCCGATCATGGCGCTGCAGGGCGAGGACGACGAGTACGGCACGATGGACCAGATCGACCGGATCGCCAGACAGGCGACCGATGTGGAGCTGGTCAAGCTGGCCGACTGCCGCCACTCGCCCCACAAGGACCAGCCCGAGGCGGTCATCGCCGCCGCGGCGGGCTTCGTCGCCCGCGTCCTGGATGCCCAGGAGTCGGCGGGCTGAGGACTCAGAACGCCATCCACCAGTCGCCGTGGATGTCCGGCAGATCGCAGATCGCTTCGATCTCGTTGATCGAGTCGCGGGCCAGGATCACCTGATCGACGATGCCCATGAAGGCATCGACGACGCGCGGGTCGAACTGCTGGCCGCGACGCGCCTGGATCATCGCCAGCACCTCGTCGTCGGGCTTGGCCTTGCGGTAGCAGCGGTCCATGGTCAACGCGTCGAAGAAATCGGCGAGCCCGACGATCCGCCCCGAAAGCGGGATGGCGTCGCCGCTCAAGCCGGCGGGGTAACCCGCACCGCTGTAGTGCTCGTGGTGCGAGATGGAGATCTCGGCGGCCAGATCCACCAGCGACGAACGGAAGGCCGACAGGATGCCGGCGCCGATCCGCGGGTGTTCGCGCATCAGCTTCCATTCGTCGATGGAAAGCGGCCCCGGCTTGCACAGGATGCTCTCGTGAATGCCGATCTTGCCGATGTCGTGCATCTGGGCGGCGTCGCACAGCAGCTCACAATATTCGTTCGAGCAGCCGAGCGCCTCGGCGATCATCGCCGAGATCACCCCGATGCGCCGCATGTGCTGGCCGGCCTCGCCATCTTTCTGCTCGGCGGCGCGGGCCAGCTCGAACAGGGTGTTCTGGCTCGAAACCTCGAGGGCACGCCGGGCTTCGTCGCGCTCGGAACGAAGGGTACGCACCTCGCGCACCAGCCGCTGCAGGTGAAGCTGGGCAGCGGCGTTGTCCCGCTGGGCCTGTTCGAGACGCCGCTGGAGGCGCTCGCGCCCGTCGTCGTCGGAGCCGTCGCAGCGTTCCGGATCGTAGCCGGCGGCGTGATGCACGGTGCTGTAGGGGGTTGGCATGATGGGTGCCTCCTTCGTCAAGCGTGTTCGAGGACCGGCGCGAGGGATTCGCCTGCCGGCCGGTCTTCCGGCGACGCCGCCGGTGGTAAGGGGAGCCAGAGGGTCAGCGTGGTGCCGACGCCGGCTTCGCTTTCGAGCTCCACGCGGCCGGCGTGCAGTTCGATGATTTCCTTCACCAGGCTCAGGCCAAGGCCGGTGCCTGGGATGTTTCCGGAGCTGTCGGCGCGGTAGAAGCGCTCGAAGGCGCGCGCCTGCTGCTCCGGCGTCATGCCGATGCCCTCGTCGCTGACGCGGAGGCCAACTTCGCCGTCGTGCTGGACACTGGCGAGGCACACGCTGCCGCCGTCGGGCGAGTACTTGTAGGCGTTGCCGATCACGTTGGTGAGGGCCTGCTGGATCTTGGCGGCATCGACCATCACCTCGGGCAGCGGGCCGAGGCCCGACAGGTCGATGGCGCGGTTGTCGCCGGGCACCATGAACGCGGCGAGGGTGTCGCGCACGATCGGGCCGAGGGGCTGGCGCACGCGGTCGAGATCCTTGCCGGCACGCGCCTCGATGCGCGCCAGGTCGAGCAGCTCGTTGAGCAGCGCGGTGAGACGACCGGCCTGGCGGTTGATCGTCTCGAGCAGATCGCGGGTGCGGTGTTCGTCGTACTTGCGGGTCAGCAGCAGCTCTGAGAAGCCCATGATGCTGGCCATCGGCGTGCGCAGTTCGTGGGCGGCGGTGGACAGGAATTCGCTCTTCATGCGGTCCACCTCGGTCTCGCGGGTGATGTCGCGGAAGTACAGGACGAACGCGGTGTTGCTGCTGCCGACCCGGCGCACGCTGCGCGACAGGACGCGCGGCGCCGGTCGCAGCATGGTCACCGAGCGACGGCGATGGCGACGGCGCGGATCGTGGTAGTTCTCGTCCAGGTCGGCCTGCACCGGCGGATAGGGCTGGGCCGGATCGCTCAGGGCACGCATGCGCTCGTCGAGCTGCTCGAGGCCGAGGCCGACCAGATCGGCGACGATGAAGCCGGTCATGCGCTCGAAGGCCGGGTTGACGAAGGCCAGGCGCCCACCGCTGTCGAAGGACACGAAGCCGTCGGGGCTCAGGGTGAAGATCGTCTCCAGGCGCACGAACCACTCGTAGGTCTGGCGCTCGGCGGTACGGCGCGCGGTGATGTCGTTCTGGATGCCCACGTAATGGGTCAGGCGGCCGCTGACCGGATCGCGCACCGGCGACACCGACAGCTCGTTCCAGAACGGCTGACCGTCCTTGCGGAAATTGCGCAGCACGACCTGGGTCTCGCGCTCGCTGGCGATGGCGTGGCGCAGCGCCGCGACCTCGGGCGAGGCAGCATCGTCGCCCTGCAGGAAGCGGCAGTTGCGTCCGAGCACTTCGTCGGCGGCGTAGCCGGTGATCCGCTCGAAGGCCGGATTGACGTAGATGATCGGGCTGTCGTCGCGACTCATGTCGGCGATCACGATGCCGTTGCAGCTCGCCTCCAGCGCCCGATCCTTGAGGTGCAGCACGGCCTCGGTGCGCGCCCGCGCCTCCTCGGCGTGCACCTTGTCGGTCACGTCGGTGACGATGCCGTCGATGCGCAGCGGCCGGCCCGCCTCGTCGAGCACCACGTGGAAGCGGTCCTGCACCCAGCGCACGCTGCCGTCGCTGCGCACGATGCGGTAGCGCTGCTGACACTGACCGCCGGCCACCGCCCGCAGGTAGGCGCGGCGCACCGCGCGGCCGTCTTCCCTATGAAAGTGCGCGGCCAGCCGGCGCAGGCTCGGCGTGCCCGTGAAGCGGGTGCCGGTGAGGTCGGCAACCGACGGGCTGATGTACAGCAGACGCGAGAAGTCCGGCGCCACCGAATACACCACGTCGCGCAGCGAATCGAGGATCGCCGCGAGTCGGCCCTGGGTTTCGGCCAGCTGCTGGGTACGGGTCTCGACGCGCGCCTCGAGGGCCGCGTGGGCGCTACGCAAGGCCCGCATCATGCGGCTGAGGGCCAGGGTCAGGGTCGCGATCTCGTCCTTGCCGTCGGTGGGCAAGTCGTGCAGACGCTCGCCGCGGCCGCCCTCCTCGATCTCGCGGGCGGCCCCCGACAGCTCGCGCAGCCCTCGGGTGAGGCGCTCGGCGGCGCGCCGCGACAGGCGATAGGCCAGCACCAGAGTCAGCACGCCGACCACCACGAAGCCGACCGCCAGCCAGTCGAGCGAACGGTAGGCCACCGACGCATCGACACCGATGGCGATGCGGTAGCCCCGGAGCCCACTGTCGTCCGCCAGCGGCAGGGCAATCGAGATCTGACTGGCCTGGGCCTCGCCGCTGCGCGCCACCTCCCGGCCCTGGGCGTCGAGCAGACGCGCGAGGTGATGGGCGGGGACGCTCGAGAAGTAGCGGTGGAACAGCGTCGCCAGATCGATGCGCACGCTGAGCGCGCCCTCCACCGACTGGGTCGGCGGAAAGAAGATCGGCGCGGCCACCAGCAACTGCTGTCCCGACGGTCCACCCACCACGGCGGCGAGCGGCTTTTCGGAACTGATCGCACGACTGATTTCCGGCATCGCGCCCGCCGGGCCGCTCCCGCCGACGGTGATGACCGCCCGGCCCATGTAGTCGTGCACATTGACGGCGGCGATGCGCGCGTCGGCGGCCACGTATTCGCGCAGGAAGGGCACGAGATAGGCGTCGCGCCCTTCCGAGTCGGCAATCGCGTTGGTGACGAGCGAACGCTGGGCCATGGATTTGACGTCGGCGTTCACCTCGCGCAGGCTCTGTTCGAGGCCGTAGTGGCGCAGCCCGACGACGTTGTGCAGTTCGGCCTCGATCTTCTGGCTGAGCAGATGATGGATGATCGCGTAGGCCACGCTGCCCAGCGGCGCCACGATGACGAAGATGATCGTCAGCGCCAGCGCCGAGAAGCGATGGGTGAGGCTGCCGGCCAACCAGTCTTCGATGCGCAGGCGCAGGGCGGAGATCATCGTGTTCACCGTGGGTTCAGGCGCGCTTCGACGGCACGCGCAGCAGGCGGCCGTCGGCGGTGTAGCGCGACATGAACAGTTCGTCGGCGACCAGCGCCTCGTGGCGCGTGGCGGTGAAGGCCGGCGCGTAGCGGCGCACCACGCCGTCGATGGGCGGCAGGTTCTCGAGGGCCTTGCGCACGGTGGCCGCGTCGGTGGAGCCGGCCATGTTGATGGCCCACGCCACCAGTTGCATCAGGTCGAAGGCGTGGGCGAGCCCCACCACCGATGGAATCCGCGCCGGGTCGGACCGCCCGAAATGGGCAGCCGCCCGCTGGGCCAGCGCCCGGGACTGGGCGTTGCGCGGGGTCTCGAACGAAAAGGTCTGGACGACGGCGAAGTCGAGCAGATCCAGTGCCTGGCCGGTCATGCGCGGCAGATCGCCACCGCTGACACCCCAGTGGTTGGCGATGGGCACCCGCTCGCCGGCGGGAATCGCCGCCAGCTCGTTGACCAGCAGCGCGCCCTCGCGCTCGTTGCAGACCATCATCAGCCCGTCCATGCCGAGGCGGCGCAGGGCAACGTACTGTTCCATCAGGCTCTTAGCGCCGCCCCAGTTGTACCACTCGACCCCCAGCAGGGCGAGGTCGGTGCTGCGGTCGATGAGCTTCTTGGCCGCCGACGCACAACTACGCCCCCAGGCGCTGTTGGGCACGATGATGCCGACCCGACGCGCGCCCTTGGCGGCGAGGTGGCGGGCCATGGCGCGGATCGCCCAGGTGTCGTTGAGGGACAGGCGGAACACGTTGTTCGGCGTTGCGCCGTTGTCGACGATGGCATCGGCCGCCGCCCACGGGTCGAACATCAGGATGTTGCTGCGATTGACGACCGGCACCTGCTCGAGCGCGACCGGGCTGAACTTGCCGACGAAGAAGCCGACCATGTCCTTCATGCCGGCGAACTCGCGGGCGTTATCCACGCCGCGGGCCGGCACCGTGCGGTTGTCGCGCACCACCAGTTCGATGGGCCGGCCGCCGAGCACCCCGCCGGCGCGGTTGATGTCGGCGATGGCGAAGTCGAGCCCCGCCCGGATCGCCTCGTCGGAGGTGCTGGTCGAATCGCGCAGCTCCGCGTCGAAGCCGATCAGGACCGGCGCCCCACCGGCAGTGACGCCGCGCGGCGCGGCCAGGGCGGCACCGCACGCGAGGGCGGACTGGATGAAGCGGCGGCGGCCAGGTAAGGCGATGTTCATGGCGTATCCAGGCGATGGGCGGCGCGTGGCCGGCTCAAACGGTTTCTCGGGCTTGCCGTTCGAGCAGCGCCTCGACCTTCTCGATGAGTTCGAGAGGGCTGAACGGTTTGGTGAGGTAGGCATCGGCGCCGGCTTCGCGGCCGGCATCCAGGTCGGCCTGCTGGCCGCGGGCGGTCAACATCACCACCATCGTGGTGCCCAGCTCCCGGTCGTCCTTGATCCGCCGGCACACCTGAAAACCGTCGAGTTCGCCGGGCATCATCACGTCGAGCAGCACGATGTGCGGCCGCACCGCGCCAACCATGCGCAGGCCGCTGACGCCGTTTTCGGCCTCGTGCACCTCGAACTCGCCGAAATCCAGGGTCATGCGGATCAGCTTGCGGATATCGGGCTGGTCTTCCACGACCAGGACGATCGACTTCATGGTTCGACTCCTTCGGGTTTGCGGCTGCGGTGCTTCATGAGGCGGGCCAGGTCCTGGGCATATCGCTGGACCTGGGCCAGGTCCACATCGGGCGATTCGCGGGACGGCGCGCCGGTGGGCAGTTCGAGGATGAAATCGGTCTTGCCCGCCTCGCCGTCGCTGGCCAGCACGTTGCCACCGTGCATCTGCACGATCTGGCGGCTCAGGCTGAGGCCGAGGCCCAGCCCGGGCACACCTTCAGCCAGCGCATTGCGGCCCCGGTACAGAGCCTGGAACAGGCGCTGGCGCAGATTGGGCGGAATCTGATCGCCCACGTTGGCCACCGAGATGAGCATGAAATTGCCGTTCTGCTTGAAACTCACCAGCACGTTGGAACGGGGCGGGCCGTACTTCACGGCGTTGTCGAGCAGTTCGGAGAAGGCGCGCTCCAGCCACACCCGGCTGCCGTAGACCGGCGGCAGCTCCTGGGCCGGTTGTTCGATGGCCACCGCCATGCCGCGCAGGTTGGCTGCCGGACGGATCGCCTCGACGCAGCCGGCCACCCAGTCGAGCACCTGGATGCGTTCGTCGCCGACGATGCTGTCGCCGCCGGTGAGCCTCGCCAGATCGGACAGGCGGCGCAGGGTGGCGAGGAGGTTCTGGCCGTCGGTGAGCACCGCATCGACCCGGGCGCCAAGGCCCGGATGGCGTTCGCCGAGTTCATTCACGTCGGCCAGCAGGCGGCTCAGGCCAGCCCGGAATCGTTCGAGCCCGGCGCCGCATTCCCGGTCGACCATTCCGGCCAGGTTGTCGATGGCGCTGGCGTAGAAGCTCTCCTCGGTGAGGTTGTGGAGGATCACCACGTAATCGGTGCCCACCGGGCTCGGAATCAGGTGTGCCCGGATCGTGTCCGCGGCGGCGACGAGGCAGTCGTCGCCCAGTTCGATATCGGCCGCGTGGGGCAGTTGCACGTGCCCGCCGCTGGCGGCGTCGATCATCCGGCGCAGCGCCGGGTTGGGCATCGGTGCGTCGATGACGCACGGGATCAGACACTGGGCGGCCTCGTTACCGAAGCGCACCACGCCATCGCGCCCGATGATGAACAAACCATCGCGGACGGTATGGAAAAGGCGCTTCATCATCGGATTCATGGCATTCGGGCACGGAGCTTAGTTACATCTCATTTTACGCAATTTGTTAATTTTGATATTTTCATCGATTCTAATAATTATGTAGGAAATTTTCTTATCGCGATAGCCAGCGTGACCTGCATCACGGAAACGCCGCGGCGCTCGCCCGGAATGGGTACATCCCGCGTCAGATCGGCAAAAAAAAGAGGGCCGCAGCCCTCTCGTGGTGGATTGGCCGCCCCGCGGCTACTCGTGGCGCAGCGCCTCGATGGGGTCGAGCCGCGCGGCGCGGCGCGCCGGCATGTAGCCGAACACCACGCCGATCACCGCCGAAAACCCGAAGGCCAGCAGATTGATGCCCGGGTTGAAGAGGAAGGGCATGTTCATCAGCGCCGCGAGCCCGGCACAGGTAGCCAGCGCCAGCACGATGCCCACCAGCCCGCCGAACGCCGACAGCACCACCGCCTCGATCAGGAACTGCAGCAGCACCTCGTTCTCGAGGGCGCCGATGGCGAGCCGGATGCCGATCTCCCGGGTGCGTTCGGTGACCGACACCAGCATGATGTTCATGATCCCGATGCCGCCCACCAGCAGGCTCACCGCCGCCACCGCGCCGAGCAGCCCGGTCATGGTGCGGATGGTGCCCGACAGGGTTTCGGCGATCTGGCGGGTATCCATGATGTTGAAGTTGTCGGCGTCGTTCTCGGCCAGCTTGCGGCGCTCGCGCAGCAGCGCGCGAATCTGCGCCATCACCGCCGGCGTGTCGGCGCTGGCGGTCAGCGAGATCATCACGCCGGGGATGTCGAGGTTGCCGGTGAGGCGCCGCTGCACGGTGTTGATCGGCATCAGCACCACGTCGTCCTGGTCCATGCCCATCGCCCCCTGCCCTTTCGAGGCCAGCAGGCCGACCACCTGACAACTGAAGGTCTTGACGCGGATCTCGTCGCCCAAGGGGCTGCGGCCGCCGAACAGCTCCTTCCTCACTGTCTCGCCGATGATGCACACCGCCTTGCCGGCGCGCTCCTCGTCGTCGAGGAAGGCCCGCCCGGCCGCCAGCTTCCAGTTGCCGGCCACCAGGTAGGCGTTGGTGGTGCCGTTGATGGTGGCCGACCAGTTGTTGTTGCCCGCGACCAGCGTCACCGAGCTGCCCACCACCGGCGCCACGTCCTGCAGGCCGCTCACCTGACTGCGGATCGCTTCCACGTCGGCGCGGCGGAAGTTGGGCGAACCGGCGCTGTCGCGGCCCGGCCCCAGGCGCTGCCCGGGGCGCAGCATCAGCAGATTGCTGCCGAGGCTGGAGATCTGGTCCGACACCATCCGCGTCGCCCCGTTGCCGAGGGTGACCATCGTGATGACCGCCGCCACGCCGATCACGATCCCCAGCACGGTGAGGAAGGAGCGCATCAGATTGCGTCGGATCTCGCGCAGGGCAAGCAGCAGCGCGCTCAGGAGCATGACGCCGCCTCCGCCTCGCGGCGCTCGTCGCTGGCCACCCGGCCGTCCACGAAGCGCACCACCCGGCGGGCGTAGGCCGCCATGTCGGGCTCGTGGGTAACCATGATGACGGTGATGCCCTGATCGCGGTTGAGGGCCACCAGCAACTCCATGATCTCGTGGCTGCGCTGGCTGTCGAGATTGCCGGTCGGCTCGTCGGCCAGCAACACCAGCGGGTTGGTGACGATCGCCCGGGCGATGGCGACGCGCTGCTGCTGGCCGCCGGACAGCTCGGCCGGGGTGTGCGCCTCCCAGCCCGCCAGCCCAACCCGCGCCAGCGCCGCCCGCGCCGCGGCATGGCGGGCGCCGGCTTCCTCGCCCCGGTAGAGCAGCGGCAGCTCGACGTTCTCCTGGGCCGAGGTGCGCGCCAGGAGGTTGAAACCCTGGAACACGAAGCCCAGGTAATGCCGCCGCAGCAGCGCCCGCTGGTTGCGTTCGAGCCGTTCCACGTGCACACCACGGAACAGGTATTCGCCGCCGGAGGGCGTGTCCAGACAGCCGAGGACGTTCATCGCGGTGGACTTGCCCGAGCCGCTCGGCCCCATCACCGCGACGAACTCGCCGGCCCCGATGTCGAGGTCCACCCCGCGCAGCGCCTGAAACGCCGCCTGTCCGGTGCCGTAAGTCTTGGTGATGCCGACGAGGCGGATCAGCGCGTCGGCGCCCTGCCCGCTCATTTCTTCGCTTCCTGGTATTCGGTGATCACCGCCATGCCGGGCTTCAACTCGCCCCCGACGATCTCGGTCAGGCGGCCGTTGCTCACCCCGGTTTTCACCGGCACCGCGCGGGGCGTGCCGTCTTCCAGCACCCACAACTGCGGTGCGCCCGGCGCGGGCATCGGGCGCTTCTTCTGTTCGGCCGGCGGGCGCGGCAGCAGGCTCGCCACCAGCCCGCCCTTCGCGGCGGGCGCGGCCGTCGGCGGTGTGAAGCGCAGCGCCGCATTGGGCACCAGCAGCGCGTTGTCGCGATTGGCGGTGACGATCGAGGCGGTCGCCGTCATGCCCGGGCGCAGGGCCAGATCGTCGTTGTTCACCGCCAGCACCGTCTTATAGGTGACCACGTTGTCGGTGATCGTCGAGCCCAGCCCGACCCGCTCGATGGTTGCCGGAAAGTTGCGCCCCGGCCACGCCGCCACCGTGAAGCTCGCCGGCTGGCCCAGCCTGACGGTGCCCACGTCGGCCTCGTCCACCTTCACCTGCAGTTCCATCCGCGCGAGATCCTCGGCCAGCGTGAACAGCACCGGAATCGTCATCGCCGCCACCACCGTCTGGCCCGGCTCGACCTTGCGGGTCAGCACCACGCCATCCACCGGCGAGCGGATCGTCCCCTTGGCCAGATTGGTCTGATCGGTCTTGAGCACGGCCTCGGCCTGAACCACCGACGCGCGGGCACTGGCCTCGTTGGCCACCGCCCGCTGAACGGTGGCTTCAGCGGTTTCCAGCTCGGTGCGCGCCGGCACCTTGCCGCCGGACAGCTCGGCCACCTGCCGCATCCGCGCCAGAGAAGCCTTCGACTCGGCCACCGTCGCCCGCGCCTGGGCCACCGCCGCGTTGGCCGCCGCCAGGGCCGCCTCGCTCTTGGCGACGGCGTCACGGAGCTTGGCGGTGTCGAGCTGGGCGAGCAACTGGCCCTTCTTCACCCGATCGTTTTCCTCGACCAGGATCGCCGCCAGGGTGCCCGACTGCTCGCTGCCCACATCCACAGATTTGGTCGGCTGCAAGGTGCCGGTGGCCGACACCGTCACCACCAGCGTGCCGACACTCGCCGGCTCGGTGACGTAATGCCCGTTCGAGGCCTTCTCGCCGGTGGCGAAGAACAGCGCGACTGCGAACAGCGCCGCAACGCCGGCGACAATCAGCAACGTGCGTCGCAGCCCGCGCCGGCCGGCCGTGCGGGGTAACGCGCCGAGCACCTCGAGCATCGTGTCGCGGCCGGTATCCGTTGGGGGGGTGGTCGTATCACTCATGGGGTCCGCCTGCCTTCCGGAGCGGCGCCGGCGGCGGCCTGCCAGCCACCACCGAGCGCCTTGTAGAGTTTGACGAGATTGGTGCGCATCGTGGCCTCGGCGATGGCCAGGTTGTCTTCGGCGGACAGCCGGGTGCGTTCGGTCTCCAGCACCTTCTGGAAATCGGCGAGGCCCGCCTGATAAAGCTTGCGCGACAAGTCCGCCGCCTCCCGGGCCGCTTCGGCGGCGGCACGACGCGCCGCCACGCGCTCGCGGCCGGCGGCGTAGGCGGACAGCGCGTTCTCCACCTCTTCGAGCGCGGCGAGCACCGCCGATTCATAGGCCGCGAGGGCTTCGTCCCGCACCGCACGCTGGATGTCCACCGCGCTGCGCAGGCGGCCGCCGTCGAACAGCGTCGCCGCCAGCGTGCCGCTCGCCGCCCGGGCAAGGGTGCCGGCGCCACCGAGCGCCCCCAGGCTGTACGCCTGCCAGCCGAAGGAGCCGCCGAGATCGAGGCTCGGGAAGCGCTGCGCCAGCTTCTGTCCGACCCGCGCCGTTTCGGCCGCCAGATTGCGCTCTGCGACGATCAGATCGGGCCGCTGGCGCAGCACGTCGGCGGGAATGCCCGCGCCGACGCCGGGCGGCACCGGCGGCAACGCGCCATCTCCGGCCAGATCGGACTGCAACGCCCCCGGGGGCGTGCCGGTCAGTACGCCCAGCCGGTTGACGGCGGCGGCAAGTCCCACCTGCAGATCGGGGATCGCCGCGCGGGTCTGCTCGCGGCTCGTGCGCGCCTGGGCCACATCGGTGCTCGAAGCAAGCCCGGCCTGGTTGCGCCACATCACGATCTGCAGGGTTTCGCTCTGGCTCGCCAGGTTGTCGCGGGCAATGGCGAGCCGGCGCTGATAGGCGCGGAGTTCGACGTAGTTCTGCGCCACTTCGGCCAGCAGCGAGACGCGGACGTTTGCAAGGCTGGCGGCGCTGGCCTCGAGTTCCGCCGTCGCGGCTTCGATGCCGCGCCGGGTGCCGCCAAACAAGTCGAGTTCCCAACTCGCGTCGAAGCCGGCGTCCCAGGTGGTGCGCGGCGGCAAGGCGCTGATCGCGGTGGCGTTGCGGCTGCGGCTGGCCCCGGCCGAGGCAGACACGCCAGGAAACAAGCCGCTCACCGCCTGAGCTCGGGCCGCACGGGCCTGGCGCAGGCGCGCCTCGGCCTGGCGCAGGTCGAGACTGCCGGTCAAGGCGGCATCGATCAGTCGGTCCAGCCCGGCGTCGTCGAACTGCCGCCACCAACGGGCCAGCTCGCGTGTCTCGCCCGGCGCGGCGGGCTGGTGCC
>NZ_JAYROR010000002.1:0-114154 GCF_041911615.1 Zoogloea sp. | reverse complement strand
GGGGCGGCCCGCGGCGAGGGCGTCGGCGATGCGCGCGGCGCAGTCGCGCTGGCTGGCGGCGAAGCGCCGGAGCAGGCGGATGTAGGCGTCGGGGTCGTGGCCGACCCGGCGCAGGGCGCCGGCGACGTCGATGCCGGGGAGATCGGGAACGCTGGCGGCCGCCGGCGGCCTGGGCTGGCGCGTGTGCTGGAGGATGGCTTCGAACAGGCGCTCGGGGACGATGGGCTTGGCGACGTGGTCGTTCATGCCGATGTCCAGGCATTGCTGGCGCTGGTCGGCGAGGGCATGGGCGGTCATGGCGACGATGGGAAGATGGGCAAAGCGCGGATCGCGGCGGATCTGCCGGGTGGCTTCGAGGCCATCCATTTCGGGCATCTGGAGGTCCATCAGGACGAGGTCGAAGGCATCGGGGCCGTTGGCGAGCAGGGTGTCGAGGGCGCGACGGCCGTTATCGGCGATGCGCACCTGGGCGCCGCGCTTTTCGAGCAGGGCGCGGGCGATCTGCTGGTTGATGTCGTTGTCTTCGACGACGAGCAGGCGCAGGCCTTCAAGCTGGTGGGCGTGGTCGGGGGTAGGGGGTGGCAGTGGCGGCGCGGCGCGCATCCCGAAGGCGCCGACGATGGCGTCGAGCAGGCTCGAGGCGGTGGCGGGCTTGTGCAGGCAGCCGTCGATGCCGGCGTCCACGGCGCGGGCGACGCTCTGGTCGTCGCCATAGGCGGTGAGCAGGATGACTGCCGGCGGTGCGCTGAGGTGGCGGTTCTGCTTGATGCGGCGGGTGGCCTCGATGCCGTCCTGGAGCGGCATGCGCAGGTCCATCAGGACGAGGCCGAAGCGGTCGCCGCCGTCGGCGCGATGCACCGCGGTGATGGCTTCGGCGGCCGAGGAGACGGCTTCGGAGCGGAACGGGAAGTTGCTGAGCAGGTGCAGTAAAACCCGACGGGCCACCGGGTGGTCGTCGACGACCAGCACGCGCAGGCCGTCGAGGATGCCGGGCAGGACGCGCGGTGCGCCGTCGGCGGCGAGTTCGAAGCGGGCATCGAAGCGGAAGGCGCTGCCTTCGCCGGGTGTGCTGTCCACGTCGATGCCGCCGCCGCCCATGAGCTCGACCAGATGCCGGGCGATGGAGAGGCCGAGCCCGGTGCCGCCGAAGCGGCGCGACATGGAGGTGTCGGCCTGGGAAAAGGCTTCGAAGAGGCGGTCGCGCTGGTTGGCGCTCATGCCGATACCGGTGTCGCGGACTTCGAAGCGCAGGGTGGCGTGCTGGGCGTCGCGGGCGGCGACGCCGACCTGCAGGCGGATGTCGCCCCGGTCGGTGAACTTGGCCGCGTTGCCGAGCAGGTTGGTGAGCACCTGACCGAGCCGCAGAGGGTCGCCGACGAGGTGCTGGGGGACGTCGGGGGCGATGTCGAGGAGCAGTTCGAGGCCTTTTTCCTGGGCCCGCTGGGCGGTGAAGGTGACGACATGGTCGAGCACCTGGTCGAGCTTGAAGACGATGTGCTCGAGCTGCAGCTTGCCGGCTTCGATCTTGGAGAAGTCGAGGATGTCGTTCACCACGCCGAGCAGGGTGGTGCCGGAGGCCTGGATCTTGTCGAGGTAGTCGCGCTGGCGCTCGTCGAGCCCGCTGCCCAGGCACAGCCCGGCCAGGCCGATGATGGCGTTGAGCGGAGTGCGGATCTCGTGGCTGATGTTGGCCAGGAAGCGGGTCTTGGATTCGGCTGCTTCTTCGGCGAGGCGCTTGGCCTCGCGCAGGGTGGCGAGCGCCTGACGGTGCATCGAGAGGTCTTCGAGCACCCAGATGCAGTGGGTGATCTCGCCGCTGTGCTCGCCCTGGTTTTCGGCCAGGCCGCTGACCGAGATGCCGACCCACAGGGGGTCGCCGTCACGGCGGCGGAGCTGGCATTCGCGACGCCACACGCCGGCGGCCTTGAGGGCGTGCCATTGGTCGGCGTGGAAGTCGATGGGCTGGCCGGCGGCGTCCACGAGATCGGGCCGGGTGCCGGCCAGTTCGCCGGCGGTGTGGCCCGATTCGCGGCAGTAGCGCGGGTTGGCGTACTGGATGGCGCCGCTCGGATTGGTGATGACGAGCATGCTGGGGCTTTGCTCGACGGCCAGCGAGAGCTTGCGCAGTTCCTGCTCGGCGGCCTTGCGGCGGGTGATGTCGTAGATCCAGGCGATCAGCGCGGGGCCACCCCGGAAATCGAGCTGTTCGATGTTGACGAGGGTCCAGATGATGCTGCCGTCGGCCACCCGGAACTCGACTTCGTGGTCGCGCACGGGGTGGCCGTCGCGCAGTTGCACGAGCACCGCGTCGGCCACCGTCTGGCTGCGGAACCAGGCGTTGGCCGGGCGCCGCATGAAGTCGGCCATGTCGGTGCAGGCGAGTTCGGCGGCCCGGGTGTTGGCGAGCAGGGGCGGGTTGCCCGGGCGGTTGATGACCACCGCGATGGGGCTCGATTCCAGGATGTGGCGGCTCGCCTCGTGGGCGCGCCGGGCCTCGCGCTCGGCTTCCTTCTGGGCACTGATGTCCACCAGCACGCCGAGCAGGCCGCCGGCTTCGCCGCTGACGAGGCGAAAGGCGCTGACCCAGTACAGCGTGTCGTGCTCGGTGCCGTCGGCGAAGGGCAGGCGGAGTTCCTTGTGCAGGGTGCCGTTGGTGGCGATGGTGTGCAGGTCGGCTTCGTGGTGGGCGAGGCGCAGATCGGCGGGCAGGTAGGGAAGATCGAGGACGGTCTTGCCGACGAGGAAGCCGCGGGTCGTGCCGAAGGCTTCCTCGTAGGCGCGGTTGCAGCCCAGGTAGCGGGCATCCGGGCCCTTGTAGAAGACCGGATTGGGCAGCACGTCGAGGAGCACCTGGATGAACAGGAGCTGATCGGCCAGGGCGTTGCGGTTTTCGGCCAGCTCGCGGGTGCGGGCGACAACCTTGGCTTCGAGATCGGACTGGCTGCGGGCGAGGGCGTCGGCGGCGTCGCGCAGGTGGCGGCGCATGGTTTCCTGGGAGGCGGCGAGTTCGGCCAGCTCGCGCCACGGAGTGACGACCGGTGGGGCGGCGTCGAGGTCGAGCCGGCCGATGCGCTCGCTGTGGGCGATGAGGGCGGCGAAGCCGCTGTCGAGGCAGCGTCCGAGGCGGCGGGCGATGAAGGCCGAGACGCCGAGGCTGAGGCCGATCAGCAGGAGCAGCACCGGGGCGACTTCCTGCAGGCGGGCGGGGATGAAGTCGTTTTCGCGGGCGAAGCCGCCGATCCACCACTGCTGGTTGCCCAGTTGCAGGGGGGCGAACTGGGCCAGCCAGGCTTCGCCTTCGTTCTCGTAGGCCAGGGTTTCGCTGCCGCCGTGGCCGGCGACGAGCCAGCGCGCGTAGCCGCGGGTGAGGTAATTGACGTCGATCTGGCCGGCGGGGCGCAGCAGGGCCTCGCGGCGGTCGGCGAGGTTGGCGAAGCGGGGGAAGCGCGGCAGGGCGACGACCTCGCCGCTGTCGGTCAGCACCACGCTGCCCCCCCGCTCGCCGACCGGGGTTTCGAGGGTGAGGCGCGACAGTTCGGCGAGCTGAACGTCGCAGGCGACGAGCCAGTTGCCCCCGTTGGCGGTGGCGTGGTGACTGAAGGCGGTGATGCCGGCGTCGCCGCTGGGCAGCCGTTCGGGCGGGCGCCAGCCGACGCTGGCGTCGTTGGCGGGTAGGGCGCGGGCGGCGTCGAGCCAGGTGGCGGTGGGTGGGGCGGGGCGGGTGTCGGCCTTGTCGGCGATGGGCTTGCCGTCGAGGCTCCAGCGCTGCCAGCCGCTGGCCGGCGCGGCGCGGCGCGGGTCGGTGAGGCGGGTGCGCCAGCCGTCGGTTTCGCGCTGCACGGTGAGCAGGCGACCGTCCGGGGCGACCAGGTGGATGGCGACGATCGGGCTGTCGCCGGCGAGCAGCGGCACCAGCATGGCGCTCGCGCCGGGCACGTCATCGAGGCGCAGGCGTCCCCCTGCGGCCCAGCCGCCGATCGTACGCAGGCGGGTTTCGACGCGCCGGATGCTGCGTTCGGCCTCGAAATGAACCTGGCTGACGGCGAGGTCGAGACGGCCGCGGGCGAGGGCCTGGGTGGCGGGGGTGACGATCAGGAACTGGATGGCCGCGCCGATCAGCAGCAGGCTGACCAGGAACACCGCGAGCATCCGCCACAGCAGGCTGCGGACGACGCGGGGGCGAGCGGGAGGCGGCGGGGCGGACATCGGTGGCAGGGGCTCAGGCGGGCTCGGCGTCGGCGGGCGGCGGCGGGGGCGCACTGGGCTGGGGTTGGCCGTAGGTTTCGAACAGGGCAAGCACTTCGTCCATCTCGGCGGCCGAGAGGATGCTCGGGCTGCCGATCTGGCAGGCGCGCCAGTAGTGTTCGCAGAGGGTTTCGAACTCGAGGGCGAGGGCCAGGGTCTGGCGCAGGTCGCGCCCGAGGGCGAGCATCCCGTGGTTGGCGAGCAGGCAGGCGCGGCGTTCGTCGAGGGCGGCGATGGCGCCGTCGGACAGCGCCTGGGTGCCGAACAGGGCGTAGGGCGCGCAGCGGATGTCGGTGCCGCCGAAGCGCGCGATCATGTAGTGGAACGCGGGAATTGCGCGGCGATGGCAGGCGATGGCGGTGGCGAAGGGCGAATGGGCGTGGAGCACCGCGCCGGCTTCGGGGCGCGCGGCGTAGATGTCGCGGTGGATGCGCCATTCGGACGAGGGGGCGAAGGCCCCCTGCCAGCTGCCGTCCATCGCCACCAGCGTCATGTCGTCGGCGGCGAGCTCGTCGTAGGCGCGGCCGGTGGGGGTGATCAGGAAGCCGCGGGCGCAGCGCACGCTGGCATTGCCGGCGGTGCCGGCGTTGAGCCCGCTGGCGACCATCTCGCGGGCGGTGGCGAGGAGGCCGGCGCGCAGCACGTTCTCGTTCATCATCGGGAGGCTCCTGGAGCGGTTCAGCGGTGGGCGACGGCGGCGAGGCTGTCGGCGGGATACACGCCGAACTCGCAGATTATGCCATTCAGGAGTTTTGCGGGGGTCACGTCGAAAGCGGGGTTGCAGGCGGGGGTTGCGTCGGCGGCGATGCGCAGGCGGGCCGCCCTGCCGTCGTCGGCGAGGCCGTGGAGGAGGCGCACTTCGTCGCCGCTGCGCGCTTCGATGGGGATGGCGCGCCCGTCGGGGCAGCCGAAGTCGATCGTCGAGCGGGGCGCGGCGATGTAGAAGGGGACGCCGTGGGCGTGGGCGGCGAGGGCCTTGAGATAGGTGCCGACCTTGTTGGCGGTGTCGCCGTTGGCGGCGATGCGGTCGGCGCCGGTGATGACGGCGTCGACGCGGCCTTCGGCGAGCAGCCAGCCGGCAGCGTTGTCGGCGATCAGGGTATGGGGAATGCCGGCGCGGGCGAGTTCCCATTCGGTGAGCAGGCCCTGGTTGCGCGGGCGCGTTTCGCTGACGAAGACGTGCAGGTCGATGCCGGCGGCGTGGGCGGCGTAGATCGGGGCGAGGGCGGTGCCGTGGCCGCAGGTGGCGAGCCAGCCGGCGTTGCAGTGGGTCATGAGCTGCAGGGCCCCGCGCCTGGCGTCGGCCAGCGCGGCGAGCAATGGCAGGCCGTGCCGGCCGATGGCGGCGTTGGCGGCGGCGTCACCGGCACGGATCGCTTCGGCGGCGGCCCACGCGGCGGCTGGCCGCAGGGCGGCGGGCAGGGGGCGCAGGGCGTCCTGCATGCGGTCGAGCGCCCAGTGCAGGTTGACCGCGGTGGGGCGGGTGGCGCGCAGCACGGCGTCGGCATGGGTCAGGGCGTCGTCGCGGGCGTCGGCCTGCATGGCGAGGGCGATGCCGAAGGCGGCGGTGGCGCCGATCAGGGGCGCACCGCGGACCTGCATGTCGCGGATCGCCACGGCGGCGTCGTCAAGGCCGCTGAGGCTGACGAAGGTTTCCTGCCAGGGCAGGCGGGTCTGGTCGAGAATGACGACGCGATCGCCGTCCCGGCGTAGGGTAGGGCAGGTGTCGGACACGGTGGAGAGCGCGGGGTGAGCGCGCGCAAAAGGGCGAAGCTGCGATTGTAACGAGATGCAACCGCCGTGGCGGGCCGCAACTGGCCGCCGCCGGCCGCATCTGCCAGAATCGCCCGGCCCAAGCCCGTTCCGGAGTGATGCTTCCATGCCGCGTTTTCCTGCTGCCGTCGTTTCCCGCCTGCCCGACGTGGGCACCACGATCTTCACCGTCATGTCGCGCCTGGCCCAGGCGTGCGGGGCGATCAACCTGTCGCAGGGTTTCCCGGATTTCAACGCCGAGGACGTGCTGTTCGAGCGGGTCGCCCACTGGATGCGCGCCGGCCACAACCAGTACGCGCCGATGGCCGGCGAGCCGGCGCTGCGGGTGGCGATCGCGGCCAAGGTGTGGCAGCTGTATGGTTGCGACTACGATCCGGAGCACGAGATCACCGTGACCGCCGGCGCGACCCAGGCCTTGTTCACCGCGGTGGCGGCGCTGGTGCATCCGGGCGACGAGGTGATCGTCTTCGAGCCGGTCTACGATTCCTACGTGCCGGCCATCGAACTGGCCGGCGGGGTGGTGCGGCGGGCGCGGCTGTCGGCGCCGGATTACCGGCCCGACTGGCAGGCGGTGCGCGCGCTGGTGACGCCGAAGACGCGCATGATCATGATCAACACGCCGCACAACCCGAGCGGCACGGTGTGGACCGCCGCCGACCTGCAGGCGCTGGCCGAGATCACCCGCGGCACCGACATCGTGGTCGTGGCCGACGAGGTGTATGAGCACATCGTCTTCGACGGTGCCCGCCACGAGAGTGTCGCCCGCTACCCGGCGCTGGCCGAGCGCAGCGTGGTGGTGTCGAGTTTCGGCAAGACCTACCACGTGACGGGCTGGAAGGTGGGCTACGTGCTGGCGCCGCGCGAGCTGATGGCCGAATTCCGCAAGGTTCATCAGTTCAACGTGTTCACCGTCAATTCCCCGGTGCAGCTGGCGCTGGCCGACTACATGGTGGAGGCATCGCGGCATCTCGGGCTGGCGGCTTTCTACCAAGCCAAGCGCGACGCGTTCCGGGCCGGCCTCGGGGGCACCCGCTTCGAGCTGCTGCCGTGCACCGGCACGTATTTCCAGACCGTGCGCTACGGCGCCATCTCGGATGCGCCGGACACCGAGTTCGTGCAGTGGCTGACCCGCGAGGTGGGCGTCGCGGCGATTCCCCTCTCGGCTTTCTTCGGCGACGGGCGCGACGAGAAGGTGATCCGTTTCTGCTTCGCGAAGCGCGACGACACGCTGGCCGCGGCGTTCGAGCGGCTGCAGCGCTTCTGCTAAACTGGCCCGCTAAACGCTGGAGTCTGCCGTCGTGCGAAACCTCATCCTGTTCGTCCTGTTCCTCATCGGCCTTTACTACGTCCGGCGCGCGCTGCGGCGGCCGGGTGGCGACGCGGGCCCCGCGGCGGGCGACGACATCGGCGGCGCCGGACGCGCATCGCGGACGCCTCCGCCGCCGCGCGTCGAGGTCGAGCAGATGGTGGCCTGCGCGCACTGCGGCCTGCACGTGCCCGAGAGCGAAGGTGTGCGGGGCGACGGCGCGTTCTTCTGTTCCGACGCCCATCGTCGTCTCGGCGTGCGCCGCTGACCGCCGCGCAGTGGAGCCGGCCGCGTGACTTCCGATTTTCCGCTGCTCCGCGCGCCAGGCTTGCCCGACGAATTCAGTCGGGCCCGGCCACTGCGCTACCTCAATGTCTTCCGGCTGATCCTCGCCAGCCTGTTCCTGGTTGCCGGGCGCGAGCTCAACCTGGGCAGCGATTCGCCGTCGATCTTCACCGCGGTGTCCTTCGCCTACGTGGCGGCCGTGCTGATCCTCGGCTTTCCCGACGCCGCCAAGGTCGTCGGCGAGGCCCGTCTGGTCACCTTGCAGGTGATGGTGGACATCACCCTGCTCACGCTCATCATGTGGGCCAGCGGCGGCTATCGCAGCGGCATCCCGATGCTGATCCTGATCGCCCTGGCCGGCGCCGGCCTGATCGGGCAGGGCCGGATGGTGCTGTTTTATGCCGCCTACGCGACCCTGGCGGTGTTGCTCGAGAACATGTTCCGTCTGCTGTCGGGGCGCGTCACCGTCGATTTCTTCACCGTCGGGGTGACCTGCATCGGCTTCTTCGCGGTGGCCCAGGTGGCGCGTCTGCTGGCGCTGCGGGCCATCGCCAACGAGAACCTGGCGCGTCAGCGCGGGGTCGATCTGGCGAGTCAGCTGCGTCTGAATCGCCAGATCATCCAGGACATGCAGGACGGCGTGCTGGTGGTGGGCGAGGGCGGCGTGCTGCGTCAGTTCAACCCCCAGGCGGTGAGCCTGCTCGGCACCGAACTGCGCGAAGGCGGCACCCTGCGCGAACTGGCGCCGGCCCTCGAGCGCGAGCTGCGCCGCCGTGCCGAGCAGGGCGATTCGGCCCACAGCCTGCGCGCCGACGCCAGCGGCAAGATGCTGCTGGCGCGCTTCCTGCCCGCCGGGGAAGCCAACGAGACGTTGGTCTACCTGGAAGACTTCGACCGCATCCACCGCCAGATCCAGCAGGTCAAGCTGGCCGCGCTGGGGCGGCTCACCGCCAGCATCGCCCACGAGATCCGCAACCCGCTGGCCTCGGTTTACCAGGCCGCCGAGCTGCTGCGCGAGGAAAAGCGCGGCGAGATGCAGGCGCGGCTGATCCGCATCATCGGCAACAACGCCCAGCGCATCGACCGCCTGGTGGCCGACGTGCTGGCCCTGGGCCGGCGCGACGAGGCCTTGCCCGAGGCCTTGCCGCTGGCCGAGTTCGTCGACGAGTTCCTCGACGAGCTTGGCGTGGCCGAAGGCGGTGCGCGGGGCGTGGTCGTGAGTCACGTGCCGGCGGGGCTCGAGATGGCGATGGACCGCGCCCATCTGCGGCAGATCCTGTGGAATCTGGTGGCGAACGCGCGGCGCCATTGCAGCGGTGCGCCGGGTGCGGTACAAATCGGCGCCGCGCTGCAGGATGACGGACGCGTCGCGCTCGAAGTCGCCGACGACGGCCCGGGCATTCCGGAAAACCTGCGGGCACAGGTCTTCGAACCTTTCTTCACCACCCATTCCAAGGGGACCGGTCTCGGGCTGTACATCTCCCGCGAACTGGCCGAGGCCAACGGCGCCGTGCTCGAACTGTGCGCCCCGGCCGTGGCCGACCCGACGGGCGCCCCCGCCCTCACCGGCGCCCGTTTCCGCATCACCGGACGCGTCAAACCATGAACCACACCGAAAGACGAGCCCGCTCCAGCGGTCCCGATGTGCTCATCGTCGATGACGAGGACGACATCCGCGAGCTGCTCGAACTGAGCCTGCTGCGTCTCGGCCTCGCCAGCGATGGCGCCGCCACCCTCGCCGAGGCCCGCGCGCTGCTCGCCGAGCGGCGCTATCGCCTGTGCCTCACCGACATGCGCCTGCCCGACGGCGACGGCCTCGAACTGGTCAAATACATCGCCGAGAACGTGCGCGACCTGCCGGTGGCGGTGATCACCGCGTTCGGCAGCATGGACAACGCCGTCACCGCGCTCAAGGCCGGCGCTTTCGACTATCTCTCCAAACCGGTGTCGATCGACCAGCTGCGGGCCCTCGTCAAATCGGTCTTTTCGGTGCAGGCCAAGGACGACGAGGCGCGCAAGAAGGACACCTCGAGCCTCACCGGCAGTTCGGCGGCGATCCTGCAGGTGCGCTCGCTGATCGAGAAGCTCGCCAAGAGCCAGGCGCCGGTGTTCATCTCGGGGGAGTCGGGCAGCGGCAAGGAGCGCGCGGCGCGGATGATCCACCAGCTCGGCCCGCGCGCCGGCGCGCCCTTCGTGGCGGTCAACTGCGGCGCGATTCCCGAGAACCTGATGGAGAGCGAATTCTTCGGCGCCAAAAAGGGGGCTTTTACCGGCGCGGACGTGGATCGGGAGGGCTTCTTCCAGGCCGCCCACGGCGGCACGCTGTTCCTCGACGAGGTGGGCGATCTGCCGTTGCCGATGCAGGTCAAGCTGCTGCGGGCGATCCAGGAGAAGAAATTCCGCCGCCTCGGCGACACCGTCGAGACCGCGGTGGACGTGCGCATTCTCAGCGCCACCCACCAGAACCTCAAGGCGATGGTGGAGGCGGCGCGTTTCCGCCAGGACTTGTTCTACCGCCTCAACGTCATCGAGCTGCGCATGCCTTCGCTGCGCGAACGGGCCGAGGACATCCCCCAGCTGGCCGAGATCCTGCTCGCCCGCCTCGCCGAGGCGTCGGGGCTGCCGCTGGCACGGCTCAGCGATGCGGCGGTGGCGGCGCTCAAGGCCTACGCCTTCCCCGGCAACGTGCGCGAGCTGGAGAACATCCTCGAACGTGCCCTGGCCCTGTCGTCGGGTAGCGTCATCGAAGCCGAGGACCTGCTCATCGACCCCGCCGACATGGGCGAGGTGACGCCCGCCGCGCCGGCGACCCCGGGTGGGGCCGACCTGCAGGAATACCTCGATCAGGTGGAGCGCCACGTGATCGAGGAAGCCCTCGAAAAATCCGGCGGCAACCGCACCGCCGCCGCGCGGGCGCTGGGCGTGACCTTCCGTTCGCTGCGCTATCGCCTCGAACGTCTGGGCATCAAGGAGTGATGGAAGGCGAGCCAGAGGCCGTCCAGCGGGTCGTCAAGATCCGCCGCGACTACAACACCTGGGTCGCGCGGGAGACGATCGAGGACTACGCGCTGCGCTTCACCCCGCGCAGCTTCCGGCGCTGGTCCGAGCTGCAGGTGGCCAACACCGCGTTCGGGGTGGCCTCCTTTCTGGTGCTCGAAGCCGTCGGCGCCACGCTGCTGGTCGATTACGGCTTTCTCAACGCGCTCCTGGCGATCCTCGCGGCGGGGCTCATCATCTTTCTCGCCGGACTGCCGATCAGCGTCTATGCCGCGCGCCACGGCGTGGACATGGATCTGCTCACCCGTGGCGCGGGTTTCGGCTACATCGGCTCGACGCTCACGTCGCTGATCTACGCCTCGTTCACCTTCATCTTCTTCGCCCTCGAGGCGGCGATCATGGCCTACGCGCTGGAACTGGCCTTCGACATTCCGCCGGCCTGGGGTTACCTGCTGTGCGCCCTGGTGGTGATCCCGCTGGTCACCCACGGCGTCACCGCGATCACCCGCCTGCAGGCGCTGACGCTCCCCCTGTGGCTGGTGATGCTGGTGGTGCCCTACCTGTTCGTGTTCGGCGAGCGGCCGGACATCCTTGGCGGTCTGGCGGACTATGGTGGCGAGCGGGGCGTCGGTGCCGGTTTCAATCTGCATGCCTTCGGTGCGGCGCTCACCGTCGGCATCGCCCTCATCACCCAGATGGGCGAGCAGGCCGACTACCTTCGCTTCATGCCCGAGAAGACCGCCACCACCGCCCGACGCTGGTGGGTTGCGGTGCTGGTGGGCGGTCCGGGGTGGGTGCTGCTGGGCGTGGTCAAGATGCTCGGTGGGGCGCTGCTGGCTTACCTGGCGATCAGCAACGCGGTGCCGGCGGCGCGGGCGGTGGACCCCAACCAGATGTACCTGGCGGCCTACGAGTACGTCTTTCCGCATCTGCGCTGGGCGGTGGCGGCGACGGCGCTGTTCGTGGTCGTCTCGCAGCTCAAGATCAACGTGACCAACGCCTACGCGGGCTCGCTGGCGTGGTCGAACTTTTTCGCGCGGCTCACCCACAGCCATCCGGGGCGGGTTGTGTGGGTGGTGTTCAATACCGTGATCGCGCTGATGCTGATGGAGCTGGACGTGTTTCAGGCCATCGGCAAGGTGCTGGGCTTGTATGCCAACGTGGCCATCGCCTGGATGATGGCGGTGGTGGCCGATCTGGTCGTCAACAAGCCGCTGGGCCTGTCGCCACCGGGCATCGAGTTCAAGCGGGCGCATCTGTACGACATCAACCCGGTCGGCGTGGGGGCGATGGGCATCGCGTCCGGGGTGTCGGTGGCGGCTTGGGCGGGGGCGTTCGGGGCGGGGCCGCAGGCGTTCTCGGCGTTGATCGCGCTGGTGACGGCGTTTGTGGCCGCTCCGCTGATCGCCTGGGCGACTGGCGGGCGCTACTACCTGGCGCGTCAGCCCGAGGCCGCGCCCGGCAACAGCCATACCTGCGTGATCTGCGAGCGCACGTACGAAGCCGACGATCTGGCGCGCTGCCCGGCCTACCAGGGCGCGATCTGCTCCCTGTGCTGCTCCCTCGACGCCCGCTGCAACGATCTCTGCAAACCCCAGGCGCGGCTGTCGTCCCAGTGGGCGGCGGCGATGCGCCGGGTGTTGCCGCGGGCGGCCTGGCCGTACCTCGAAACCGGCCTGGGGCACTACCTGCTGCTGATGGCGGTGGTGGCGCCCGCGCTCGGGCTGCTGATGTGGCTGCTCCATCAGCAGGGCGTCACGCTGCTGGGCGAGCGGGCGGCCGATCTCGCGCCGGCGCTCCGGCTGGCCTTCATCAAGGGTTACTTTGCGTTGTTGCTGGCCAGCGGCCTCGCGCTGTGGTGGCTGGTGCTGACCCACAAGAGCCGCCAGGTGGCACAGGAGGAGTCGAACCGCCAGACCAGCCTGCTGATGCGCGAGATCGAATCCCACCGCCGCACCGACGAGCAGCTGCAGCGCGCCAAGCAGGCTGCGGAGCTGGCCAACCAGGCCAAGAGCCGCTACATCACGGCGATCAGCCACGAACTGCGCACGCCGCTCAACAGCATCCTCGGCTACGCCCAGATCCTCGACGGCGACGATGCGATCCCGCCCAACCGGCGTCAGGCCGTGAACATCATCCGCCGCAGCGGCGACCATCTGCTGTCGGTGATCGAAGGCACCCTCGACATCGCCCGCATCGAGGGTGGCAAGCTGGCGCTCGACGTGAAACCGCTGGATTTTCGCGATTTCATGCAGCAGATCGTCGCCATGTTCGAGGTGCAGGCCCGCAACAAGGGGCTGAGTTTCCGCTACGAGCCGAAGGGCGAGATGCCCGCGGTGATCCGCGCCGACGCCAAGCGGGTGCGCCAGATCCTCATCAACCTGCTGGGCAACGCGGTGAAGTTCACCGCCCGGGGCAGCATCTGCCTGCGCGTCGCCTACCGGATGGAAATGGCCACCTTCGAAGTGGCGGACAGCGGCCCAGGCATCGGCCAGGCGGAGCTCGAGCGCATCTTCGACCCGTTCTCCCGCGGCAGCGCCGCCCAGGGCGCCAGCGGCGCCGGGCTGGGCCTGACGATCAGCCGGATGTTCGCCGACGTGATGGGCGGCGAACTCACTGCCACCAGTGCGCCGGGGGTCGGCAGCACCTTCCGGGTGCGGCTGTTCCTGCCCCAGGTGCATGGCGAGCGGGCGGGCGCCGACCTGCCGCGCAAGAACCGTGTCGGCTATGCCGGCGACCGCCGTCGCATCCTGGTGGTGGACAACGAGCGGGTGGACCGGGAGTTCCTCATCAACCTGCTCGAACCGCTCGGCTTCTCGCTGGCCCAGGCGGCGTCGGGGCTGGAATGCCTGCGCGTGCTGCCGCGCTTCAAGCCCGATCTGGTCTTCATGGACCTGGCGATGCCGGGGATCGACGGTTGGGAGACCATCCGCCGCATCCGTGCCGGTGCCGCTTCGGCCGACATGGCCGGGGTGCCGGTGGCGATCATCTCGGCCAACGCCTACGAGCGCGGCCTGCACGGAGACGACAACGCGCTGGGCGTCGCGCAACGGGATTTCATCCTCAAGCCGGTGCAGGTGACCGAGCTGCTCGACTGGATCGGCCAGCGCCTCGGCCTCGAATGGCTGGAGCGTCCGCTCCCGCCGCCGGCGCCGACGCTGCCCGCCGGCGTCGTCTATCCGCCCGCCGCGCTGCTGGCGCCGCTGGCCGAGCAGCTTGAACTGGGCTACGTGAAGGGTATCCTGCGCCGGCTCGACGAGATCGAGGCGGCGGACCCGGCCTACGCCCCCTTCGTCGCCGAACTGCGCGGCCACGCCCGCAATTTCCGCCTCGACGCCATTGCGCCCCTGTTGGACAAAGCTCGCCATGCCTGATTTCGACCGGCTCAACGCCGATCTCGTGCTGATCGTGGATGACATCCCCGAGAACCTGTCGCTGCTCCACGACGCCCTCGACGAGGCCGGCTACACCGTGCTCGTCGCCACCAACGGCGAGACGGCCCTGCAGCGTGCCCAGCACAGCGTGCCCGACGTGATCCTGCTCGATGCGGTGATGCCGGGCATGGACGGCTTCGAAGTGGCGCGGCGGCTGAAGGCGGACTTCGCGACCCGGCACATCCCGATCGTCTTCATGACCGGCCTCACCGAGACCGAGCACGTGGTGGCTGCGTTCGATGCCGGCGGCGCCGACTACGTCACCAAGCCGATCCGCCCGCAGGAAGTGCTGGCACGCATCGCCGCCCACATGCAGAGCGCCCGCCTGATGCGCCAGGCGCGCAGCGCGCTCGACGCCTTCGGCCAGGCGACGCTGGCGGTGCACCCGGAAACCGGCCGGCTGGTGTGGCAGACGCCGCTGGCGCGCAAGCTGCTGGCGGATTACTTCGGCAGCGCGTCGGACGATGCGCCGCCGGCCGTGATGGCGTGGATCGCCGAGTCGAGCCGGGCACGTCGCGAGGGGCGCGCGTTTCCGCCGCTCACCCGGAGCCAGGGGGCGCGCCGGCTGGTATTCACGCTGCACGAGCGGGCCGGCGAGGACGAATGGCTGCTGGCCCTGCGGGAGGAGTCGGACGCGGCGGCGATCGATGCCCTGCAGGCCGCTTTCCGCCTGACCACCCGCGAGGCGGAGGTGCTCTACTGGGTCATCAAGGGCAAGACCAGCCCCGACATCGGCGAGATTCTCGGTTCCAGCCCGCGCACCGTGAACAAGCACCTGGAGCACGTCTTCGCCAAGCTGGGCGTCGAAAACCGTACTGCCGCCGCGTCGCTGGCGATGGCGCGGATTCGCATGGCGGGCGAGGCCTAGCGGGCGGCCCCGTCCTGCAGCAGACGGGTGAGCGCGGCGGCCGGCAGCGGACGGGCGAACAGGAAGCCCTGCATCACGTGGCACTGGCGCGCGAGCAGGAAGTCGCGCTGGGCCTCGGTCTCGACCCCTTCGGCGATCACCGCCAGGCCCAGATCGCGGGCGATGGAGAGGGTGGCGGCGGCAATGGCGGCGTCCTCGGCATCGCCGGGCAGGTCGCGTACGAAGGAGCGGTCGATCTTGAGATGGGTGAGTGGCAGGCGCTTGAGGTAGGCGAGGCTGGAATAGCCGGTGCCGAAATCGTCCAGCGCGAGGCCGATGCCCATCGCGCGCAGGGTCGCGAGCTGGGCCTCGATCTCGGGCGTGGGCTGCATCAGGGCGCTCTCGGTGAGTTCGAGTTCGAGGCGGTCGGGCAGGGCGCCACTGTCGGCGATGACCTGCCGGACGCGTTCGAGGAAGCCGGCCTTGCGGAACTGCAGTGCCGAGATATTTACCGCGACCACGGGCACCGGCAGGCCGGCGGTGTGCCAGGCGACCTGCTGGCGGCAGGCTTCCTGCAGGACCCAGTCGCCGATGGCGTGGATGATGCCGGTCTCCTCGGCGAGGGGAATGAACTCGTTGGGGGGCACGCGTCCGCTCTCCGGATGGTTCCAGCGCACCAGCGCCTCGACCCCCACCAGACGCTCGCCCGGCATCTCCCACTGAGGCTGATATTCGAGCACCAGTTCGTTGCGTTCCAGTGCCCGGCGCAGGGCGTTTTCGAGCTTCAGCCGGGCGTAGGCGCGGCTGTTCATGTCAGGCGTGAAGTAGCGGAAATCGTTGCGCCCCTCGCTCTTGGCCTCGTACATGGCGGTGTCGGCGTGCTTGAGTAGGGTGTCGATGTCGGCGCCGTTGCCGGGGTAGAGGGCGATGCCGATGCTGGTGGAGGTGACGAGATCCTGGCCGTCGATGGAGAACGGTGCGGTGAGGCTGGCGATCAGCTTGCGGGCGACGGTCGCGGCGTCGTCGGGGCGGGTGAGCTGGGGCAGCAGCACCACGAACTCGTCGCCGCCGAGGCGGGCGAGCACGTCCTCGTCGCGCAGGGTGGCGCTCAGGCGCTTGGCGACGGCCGATAGCAGGCGATCGCCCACCGGGTGGCCGAGGGTGTCGTTGATCGTCTTGAAGTTGTCCAGATCGAGGAACAGCACGCCCAGCCGCAGCTGGTTGCGCCGCGCGAAGGCGAGGGCCTGCTCGGCGCGGTTGGCCCACAGGCTGCGGTTGGGCAGCCCGGTGAGCACGTCGTAGTGGGCGAGGTACTGGATGTGGGCTTCGGCGGCGCGACTGGCGCTGACGTCCTGGACGGTGCCGCGCAGCAGGGGCGCGCGACGGGCGCCGCGGGTGGCCTCGATGGTGAAGTGGAGGATGCGCTCCTGACCGTCGGTAGAGGCGAGGCGCACGTCCAGTTCGGCACCGGACTGGCCGTTGGAGACGCGTCGCAGGGCGTCGTCGAGGGTGGCGCGATCGTCCGGGTGGGTGGCGGCGATCAGCGCGTCGAGACTGCTGTCCTGCATCGGCGGGGTGCCGAGGATGCGATACAGCTCCGCCGACCAGTGGCAGCGCCCGGTATCGGTTTCCGCCTCCCAGCAGCCGAGGCGGGCGATGCGTTCGGCGTGCGTGAGGATGGCCTGCTGGGCACTGAGGCGCTGGCTCGCTTCGGCGAGTTCGGCGGTGCGTCGATCGACGAGCTCTTCGACACGCCGCGCGCGGCCGGTGGTGGCGAGCAGGAAGGCCCCAAGCAGGCCAGTGCACACCAGGCCGACGGCGATCAGGGTAAAGGCTTCCCAGCCCCGGTGCAGGGGCGCGTAGCCCGGGTCGGCCACGAAGCTGAGGCGCCACGTCTGGCCGGCGAAGTCGAAAGTCTCCTGGAAGGGCTGCAGGCCGCCTTCGCGCCGGCTGCCGGCCCTCGGGCAGGCGTCGAGTCCGGCCAACCGCTTGCCGGCGGCGTCTTGGGGGGTGATTTCCTCGAGACAGTAGCCGATGCCGGCGATGGCGTTGGGTTGAAGGATGCCGAGAATGGCGTCCTCGATGCGCATCGCGATGAACACCAGCCCGGCGGGATGGCCTGCGCTGTTCTGGATGCGCTGGTAGATCACCACCCCGAGCTTGTGCTCGGTTTCCTGGGTGAGCTCGAAGGCGCGCGTGGCGGCGGCCTTGCCGTCGGCCAGCGTCCGCGGGATGACCTCGGCGGAGTGGCTGATCGACAGCACGTTCACCCCCAGCGCCCGGCGATTGCGCTCGGTCGGCGAGACGTAGCGGATCACGTAATACTCGGGCCGTGGCGCGAGCGGAACCAGACGGTTGTCGGCGTCGCGGTCGACCACCCGGAAATTGCGGCTGGCCGGATCGGCGCGGACGTGCTGCTCGAAACTCGCCAGCTGGGATGCGCCGACTCGCGGAATCCAGCCGATGCCCTGGACGCCGCTGAAGCGCGATTGCCAGGTGGCGGAGAAGGCTTCGAAGCCGGCGTGGTCTAGCTGCGGCGCGGCGATCATGACCCGTTCGGTGGCCTGGAGCACGTCGAGATAATCCGCGAAACGGGTCCGCACGAGGCTGGCAAGGTGGCCGGAATCGCGCTCGAAACGCGATTGCAGGCGCTGCTGTTCCCACTTGGCGACCTGGGTCTCGAGCCCGGCAAGGAGGATCAGCGCGAGGCACAGCGGCAGCGCGATGGTGAGTCGGCGGGGTGCCCAGTCGCTGCGCGGCGTACCGATGAAGACGAACGTGAGCGGCGTCGCAATGAGAATCCCGAGGGCGTCGCCAGCCCACCAGTTCCACCAGCTGAACGCGACCTCGCCCGGAGGAAGCTTGGCGAACAGGACAAGCAGCGCGACACCGTTGGTGGCGCCGATCAGGCAACTCAGCGGGGCGGCGGCGAACAGCAGGCGCACGATGGCGTCGGCGGAATCGAGGCTGCTCGGAAAGCGGATCCAGCGGCGCGCCATCAGGGCGCCGGCCATCGCCTGCACAAGCACGCCAATGCTGACGCCGATCGGCAGGAACCACGGCCAGTCGGGCAGCACCGAGTGGGTCGCCGCGTAGAAATTGGTGGCCAGCGATCCGACCAAAACCGCCGGCCAGATGCGGGCGCCGTAGATGAGCGTCGCCGCGAGGGCGATCCCGGCGGCTGGAAACAGTGGCGCGACGTAGCCCGGCGGGATCGCGATGTGCAGCGACAGAATGCCGCACAGCGCATAGGCGATGGCGATTCCAAACTGGGGGCGCAGGCTGTGCAGGGAGCGCATCGGGCGGTGGTCGGAAGCGGTGGCAGGAGGCGAAAGAGCGTGAATCATTGTAACCGGCCCGCAGGAGCCCGGAAGGGCCTTTCCGTGAGGAGGTCGCTCGGCGAAAAAGCGGCTGGGATCACCGTATTCATGCTGCAATGCGGTAGTATCGCGATGCCATGCAAACGGCGTCGTCGCGGAGCGCTCGCAGGGCCGTGAGCGGCCAGTCTGGCAGGCGTCCGGGGGCGCCGTGATGCGGGGTGGCTGGATCGGAGGAGCGGAGCCGTGAAAGTGCTTGCCTTCGTCTGTCCGTGAAGGGCGTGGTGCGAGCTCCCGGATCGAATTTGAACAATTGTGGCGGTGATGTTTTTGCCCGATTTGGGCTTCTACGCCGTTATAATATTGAGTGCTAACACGCTGCAACGACGGGTTTGTGCGGGTGTTGAATCACGCTCCAGGCGTGGCGCGCCGCGCGAACGGTTTTGGTGCATTCCATCGGCGTTTGTTTTTGTGATTTTCTGCAAAAAAACGGCCGCATGGTTTTTAGGAATTCGTGTCGGGGCTTCCGATGTAAATTCCCTTGTGACGAGCATCACGGGCGTCGAAGTGCATTGGCGCTATCGTTCGTTTGCGCGGGTTTTCACGCATTTTGCAAGTTTGCGTGCACTGTCGGCAGGGTGCCGCCCGACCTGAGTTCGGGGTGTTGCGCGCGGTTTTCTGTGGGTTGCGCTGTAGTTTGGCGCGCTTGTTGGATTGATCACATTTGCATGGGCGACCGTTTTTCAAGGGCGGTCGAGGCTCAGAATGCTCAAACTATTCAATCACTACGTACCGTCGAGCACGATCATGCGGCTGGTCTTCGACGCCATGCTGCTGTTCGTGGCGGTCGTCGTCGCATTCGTGCTGCAGGCGCGCGTCAATGGCGCCCTGATCATGTCGGTGATTCCGTCGGCGTTCGCCTTCGCCGTGGCCATGATGATCATGAACGGTGCGCTCGGTCTCTACCGCGCGGGCTTCGGTTCCGGCTTTCGCGAGGTCCTGATGCGCGTCGGCATGTCCATCGCGCTGAGCGTTCCCGTGGCTTACGGTATATTTCGGGTCCTTCCTTGGGGCGAGTTCGCTCATGAGGCTCTCGAACTGAACGTTATCGCCCTCCTTGGCTTCGTGGTCGCCGTGCGCGGTTTCACGGCCCGCCGGACGGGGGCAGGGGTTTTCGTGAAACGCATCATGGTCATCGGGACGGGGTCCGACGCCGCGGCAGTCGAGCACGCGCTGACCCATCCCGCCAACTCCAGTCTGCAGGTGGTGGGTTTCTATCCGGCAGCGTCGAGCGACGAGGTTCGCGTCGACCCGAAGCAGATCATCCACTTCGACGGCAGCCTGCTGGCAGCGGCCAATCACCTGCGCGTCAATGAAATCATCGTCGCGGTCAAGGAGCGCCGGGGCGGGGCGATCCCGCTGCGCGAGTTGCTCGACTGCAAGATGGCCGGGATCAAGGTGCTCGATCTGTCGAGCTTTTTCGAGCGTGTCCGCGGTCAGGTCCGGATCGATTCCCTGCGGGCCAGCTGGCTGATCTACGGCGAAGGTTTCCGTCAGGGCTGGGGGCGTACCCTGGTCAAGCGCGTGTTCGATATCGTCGCCTCGCTGCTGCTGCTGGTGCTGGCAGCGCCGGTGATGGTGCTGGCGGCACTGCTGATCGTGCTCGAAGACGGCGCGCCGGTGTTTTACCGCCAGGAGCGGGTCGGTCTGGGTGGCCGGCTTTTCAAGGTGACCAAGTTCCGCAGCATGCGCCGCGACGCCGAGCGTGACGGCAAGCCCCGCTGGGCCACCGCCAACGACGACCGCGTGACGCGCATCGGGCGCTTCATCCGCAAGGTGCGGATCGACGAGCTGCCGCAGCTATTCAACGTGCTCAAGGGCGACATGAGCCTCGTCGGGCCGCGCCCCGAGCGTCCCTTCTTCGTCGATCAGCTGACCCGCGACATTCCGTTTTATGCGGTCCGCCACTGCGTCAAGCCGGGCGTCACCGGCTGGGCCCAGGTTCGCTACCAGTACGGTTCGTCGGTGGACGATGCGATCAACAAACTGCAGTACGATCTGTACTACGTCAAGAATCACACGCTTTTCCTCGATACCGTGGTGCTCTTCGAGACCGTTCGCGTGGTGCTGACGGGTGATGGCGCGCACTGATCGGGCACGTTAAGCGCGCTCCCGGCTTGAGGGAGGCGGTCCGCATGTCAGACGCTCCCTCTGCGGGAGCGTCTGTTTTTTGTTGAGGCTCGATGGAATCCATCCTCTCCCAGGTTTCGGCGTGGAGTTACGCCTTTGCGGCGTTGCTGCACGGTTTGTTCGGGCTGTATCTCGGCGTGGCCTGGCGCAAGGGCCGGCAAGGGGTGTTTCTGATTGCCGCGGTGGTGTCGAGCGCCCTGTGGGCGGCGGCCAACTGGGTTTTCTCCACCTCGGGTTGGGTCTGGATGTTCCAGCTCGGCAATCTGCTCGACGTGCTGCGCATGGCGGCATGGTTCGGGTTCCTGGTCACGATGCTGTCGCGATCGGCGAACGGCGATCCGGACAGTGGCTTGCCGGCCTGGCCCAAACCGGGCGTGTGGGCGGTGATGACCCTCGGTGCGCTCGGGGTGGTGTGCTTCACGCTAGGCATTCCGCTTTACGGTACGCCGCTGCGGACCTGGGCCGCGGCCTCGCTGATGACCTCGGTGTTTGGCCTGGTGCTCCTCGAGCTGTTCTACCGGGCGGTGACCGAGCGCTCCCGCTGGGGCGTCAAGCCACTGGCGTTGGCGCTGGGCGGGCTGTTTGCGTTCGACGTCTATCTGTATTCCGAGATGTTGCTGTTCAGCCGAATCCACCCGGTGATCTGGGGGGTGCGGGGCTTCGCCCATACGCTGGCGCTGCCTCTGGTTGCGGTGTCCGCCTCGCGCAATCCGGAATGGACGTTCCGGATCTCGGTTTCGCGGCATGTGGTCTTTCACTCCACGGCGCTGGCGGGTTCGGGGCTCTATCTCTTGATCATCGCCGCCGCCGGCTATTACATGCGCTATTTCGGCGGCGAGTGGGGCGAAGCGTTGCAGCTTGCGCTGCTCTTCGGGGGCGTGTTGTTCCTCGGCGTGATCTTCTTTTCCGGAGCTTTCAGGGCGCGCCTGAAGGTTTTTCTGGCCAAGCACTTCTTTGCCTACCGCTACGACTATCGCACCGAGTGGCTGGGGGTGACGCAGGCGCTGTCGGTGGCGGGTGACGGCCTGAGCCTCGGGGAGTCGGTGGTCAAGGCGCTCGCCGATCTGGTCGAAAGCCCTGGCGGCGGCGTCTGGCTGCGGGATGCCAATGGCGGGTTCAGTCAGCAGGCGCGACTCAATATGCCCCATTACGGGTTGCAGGAATCCGACGACTCCGCGTTTGCCCGCTTCATGCTCGAGAAGGAATGGGTCTTCAATCTTCAGGAGCTACGCAGCAGCGTCTCAGACGGCACCAAGCCGCCGCTGCCCGAGTGGGCGGCGGAACTGGCCGACATGTGGTTGATCGTGCCGCTGATCTCGTCGGGCGTGCTGGTGGGTTTCGTGGTGTTGCTGACGCCGCGCACGCCGGTCGATGTGAATTGGGAGGTGCTCGATCTGCTCAAGATGGCGGGGCGTCAGGCGGCGAGCTACTTCGCGCGGATGCAGGCCACCGAAGCCCTGCTGGAGGCGCGCAAGTTCGATGCGTTCAACCGGATGTCGGCTTTCGTCGTGCACGACCTGAAAAATCTCGTCGCACAGATGTCGCTGATGCTGCGAAATGCCGAGCGCCACAAGGATAATCCCGAGTTCCAGGCCGACATGCTCGATACCGTCCGGCACGTCGAGGAGCGGATGCGCGGGCTGATGACCCAGCTGATGGAAAAGACGCCGATCAACCAGCGCAAGCCGGTCATGCTGAAGGCGCTGCTCGAGCACATCGTCCAGTCGAAACGGATGTTCCACCCCGCTCCGAAGTTGGTCGAGGGGGCGCCGGAAGTGGCGGTTTTCGCGCATTCCGAACGACTTGAACGTATCCTTGGGCATATCGTGCAAAATGCCCTAGACGCTACTTTGGAGCATGGTAGTGTGTCAGTGGAGCTATCCCAGGAGCGTAATCAGGCCTGCGTCACGGTCCGGGATACCGGGTCGGGCATGTCGCCTGCATTCATTCGGGACCAGCTTTTCAAGCCGTTCCAGACAACCAAGGCGAGCGGGATGGGGATTGGCGCCTATGAGGCGCATCAATATGTTCAGGAACTCGGCGGCAGCCTGACGGTGCACAGCGAAGTGGGCGTAGGCACCCGCTTCGAGATCAGGCTCCCCATCGCCCCGAACGCCCAGAATGCCGGTAACACAGCGGTAGCAGAATAGGGATATGAGTGATAAACGCAGGACCTTGCTGATCGTCGAGGACGATCCGGCGCTGCAGAAGCAGATGCGCTGGGCCTTCGATCAGTACGAGACGGTAGTGGCCAACAATCGCGAGGAGGCGATCGCGCAATTGCGGCGCCACGAGCCCGCGGTGGTGACGATGGACCTCGGTTTGCCGCCGGCCCCCGACGATGTGACCGAAGGTTTCAGGCTGCTCGGCGAGATCCTCGCGCTGGCGCCCGATACCAAGGTGGTGGTGCTCACCGGTCAGCACGACCGGGAGAACGCCGTGCGTGCCGTCGGCATGGGGGCCTACGATTTCTTCGCCAAGCCTTTCGAGCCCGAGCTGCTGGCGCTCACCCTCGACCGGGCACTGCGCCTGTACGATCTGCAGCAGGACAACCGCCGGCTGAAGATCCAGCAGGGCAGCGCGTTGTCCGGTCTCATCACGCGGGACGCCGGAATGCTCAAGGTGTGCCGCCTGATCGAACGGGTGGCGTCGGCCAACGTCACGGCGATGCTGCTCGGCGAGAGCGGCACCGGCAAGGAAGTGCTGGCCCGCGGCCTCCACGAGTTGTCGCCCCGCCGCAACGAGCGTTTCGTGGCGATCAACTGTGCGGCGATCCCCGAAAATCTCCTCGAGTCCGAACTGTTCGGTTACGAGAAGGGGGCCTTCACCGGCGCCGTCAAGCAAACCTTGGGCAAGATCGAGGTGGCCAACAAGGGCACCCTGTTCCTCGACGAAATCGGCGATCTGCCGATGCCGCTGCAGGCCAAGCTGCTGCGTTTCCTGCAGGAGCGGGTGATCGAGCGCATCGGCGGCCGGGAGGAAATCCCGGTGGACGTCCGCATCGTCTGCGCCACCCACCAGGACGTGAAGGGCCTGATCCAGGCCGGACGCTTCCGTGAGGATCTGTACTACCGGCTGGCCGAGATCGTGGTGGATATCCCCGCGCTGCGCGACCGCGACGGTGACGCGGTGCTGCTGGCGCACGCCTTCGTCCAGCGCTTCGCCAGCGAGCACGGGCGGGGTGCGATGAGCCTCACCGACGATGCGGTCCAGAGTATCGAATCCCATCGCTGGCCGGGTAACATCCGCGAACTCGAGAACGCCATCAAACGCGCGGTCATCATGGCCGACGGCAACTGCATCACCGCCGAAGACGTCGGCCTCGACGTCAATCCCGACGAGGAGCTCGAAGCGCTCAACCTGCGCGTCGTCCGCGAGGAGGCCGAGCGCCGCGCCGTGGTGCGGGTGATGGCACGGGTCAACGGCAACGTCGCCCGCGCGGCCGAGGTGCTCGGCATCAGCCGCCCCACGCTTTACGATTTGATGAACCGCTTCGGAATCAAGAAAGAAACTTCAACGTGATCGAAGGAACCATGCAGATGCGTGTCCAAAAACAACGTCGCACGATGCGGAATGCGGCTGTCAGCACTCTTTGTGCCTTGCTCCTGGCGGCCTGTGGTGCCAGCCCGGAATCCATGGTCACGTCCGCCAAGGAATACATCCAGAAGAACGATCGCAGTGCGGCGTCGATCCAGCTCAAGAATGCCCTGCAGAAGAACGCCAACCTGGGCGAAGCCCGCTACCTTCTGGGCAAGATCTACTTCGATCAAGGCGATTATGCGAGCGCCGAGAAGGAACTGAGCCGCGCCCTGGAGGCCGGCTTCGCCCCCGACGACGTGGTGCCCTTGCTGGCCAAGGCCCTCCTGGCGACCGGTCAGGGCGACAAGATCGCCTCCGATCTCGCCAGTCGCCGCCTGGAAAAGCCGGAAAGCCGCGCCGAACTGCTGAGCCTGCAAGGCGCCAATCTGGTGAGCAAGGGCAAGCTCGACGAGGCCCGCGACGCCTTCAACGCCGCCCTGCGCGAATCGCCCGGATATGCCCCGGCTCGCGTCGGGCAGGCCCGCATGCGTGCCATCGGTCGCGACTTCGACGGTGCGCTGGCGGATGTCGATGCCGTGCTGAAGGACGCGCCGACGCTGCCGGAAGCGAACTCCCTGCGCGGCGATCTGCTGCTGGCGATGGGCAAGCTGCCGGAAGCCGCCGCCGCCTACGAGGCCGTCATCGCGGCCCGGCCGACCGACGTCGCCGCCCACCAGAACCTGATCTCGCTGTTGCTGCGCGAGAACAAGCTCGATGCGGCACAGGCGAAGGTGACCGAGATGCGCAAGGCCCTCGGCGGTCACCCGCTGGCGGTCTACCTCCAGGCCTACGTGAACGTGCGCAACGGCAAGAACAACGAAGCCTATGACGGCATTCAGCAGGTGCTGCGCGTGGCGCCGGACTACATTCCGGCGCTGATGCTGGCCTCGGCCCTGCAGATGCAGCGCCAGGATTACGTCCAGGCCCAGGAAAACATCAAGAAGGTGCTCGAGCGCGCGCCCAATCTGCCGGCAGCCCGCCGCCTGCTGGTGACCAGCTACATCGGTACCCGCGAGCCGGCCCGCGCCCTGGAGGCCCTGCAGCCGTTGCTGAAGGAGCGCGTCGAGGACGTGGCGGTGCTCAACCTCGCGGGCCAGGTGTACGCGATGAACGGCGATTTCACCCGTTCCGAGCAATATTTCGAACGCGCGACTGCAGCCGATCCGAAGAACGCCCAGCTGCGCACCCGCCTCGGCGTGTCGCGTCTGGTGGGCGGCGAGGCCGAGCAGGCCTTCCACGATCTCGAAGCTGCGTCGGCCCTCGATGCCGACAACGTTCAGGCCGACATCACCCTGATCATGGCGCACCTGCGCCGTAACGAGATTGCCAAGGCCATCGCGGCGGTTCAGACGCTCGAGAAGAAGAAGCCGAACGACCCCGTCACCTACAACATGAAGGGTGGCGTCCTGCTTGCCAGCAAGGACAACGCCGGTGCCCGCAAGGCCTTCGAGAAGGCGCTGGAAGTGCGTCCGGACTTCATGCCCGCGGTGAGCAACCTCGCGCGCCTCGACATCGCCGACAAGAAGATCGACGATGCCCGCAAGCGCTTCGAGACCTTCATCAAGGCCAACCCGAAGGTGGCCCAGGGCTACATGCAGTACGCCGAATTCATGGCGATGACCGGCGGTCAGAACAAGGACATCCAGGCCCTGCTCGAAAAAGGTCTCGCCGCGGTGCCGACCTCGATGCCGCTGCGTTCCGGTCTGGTAGGCATGCTCATCCAGGGCGGCGATCCGAAGCGTGCCCTGCTGCTTGCCCAGGAAGCCCAGGCCGCCTCCCCGGACGATCCCACCTCGCTCGAGCTGCTCGCCCGCGCGCAGGTTGCCGCCGGCGAAACCCAGCAGGCGCTCACCACCTTCGGCAAGCTCAGCTCCCGTCTGCCCAATTCGCCCGCGCCGCTGGTGGCGATGGCCGACCTGCAGGTGGCCGCCAAGGATCTGGCGAGCGCCGAGCAGACCCTGCGCAAGGCGCTGGCGGTCAAGCCGGATGCCGTCGAGGCCCAGCAGCGGCTGATCTCCATCCTGCTCAACAACAAGCGCGGCGATGCCGCGATCAGCATCGCCAAGGAAGTCCAGAAGCAGCGCAAGGATGCGGCGGTCGGCTACGTGCTCGAAGGCGAAGTGCTGTCCGCGACGGGCAAGCCCGCCGATGCCGTCGGCCCGTACACCGAAGCCTTCCGCCTCGACAAGAGCGCCCAGTCGCTCATCCGTCTGCACTCCGCGCGACTCGCCGCCGGGCAGTCGGCCGAGGCGGCCAAGCTCGTGGCCGATTGGGTGAAGGACGATCCGAAGGATCTCGTCGTCCGCACCTACCTGGCCGAGCGCAGCCTCGCCGATCATAAGTACGATTCGGCGATCCAGCAGTATCGCCAGATGCTGGAAATGGCGCCCAAGAACCCGATGCTGCTCAACAACCTGGCCTGGGCGCTCGGCAAGGTCAATGACAAGAGTGCGATCAGCGTTGCCGAACAGGCCGTCTCCCTGGCGCCGAACAGCCCGGTGGTGCTCGATACGCTCGGCATGCTGTATGTCGATAACGGGAACATGCCGAAGGCCATCGAGAACCTCAAGAAAGCGGTCAGCCTCGGGCCTAAGCTGCCGCAGCTCCGCCTCAATCTCGCCACCGTCCTGATCAAGAGCGGCGACAAGGACGGTGCCCGCAAGGAACTCGACGAAGCCTTGAAGATCGTCCCGGAAAAGACGCCCCTGCGCGCCGAGATCGACAAGCTTCGCGCAACGCTCTGAGCCAGAATTTTTTTAGTATTGCAATCAGGAACGAGTGAAATGACCACCATCGCAGTAATCGGCCTCGGCTACGTAGGCCTGCCCCTCGCCGTTGAATTCGGCAAGAAGGTGAAGACCGTCGGTTTCGACCTCCATCAGGAGAAGGTCGACGCCTACGCCCGCCACGTGGACCCCACCGGCGAAGTTGCCACCGAAGACCTCAAGGCCGCCGTGCACCTCACCTGCAGCACCGACCCGAAGGTCATCGCCGAAGCCGACTTCATCATCGTCGCCGTGCCCACTCCGGTCGATGAGGCGCACCAGCCGGACTTCACTCCGCTGGTCAAGTCCAGCGAGAGCGTCGGCAAATACATGAAGAAGGGTGCGATCGTCGTCTACGAATCCACCGTGTATCCCGGCGCCACCGAAGAAGTGTGCATCCCCATCCTCGAGAAATTCTCGGGCATGAAGTGGAAGCAGGACTTCAACGTCGGCTACTCCCCCGAGCGGATCAACCCGGGCGACAAGGAACGCACCGTCACCAAGATCATGAAGGTCGTCTCCGGTGACACGCCGGAAACCCTCAAGATCGTCGCCGACACCTACGCCTCGGTGATCACCGCCGGCGTCTACCCGGCCAGCTCGATCAAGGTGGCCGAAGCCGCCAAGGTCATCGAGAACACCCAGCGCGACCTCAACATCGCCCTGATGAACGAGCTGTCGGTCATCTTCCACAAGATCGGCATCGACACCCTCGAAGTGCTCAAGGCCGCCGGCACCAAGTGGAACTTCCTGCCCTTCCGTCCGGGCCTGGTGGGTGGCCACTGCATCGGCGTCGATCCGTACTACCTCACCCACAAGGCCGACATGCTGGGCTACCACCCGCAGGTCATCCTGGCGGGCCGTCGCATCAACGACAGCATGGGCAAGTACGTGGCCGAAGAGACCGTCAAGGCGATGATCCAGAACGGCCACAACATCAAGGGCGCGGACGTGATCGTGCTGGGCCTGACCTTCAAGGAAAACTGCCCGGACCTGCGCAACAGCAAGGTGATCGACGTGATCCGCGAGCTGCAGAGCTACGGCGTGAATGTTCACGTGCACGACCCGGTGGCCGAATCGGCCGAAGCCGAGCACGAATACGGCGTCAGCCTGACCGCGTGGGACGCGCTGCCGAAGGCCGCGGCGATGGTGGCGGCGGTGGCCCACAAGGAATACGCCGATCTGGGCATCGGCGCGCTGTGCGAGAAGCTGGTGACCGGCGGCGTGTTCGCCGACGTGAAGAGCTTCTACGACCCGGCCGCCCTGGCGGCGGCGGGGGCGAAGGTCTGGCGGCTGTAAGCCGGGGGCGGTATATCATGGCGCGCATGAGAAGAATGCTCTCCGTGGCCCTGCTGGGCGTGTGCCTGGCAGGGGGCGCGCGTGCCGTGAGCGCCGCCGAGCCCACATCCGCCGTCACCAACGATGCCCGACAGATCGTCGAGCAGGCGGTGGCGTTCGAGCATGGCGAAGGGGTGCCCCGCGATCCCGAGCGGGCTGCCGAGCTTTACTGCGAGGCGGTTCGCGCCGGCAATGCCGAGGCGATGTACAGCCTCGGCTGGATGTATGCCAACGGCCGTGGCGTGCCGCGTGACGACGGGGTGGCTGCCACCTTGTTCGAGATGGCGCTGTTCAAGGGGCACAGCGGCGCCGAGAAGGCGCGGCGCATGGCCGGCGACTACACGGGCGTGGTGCCGGAATGCCTCAAGGCCCATTCGGTGGAATGGGCGTTCTCGATCCGCGACAACTGGGATTCGCAGAAGTACCTCGCCTCGCTGCCCGAGCGCAAGAAGAAGGTCGTCGAGCTGATCACCACGCTCGCGCCGCGCTTCTCGATCGAGCCGCGTCTGGCCCTGGCGATCGCCACGACCGAATCCAATTTCGATGCCAGCGCGACCTCGCCCAAGAACGCGATGGGCGTGATGCAGCTGATCCCCGAAACGGCCAGCCGTTTCAACGTGAAGGACAGCTTCGATCCCGTCGAAAACATCAAGGGCGGGCTGGCTTATCTGCGCTGGTTGCTGGCCTACTATCGCGGCAACGTGGCACTGGCGGTGGCCGGCTACAATGCCGGCGAGGGGGCGGTGGATCGCTACAAGGGCGTGCCGCCGTACAAGGAAACCCAGAACTACGTGCGACGCATCCTCGAGTTCTTTCCGCGCACCGAGCATCCGTTCGACGCGCGGCTCGTGAACGCATCGCCTGCACTGCAGGCGCTGAAGAGCGTCAACTGACGATGACGACTTCGTTGCGGACCCGGCTTGTTCAGTGTGTCGTGGCCGGCGGGCTGGCGCTCGTCGCGGTCTTCGCGATGCCGGCACATGCCGATTTCCAGGATAACGTGGCGGTGGTCAAGCGTTCGGTGGTGGCTGTGGGAACGCTGTCGCCGACGCGCAATCCACGTTTCCGTTTTCTGGGCACGGGTTTCGTGGCGGGTAACGGCAATCAGGTGGTCACCAACGCCCATGTGGCGGCGGCGGTGCCGGAGGGCGCTGGCAACGACGAGAAGCTGGTGATCGTGACGCCGGGCACGGGGCGCGTTCTGGCTCGACCGGTGACCAAGGAGGCGGTCGATCTCGACCACGATCTGGTGGTGCTCCGCTTCGAGGGGCCGCCGATGCCCGCCTTGCCCCTTGGCGATTCCAGTGCCGTGCGGGACGGGCAGGATGTTGCGCTGACCGGGTTTCCGCTCGGTGGCAGCATTGGTCTCACGCCGGTGACGCACAAGGGCATCGTGTCGGCGATCACGCCGGTGGGACAACCGCTGGAGTCGGCACGGCAGCTCGACAGTGGTGTGGTCCGGCGCCTGTCGGCCGGTGGTTACTCGGTGCTTCAGCTCGACATCGTGTCCTATCCCGGCAACAGCGGTAGCCCGTTGTTCGACGCCAATACCGGTCAGGTGCTGGGCGTGCTTAACATGGTGTTCATCAAGAGCACTAAGGAAAGCGCGATCACGTCGCCGTCGGGCATCTCGTACGCGATTCCCGTCTCGTTCGTGAAATCCTTGTTGTCGCCCTGACATCCCGATTCGCGTTATGTAATGCCATGAAAAAAGCCCGGGGTCGTCGCCGACCGCCGGGCTTTATCACGTCAGCGCGGAGCGCGATCAGGCCAGCTCGTCCGTTGGCACACAGGCGCAGAACAGGTTGCGGTCGCCATAGACGTCGTCGATGCGGTTCACACTCGGCCAGAACTTGTTGTCGGCCACCCACGGCAGCGGGAAGACGGCATCGCTGCGGGAGTAGGGGCGATCCCAGTCGCCGAGGAAGTCGGCCTGGGTGTGTGGTGCGTTCTTCAGCGGGTTGTTATCGGCGGGCAGGCGGCCTTCCTCAATGGCGCGGATTTCACCGCGGATCGCCACCATCGCGTCGATGAAGCGGTCGAGTTCGCCTTTGTCTTCGGATTCGGTGGGCTCGACCATGATCGTGCCGGCCACCGGGAATGACATGGTCGGGGCGTGGAAGCCGTAGTCCATCAGGCGCTTGGCGATGTCCACCTCGGAGATGCCGGTGGCGGCCTTGATCGGGCGGATGTCGAGGATGCACTCGTGGGCGACGCGACCCTGGCTTCCGGTGTAGAGCACCGGGTAGTGGGCGGCGAGCTGGCTGGCCACGTAGTTGGCGTTGAGGATTGCGACTTCGGTGGCGGCCTTCATGCCACGGCTGCCCATCATGGTGATGTACATCCAGGAGATCGGCAGGATGCTGGCCGAACCAAACTGGGCGGCCGACACCGCGCCCTGGCCGGCGTTGGGGCGATCTTCGCTGCCGGTGGCGGCAACCACGTGGTCGGCCATGAACGGGGCGAGGTGGGCCTTTAGGCCGATCGGGCCCATGCCCGGGCCGCCGCCGCCGTGGGGGATGCAGAAGGTCTTGTGGAGGTTCATGTGGCTCACGTCGGCGCCGATGGTGGCGGGCGAGGTGAGGCCGACCTGGGCGTTCATGTTGGCACCGTCCATGTAAACCTGGCCGCCGTGTTGGTGAACGATGGCGCAAATCTCGCGGATCGCTTCCTCGAACACGCCGTGGGTGGACGGGTAGGTGATCATCAGCGCGGCGAGCTTGTCGGCGTGCTGCTCGGCCTTGGCCTTGAGGTCGGCGACGTCCACGTTGCCGTTGTCATCGCAATTGACCACCACCACGTCCATGCCGCACATCTGGGCGGTGGCCGGGTTGGTGCCGTGGGCCGACTTGGGGATCAGGCAGACGTTGCGGTGATGGTCGCCGCGGGCGGCGTGGTAGCGGCGGATCGCCACCAGGCCGGCGTATTCGCCCTGGGCGCCGGAGTTGGGCTGCATGCAGATGGCGTCGAAGCCGGTGATCTCGCGCAGCTGGGCGGCGAGGCCGTCGATCATCTCGCGGTAGCCGGTGGTTTGATCCAGCGGGGCGAACGGGTGGATGTCGGCGAACTCGGGCCAGGTGACGGGGATCATCTCGCTGGTGGCGTTGAGCTTCATGGTGCACGAGCCCAGGGAGATCATCGAGTGGTCCAGCGCCAGGTCGCGGTTCTGCAGGCGCTTGAGGTAGCGCAGCATCTCGTGCTCGGTGTGGTGGGTGTTGAACACCGGGTGGGCGAGGATGGCGTCGTCGCGCAGCAGCTCGGCCGGCAGGTTGCCGCCGCGGGCGGCAACGGTCGCGTCGAGGGCGGCGACATCGGCCTTGGCGCCGAAGGCGGCGAGCAGCGCGGCGACGTCGTCGCGGGTGGTCTTTTCGTCGAGGGCGACGCCCAGGGCGTGGCCGTCGATGGGGCGCAGGTTGAAGCCGGCAGCCTGGGCGGCGGTGTAGATCTCGGCGGAGCGGGCGCCGGTTTCCACCTGGATGGTGTCGAAGAAGCTGGTGGCGGCGAGCTTGAAGCCGGCCTGGACCAGGCCCTCGGCCAGCGTCGCGGCGAGGCGGTGGATGCGCGCGGCAATGGTACGCAGGCCTTCGGGACCGTGCCACACGGCGTACATGCCGGCCATGTTGGCCAGCAGCACCTGGGACGTACAGATGTTGGAGTTGGCTTTCTCGCGGCGGATGTGCTGCTCACGGGTCTGCAGGGTCATGCGCAGCGCGGTCTTGCCGCGGGCGTCCTTGGAGACGCCGATGATGCGGCCCGGCATCGAGCGGACGTGGCTTTCGCGCGTGGCGAAGAAGGCCGCGTGTGGGCCGCCGAAACCGAGCGGCACGCCGAAGCGCTGGGCCGAGCCCAGGGCGATGTCGGCGCCCAGCGCGCCCGGCGACTTGAGGAGCACCAGCGCCAGCAGATCGGAAGCGACGGCGACCACGGCGCCCTTGGCCTTGAGGTCGGCGATCGGGCCGGCGATGTCGGCGACGGCGCCGTTTTCGGCCGGGTACTGGAGCAGCGCGCCGAATACGTCGTGGTGGGCGGCATCAAAGGCGGGGCCGACGATCAGCTCGAAGCCGAAGTAGTCGGCGCGGGTGCGCACCACGTCGAGGGTCTGCGGGAACACGCCTTCATCGACGAAGAAGGCCTGGCTCTTGACCTTGGCGACGCGACGGGCCATGGCCATGGCTTCGGCGGCGGCGGTGGCTTCGTCGAGCAGCGAGGCGTTGGCGAGCTCGAGCCCGGTGAGGTCGATGACCATCTGCTGGAAGTTCAGCAGGGCTTCGAGGCGGCCCTGGGCGATCTCGGCCTGGTAGGGGGTGTAGGCGGTGTACCAGCCCGGGTTTTCCATCACGTTGCGCAGGATGACCTTGGGCGTGATGGTGTCGTAGTAGCCCATGCCGATGAGGGACTTCTTCAGCACGTTCTTGCCGGCGATGGCCTTCAGGCGAGCCAGGGCCACGTGCTCGGGCGTCGGTTCGCCCAGGGCGAGCGGGGCGGGCAGGCGGATGCCGGCCGGCACGGTCTGGTCGATCAGGGTGTCGAGGGTGTCGACACCGACGGCGGCGAGCATCGCCGGCAGCTCGTTGGCGCAGGGGCCCAGGTGGCGGCGGATGAAGTCGTCGCCCTGTTCGAGCGTGGCGAGCGGGGCGGAGAGAAGCGTCTTCGACATGGGTAGAACTCGGGTTGGGTTACGGCAAGGACGAGCGGGCAAGGGCGAGCGGTGGCGGCTCACTGGGGGCGCGCCGCAGTGGCACGCCCCGGTCGGGCGACGGGAGGTCAGCCGATGGCGGCTTCGTAGCCGGCGGCGTCGAGGAGGGCGTCCACGTCGGCGGCGTTGGCCGGTTTGATCTTGAACAGCCAGGCGGCGTAGGCGTCGGCATTGACGGATTCGGGCGCGTCCACGGCGTCCTGGTTGTTGGCGATGATCTCGCCGGCCACCGGGGCGTAGATGTCGGAGGCGGCCTTGACCGACTCGATCACGGCGATGGCTTCTTCCTTGGCGACGACGCGGCCGGTGTCCGGCAGTTCGAGGAAGACCACGTCGCCGAGGGCTTCCTGGGCGTGGTCGGTGATGCCGACGGTGAGGGTGCCGTCGGCTTCAACGCGAACCCATTCGTGGGAGGCGGTGTAACGCAGATCGGCCGGGAGCGTGCTCATGGAAATGTCCTTTTTGGAATCAGAATGGTTGAAAAGCGCAGGAATGCGGGAGGGGTCAGATTAGGGGTTTGCCGTTACGGACGAAAGAGGCTTTAACCACCCGCGCCTTGAGGCGCTTGCCGCGGATATCCACTTCCACGCTGTCGCCCGGCGCCACGCCCAGGGGCAGGCGAGCCATGGCGATGGCCTTTTCGAGGCTCGGCGAGAAGGTGCCGCTGGTGGTCTCGCCTTCGCCCTGGGCGGTGAAGACGGTCTGGTGGGCGCGCAGCACGCCCTTGTCCTCGAGCACCAGGCCGAGCACCTGCTTGCTGGCGGGCTTGGCCTGCAAGGCGGCCTTGCCGATGAAGTCGCGGTCGGCGTCCTTGAAATCGACGGTCCAGGCGAGGCCGGCGTTGAGCGGCGAGACGCTCTCGTCCATGTCGTTGCCGTAGAGGGCCATGCCAGCTTCGAGACGCAGGGTGTCGCGGGCGCCGAGGCCGCAGGGCTTGACGCCCGCGGCGATGAGGGCGTCCCAGGTGGCGGCGGCCTGATCGGCCGGCAGGGTGAGCTCGAAGCCGTCTTCGCCGGTGTAGCCGGTGCGGGCGATGAAGAAATCGCCGAAGGCGGCGGCCTGGAAGAGTTTGAGGCCGGCGGAGGCGGCTTCGGCGCCGGGGATGGCGGCCCACGTTTTGGCGCGGGCGTTCGGGCCCTGGACGGCGATCATCGCCAGATCACGGCGCGGGGTGAGTGTGGCGGCGAAGGCGCCAGCTACGAGCTGTTGCTGCATCCATGCCACGTCCTTGTCGGCGGTGCCGGCATTGACGACGATGCGGTATTCGGTGTCGCAGAGGTAATAGACGATCAGGTCGTCGATCACGCCGCCTTCCGGGTTCAGCATGCAGCTATAGAGCGCCTTGCCCGGCTCGCTGAGCTTGGCCACGTCGTTGGCGATCAGGCGGCGCAGGAAGGCCTTGGCGCCGGCGCCAGCGAGATCCAGCGCGAGCATGTGGGAGACGTCGAACATGCCGGCATCGCGGCGGACGGCATGGTGCTCCTCGATCTGCGAGCCGTAGTTCACCGGCATGTCCCAGCCGGCGAAATCCACCATGCGGGCGCCGGCGGCGACGTGGGTGGCGTGAAGAGGGGTGCGCTGGGTCATCGTGATCTCCGGAGGGGCAATCGTTACAGTGTAGAAAAGCAAAGGGGCCGACGCGATTCGGAAATCGCATCGGCCCCATCTGTCCTTTGTACCTGAGAGATTGCAGCGGCGATCGGCGCCGGCTGCGTGCCCCTTCGGTGGATGCGACCGGCCGTGGCAGGGCACGGAAACGGGCGGCATCGCTCTCCAGATTGTTGATTCGTCGGCGGTCCTTTTGCCTGAGCGGTTCCGGGGGTTGCGCCTTCGGCGGCTCGCCAGCAACGGGCGAACGCTCTCCCACACGACGGCGCGCACCTTACCACCGGGGCGTGGCGTAGGGCAAGGGTCTGCTAAACTTCGATAAATGACCCTCGTCCGACGTCCGTCCCGCAGCCGCTTTCTCGATGTTCGCGGTCTGCGTTATCACCTCCGCGAATGGGGTGATGCCCGCGCGCCCACGCTGTTCCTGCTCCATGGCTGGATGGACGTGTCGGCCTCGTTCCAGTTTCTGGTCGATGAGCTGCAGGCTGACTGGCATGTGATCGCCCCCGATTGGCGGGGGTTCGGTCGGACCGACTGGGCGGGCACCGACGCTTACTGGTTTCCCGACTACCTGGCCGACCTCGACGCGATCCTGCGCGCTTGCGCGCCCGACGGTGCGGTGACGCTGATCGGCCACAGCATGGGCGGCAACGTGGCCTGCCATTACGCCGGCGTGCGTCCCGCGCGGGTTGCCCGGTTGATTGCGCTCGACGCCTTCGGGCTGGCCGACAGCGAACCGGCCCAGTCGCCGACGCGGCTCGAAAAGTGGCTCGACGAGCTGGCGCGGCCGGTGAGCTTTCGCGCCTATCCGGACGCCGCGGCGCTGGCGGCCCGGCTGCGCGAGCAGAATCCCCGTTTGTCGGTCGAGAAGGCCAGCTATCTCGCTGCGCACCTGGGCGAGCCGGACGGGCAGGGCGGCATCCGGCTGGCGGGCGATCCGGCCCATCGGCGCGTCAATGCCGTGCTGTATCGCCGTGCCGAGGCGTTGGCGGCGTGGAGGCGGGTCACGGCGCCGACCCTGTGGATCGAGCCCGCCGAACCCGAGCTGCGCCGCCGTCTGGGCGTGAGCGACGCCGACCATGCCGAGGCGCGTGCCGCATTCGGTAATTTCCGCGAGGTCGGGGTCGTCGACAGCGGACACAACCTGCACCACGACCAGCCGCGCATCGTTGCCGGGATCATCGAGGAATTCTTGCTGTCCACACGATCATGAACGCTGCCAACCCCGATCTGCACTGCCACTCCACCGCGTCCGACGGCACCCTCGCGCCCGCCGAAGTGGTGCGTCGTGCCCACGCCAACGGCGTCGATCTGCTGGCGCTCACCGATCACGACGAACTCCTCGGCCTGCCCGAGGCGGCGCGCACGGCCGACGAACTCGGATTGCGTTTCGTTCCGGGGGTCGAGGTGTCGGTCTCGTGGCTCGACCAGACCCTGCACATCGTCGGGCTCGACATCGATCCCGCCAATCCCGCCTTGATTGACGGGCTGCGCCGGGTGCGCGAGGGGCGCGACGGACGCGCGGCGCGGATTGCCGCCGAGCTCGACCGCATCGGCATTCACGGTGCCCTCGAAGGTGCGCTGCGCTACGCGGGCAACCCGGCGTTGATCAGCCGTGCGCATTTCGCACGCTTTCTCGTCGAGGTGGGCGTGGCGAAGAACGTCCACGACGTCTTCCTCAACTATCTCGCGCGGGGCAAGCCGGGCTACGTCGAACACGTCTGGGCGACGCTGGAGGACGCGATCCGCTGGATCAAGGGCGCCGGCGGGCTGGCGGTGATCGCTCATCCGGGGCGCTATCGTCTGTCCCACGTCGAAATGGACATCCTGTTTGACAAGTTCCGCGAACTCGGTGGCGACGCCGTCGAGGTATCCTGCGGGGCCCACGACGGCGGGCAGGTGCTGGCGTTTGCGCGCATGGCCCGCAAGTTTGACCTGCTCGCCTCGCGGGCGTCGGATTTCCATGGCCCCGAGGACAGCCCGATCGACCTCGGCCGCGCGCCGCCGCTGCCGCCCGACCTCACGCCGGTGTGGTCGCGCCTTACCTGAATCGCTTCACCACTTCTGAATCATGGCCCAGTTCTTTTCGCTCCACCCAGAACAACCGCAGGTGCGCCTGGTCAAGCAGGCCGCCGAGATCATGCGTGGCGGCGGCCTCGTCGCCTTTCCCACCGATTCCGCTTACGCCCTGGGCGGTCACACCGGCGATAACCCGCTGCTGGCCCGCATCCGGCGCATTCGCGGCGTGGACGAGCGCCACTTGTTCACGCTGATCTGCCGCGACCTGTCCGACATCGCCACCTTCGCCCGCGTGGATAACGCCCAGTACCGCTTGCTGAAGGCCACCACGCCGGGGCCCTACACCTTTATCCTCGAAGGCACCAAGGAGCTCCCGCGGCGCGTGCTGCACCCCAAGCGCAAGACCATCGGCCTGCGCATCCCCGATCATCCGGTGGTGTCGGCGCTGCTGGCCGAACTCGGTGAGCCGATCCTCAGTTCGACGCTGCTGCTGCCCGACGAGGCGCATCCGCTCACCGACGCCGACGAAATTCGCGCCCGCCTCGAAAAGGAGGTGGATCTGATCATCGAAGCCGGGCCGTGCCGCGGTGAAGCAACCACCGTCATCGACCTCACCAGCGGATCGCCGGAACTCGTACGGGAAGGGCGGGGCAGCCTCGCCCCCTTCGGCCTGTGAACCGCGCGCAGTCTGCACGCCCCGGGCCTGCCGGCGAGGTCTGCTAGAATCGCGGCCCCGCACGGACCTTTCCCATGCAAGAATTCATCGTCACCCTGACCATCTGGGCGCTGCCCGTGCTGTTCGCCATCACCTTGCACGAGGCAGCCCACGGCTATGCCGCGCGGCATTTCGGCGATCACACGGCGGAACTCGCCGGTCGCATCAGTCTCAACCCATTGCGCCACATCGACCCGGTCGGCACGATCCTCGTTCCCGGGCTGATCCTCCTCACCAGCTCGCTGGCCGGCGTCGGGGCGATGCTCTTCGGCTGGGCCAAGCCGGTACCGGTCAACTTCGGGCGCCTGCGCCATCCCAAGGCCGACATGCTGTGGGTGGCCGCCGCCGGACCTTTCGCCAACTTCGTGATGGCCATCGGCTGGGCGTTGCTGTTCAGCCTCGCCGCGTCGATGCCCGACAACGCCTACGCCTTGCCGCTCGCGAAGATGGCGGACGCCGGCATCCAGATCAACGCGGTGCTGCTGTTCCTCAACCTCGTGCCGCTGCCGCCGCTCGACGGTGGGCGCATCGCGGTGAGCCTGCTGCCCGCCGGGCTGGCCTACAAGTTCGCCCAGATCGAGCCGTATGGCTTTCCAATCCTGCTGTTCCTGCTCGTTACCGGTATCCTTGGCGACATTCTCGGGCCGCTGGTGGCCCTTTTCCGTTTTGCTCTTGCAACCGTTTTTGGACTTTGACATCCCATGTTCGCTGAACGCGTCCTCTCCGGCATGCGCCCCACCGGGCGGCTCCACCTCGGCCACTACCACGGCGTCCTGAAAAACTGGGTCAAGCTCCAGGCCGAGTACCCCTGCCTGTTCTTCGCCGCCGACTGGCACGCGCTGACCACCGACTACGACAACCCCAAGGGCATCGAAGGCAGCGTGTGGGAGATGATCGTCGACTGGCTGGCCGCTGGCGTCGATCCGTCGCAGGCCACCATCTTCATCCAGTCCCGCGTGCCCGAGCATGCCGAGCTGCACCTGCTGATGTCGATGATGACGCCCCAGGGCTGGCTCGAGCGCGTGCCCACCTACAAGGATCAGCAGGAAAAGCTCTCCCACAAGGATCTGACCACCTACGGCTTCCTGGGCTATCCGCTGCTGATGAGCGCTGACATCCTGATCTATCGGGCCGACAAGGTGCCGGTGGGCGAGGATCAGCTGCCCCACGTGGAGTTCACTCGCGAGCTGGCCCGCCGCTTCAATCATATGTACGGCCGCGAGCCGGGCTTCGAGGAAAAGGCCAAGGAAGCCATCAAGAAGCTCGGCAGCAAGCGCGCCAAGCTCTACGAGGAGTTCCGCACCCGCTTCCAGCAGAACGGTGACGAAGAGGGCCTCGCCCTCGGCAAGGCGCTGCTCGAAGAAGCCCAGAGCCTGTCGCTGGGCGATCGCGAGCGCCTCTACGGCTACCTCGAAGGCAGTGGCAAGATGATTCTGGTCGAGCCCGGTGCGCTGCTCACCGATGCTTCCCGGATGCCGGGCCTGGACGGCCAGAAGATGTCCAAGTCCTACGGCAACACCATCTTCCTGCGCGAGGAAGCCGATTCGGTGGGCAAGAAGATCCGCACCATGCAGACCGATCCGGCCCGCGTGCGGCGCACCGATCCGGGCAATCCCGAGAAGTGCCCGGTGTGGCAGTTCCATGTCATCTACTCCGACGATAAAACCCGCGACTGGGTGAAGCAGGGCTGCACCAGCGCCGGCATCGGCTGCATCGAGTGCAAGCAACCGGTCATCGACGCCGTGCTCAAGGAGCAGGACGTCATGCGCGAGCGCGCCCAGCCTTATCTCGACGATCCGAGCCTGGTCCGCAGCATCGTCGCCGACGGTTGCGACAAGGCGCGCAAGCTCGCCCAGGAAACCATGCGCGAAGTCCGCGACGCGATGGGGCTGAGCTACAGCTGATGAAGCGTCCGGCGCCCGCGGGCGGATTCTTGCCTTGGTGGCGCGGGATGTGCGTGATAGCCTGCGCGGCGGGTGACCGGCGATGAGTGCCGTCCTCGACCTCGCTCCGCCGGCTGAGCCGCTGGAGGCGATCGTCGGCCGGATGTACGGCCAGCCGATCTTCGATCTGCCGAAGGATCTGTACATCCCGCCCGATGCGCTGGAAGTGATCCTCGACGCCTTCGAGGGGCCGCTCGACCTGTTGCTCTACCTGATCCGCAAGGCGAACATCAACGTCCTCGACATTCCGATGGTGCCGCTCACCGCGCAGTACCTCGAATACGTGGAGGCGATGCGCCGGCACAACCTGGAGCTGGCGGCCGATTACCTGCTGATGGCGGCGACGCTGCTGGAGATCAAGTCGCGCATGTTGCTGCCGCGTCCGCCCCGTGCCGACGAGACCGAGGAGCTGGACCCGCGCGCTGAACTGGTGCGCCGCCTGCTGGAGTACGAACAGGTGAAGATGGCCGCGGCGCGGCTCGATGCGCTGCCACGGGTCGAGCGGGATTTCGAGTGGGTCGGGGTCTTCGTCGCCGAGAAGGTGGTCGAGCGGCTTCCCGCCGTGAGCCTGCATGATCTGCAACTGGCGTGGCTGAAGATCGCCCGCCAGAGTCGCCTGAAGCGGCATCACACGATCCAGCGGGAGGAGCTGTCGGTGCGTGAGCACATGACGCTGATCCTGCGAAAACTCAGGGACGACGCCTTCGTGGTGTTCGAGTCGCTGTTCGATCCCGATCTGGGCGTGCCCAGCCTGGTGGTGAGCTTTCTCGCCACCCTCGAGCTGGTCAAGGAGCGTCTGGTGGTCGTGACCCAGAACGAGGCCTTTGCGCCGATTTACGTGAAGCGTGCCGATGGTGCAGCCGGAAACGACTGAAGAATTCAAGCGGGTGCTGGAAACCGCATTGCTGGCGGCGCCGTCGCCGCTGGCGGTGGGGGCGCTGCGTCGGCTTTTCGAGATCGATCCGGGGCCCGATCTGGTGCGCCGGCTGCTCGCCGAGCTCGCCGAAGACTGGCAGGGCAGGGGTGTCGAGCTGGTTCAGACGGCCGGCGGCTGGCGCTTCCAGACGCGGCTCGAATATCAGGTTTATCTCGATCGCCTGAAGGAGGAGCGGCCGCCGAAGTATTCCCGCGCGGTGCTCGAAACCCTCGCGATCATCGCCTATCGGCAGCCGGTGACCCGCGGTGACATCGAGGACATCCGTGGCGTGGTGGTCTCCACTAACGTCCTTAAGACGCTTGAATCCCGAGGCTGGGTGGACGTGGTCGGCTACCGGGATACGCCCGGTCGGCCGGGACTCTACGCCACGACCCGAAAATTCCTGGAGGACCTCGGCCTGCGCAGTCTGACCGAGTTGCCTCCGCTTACTGAAATCGAAAGGATCATGGATCTTGTCGACCTCCCAAAAACCGAAGAACAAGCCGTTCAGGGCTAAGACCGGCAAGCCGGCTGGCAGCACCGGCACGCCCCACGGCCAGGGGGCGGCCCCGGGCGGCCGACGTGGTCGTGGCCGCACTGAGAACGAAGGCACCCGCGCATCGCGCCCCGAGCGTCAGCTGGAAGGTCAGCGCCAACCCAAGAGCAATGCCTCGGCGATCGGTTTGTCCGATCTCGGTGGCGGACGCGGTAACTGGCGCGCGCGCCGGCAGGGCCCTGCGGGCTTTGGCGGGGGCGACGACGGCTATCCGCTGGTGAGCACCGAATTGCCGCCGGCTGCCGAGGGCGAGCGGCGCCGCAAGCCCCAGGATGCCACCTACACCGAACCCCAGCGTCTCCACAAAGTGCTGGCTGCCGCTGGCATCGGCTCGCGCCGGGAGATCGAGGAATGGATCGTCGCGGGGCGCATCTCGGTCAATGGCGAGCCGGCGGATGTCGGGCAGAAGGTGGGGCCGGGGGATCGGGTGCGGGTCAATGGCAAGCTCATGCCGCTGCGCTTCGCGCCGCGCATCCCGCGCGTCATCCTCTATCACAAGCCGGAAGGCGAAATCGTCTCCCGGGACGATCCGGAGGGGCGTCCGACGGTGTTCGACCGCCTGCCGAACCTGCGCAAGGGGCGTTGGATCGCCGTCGGGCGGCTCGACTTCAATACCTCGGGCCTGCTTCTTTTCGTCAATGATGGCGACCTGGCCAACAAGCTGATGCATCCGCGCTACGAACTCGATCGAGAATACGCGGTGCGCATTCTCGGTGAACTCGACGAAGCCCAGCGGGGCGCGTTGCTGGCGGGTATCGAGCTGGAAGACGGACCCGCCAAGTTCAACACCCTGCTCGACGCGGGTGGGGAGGGGGTCAACCGCTGGTATCGGGTGACGCTGTCGGAAGGCCGCAATCGAGAGGTGCGCCGGATGTTCGAGGCGCTTGGCCTCACCGTGAGCCGTCTGATGCGCGTGCGCTACGGGCCGGTGGTGCTGCCGTCACGCCTCAAGCGCGGCATGTGGGAGGACATGGCGGTCGAGGAGGTCTGCAAGCTCGCGGGTCTGCCTAAGCCTGTCGATGTGCCCGGAAAGGGGCGCCGTCCGGTACGCCAGCCCCGTCGGCAGGGCTAGGTTCCCGCATTGTCTGCAGGGTGAAAATTGCGCCCGCCTCGGCGGGCTGTTATACTTGATCTGTTTTATCGGTTCGAAAGGACCGACATCCGGTCGAATTCAACAGGGATGGGCGTTTCGCCCATTTTTTATTTGTGGTTTGGGAAGTGTGGGCAAGGGCATGGATTTGCTGAAATTGATCGAGCAGACCGCGGAAGGCCTCGGCTACGAGCTGGTCGACTTCGAGACGTCGCCTCGTGGGCGGCTGATGCGGGTGTTCATCGATTCGCCGAATGGCATCACGGTTGACGATTGCGCCACCGTGAGTAATCAGCTGACGCGGATTTTCGAAGTCGAGAACGTCGATTACGACCGACTCGAAGTCTCGTCGCCCGGCCTGGATCGCGCGCTCAAGAAGCCGTCGGATTTCGAGCGTTTTGCGGGTCAGGACGTCCAGGTCCGTCTGACCATGCCGATCGCCAATCAACGCAATTTTGCCGGAGTGCTGCAGGGCCTGAAGGAAGGCGTGGTCACTCTGGAAACGGAAAAGGGGTCGATGGAGATCCCGTTTGACGATATCGAAAAGGCCCGCCTGGTGCCCAGGTTTTAAGGAATTTGGAGGTTTGCAGGTATGAGCCGCGAAATTTTGCTGTTGGTCGATGCGTTGGCCCGCGAGAAGAACGTGTCCAAGGAGATCGTCTTTTCGGCGCTTGAGTCCGCGCTGGCCCAGGCCACCAAGAAGCGCATCAACGACGACGCCGATGTGCGCGTCGCCATCGACCGGGAAACCGGCGATTACGAATCCTTCCGTCGCTGGCAGGTGCTACCCGATCAGGACGTCGAGAACGACGAGGCCCAGATGGGGCTGATCGATGCCCGCGAGGAATATCCCGACATCCAGGTCGGCGACTACGTTGAAGAAGGGCTCGAACCGATCGATTTCGGTCGGATCGGTGCCCAGGCCGCCAAGCAGGTGATCCTGCAGAAAGTCCGTGACGCCGAGCGCGAGCAGATCCTCAATGACTTCCTGGAGCGCAAGGAATACATCATCTCCGGCAGCATCAAGCGCATGGAGCGGGGCAATGCGATCATCGAGGTCGGTCGTCTCGAGGCGGTGCTGCCGCGCGATCAGATGATTCCGAAGGAAAACCTGCGCGTCGGCGACCGGGTCAAGGCTTACCTGCTGCGCATCGATCGCGGTGCCCGCGGTCCGCAGCTGATCCTGTCGCGCACTGCGCCGGAATTCGTCATGCGCCTGTTTGAACTCGAAGTGCCGGAGATCGACGACGGCCTGCTCGAGATCAAGGCCTGTGCCCGCGATCCCGGTCTGCGCGCCAAGATCGGTGTGAAGTCCAATGACCCACGCATCGATCCGATCGGCACCTGCGTCGGTCTGCGCGGCTCTCGCGTCACCGCGGTGCGCAACGAGATCGGTGGCGAGAACATCGACATCGTGCTGTGGTCGCCCGAGCCGGCCCAGTTCGTCATCGGCGCCCTGCAGCCGGCCGAGGTGTCGTCGATCGTAGTCGACGAGGAAGCCCACGCGATGGACGTGGTGGTGGACGAGAACAACCTGGCGATCGCCATCGGCCGTAACGGCCAGAACGTCAAGCTGGCCTCCGAGCTCACCGGCTGGACCATCAACCTGATGACCGAAGCGGAGTCGGAGCGCAAGTCCGAAGCCGAACACAGCACGGTGCGTCAGCTGTTCATCTCCAGGCTGGATGTGGACGAGGAAGTGGCCGACATCCTGATCGACGAGGGTTTCTCGTCGCTCGAGGAAATCGCCTACGTGCCGCTGGCGGAAATGTTGGAAATCGAATCCTTCGACGAAGAAACGGTAAACGAGCTGCGCAACCGCGCCCGCAACGTGCTCCTTACCGAAGCCATCGTGACCGAAGAACAACTGGAAAACGTCACCGAGGACCTCTTGGGCCTCGAAGGCATGGACAAGCCCCTGGCCGCCAAACTGGCTCAGGGCGGCGTGCATACCCGCGACGAACTGGCTGATCTCGCGGTTGATGAACTGATGGAAATGTCGGGGCTGGACGAAGAGCGGGCCAAGAATTTGATCACCAAGGCGCGCGCGCACTGGTTCGAGTAATACCCGGAGGTTCAAGATGGGACAGATGACCGTTACACAATTTGCCGGCGAGCTGAAGATGCCGGCCTCCGTGTTGCTCGAGCAGTTGCAGAAGGCCGGCGTTGACAAGGTGCGTGAGTCCGACCTGCTTTCCGAGCAGGACAAGACCCGCCTCCTCGATTTCCTGCGCCGCGCCCATGGCGATACGGCCGCTAAGTCGAAGATCACGCTGACGCGTAAGCAGACTAGCGAGATTCGCGCCACGGACGCCACTGGCCGTGCCCGCACGGTGCAGGTCGAGGTGCGCAAGAAGCGCACCTTCGTCAAACGCGACGACTCCGCGACGCCCGAGCTGGTGCCCGCAGCCGCGTCCGAAGTGCTGGACGTGCCCGTCGAGGCCCCGGTCGAAGTGGCCGCCGCACCCGAAGTGCAGGTCGAAGCGGTTGTCGAGGCGCCCGTCGTTGCACCCGAACCGGTGGTCGTGCCGGAACCGGTCGTCGAGGCGACTCCGGCCCCGGCACCCGAACCCGAACCGGAGCCTGTTCCCGAACCCGAGCCAGCACCCGCGGCCGTCGAGGTCAAGCCGGAACCCAAGCCCGAGCCGGCACCTGAGCCCGCTCCGGTGGCGTCCGCGCCCAAGGCCGAAGCGCGTCCTGCTGCGCCGGTACGTCGTGTCGTGGCGGGTTCGATCCTGAGCGCCGAAGAAAAGGCTACGCGAGAGCGCGAGGCGCAGCGTCATGCCGAGCTGCTTGCCCGCCAGGCGGCCGACCTGAAGGAAAAGCAGGAGCGCGAAGCCCGTGCCCGTGCTGCCATGTTGCAGCGTGCCGAAGAGGAAAAGCAGCGTCTCGCCGCAGCCGAGAAGGTCAAGACCGAGGCTGAGGCCGCACCCAAGACGGGGACGCTGCACAAGCCCGCCAAGACCGAAGACAAGGGTGGCCGCAAGGATGTCAAGAAAGTCGTCGGCAAGGATACCGCGGCCGACAACGCCAAGCGTCGCGGCGGCATCAAGACTCGCGGCGACACCACCGGCGGTGCTGGTGGCTGGCGTGGAGGCGGTCGCGGCGGTGGTCGCAACGGCGGTCGTCAGCAGGATACTCCGGCCTTCATCGCCCCGACCGAGCCGATCGTGCGTGAAGTGCACGTGCCGGAAACCATCTCCGTCGCCGATCTGGCCCACAAGATGTCCGTCAAGGCCATTGAGGTCATCAAGACGCTGATGAAGATGGGCTCCATGGTGACGATCAACCAGGTGCTCGATCAGGACACCGCGATGATCGTCGTCGAGGAAATGGGCCACAAGGCGCTCGCCGCCAAGCTGGACGATCCGGATGCCTTCCTCGAGGAAAACGTCGAGCACAAGGATGTGCCGCTGGAGCCGCGTGCGCCGGTCGTCACGGTCATGGGTCACGTCGACCACGGCAAGACTTCGCTGTTGGACTATATCCGTCGCGCCAAGGTTGCTGCCGGCGAAGCGGGTGGCATCACCCAGCACATCGGCGCGTACCACGTGGAAACGGAGCGTGGCATGGTGACCTTCCTGGACACCCCGGGTCACGAGGCATTTACCGCCATGCGTGCCCGCGGCGCCAAGGCGACCGACTTGGTCGTGCTGGTGGTTGCAGCCGACGACGGCGTCATGCCTCAGACCAAGGAAGCCATCCACCACGCCAAGGCGGCCGAAGTGCCCCTGATCGTGGCGGTGAACAAGATCGACAAGCCGGGCGCCAACCCCGAGCGTGTTCGCCAGGAACTGATCGCCGAGGGTGTCGTGCCTGAAGCCTACGGTGGCGACACGATGTTCATCGAAGTGTCCGCCAAGACCGGCCAGGGCATCGATGACCTGCTCGAAGGCATCCTGCTGCAGGCAGAAGTGCTCGAGCTGACCGCGCCCCGTGAAAGCATGGCAAAGGGGCTGATCATCGAAGCGCGTCTCGACAAGGGGCGTGGTCCGGTTGCGACCCTGCTGGTGCAGTCCGGCACGCTCAAGCGTGGCGACGTGGTGCTGGCCGGTGCGACCTTCGGTCGCGTCCGGGCGATGCTCGACGAGAACGGCAAGCCCATCGAGGAGGCGGGTCCGTCGATTCCGGTCGAGATCCTCGGTCTGGCCGACGTGCCGGGCGCCGGCGACGAGGTCGTGGCCCTGGCCGACGAGCGCAAGGCGCGTGAAATTGCCCTGTTCCGTCAGGGCAAGTTCCGCGACGTGAAGCTCGCCAAGCAGCAGGCCGCCAAGCTGGAAAGCATGTTCGAGCAGATGGGCGAGGGCGAGGTGAAGACCCTGCCGTTGATCATCAAGGCGGACGTGCAGGGTTCGCAAGAAGCGCTGGCGCATTCGCTCGTCAAGCTCTCCAACGACGAGGTGCGCGTGCAGGTCATTCACGGTGGCGTCGGCGCGATCAGCGAATCGGACGTCAACCTGGCGCAAGCGTCCGGCGCGGTCATCATTGGCTTTAACATCCGTGCCGATGCCAATGCCCGCAAGCTGGCCGAGACCTTCGGCGTGGATATCCGTTACTACAACATCATCTACGACGCCGTCGATGAGGTGAAGAGCGCGCTGTCCGGCATGCTCGCGCCCGAGAAGCGCGAACAGGTGCTCGGCATGGTGGAGGTCCGTCAGGTGTTCACCATTTCCAAGGTGGGGACGATTGCCGGCTGCTACGTGCTCGAAGGTCTGGTCAAGCGCAATGCGCTGGTCCGCGTCCTGCGCAATCACGTGGTCATTCACTCGGGCGAACTCGAATCGCTCAAGCGCTTCAAGGACGACGTCAAGGAAGTCAAGTTCGGCTACGAGTGCGGCCTGCAGGTCAAGAACTTCAACGATCTGGTCGAAGGCGACCAGCTCGAAGTGTTCGAGATCCAGGAAGTCGCGCGGACGTTGTAAATCATGCCGAAGGAGTTTTCCCGTGGCCAGCGCGTGGCGGAGCAAATCCGCCGCGAACTGGCCGAACTGATCCGGCTCGAGTTGAAGGACCCGCGCGTCGGTTTCGTCACGTTGACCGATGTCGAGCTCACTCCCGACTACGCCCATGCGAAGGTGTTCTTCACCTCAATGAAGGGTCAGGAGGGGCTCGAGGAAATCCAACGGGGTCTGCGTCGTGCCAGCAGCTTCTTGCGTCGTGAATTGGGGCGTCGGGTGCGCATCCATACGCTGCCCGAGTTGCATTTCGTCTACGACCCGTCGGTGGAAACCGGCAATCGGATCTCGGCCCTGATCGACAAGGCGGTCGAGTCCGACCGGCACTATGCCGAAGAGGCGGGTGACGACGATGCGTCCGAAGCGCGTACCTCGTCCCCGGGCGAATCCCGTTGATCCCTCGGACGCCGCGTTTGCGGCGTCCTTCCAGGAAATTCCCGTTTGGCCAAGCCTCCCCAGCGTCGCAACCCCCCGCGCCGCGCCGTCAGTGGCGTGCTGTTTCTCGACAAGCCGGTGGGTATCAGCTCCAATAATGCGCTGCAGAAGGCGCGCTGGCTGCTGAACGCCGCCAAGGGCGGCCACACCGGTACCCTTGATCCTATGGCGAGTGGTCTGCTGCCGCTGACCTTCGGCGAGGCGACCAAGTTTTCCCAGACGCTGCTCGATGCCGACAAGGCCTACGATGCGACCGTCCTGCTCGGTGTCACCACCACGACCGCGGATGCCGAAGGCGAGGTGCTTGCGCGCTGCCCTGTTGACGCGAGTGACGAAGCCATCGAGGCGGCCGTTGCTCGCTTGAGGGGCGACATCGAACAGGTGCCACCGATGTATTCGGCGCTCAAGCATCACGGCAAGGCTTTGTACGAGTATGCCCGCGAGGGCGTAGAGATTCCCCGCGAGCCGCGTCGCGTCACGATCCACAGCCTTGAATGCCTGGGCCGGGAGGGCGACAGCCTTCAGATCCGCGTGGCGTGCAGCAAAGGAACCTACGTTCGGACGCTGGCGTCCGATCTGGGCGCCATGCTCGGGTGCGGTGCGCATCTGACGGCTTTGCGCCGCACCCGCATCGGACCCTTCGATCTCGCGGGTACGGTGACGCTCGGGGATTTCGAGGCGATGGAGGCTGAAGCGCGCGATGCCTGTCTGGCGCCGGTCGAGGCCTTGCTGGCCCATCTGCCCACATGCGGTCTGGATGCCGAGCAGGCGCGTGCTTTTACTCATGGGCAGTCTGCCCAGGGGGTTGGCGGGGACGCGGGCTCGCTGTTCCGGGTGTACGAAGGCGAGCGTTTTCTTGGCGTCGGCAGTGCCGACGGGCAGGCGAAACTGGTGCCGATTCGCCTGATGGCGACCGGCAATCAATGAAATGTCTTGAGCAATCCCGCGCGGGATTGATATAATCGCGCGCTTCGCAAGGCTATAACTAACCGAGTTAAACAATGGCAATCTCCACTGAACAAAAAGCGCAAATCGTTGGTGACTACCAGCGCGCCAAGGGCGACACCGGTTCTCCGGAAGTGCAAGTCGCTCTGCTTACCGCCCGCATCAACGATCTGACCGGCCACTTTAAGGCTAACGTCAAGGACCACCACTCCCGCCGCGGCCTCCTGATGATGGTCAGCCAGCGTCGCAAGCTCCTCGACTACCTGAAGCGCAAGAATGTCGACAGCTACCGTGAGCTGATCAGCCGCCTTGGCCTGCGCAAGTAAGCGGATAGAAGTAGCTGCATTACCGAACGTGACGACCCTGCGATTCGCGCAGGTTTGATCATGGGCACAGCCGGTGTAAGTCCGCGTGGCTTCGCCGGCTTTGTCGCATCTGTGCGCCAGAGAAAAAGGCGCTTTTACCTCGGCTACGCGTGCGGTTGTGGTTTGCCGCCTGCCGATTGAATGAAAGGACATCCCTTGCCTACCGCAATCAAGAAGAGTTTTACCTACGGCTCCCACACCGTCACCATGGAAACCGGCGAGATCGCCCGTCAGGCCCATGGCGCCGTGCTCGTCTCGATGGACGACACCGTGGTGCTAGCGACCGTGGTGGCCGCCAAGAATGCCAAGCCGGGCCAGGATTTCTTCCCGCTCACCGTCGATTACGTCGAGAAGTTCTACGCCGCGGGCCGCATCCCGGGCGGCTTCTTCAAGCGTGAGGGTCGTCCGACTGAAAAGGAAACCCTCACTTCCCGCCTGATCGACCGCCCGATCCGCCCGCTCTTCCCGGACGGTTTCTACAACGAAGTCCAGGTCATCGTCCAGGCCGTCTCCCTGAACCCGGAAGTCGACGCCGACATTCCGGCGATGATCGGCGCTTCCGCCGCGCTGGCGATTGCCGGCATTCCGTTCGCGGGCCCGATCGGTGCCTGTCGCGTCGGCTACGACAACGGCGCGTACATCCTCAACCCGACGGCCACCCAGCTGCAGACCAGCAAGATGAATCTGGTCGTCGCCGGCACCGAAACCGCGGTGCTGATGGTCGAGTCGGAAGCCCTCGAGCTGCCGGAAGACGTGATGCTGGGCGGCGTGGTGTTCGGCCACACCCAGATGCAGGCCGCGATCACCGCGATCAACGAACTGGTCGACCTGGCCGGCAAGCCCGAATGGGAATGGCAGGCACCCGCCAAGGACGAGGCCCTGATCGCCCGCGTGACCGAACTGGCCGCGGCCAAGATCGAGGAAGCCTTCCGCATCACCGCCAAGCAGGCGCGCTCGCAGCAGTTGTCGGCCATTGGCGACGAAGTGCATGCGGCCCTGGTGGCCGAAGGTCGCGAGTACGACAACAACACCGTGAACAACATCATCTTCGATCTGGAATCGAAGGTCGTGCGTGGTCGCATCCTTTCCGGCGAGCCGCGCATCGACGGCCGTGATACCCGCACCGTCCGCCCGATCGACATCCGTGTCGGCGTGCTGCCGCGCACCCACGGTTCTGCGCTGTTCACCCGTGGCGAGACCCAGGCCCTGGTGGTGACCACCCTCGGCACCGGCCGCGACGAGCAGATCATCGACGCGGTTGCCGGCGAATACCGCGAGCGCTTCATGCTGCACTACAACTTCCCGCCGTTCTCGACCGGCGAGTGCGGTCGTTTCGGCTCGCCGAAGCGCCGCGAGATTGGTCATGGTCGTCTTGCCAAGCGTGCGCTGGCTGGCGTGCTGCCGAGCAAGGAAGATTTCAGCTACACCGTCCGTGTGGTGTCCGAGATCACCGAGTCCAACGGTTCCAGCTCGATGGCATCGGTCTGTGGCGGCTCCCTGGCTATGATGGACGCGGGTGTTCCGCTGTCCGCGCCGGTAGCGGGCATTGCGATGGGCCTGATCAAGGACGGCGGCCGTTTTGCGGTGCTGACCGACATTCTGGGCGACGAAGATCACCTGGGCGACATGGACTTCAAGGTGGCGGGCACCGAGACGGGTGTGACCGCGCTGCAGATGGACATTAAGATCCTCGGTATCACCAAGGAGATCATGCAGGTTGCCCTGGCTCAGGCCAAGGAAGGTCGCATGCACATCCTGGGCCTGATGAAGGAGGCCCTTGGCGGCGCCCGTGGTGAAGTGTCCAACTTCGCGCCGCGCATGATCACCCTGAAGATCAACCCCGAGAAGATTCGCGACGTGATCGGCAAGGGCGGTGCGGTGATCCGTGGCCTGCAGGAGGAAACCGGCACCATCATCGAGATCACCGACGACGGCAACGTGACGATCTCGTCCGTCAGCGCCGAGGGTGCTCAGGTTGCCAAGAAGCGCATCGAGGAGATTACCGCTGAGGTGGAAGTGGGCAAGGTCTACGAAGGCCCGGTCGTTCGCATTCTCGATTTCGGCGCGATCATCAACATCCTGCCGGGTCGCGATGGCCTGCTGCACGTTTCCCAGATCGCCAACGAGCGCGTCAATGCCGTGTCCGACTACCTCAAGGAAGGTCAGGTCGTGCGCGTCAAGGTGCTCGAGACCGACGAGAAGGGTCGTGTGCGTCTGTCGATGAAGGCGCTGCTGAACGAAAAGGCCGAGTAATCTCGACTCGATCGTTTGCAAAATCGGGCGCTGCGGCGCCCGATTTTGTTTTGGGCGACGGTTTGTGAAGAGATGAGCGGGAACTGCCGCGACGGCCGTTCATCTGACAGAATGGTGACAAACGAATTTCGATCCGGGAGGTCGATTGCCCATGCTGCGCCACACTGGTTCCTTGACCCCCTCGCCGTGGGTGACCCGTTTTGCTCCGCTGATCGCTGCTGGCGGCGAAGTGCTGGATTTTGCGTGCGGAAGTGGCCGTCATGCCCGCTGGCTGGCAAGCCGTGGCTTCCGTGTCGAGGCGGTGGATCGGGATGCGGTCGCGCTCGAGCTGCTGGTCGGCGTGCCGCATCTGTCCACTCGTGAAGCCGATCTGGAGGAGGGGGCGTGGCCTTATGCGGGGCGCCACTTCGATGCGATCGTCGTGACCAATTATCTCTTTCGACCCCGCCTGCCCCTGTTACTGACCGCGCTCAATCACGGGGGTGTGTTGATCTACGAGACCTTCATGGTCGGAAATGAACGTTTCGGCAAGCCGAGTAATCCGGATTTTCTGCTGCGTTCGCACGAGCTGTTCGAGCGGGTGGCCGATGCGTGCACCGTGCTGGCCTACGAGCAGGGCGAGGTGTCCGATCCGAAGCCGGCCGTGATCCAGCGCATCTGCGCAGTCAAGGGGCATAACCCGTCCTTGCGGCTTCCGCTCGCGAACTGACGTCGCGCGTGAGCGGCGGGTCAGCGCAGCAGCGGTTTGAGTTCGCGCCAGATCGAGTCGAGGATCAGCGGCTGGGCATCCGCGATAGGATGGATGCCGTCGGCCTGGAAGTAGCTGCGCTTGTCGGCGAAGCCTTCCATCATGAAAGGCACGAGGCGTAGCTTGTTGGCACGTGCGAGATCGCGGTAAGTCTTCTCGAAGCGCCGGGTGTAGTCGGGGCCATAGTTGGGCGGCATCCGCATGCCAACGAGGAGCACCTTGGCGCCGGCCTCGCGGCTGGCGTCGATCATGGCCTGGAGGTTGTCGTTCATCGCTGGCACCGGCAGACCGCGCAGGCCATCGTTGGCGCCAAGCTCGATGATGACGAGGCTCGGGTGGTGAAGCTGCAGGGCGGCGGGCAGACGGGCCCGTCCTCCCGCGGTGGTCTCGCCGCTGATGCTGGCATTGACCACCTTGTGGGGAAGCTTGGCATCGGCGATGCGTTTTTCGAGCAGCGCCGGCCAGGCCTGGTGGGGACGCAGGCCATAGCCTGCAGAGAGGCTGTCGCCCCACACCAGCACCGTTCCGGCAAAAACCGAAGGCGTGACGAGCAGCAGGCCGATCAGCGCGGTGCGGAGGAGGGCGATGGCGCGCATCGGAATCAGGCCGGGATTTTGTCGGCGCAGTGGCCTTGGACGATCTGCATGAGCTGCGGAAAGACCTTGGGCGTGGCGGCGACGATGTTGCCGGTGGTGAGATAGGCCGACTCGCCGGCGAGATCGCTCACCAGGCCGCCGGCTTCGCTGATCAGGAGGCTGCCGGCCGCCATGTCCCACGGGGACAGGCCGAACTCCCAGAATCCGTCGAGACGACCGGCGGCGACGTAGGCCAGATCGAGCGACGCGGCGCCGGGGCGGCGCAGGCCGGCGGTCTTCTGGGTGAGTTCTTTAAAGATGCCGAGGTAGGTGTCCACATTGCCGAACTGGCGATACGGGAAGCCGGTGCCGACCAGTGCGTCCTGCAGGCGGAGGCGCTTCGAGACGCGGATGCGACGATCGTTGAGAAAGGCGCCGGCCCCTTTCGAAGCGGTGAACATCTCGTTGCGGTTCGGGTCATAGACCACCGCCTGCTCGACCACGCCGCGGCGGGCGAGGGCGATGGAGATCGCGTACTGGGGAAAACCGTGGATGAAATTGGTGGTGCCGTCGAGCGGATCGATGATCCACTGGTATTCGGTATCGGCCTCCGGGCCGGTCTCGCCGGACTCTTCTGCTAAAATGGCGTGGCTCGGATAGGCATCGCGAAGCACCTGGATGATGGCTTCTTCGGCCGCTCGGTCGACTTCCGTGACGAAGTCGTTGGGCGACTTGGATTCAACGCGCAGGAGTTCCACGTCGTTGGACGCCCGGTTGATGACGTTGGCGGCGCGGCGCGCGGCCTTGATGGCAATGTTCAGAGTGGGATGCATGGGTGTCTGGCAAGGTGTGCCGGCCCGGGCATGAATCGCCCACAGGTCGACACTAATTCGGAAACCCCACATTTTAATATGAACCACGATGGCGCGCTTGAGCGCGTGCGTGTTGTCCTTTCCCGTACGAGTCATCCCGGCAATATCGGTGCTGCGGCCAGGGCCATGAAGACCATGGGCCTGTCGCAGTTGGTGCTCGTGAGTCCCCACGCCTTTCCCGATCCCGTCGCGACCACGCGGGCCGCCGGTGCCGACGACATCCTGGCCAACGCGCGGGTGGTGGGCAGCCTATCCGAGGCGCTCGAGGGCACGGTCTTCGCTGCGGCGCTCACCGCCCGGCGCCGCGAGTTGTCCGTGCCGATGAAATGGGCGCGGGAGGCCGCCGGCGATCTGTTGGGGCGCGCGGCCTTCGGCGATGTGGCGCTGGTCTTCGGCAACGAGACCGTCGGCTTGTCGAACGAGGACGTGGCGCTCTGCCACATGCCGGTGAAGATTCCGGTCAGCGAGACGTATTCGTCGCTCAACCTGGGCGCGGCGGTGCAGGTGCTGTGCTACGAGTTGCGCATGGCGGCCCTCGATCCGTCCGCGGCGCCGGCCGTCGAGTTCGAGCCGGCCACCTTCGAGCAGATCGAAGGTTTTTTCAGCCATCTCGATCGGGCGATCACAGCCAGCGGCTTCTTCGATCCCAGCAACTCCAAGCGCTTGTGGCCGCGCCTGCGCCGGCTGTTCGGACGAATCCGGCTCGAGAAGGACGAAATCAACATACTTCGTGGCATGTTGAGCGCCTTCGAGAAGAGGTAGACTAAAATAGTCGGAAATTAAAATCACGTCGCCGTTCCGGCTCTCCCGGTCGGCGCCGCGGAAAACAGCGCGAATCATTTCGGAGTTTGATTTCATGTTCAGTCGTCTGCGCGAGGATGTCGCCAATGTCCTCGAACGCGATCCGGCCGCCCGTTCCCGCTGGGAAGTGCTGACCTGTTACCCGGGGATGCACGCCCTGTGGCTGCATCGTCTTGCCCATGTGGCGTGGACGAACGGATTTCGCTGGGTCGGGCGCTTCACGAGCCATGTGGGACGAATGCTCACCGGCATCGAGATCCATCCCGGTGCCACGATTGGCCGGCGCGTGTTCATCGACCACGGAATGGGCGTGGTGATCGGGGAAACGGCCGAGGTGGGCGACGATTGCACGATCTACCAGGGTGTGACGCTCGGCGGCACTTCGCTTTATCGCGGCACCAAGCGCCATCCGACGCTCGGCCGTGGCGTGGTGATCGGGGCCGGCGCCAAGGTGCTCGGTGGCTTCGAGGTGGGCGACGGCGCCAAGGTCGGTTCCAACGCGGTGGTGGTCAAGCCGGTGCCGGCGGGGGCTACCGCGGTGGGCAATCCGGCGCGGATCATCGAGGCGGGCAAGGACGAGGCTGCCCGCGCCCGGGAGGCGAAGGCCGAGCAGATGGGCTTCACCGCCTACGGCGTCACCCGCGACATGGACGATCCCGTTTCCAAGGCGCTGCACGGCTTGCTCGATCACGCGGTCGAGACCGACCGGCGCATCCGTGTGCTGCTCGATAAATTGACCGAGGCGGGCATCTGCGTCGATGCGGCCGCCAAGTCCGAGGACGCTTTCGATCCGCAAGGGTTGGGCAGGATGGTCGATTGACGGGCTTGCGCGGAGTGCGGCAGGAAAATAGTTGATCGTTTTTGTCGGGTTTGGTAATCTTGACTGAAACATTCAACTATTTTCCGCCTGCCCCCAGGAGCCCAAATGAGACTGACTACCAAAGGTCGTTTTGCCGTGACGGCAATGATTGATCTGGCGCTGCGCTGCAGCGACGGTCCGGTGACGCTGGCGGGCATTGCGGATCGGCAAAAGATCTCCCTCTCCTATCTCGAGCAGTTGTTCGGCAAGCTGCGGCGTTTCGAGCTGGTCAGCAGCGTGCGGGGCCCCGGCGGCGGTTATGCGCTGGCCCGCGACATGGCGGCGATCACCGTGGCGGACATCATCGCCGCGGTGGACGAGCCACTCGACGCCACGTCCTGTGGCGGCAAGGAAAACTGCAAGGACGAGCACCGCTGCATGACGCACGAGCTGTGGACCAACCTGAATCGCCGCATGTACGAATACCTGCATTCGGTGACCCTGGCCAATCTCGTCGAGCAGCAGCGGGCCAAGGCCGCTCAGGTCTCGGTGCTCCACGACGGCCGTCCGGCGAGCGGCTGCAGCAAAGGCAGCGGCGCCTTGCCGGCAACTGCCTGAGGCGCCGGGAGCGCACGATGTTCACCCCGGTCTACCTCGACCACAACGCCACCACGCCGCTCGATCCGGCGGTGCGAGAGGCCATGCTGCCGTGGCTCGGCGTGCGCTTCGGCAACGCCTCGAGCCGGCACGAATACGGCCGGGCGGCGCGCAAGGCGATCGACGAGGCGCGCGCCCAGGTGGCGGCCGCGGTGGGTGCGCATCCTACCGAGGTGATCTTCACCAGCGGCGGTTCGGAGGCAAACAACCTGTTCATCAAGGGCGCCGCCGCGCTGCTCAAGCCTGGTTGCATCGCGGTCAGTGCCATCGAGCATCCGTGCGTGCGCGAGCCGGCGCGGCAACTGGTGCGGCAGGGCTGGCAGCTCGACGAAATCGCGGTGGATGGGAGCGGGCGCGTTGATGCGTCGGCTTTCGAGGCGGTGCTGGCGAAGCGGCCCAGGCTGGTGTCGACGATGCTCGCCAACAACGAGACCGGCGTGCTTCAGGACGTGCCGGCACTGGCCGCCGCAGTACGGGCGCAGGGTGGCTGGATGCACTGCGACGCCGTGCAGGCGCTCGGCAAGATGAAAGTGGATTTTCGCGCCCTCGGCGTGCATGGGCTGACCGTGTCGTCCCACAAGATTCAGGGGCCGCTCGGCGCCGGTGCGCTGGTGGTGGATAAGCGGGTCGAACTCGCGCCGCTGGTGGCGGGCGGTGGGCAAGAGCGCAATCTGCGTTCCGGCACCGAAAACGTGATGGCGATTGTCGGTTTCGGCAAGGCCTGCGAGCTGGCGACCCGCGATCTCGACGCGCGCTCGGCGCATTTGGCGGTGCTGCAGGGCCGGTGTGAGGCCGGTCTCGCGCAACTCGGTGCGCGGATTTTTTCTGCGGACGCGCCGCGGCTCGCCAACACCGTTTTCTTTGCCATCGAAGGAATCGACGGCGAGACGCTGGTGGGCAAGCTGGATCGTGCCGGATTTGCGGTGGCGAGTGGCTCGGCCTGTTCCAGCGCCAATCCGGAGCCGTCCCACACGCTCGTGGCGATGGGCGTCGAGGCGGGGCTGGCCCGCTCGGCGGTGCGGGTGAGCTTCGGCGTCGGTAACACCACGCAGGACGTGGACGGATTTTTGAAGGCGCTCGGCGAAAACCTCGCCAGCCTCCGAACGCTGACCGCGATGGCGGTCTAAGTTTCTGAACGGCTTAAATTTTTGCAGTACGGAGAAGATGAAGATGATCAAGTTTCCGATCTACCTCGATTACTCGGCCACCACGCCGGTGGATCCCCGCGTCGCGGAGAAGATGATCCCCTACCTGACCGAGCTGTTCGGCAACCCCGCTTCCCGCAGCCACGCCTACGGCTGGACGGCGGAGAAGGCCGTCGAGGAGGCCCGTGAGGAAGTCGCCGCGTTGGTGGGCGCCGATCCGAAGGAAATCATCTGGACCTCCGGCGCCACCGAGTCCAACAACCTGGCGATCAAGGGGGCCGCGCACTTCTACGCCGGCAAGGGCAAGCACCTCATCACCGTGAAGACCGAGCACAAGGCCGTGCTCGACACCGTGCGTGAGCTGGAGCGTCAGGGCTTCGAAGCCACCTACCTCGATGTCAAGGAAGACGGCTTGATCGACCTGGATGCGCTGAAGGCGGCGATCCGCCCGGATACCACCGTGATCTCGGTGATGTTCGTGAATAACGAGATCGGTGTGGTCCAGCCGATCGCCGAGATCGGCGAGCTGTGCCGCGAGAAGGGCATCGTCTTTCACGTGGATGCGGCGCAGGCCACCGGCAAGGTCGAGATCGATCTCGCGAAGCTGAAGGTCGACCTGATGTCGTTCTCGGCCCACAAGACTTATGGCCCGAAAGGTATCGGCGCACTGTACGTACGTCGCAAGCCCCGCATCCGCCTCGAGGCGCAGATGCACGGCGGCGGTCACGAACGTGGCCTGCGCTCCGGCACCCTGGCCACGCACCAGATCGTCGGCATGGGCGAGGCGTTCCGCCTGGCCCGCCTCGAGATGGCCGAAGAGAACAAGCGTATCGGTGCCTTGCGCGATCGCCTGCTCAAGGGCCTCACCGCCATCGAGCAGAGCTTCGTGAATGGCGACATGACCCACCGCGTGCCCCACAACCTGAACATCAGCTTCGCCTACGTCGAAGGCGAGTCGCTGATCATGGCGATCAAGGACGTGGCGGTGTCGAGCGGCTCGGCCTGCACCTCGGCGAGCCTGGAGCCGTCGTACGTGTTGCGCGCCCTGGGCCGCAACGACGAGCTGGCGCACAGTTCCATCCGCTTCACCATCGGCCGCTTCACGACGGACGAGGAAATCGACTATACAATCGACTTGCTGCAGCGCAAGGTCGGAAAGCTCCGCGAACTGTCGCCCCTGTGGGACATGTTCAAGGAAGGCATCGACCTCGATACGGTGCAGTGGGCAGCGCACTGACAGGAGAGCAAAATGGCATACAGTGAAAAGGTCCTGGACCACTACGAAAATCCCCGCAACGTCGGCGCCTTCGGCAAGGAAGAAGACGGGGTGGGCACCGGTATGGTCGGCGCGCCGGCCTGCGGCGACGTGATGAAGCTGCAGATCAAGGTCGGCAAGGACGGCGTCATCGAGGACGCCAAGTTCAAGACCTACGGCTGCGGCTCGGCGATCGCTTCCAGTTCGCTCGTCACCGAATGGGTGAAGGGCAAGACGCTCGATCAGGCGCTGGACATCAAGAACACCGCGATTGCCGAAGAGCTGGCCCTGCCGCCGGTCAAGATTCACTGCTCGATCCTGGCCGAGGACGCCATCAAGGCGGCTGTCGAGGACTACAAGAAGAAGCACAACGGCTGAAAGGAACGCGATCATGGCAGTAACCCTGTCCGACAAGGCTGCAAAGCACATCGATAACTTCATTGCCAAGCGTGGCAAGGGGGTCGGCATTCGTCTTGGCGTTCGCACGTCGGGTTGTTCCGGGATGGCCTACAAGCTCGAGTTTGCCGACGAGGTGCTGCCGGAGGACGTGGTCTTCGAGAGTCACGGCCTGAAGGTGCTGATCGATCCCAAGAGCCTGCCCTACATGGACGGGACCGAGTTGGACTTCGTGCGTGAGGGGCTGAACGAGGGTTTCAAGTTCAACAATCCGAACGTCAAGGATCAGTGCGGCTGCGGCGAGAGCTTCACCGTCTGAGCATGGCTGTCAGATGCTCGACCTGAAGCAGGATTACTTCGCCTTGTTCGGCCTGGTGCCGGCGTTCGACATCGACGTGGAGCGGCTGGAGCAGGCTTACCTGGACATCCAGGGCAGGGTTCACCCAGACCGCTTCGCCCACGCCACCGACACCGAGAAGCGGCAGTCGATGCAGTGGGCGACCCACGCCAACGAGGCCTTCCGGACCCTCAAGAACCCGTTGACGCGCGGGCATTACCTGCTTGAATTGCGCGGCGTCGATCCGGCCTTTGACACCAACACCGCCATGTCCGCCGAGTTCCTGATGGAACAGATGGAATGGCGCGAGGCGCTCGGTGAGGCGAAGGACGCCGCCGACGAGGATGTGCTCGACGACCTCTCCCGCCGCATCCGCCAGAGCACCCGTGAGCTGGTCGGCCGGCTGGGCGAGCAGCTCGACGTCAGCAACGATCTCGAAGGCGCGGCGGATACCGTGCGGCGCCTCAAGTTCCTCGAAAAGCTGCAACACGAAATCAACGACGCCTTGACGGCGCTGGAATCCTGATGGCTCTGCTGCAAATTTCCGAACCGGGCATGTCCACCGCGCCGCACCAGCATCGGCTGGCGGTGGGCATCGATCTCGGGACGACCAATTCCCTGGTGGCGACGGTGCGCAACGGCGTGCCTCAATGTCTTCAGGATGAGGACGGCAAGATGCTGCTGCCGTCCGTCGTGCACTATCTGCCGGACGGCCAGATCGTCGTCGGGCGCAAGGCGATGGCGACTCAGGCGGTCGATCCGCGCAACACCATCGTCTCGGTCAAGCGTTTCATGGGGCGCGGCCTCAAGGACGTGGCCCACGTGGAGACGATGCCCTACGATTTCGTCGACACCGCCGGCATGGTCCGTCTGCGTACGGTGCAGGGCGTCAAGAGCCCCGTCGAGATCTCCGCCGAGATTCTGAAGGCGCTGCGCGTGCGCGCCGAGCGCAGCTTGGGCGGCGAGCTGACCGGTGCGGTCATCACCGTGCCGGCATATTTCGACGACGCCCAGCGTCAGGCGACCAAGGACGCCGCGCGCCTGGCCGGCCTCAACGTGCTGCGTCTGCTCAACGAGCCCACCGCGGCGGCGATCGCCTACGGCCTCGAAAACGCCGCCGAGGGCGTCTACGCGGTGTACGACCTGGGTGGGGGGACCTTCGACATCTCGATCCTGCGCCTGTCGCGCGGGGTGTTCGAGGTGGTGGCCACCAGCGGCGACGCCGCCCTCGGTGGCGACGACTTCGATCACCGTCTGTTCTGCTGGATTCTCGACAACGCCGGCATCTCGCTGCCGTCCGACCGCGACGCCCGCCGCCTGCTAATGAAGGCCCGCGAGGTCAAGGAGCGCCTGACCCTGGACGAGTCGGTACCGGTCCGCATGACGCTGGACAGCGGCGACGAGGTGGATCTCGTCGTGGCGCGCCAGGTTTTCGTGGACATCACCCGCCCGCTGGTGGACAAGACCCTGCGTCCGCTCCGCAAGGCGCTGCGCGATGCCAACCTCGACCCCGCCGACGTCAAGGGTGTGGTGATGGTTGGCGGCGCCACGCGGATGCCCCACGTCCAGAAGGCCGTCGGCGAGTTTTTCGGCCAGACGCCGCTGACCAACCTCGACCCGGATACCGTCGTGGCGGTCGGTGCGGCGATGCAGGCCAACGTGCTCGCCGGCAACCGGACCAGCGACGACGAGTGGCTGCTCCTCGACGTGATTCCGCTCTCCCTCGGCATCGAGACGATGGGCGGGCTGGTCGAGAAGATCATTCCCCGCAACTCGACGATCCCGACCGCCCGCGCCCAGGATTTCACCACCTTCAAGGACGGCCAGACGGCCATGTCCTTCCATGTGGTGCAGGGCGAGCGCGAGCTCGTGGCCGACTGCCGTTCGCTGGCGCGTTTCGAACTGCGTGGCATTCCCCCGATGGTTGCCGGCGCGGCGCGCATCCGCGTCACGTTCCAGGTAGATGCCGACGGCCTGCTGTCGGTTACCGCGCGGGAGCAGACCACCGGCGTCGAGGCCAGCGTCGCGGTCAAGCCATCGTATGGGCTGGCCGACGACGAGATCGCCGACATGCTCAAGGCGGGTTTCGAGCACGCCCAGTTCGACATGGAACTGCGCGGGCTGAAGGAGCAGCAGGTCGAGGCGTCCCGCGTGATCGAGGCTACCGAGAAGGCCCTTGCCAGCGACGGCAATCTGCTCGACGCCGGCGAGCGTGCCGCGCTCGACGCCGCCATCGCTGCGCTGCGCACCGCTGCGGCCGGCGACGACGTTCGCGCCATCAAGCTCCAGCTGGAAGCCTTCAACCGCGCCTCGAACGAGTTCGCGTCCCGCCGCATGGACAAGAGCATTCGCGAGGCGCTGGCCGGCCACAAGATCGACGAACTGCGGATTTGAACCGAAACATGACTACCTTGATTGTGCTCCCCCACGTGGAGCTGTGCCCCGAAGGCGCCGTGCTCGAGGCCGAGCCCGGCCAGACGATCTGCGACACCTTGCTCGCCAACGGCATCGAGATCGAGCATGCCTGCGAGAAATCCTGTGCCTGCACCACCTGCCACGTCGTCGTGCGCGACGGTTTCAACAGCCTCGAGCCGGCCGAGGAGCTCGAGGAAGACCTACTCGACAAGGCCTGGGGCCTGGAGCCCACTTCGCGGCTTTCGTGTCAGGCGGTGGTGGGTTCCACGCCGCTCACCGTCGAGATTCCCAAGTACTCGATCAACATGGCCCGGGAGGGCAAGCACTGATGAAATGGACCGAGGTTCAGGAAATCGCCATCCAGCTGTCGGAAACCCGTCCCGACGTGAATCCGGAAAAGGTCAACTTTGTTGACCTGATGAGCTGGGTGATGGCGCTACCCGAGTTCGACGACGATCCGAAGCACTGCGGTGAGCGCATCCTCGAAGCCATCCAGCAGGCCTGGATCGACGAGGTGGCGTGAGCGTGACGGCGCCGGAGGGGATCCACGCCTTCACGGTGCGGGGCATCGGCGGCGAGACGATTCGTCTGGCGGACTTCGCCGGGCGGGTCGTGCTGATCGTGAATACCGCCAGCCGTTGCGGCTTTACGCCGCAATACGCTGGCCTGCAGGCGCTCCACGAGACCTACGGCAGCCGCGGGCTGGTCGTCATCGGCTGTCCGTGCAACCAATTTGGCGCACAGGAGCCCGAGGGAGAGGCAATCATCGCGGGTTTTTGCACCCGCAACTACGGCGTGAATTTCCTGCTCACCGAAAAGGTGGTTGTGAACGGGGCCACCGCCCATCCCTTGTTCCGGTATCTGCGTGAAGCCGTGCCCGGCGTGCTGGGCACCACGGCAATCAAGTGGAACTTCACCAAGTTTCTGGTGGACAAGACCGGCATTCCAGTCGGGCGCTATGCCCCGACGACATCGCCCGCCGAGCTGGCGAGCGACATCGAGGCCCTCCTGTAGCCGACGCCCCGATTCAACGGGCCGTCGGATCGGATGGTTCGTTCAGCGACAGCCAGTACAGCCCGAGCTGGCCCACGGCCTGCAGGAAACGCTCGAAATCCACCGGCTTGCGGATGTAGCTGTTGGCACCGAGCCGGTAGGCTTCGAAGATGTCCTGGTGTTCCTTCGAGGTGGTCAGGACGACCACCGGGAGGAGGGCCGTGCGTTCGTCGGCGCGGATCCGACGCAGTACCTCGAGCCCGTCGATGCGCGGCAGTTTGAGGTCGAGCAGGACAAAGGCCGGCATCACCGAGCCGTCGCGGGATGAGTACTGGCCGGTACAGAAAAGATAGTCCAGCGCTTCCACGCCGTCCCGTGCGACGACGACCTGATTCGCAATCTTGTTCTTGCTGAATGCCCGGAGCGTGAGAGCCTCGTCGTCGGGGTTGTCCTCAACGAGGAGGATGGGGCGATCGGTCGCCATAACTACTCCTTGACCTTTTTTATGGTTTTGCCTGGTTTTATTGTTTATGTCGGGGAAAAGGCGTTTTCCCCTCAGGCAAGATCATAAATACGGCAGCTAGGTAGCAGGGTTGACCGAATTCTCAAAGATGCCCCGTTTTTACAACAATTGACCGGCCTCGAGGATAAATACCTTATCGTCGCCGCTGGGAGCCGATACCCATGTAGGCGAGAGGGTCGGGAAAGCCGCGTCGACAATGGCGCGGTTGTGTCCGACCTCGATGGCAATGAGGCCGTCGGGCTGGAGGAAACGGGGGGCGTCGGCAAGGAGCTTGCGCACCAGATCGAGCCCGTCCTCGCCGGAGCCGAGGGCCAGACCCGGTTCGTGCAGATATTCCGCGGGCAGCGTTTCCATGGCCTCGCGGGTGACGTAGGGCGGGTTGCTGAGGATGAAGTCGAAACGCTGTGCCGGCACCGCCGAGAAGCCGTCGGACTTGATCAGGGTGATGCGATCCTCGAGGCCATAGGCGGCGATGTTGGCGGCCGCCACGTCGAGGGCGTCCTGGGAGATATCGACGGCGGTGATGTGGGCGTTGGGGAAGGCGTGGGCCATCAGGATGGCGAGGCAGCCGGAGCCGGTGCACATGTCCATGGCGGCGGTGACGTCTTCCGCGTCCTGGATCCACGGGGAGAAGCCGTTTTCGAGCAGCTCGGCAAAGTAGGAGCGGGGGATGATGACCCGCGGATCCACTTCGAAGCGGAAATCCCCGAGCCAGGCTTCGCCGGTGATGTAGGCGGCAGGGAGCTTGTCCACGGCGCGTTTTTCGATCACTTCGAAGATGGCTTCCCGTTCGTCGCCGGGGATGCAGGCGTCGAGGAAGGGCTCCAGCCGGTCGAGCGGCAGGGCGAGGCTGTGGAGCACCAGATAGACGGCTTCGTCGTAGGCGTCCTGCAGGCCGTGGCCGAAGAAACAGCCGGCCCGGTTGAAGCGGGTGACGGCGTAGCGCAGCCAGTCGCGCACGGTGACGAGTTCGGCCAGGGGGCCGTGCTCGTGTTCGTGGTCGTGCTCGTCGTCGAGGTGGTCGTCGTGGTGGTCGTTCATGCCTTTTCCGATCGGGTCAGCAGGTTTTCGAGGGTGCGGCGGTAGATGCCCGAGAGCGGCTCGATGGCGTCCAGCGCAATGCATTCGTTGAGCTTGTGGATGGTGGCGTTGACCGGGCCGAATTCGACGACCTGCGGGCAGATGTCGGCGATGAAGCGGCCGTCGGAGGTGCCGCCGGTGGTGGATAGCTCGGGGCTGATGCCCAGCGTGCCGCGGATGGCGTCTTCCATCGCGCTGACGAGGCTGCCGCGCGGCGTGAGGAAGGGCTTGCCGCCGAGGGTCCAGGCGAGGTCGTAGTCGAGGCCGTGGCGGTCGAGGATGGCGTGCACGCGGGCCTTGAGCTGGTCGGCGGTGTGCACCGTCGCGAAGCGGAAGTTGAACAGCACTTCGAGGGTGCCCGGAATCACGTTGGTGGCGCCGGTGCCGGCCTTGATGTTGGACATCTGCCAGGAGGTGGGCGGGAAGTACTCGTTGCCTTCGTCCCAGGTTTCGGCGGCGAGCTCGGTGAGCGCTGGCGCGGCGAGGTGGATGGGGTTCTTGGCCAGGTGCGGGTAGGCGATGTGGCCCTGCACGCCCTTGACGGTGAGCTTGCCCGACAGGCTGCCACGGCGGCCGTTCTTGATGGTGTCGCCCAGCGTGGCGGTGGAGGTGGGTTCGCCCACGATGCAGAAGTCGAGGGCTTCGCCGCGGGCGCGCAGGGTCTCGACGACGAGCGTGGTGCCGTGGGTGGCGTCGCCCTCCTCGTCGGAAGTGAGGAGCAGGGCGATGGAACCGGCGTGGTCCGGATGGGCGGCGACGAAGGCTTCGATGCCGGTGACGAAGGCGGCCAGGGACGCCTTCATGTCGGCGGCGCCGCGGCCGAAGAGCAGGCCGTCGCGCTCGGTGGGCTCGAAGGGATGGGAGGTCCAGGCGTCCAGCGGGCCGGTGGGGACGACGTCGGTGTGGCCGGCGAAGACGACCAGCGGACGGGCGGTGCCGCGGCGGGCCCACAGGTTGCTAACGCCGCCGCCGTCGATGCGCTCGCAGACGAAGCCGAGGGGGGCCAGACGGCTGGCGATGAGATCGAGGCAGCCTGCGTCTTCGGGGGTGACGGACGGGCGGGCGATGAGGTCGCGGGTGAGGTCGAGCGTGGGGTTCATGCGTTGTCTTTTTTGAGCGATGGGGCGGGCAATGCGCCCGCCGTCGCCCCGGGGCGGGGCGGACGCACGGCGGGGCGGGGGGGTGGGCTCAGTCGTCGTCGAGTTCGAGGGTGAATTCGCGGAAGGAGGAGCCGTCCGGCTGGGTGCTTTCGAAGTCGATGGCTGACTGGCCGCGGCTGGCCTTCTCGCTGCCGTTGCTGCCGAACTGGGCGTTGTTGATGAGCCACGACAGGTTGGTGGGCGAATCGGAGTTGGTCAGCGCTTCCTCGAGGGTGATGACCTTGTCTTTGTAGAGGCGGAACAGGTCCTGTTCGAACGTGCGCGAACCTTGAGCGAGGCTCTGCTCCATGGCTTCGCGGATCGCGGAGATTTCGCTGCGCTCGATGAGTTCGGCAACCTGGCGCGAGTTGAGCAGGATCTCGACGGCGGGGATGCGGCCGCCGTCGGGCTTTTTGACGAGGCGCTGGGAGGCGATGCACTTGAGCGTCGCGGCGAGGTCGAGGGCCAGCAGCGCCCGACCGTCCATCGGGAAGAAGCTGAAGATGCGGTTGAGCGCGTGGTAGGCGTTGTTGGCGTGCAGCGTAGCCAGGCACAGGTGGCCGGTCTGGGAATACGACAGGGCGGCCTGCATGGTCTCGCGGTCGCGGATCTCGCCGATCAGGATGCAGTCGGGCGCCTGGCGCATGGCGTTCTTCAGGGCGCTGTGCCAGTCGGCGGTGTCCTGGCCGATCTCGCGCTGATTGACCACCGACATCTTGTGCTTGAAGAGGTACTCGATGGGGTCTTCGATGGTCAGGATGTGGCCGGAGCGGTTCTCGTTGCGGTGGTCGATCATCGAGGCGATGGTCGTCGACTTGCCGGAGCCGGTGGCTCCCACGACGAGGATCAGCCCGCGCTTTTCCATGATGACTTCGGAGAGCACCGGCGGCAGGCCAAGGCTTTCAAGGCGCGGAATGTCGCCGGAAATATAGCGTACGACAATGGCGACGCTGTTGCGTTGCCAGAAGACGTTGACGCGGAAATTGCCCATGTCGCGCCGGCCGAAGGAGAGGTTCATCTCCCGCGTGCGCTCGAAGCGCTCGACCTGCTCGGGCGACATCATTTCGTAGGCCATGCGGTGGACCATCGTCGGGTCCATGGCCTGCTGATTGATGGGCAGCGTGTTGCCGTCGATCTTGATGTGGATCGGGGTGCCGACGGTAATGAAGATGTCCGAGGCTTTCTTCTCGGCCATCAGGGCGAATAGCTTGTCGATGATCATCGGGCAGTTCCGGACGGCAACAGGTGCGCCTCGGGGCCGCCTCAGCGCTAACTGAGGGCGGCCCGGAAGCGGGGTCAGTCGCGCAGCAGTTCGTTGATGCTGGTCTTGGCGCGGGTTTGCGCGTCGACCTTCTTGACGATCACGGCGCAGTACAGGCTGTACTTGCCGTCGGCGGAGGGCAGGTTGCCGCTCACCACGACGGAGCCGGCGGGTACGCGGCCGTAGATGACTTCGCCGGTGGCGCGGTCGTAGATCTTGGTGCTCTGGCCGATGTAGACGCCCATCGAGATCACGCAGTTGTCTTCGACGATGACGCCTTCGACCACTTCGGAGCGAGCGCCGATGAAGCAGTTGTCGCCGATGATGGTCGGATTGGCCTGCAGCGGCTCGAGGACGCCACCGATGCCGACGCCGCCGGACAGGTGCACGTTCTTGCCGATCTGGGCACAGGAGCCGACGGTGGCCCAGGTGTCGACCATCGTGCCTTCGCCGACGTAGGCGCCGATGTTCACGTAGGACGGCATCAGCACCACGCCCTTGCCGATGAAGCTGCCCTTGCGGGCGACGGCGTTGGGCACCACGCGGAAACCGCCGGCCTGGAAGTCGGCGTCGGTGTAGTTGTCGAACTTGGTCGGCACCTTGTCGAAATAGCGGGCTTCACCGCCGGAGATGCTCTTGTTGTCGTGGGTGCGGAAATACAGCAGCACGGCCTTCTTGATCCACTGGTGGGTGACCCACTCGCCGTTGATCTTTTCGGCGACGCGCAGCTTGCCCTGGTCGAGCTCGTCGATCACGTGCTCGATGGCGCGCAACTGCTCGCTCGACACGCTGGTGGCGGACAGGTCGGCGCGGCGCTCCCACAGGTCTTCGATGATGGAGGCAAAGGGATTTTCGTGGTGGGGCATGATGTGCAGATGATTGGGGTTGAGGTTGTGGGTCATGACTGCTCGGAAAGTTGTTGGGCGAAGGCGACGATGCGCTGGGCCGCCTCGACGCACTCTGCCAGGTCCGCAACGAGCGCGATGCGCACGAAGCCGGCGCCGGGGTTGGTGCCGTGGGCTTCGCGGGCAAGAAAGCTGCCGGGCAGAACCGTCACATTATATTCAGCCTGCAGCCGGCGGGCGAACTCGGTGTCGGACAGGCCGAGGCGGGTAACGTTCGCCCACAGGTAGAAGCCGGCGTCGGGCAGCGCCACGTCGAGGCAGGCCTCGAGCATCGGCGTGATAACGGCGAATTTCTCGCGATATTGACGACGGTTCTCGGCGACGTGGGCCTCGTCGTTCCAGGCGGCGGCGGAGGCGGCCTGCACCGACGGGCTCATGGCGCAGCCGTGGTAGGTGCGGTAGAGCAGGAAGCGCTTCAGGATCGCGGCATCGCCGGCGACGAAGCCGGAGCGCATGCCCGGCACGTTGGAGCGCTTCGAGAGGCTGGAGAACATGACCACATTGCGGAAGTCGGTGCGGCCGAGGCGATGGGCGGCCTCGAGCCCGCCGATCGGAAGCTGGGCGTCGTCGAAGTAGATTTCGGAATAGCACTCGTCGGCGGCGATCACGAAGCCGTAGCGGTCGGACAGTTCGAAGAGCTTCTTCCATTCGTCGAGGCTCAGCACCTTGCCGGTGGGGTTGCCGGGTGAGCAGACGAAGACCAGCTGGACGCGCTGCCAGACGGATTCGGGGACACCGTCGAAGTCGGAGGCGAAGCGGTCGGCCGGCAGGTTGTTGACGAAGTAAGGCTGGGCGCCGGCCAGGTAGGCCGCGCCTTCGTAGATCTGGTAGAACGGGTTGGGGCTGAGCACCAGGGCGTCGGGGCGGCTGCCGTCGATGACGCACTGGGCGAAGGCGAAGAGCGCCTCGCGGGAGCCATTCACCGGCAGCACCTGGGTGGCGGCGTCAACCTTGGGCAGCCCGTAGCGGCGTTCCAGCCAGCCGGCGATGGACTGGCGCAGGGCGTCGGAACCCTGGGTGGTCGGGTAATTGGCGAGGCCGCCGAGGTTGTCCACCAGAGCCTGCTTGATGAAGGCCGGGGTGGCGTGCTGGGGCTCGCCGATGGACAGGCGAATTGCCGAATAGCCGGCGGGCGGCGCGATGCCTTCGAAGAGCGCGCGCAGTTTTTCGAAGGGGTAAGGGTGGAGATCCTGGAGGTGCGGGTTCACGTTCGGGGGGTTTCCTGTATTCGTCCTGGATGTTGCCCGGCGAGGGCCGTTTGGGTCGGGGCGCGCGCCCGCTTCGGCGCGTCGAATCGATCAGCGTCGGCGAGGGTGGAACAAGCCCCTGGCCTGAACTGGGTCCAGTGTTATTATAGCGTCCGCCGCTTATGCGGCAGTGCAGCATGGCGGTTGCGGGGCAGGCGTTTTCGCCGTGTCCCGCGTGGGTTCGTCATGGTGTCTGCCGTCGGTAATTTCCGTTTTTCGCCAGCATTTTCCAAATGCGTCTCGCCAAACTCAAGCTCGCCGGATTCAAGACCTTCGTCGACCCGACGACCGTGCTGACGCCCGGCAATCTGGTCGGCGTGGTGGGGCCGAACGGTTGCGGCAAATCGAACATCATCGACGCCGTGCGCTGGGTGCTGGGCGAGTCGCGGGCGTCGGCGCTGCGCGGCGGCTCGATGCTGGACGTGATCTTCAACGGTTCGACCACCCGCAAGCCGGTGTCGCGGGCCAGCGTCGAGCTGGTCTTCGACAATGCCGAAGGGCGCGCGGCCGGGCAGTGGAAGCCCTACGCAGAAGTGGCGGTGAAGCGCGTGCTCGACCGCAGCGGCGAGTCCACGTATTTCATCAACGGCATGCAGGTTCGCCGCAAGGACGTGATCGACCTGTTCCTCGGAACCGGCCTCGGGCCGCGGGCCTACGCGATCATCGAGCAGGGCATGATCTCGCGGATCATCGAGGCCAAGCCGGAGGAGGTGCGGGGTTTCCTGGAAGAGGCCGCCGGCGTGACCAAGTATCGCGAGCGGCGCAAAGAGACCGAGGGACGCCTGTCGGATGCCCGGGACAACCTGGCCCGCCTCGAGGACATTCGCAACGAGCTTGGGCAGCAGCTCGGCAAGCTGGAGCAGCAGGCCGCCGTCGCCGAGCGCTACCGTCAGCTCAACGCCAGCCTGGCGGAACGTCAGAACCTGCTGTGGCTCCTGAAGCGCAACGAGGCGCGGGCCGAGCGGTCACGCCTCGCCGACGAGCTGGCCGACGCAACGCGCCGCATCGAGGCCGACTCGGCGCGTTTGCTTGAGCTGGAGAGCCAGCTCGAGACCGCCCGCGAAGCCCAGTTCGCGGCCAACGAGGGCGTGCAGCAGGCCCAGGGCGCGCTGTTTTCGGTGAGTTCCGAGCTCACCCGCCTGGAGGGTGAGCTGGCGCGCCTGCGGGACAGCCGGCGCATCCTCGAGAGCCGTCTGGCCCAGCTCGAACGGGATGACGCCCAGTGGCGCGCGCAGCTCGAGAATCTCGGTGCCGACAGCGAGCGCTGGCAGGGCCTGCTGGAAAACGCCGCGCTGCGGGCCGAGCAGGCCGAGGCGCGCCACGCGGAGGTGGGCGAGCGCCTGCCCGAGGCGGAGGAGGCGCTGCAGAGCGCCGACGCCACCGCCGCCGCGATTCGTCGCGAGCTCAATCAGGCCGAACAGCAGATTCGCGTCGAGGAGGCTCACCGGGTCAGCAGCGAACGCACCCTCGACACCCTCGGTCAGCGCCGCGCGCGCCTGCAGCAGGAGCAGTCCGCGGTGCAGGCCCCCGACCTGCGCCTGCTGGCCGAACGCGAGGCCGCGCTGGCCGAGCTCGACGACACCCTGGCCCGGCGTCAGGCCGACATCGCCGATGCCCAGGCCCAGCTGCCGGCGGCCCAGCTCGCCCTCAAGCAGGCGCTCGAAACCGAACGCCAGGCCCAGCGCCACGCCACCGAACTGCGGGCGCGTCGCGAGGCGCTGGTGCAGTTGCAGAACAAGGTGCAGGTCCAGGGCCAGCTAGGCGATTGGCTCAAGCGTCACAAGCTCGACGCCCTCAAGCCGCTGTGGCAGCGCATTCGCGTGGAGGCGGGCTGGGAGCTGGCGCTCGAGGCCGTGCTGCGCGAGCGTCTCGCCGCCTTGCCGGCGGCAGACGGGCGCGCCGCGCTGGCCGCTTTGGGCGACCGGGTGCCCGGCGCCTTTGCCTTCATGCTCGAAGGGGCGGGCGGCGAGGACGGCGCGGGCGATGGCCCCGCGGCGCCCGCCGGCACGGTGCCGCTGCGCGACAAGATCGGCGCCGACGATGCGCTGGCGGACGTGCTGTCGGTGTGGTTGCGCGGGGTGTTCGTCGCCGACGATCTGGGCGGCTGGATCGAGCGCCGCGCCACCCTGGCGGCGGGCGTCACGCTGGTCGCGCGGAACGGGCTGCTGCTCGGCCGCCATGCGCTGATCCACTACGCGCCGGATTCGCGCACCCACGGCGTCATCGAACGTCAGCGCGAGATCGACCAGCTCGCCGCGGAAGTCGAGTCCGCGCAGGATGAGGCGGCGATGGCGCGCGAATCGGTGGGCGAGGGCGAGGCCCTGGCGAGCCGCCTGCAGGAGGCGCTGGCCAGCCTGCGTCGGGATGCCCAGGCCTTGCAGGCCCGCGTTCATGCCGAGCAGGTCGAGGTACTCAAGCTCAACCAGGCGCAGGTGCGCTACGAGGAGCGCTGTGGTCAGATCGACCGCGATCTGGGCGAGATCGAGCACGCCGAGCAGGCCGAACGCGATCGCCTGATGCGCGCCGAAACCGAACTCGAACGCAGTCGCGAACTGGCCGAGCTGCAGCGTGGCCGGCTCGATGCCGCCGAGGCCGTCCGCCGCGAGCGTGAGAGCAGCCTGCGCGAGACGCGCGCCCTCGAGTCGGCGCTGGCCCGCGAATTGCAGGAGGCCCGCCATGCCGAGCGCGAGTGCGCCAGCAAGCTCGACGACATCGCCCGCAACCGCGCGCTGGCCGGCGAGCAGCTCGAACGCATCGCCGAGGAGCTGACGGAGCGGCGCGAATCGTTGATGGAGATCGACGAAGCCTCGGTGGAGACCGCGTTGCAGGATGCGGTGGCGCAGCGCGCCGCGCGGGAGACCGCGCTGGCGGCGAGCCGCAATACGCTGGAGGGCGCCAACGGTCTGCTGCGCGGGCTGGAGGAGGATCGCCAGCGCACCGAGCACGCCGCGGCGCCCCAGCGGGACCGGGTCGCGGATCTTCGCCTGCGCGTGCAGGCCGCCGAAATGGCGGAGGCCCAGCATGCCGCCCGCCTCGACGAGGCTCAGGCCGACGAAGCCGCGTTGGCGCCGCTGCTGGTGCCAGAGCTGAAGGAGGGCTCGCTGCAGCGCGAGGTCGGGCGCCTCGGTCGCGAGATCGCCGAGCTGGGGCCGGTGAATCTGGCGGCGCTCGATGAGCTGAAAGCCGCTTCGGAGCGGAAGAATTACCTCGACGTGCAGACCGAAGACCTGCTAAGCGCCATCGAAACCCTCGAAGATGCGATCCGCCGGATCGATCGCGAGACGCGAGAGCAGCTTCAGGAGACGTACAATACTGTTAATCACCATTTCGGGAACCTGTTCCCGATGCTCTTCGGAGGCGGTGAGGCGCGGCTGGTGCTCACCGGCGACGAGATCCTCGATGCGGGTATCTCGATCGTCGCCCAGCCGCCCGGCAAGAAGAACAGTTCCATCCAGCTTCTTTCGGGGGGCGAGAAGGCGCTGACGGCGATTGCGCTGGTGTTCTCGATGTTCCAGCTCAACCCGGCGCCGTTCTGCATGCTGGATGAAGTGGATGCGCCGCTCGACGATTCGAACACCGAGCGCTATTGCCAGATGGTCAAGCGCATGTCGTCGCAGACCCAGTTCGTGTTCATCAGTCACAGCAAGATCACGATGGAGATCGCGCAGCAGCTGGTGGGGGTCACGATGCAGGAGCAAGGTGTGTCGCGGGTGGTTGAAGTGGATATTGAAGAAGCGTTGCGGCTGGCCGAGACGGTTGCGGCCTGACGCGGGGAAACAAGGGAATTCGATGGCAATCAGTGAATTGCAGATGGGTCTGATCGGTGCCGGCGGCGTTGTCGTGGTCGGTATCTTTGCGTTCAACAAGTGGCAGGAGCGCAAGCACCGCAAGGAGACGGATGCGCTCGCCAGCCTGGAGCCCCTCGGCGAGGATTCGCCGGGCCGCGCGTCGGTGGATCGCCTCGAGCCGGTGATCGGCGGCGAGGCGCCGGTCCGGTCCCAGCCGACGGCCCAGGAGGTCAAGGACGCCAGCGCCCGCCGCGTGCCGCCGCTGCTGCCCCCCGAACTCGACGAGCGGGCCGACTGGGTGGTGCGCATCGAAGCCATCGAGCCGGTGGTGGGCGGTCGCCTCTGGCAGGCCGCCGCCCAGCAGTTCGACGGCGTCGCCAAGCCGCTGCGCTGGTTCGGCTTCTCGGATTCCAGCAATCGCTGGGATCTGCTCACCGCGAATAGTGCCGGTACTTACCACTGGGTGTGCGCCGCGCTGCAACTGGTGGATCGCCGCGGTGCGGCGTCGGAGGCCGATCTGGCCTGGCTCGGCGCCGGGCTGCAGCGCATGTGCGACCTGTTCATGGCGATCCCGTCGCTGCCGGCCTCGGGCGAGGCACTCGGGCGCGCGGCCGAGCTCGATCGCCTGTGTGCCGGCGTGGACATCCAGATCGGCGTCAACGTGGTGGCGCGCGACCAAGGCTTCGCCGGCACCAAGCTGCGTGGCCTGGCGGAAGCCGCGGGCCTCGAATTGCTCGGCGACGGGTGCTTTCACGCCCGCGACGAAGCCGGCGTGAGCCAGTTCGTGCTGTCCAACCTCGAGCCGGCGTTGTTCGTCGCCGAAGACATGCGCGGCCTGGTCACCAAGGGTGTCACCCTGACCCTCGACGTACCCCGCGTGGCCGACGGCGTGCGGGTTTTCGAGCGCATGATGGCCTTTGCCCAGCAGCTGGCCGATGCGCTCGGCGGTGCGGTGGTGGACGACAACCGCTCGCCGTTCGGCGACAAGGCCGTGGGGCTGATTCGCGCCCAGATCGAGCAGTTCCAGGGGCAGATGTCCGAGCAGGGCATCGCGCCGGGCTCGCCGCTGGCGCTGCGCCTGTTCTCCTGAGCGGGCTGTCGCATGGCAGCAAGTTCCGATATCCGCGTGCGGGTCGATGCCCTGCGCGCGGAGCTAGCGCGGCACGACCACGCCTATTACGTCCTCAATGCGCCCAGCGTCCCGGACGCCGAGTACGACCGCCTGTTCCGCGAACTCCAGTCGCTGGAAGCCGATCATCCCGAACTCGTCACGCCCGATTCGCCCACCCAGCGGGTCAGCGGCGCGCCTTCGCCCGAGCTCGCCGCCGTGCATCACGCGGTGCCGATGCTGTCGATCCGCACTGAAACCGATACCACCGAGCAGGGCGCGATGGCCTTCGATGCCCGCGTGCGCCGTGCCTTGGGGCTCGACGACGACGCGCCGCCGGTGGGTTACGCCGCCGAGCTGAAGTTCGACGGTCTGGCGATCAGCCTGCGCTACGAAGCCGGCCTGCTGGTGCTGGCGGCGACCCGTGGCGACGGTAATACCGGCGAGGATGTCACCCGCAACGTGCGAACCCTGCGCCAGATTCCGCTGCGGCTCGTCGGCGAGGCGCCGCCGGTGCTGGAGGTGCGCGGTGAGATCTACATGCGCCGCGACGATTTCGCGCGCCTCAACGCAGCGCAGGAAGCCGCTGGCCAGAAGCTGTTCGTCAATCCGCGCAACGCCGCGGCCGGCAGCCTGCGCCAGCTCGACCCGAACATCACCGCTCAGCGCCCGCTGTCCTTCTTCGCTTACGGGCTGGGCGAGGTGCAGGGCTGGGCGATGCCCGACAGCCACAGCGGCATCCTCGATGCGCTGGCGGCGTTCGGGCTGCCGGTATGCGCCCATCGCACGCGAGTCGAGGGCCCCGCGGGCCTGGCACGTTTTCATGCCGACATGGCGGGGCTGCGTGAGACGCTGCCGTTTGACATCGACGGCGTGGTGTACAAGGTCGATGCCATCGCGCGGCAGCTCGAACTGGGCTTCGTGTCCCGCGAGCCCCGCTGGGCGGTTGCCCACAAGTATCCGGCCCAGGAGGTCGCGACGCGGCTGCTCGGCATCGACGTGCAGGTGGGACGCACGGGGGCGATCACGCCGGTGGCGCGGCTCGAACCGGTTTTCGTCGGCGGTGTGACGGTCACCAACGCGACGCTGCACAACCAGGGCGAGATCGACCGCAAGGATGTGCGGATCGGCGACTGGGTGGTGGTGCGCCGGGCTGGCGACGTGATCCCCGAGGTGGTCGGCCCCATCCTCGAGCGCCGCGAAGGCGAGCCGCCGCGCTTCGACTTGCTGGCTGCCATCGACCACCAGTGCCCTGAGTGCGGTTCCCACGTGGTTCGCGGCGAGGATGAAGCCGTCGCGCGATGCACCGGCGGACTGTTCTGTCCGGCCCAGTGCAAGCAGGCGCTGCGGCATTTTGCCAGCCGTCGGGCGGTGGATATCGACGGGCTCGGCGAGCAGATCGTCAATCAGCTCGTTGCCGCCGGCATCGTCAGGACGCCGGCCGATCTCTTCGACGCCACGCGAGTGAATGCCACGTTGCTGGCGGGGCTTGAGCGCATGGGCGAAAAGTCCGCCGCCAACCTGGTGGCGGCCATCGACAAGAGTCGCGACACGACGCTGGCGCGTTTCATCTTCGCGCTGGGCATCCGCAATGTCGGCGAGACCACCGCCAAGGATCTGGCGCGGCATTTCGGCAAGCTGGACAACCTGCTTGCCGCCGACGAGGCTGCGCTGTTGCAGGTGCCCGATGTGGGGCCGATCGTGGCGAAATCGATCATCGCGTTTCTTGACGAGGCCCATAACCGCGAGGTGATCGAGCGGCTGCGCGCGGCGATGCGCTGGGCGGAATCCGAACCCGCTGCCCGCCCCGCCGAGGGTGTGCTGGCCGGCAAGACCTTCGTGCTCACCGGTACGCTGCCCACGCTGCGGCGCGACGAAGCCGCGGCGATGATCGAGGCCGTGGGGGGCAAAGTGGCCGGTTCGGTGTCGAAGAAGACCGATTACGTGGTCGCGGGCAGCGATGCCGGCAGCAAGCTCGACAAGGCGCAGCAGCTCGGTGTGACGGTTCTTGACGAGGAAGGTTTGCGCAGTCTGCTGCGCTCGGTGGATACTCCGCCCGCCGATGGCCAGGCTGAACTGTTTGGAGACAATTGATGAAGAAAGTTACGAAGGCGGTCTTTCCTGTTGCGGGTCTGGGTAGCCGTTTCCTGCCGGCGACCAAGGCGAGCCCGAAGGAGATGATGCCGATCGTCGACAAGCCGCTGATCCAGTACGCGGTCGAGGAGGCCGTGGCGGCCGGCGTGACTGACCTGGTGTTCATCACCGGTCGCTCGAAGCGCGCCATCGAGGATCATTTCGACAAGGCTTACGAACTCGAGACCGAACTCGAGATGCGCGGCAAGGCCGAGCTGCTGAAGATCGTCCGCGACACCGTGCCGTCTCACGTCAATTGCATCTACATCCGTCAGCCCGAGGCGCTGGGGCTGGGCCACGCGGTGCTGTGCGCCGCGCCAGTGGTGGGCGACGAGCCTTTTGCGGTGCTGCTGGCCGACGATCTGCTGGACGGGCAGGAGGAGCTGCCGGTGATGCGCCAGATGGTCGATGTCTACAACTACAACCGTTGTTCCGTGCTCGGCGTGATGAACGTCAGCCGGGAGCAGACCAAACAGTACGGGATCGTCAGCACCGAGCGCGATACCGGCGAGATCCAGCGCGTGACCGGTATCGTCGAGAAGCCGAAGCCCGAGGAGGCACCGTCCACCCAGGCGGTGATCGGGCGTTACATCCTCACTGGCCGCATTTTCGAGCACCTGCGCCAGTTGAAGCCGGGGGCAGGGGGCGAGTTGCAGCTCACCGATGCGATCGCTTCGCTACTCCAGGAAGAAGCGGTGCTGGCTTACCAGTTCAAGGGCGTGCGTTACGACTGCGGTTCCAAGCTGGGCTACCTGCAGGCCACCGTCGAGCTGGGGCTGAAGCACCCGGAGGTCGGCACCGAGTTCGCGGCCTTCCTGGCGAGCCGGGGAAGCGCGACGGCGGAGTGAGCCGTTCGCGAGCATGAAAAAAGCGGCCATCTGGCCGCTTTTTTCATGCTGCTAACCGCCGGCGCTCCCCGGCGGGTTCTGCATCTACTTACGCCTCGTCGCGCGCCGCGCGCTTGCGGTCGTGCTCCTTCAGGAAGCGCTTGCGCAGACGAATGTTCTTCGGGGTGATCTCGACGATTTCGTCGTCCGCGATGAATTCGATGGCGGATTCGAGGGTCAGCTGGATCGGGTTGATCAGGCGCACGGCTTCGTCGGTGCCCGAGGCGCGCACGTTGGTCAGCTGCTTGCCCTTGATCGGGTTCACCACCAGATCGTTGTCGCGGGTGTGGATGCCGATGATCATGCCTTCGTACAGCGCATCGCCCGGGCTCACGAACATGCGGCCGCGATCCTGCAGGTTCCACAGGGCGTAGGCCACGGCTTCGCCGTCGTTCTGGGAGATCAGCACGCCGTTGCGACGCTCGCTCATGGCGCCGGCCATCGGGCTGTAGTCGTCGAACACGTGGCTGGCGAGGCCGGTACCGCGGGTCATGGTCAGGAACTCGCCCTGGAAGCCGATCAGGCCGCGGGCCGGGATGCGGTATTCGAGACGCACGCGGCCCTTGCCGTCCGGCGCCATGTCCTGCAGCTCGCCGCGGCGGCGGCCGAGTTCTTCCATCACACCGCCCTGATGCTCTTCTTCCACGTCGACGGTGAGCATTTCATAGGGTTCGCACTTGACGCCATCGATATCCTTGAACACCACGCGCGGGCGACCGACGGCCAGCTCGTAGCCTTCACGGCGCATGTTCTCGAGGAGGATGGTGAGGTGCAGCTCGCCGCGACCCGAGACTTCGAAGGTGTCGGAGTCGCTGGTGAAGTTGACGCGTAGGGCGACGTTCTTCAGGAGCTCCTTCTCGAGGCGCTCGCGGATCTGGCGACTGGTGACGAACTTGCCTTCACGGCCGGCCAGCGGGGAGCTGTTGACCATGAAGTTCATGGTGAGGGTCGGCTCGTCCACGGCGATGGGGGTCATGCCGTCGAGGCATTCCGGATCGCACAGGGTCACGCCGATGTTGACCTGCTGAATGCCGGCCACCAGCACGATGTCGCCGGCTTCGGCGGATTCGGCGGGGGAGCGCTCCAGGCCCTTGAAGGTCAGGATCTGGCTGACCTTGCCCTTGCCGCGGTTTTCGTCGCCGTACATGACCACGACTTCCTGATTGGGCTTGATGCGGCCGCGCTTGATGCGACCGATGCCGATCTGACCCATGTAGGTGGAGTAGTCGAGCGAGCAGACCTGCATCTGCAGCGGGCCTTCAGCGTCCACCTCGGGGGCCGGCACGTGCTTGAGGATGGCTTCGAACAGGGGGCGCATGTCCTTGCGCTCGTCTTCGAGGTTTTCCATCGCGAAGCCATTGAGGCCGGATGCGTAGATGATCGGGAAGTCGAGCTGCTCGTCGGTGGCGCCGAGCTTGTCGAACAGATCGAAGGTGTGGTTGATGACCCAGTCGGGACGGGCGCCCGGACGGTCGATCTTGTTGATGACGACGATGGGCTTGAGGCCGAGGGCCAGGGCCTTGCGGGTCACGAAGCGGGTCTGGGGCATCGGGCCTTCGACCGAGTCCACCAGCAGCAGCACGCTGTCCACCATCGAGAGCACGCGCTCGACCTCACCGCCGAAGTCGGCGTGGCCCGGGGTGTCGACGATGTTGATGTGGGTGTCGCCGTACTGGATCGCGCAGTTCTTCGAGAGGATCGTGATGCCCCGTTCCTTTTCGATGTCGTTGCTGTCCATCACCCGTTCGGTGACCTGCTGGTTTTCACGGAAGGTGCCGGACTGGCGCAGGAGTTGGTCGACGAGGGTGGTCTTGCCGTGGTCGACGTGGGCGATGATTGCAATGTTGCGGATGGCGCGGGACATTTGGGATCGGATACCGAAGTACTTGTAAACGCAAAATTTTAGCATGATTTTGCGCGTTGCAGCATCGGCGGCGGGGGCTGGCGTGACGGGGCCGCGTGCTAAGATTCGCGCCCGATTCGGTTTTCGAGGAGTAGCCGGCATGCTGGCGATTATTGGCGGTAGCGGCCTGACCCAACTGGCCAACCTGAGCGTGATTCGCCGCGAGGTGGTGCGCACGCCCTACGGCGAGCCGTCCGGCGCGCTGACTTTCGGGCAGCTGTGCGCCCAGCCGGTGGTGTTCCTGGCGCGTCACGGCTACGGCCACACGATTCCGCCCCATCGCGTCAATTACCAGGCCAACTTGTGGGCCCTGCGCGAGGCGGGCGTCGATGCGATCATCTCGGTGGCCTCGGTAGGCGGCATCCGCGCCGATCTGTGCCCGGGTTCGCTGGTGCTGCCCGACCAGATCATCGACTACACCTGGGGCCGCAAGAGCACGTTCCACGAGAGTTCCGATGAGCCGGTGGTTCATATCGATTTCACCCAGCCCTACGACGAGACGGTGCGCGCGCGCATCCTGGCGGCAGCGCAACGGGCGGGACAGCCCATTGTCGATGGCGGCGTGTATGCGGCGACGCAGGGGCCCCGTCTCGAAACGGCGGCCGAGATCAACCGCCTGGAGCGCGACGGGGCCGACGTGGTCGGCATGACCGGCATGCCCGAGGCGGCGCTGGCCCGCGAACTCGGCATTCCTTACGCGGCGATCAACGTGGTGGCCAATTTCGCGGCCGGGCGGGGCGACAGCACCGCGCAGATCTGCTTCGACACCATCGATACGGTGCTGCGCGAGGCGATGGGGCGTGTGCGCAACGTGCTCGACCACCTCTGCGAAAGCTGAACGGTCATGATTCGCGACGTACTGCGCATGGGGGATGCGCGTCTGCTGCGGCGGGCGCGGCCGGTGGAGGCTTTCGGAACGTCGGAGCTGGCGGCGTTGATTGCCGACATGCGCGACACGATGGCGCACTTGTCTGGGGCAGGGCTGGCGGCGCCGCAGATCGGCGTCGACCTGCGCGTCGTGATCTTCGGGGGCGGGGCGAGTCCGCGTTATCCCGATGCGTCGGCGGTGCCCGATACGGTGCTGATCAATCCGCAGCTTACTCCGCTGTCGGATGACGAGGAGGGGGGCTGGGAGGGCTGCCTGTCGGTTCCCGGGCTGCGCGGTTGGGTGCCTCGCTGGGCATCGCTGCGCTACACCGGCTTCGACGCGTCGGGGGCGCCGATCGACCGTCTGGCGACCGGCTTTCACGCGCGGGTGGTGCAGCACGAGTGCGATCACCTCGACGGCATCCTCTACCCGATGCGGGTGCGGGATTTTTCCCGCTTCGGCTATACCGAGGTGCTGTTTCCGGACGGAGCAGTGGCCGGCGACGACTGAGCCGGCCGGCGGATTCAGATCGTCAGTTTCTCGAGCAGGTCGGCCTCGATGCGCAGGATGCCCGCGTCCTGGGTGAGGTCGGGCCCGCTGATCAAGAAGGTGTCCTCGATGCGCTCGCCGAGGGTTGCGATCTTTGCGGTGTGCAGGTCGATGCCGTGCTGGGCGAGGGTTTCGGCGACGTCGAAGAGCAGGCCGGGGCGGTCGGCGGCGGTGACCGACATGATGAAGTGCTGCCCGCGTTCGTCCGGGTGGATGGTGACTTCCGGCGTGATCGGGAAGTGCTTGACCTCGCGGGAGACGCGTCCGCTGGCGGGTTGATCCACGGGGGCGTCGGGGTGGCGCAGGCGCTCGGTGAGATCATGCTCGAGCAGGGCGATCACGTCGCGATAGTGGATTTCCTGGCCCGGATCGAGCAGCAGGAAGCTGTCGAGGGCGTAGCCGTGGCGAGTGGTGTGGATCTTGGCGTCGGCGATCGAGAATCCGAGCCGCGCGAAGAAGCCGCACAGGCGCACGAAGATGTCCTTCTGATCGCGGGCATAGACCATCACCTGCAGCCCTTCGCCGCCGTGGCTGGGGCGGGCCTTGACGACGGGTTCGTCGGACTCGATGCGGTAGTAGAGCATGCGCGCGTGCCAGGCGATTTCTTCGGCGTCGTGGCGCATGAAATAAACGGTGTCGAGCTGGGCCCAGAGTTTGTCCTCGGTGCCGGGGCGCAGGCCGTAATAGCGCAGCAGGTTGCGCGCATCTTCCTGGCGGACCGGCGTGCCCAGCGCCTGCTGGGGCGTGGCGCCGCGCAGCAGGCGTTGGGTCGCGAAGAACAGGTCCTCGAGCAGCTTGCCTTTCCAGCCGTTCCAGACCTTCGGGCTGGTGCCGCGGATGTCGGCGTGGGTGAGGATGTAGAGGGCGGTGAGCCGGCGTTCGTTCTTCACCAGATCGCCGAAGCGGCGGATCACGTCGAGATCGGACATGTCCTGCTTCTGGGCGACGTTGGACATCGACAGGTGGTGCTGGACGAGCCATTCGACCAGCGCCGTGTCGGTTTCGTCGAGGCCGTGCGCGGTGCAGAAATCCCGCGCGTCCTTCATGCCGAGCTTGGAATGGTCGCCACCGCGGCCCTTGGCGATGTCGTGGAACAGCGCGGCGATGTAGATCAGCCAGGGTTTCTCGAAGCTGGTGGCGAGGCGGGTGAGCAGCGGATATTCGTGGGCGTGCTCGGCGACCATGAAGCGTCGCACGTTGCGCAGCACCTGCATGATGTGCTGGTCGACGGTATAGACGTGGAACAGGTCGTGTTGCATCTGCCCGACGATGCGCCGCCAGGCGGGCAGGTAGAAGCTGAGGATGCCGTACTGGTTCATGCGCCGCATCTCGTGCACGACGCCGCGCTTTTGCTGGAGCAGCCGCAGGAACAGTGCCCGGTTGGCCGGGTCGTGACGGAATTCGGCGTTGATCAGCTTGCGGCCGCGCCACAGGGCACGCAGGGTGCGGGCGGTCATGCCCTTGAGTTCGGAGCGTTGCTGGAGGATGAGGAAGCACTCGAGCAGGGCGCTGGGATGGCGGTCGAAGACGCCTTCGTCGCGCACGTCGAGCAGTTCGCGCACGCACTGGAAGCGTTCGTTGATGTTGATCGCCACCGGGTAGCGGTTGGGGAAGAACTCGGCGCCGAAGTTCTGCAGCAGGATGGTGTTGAGCTGGGTGACCTTTTTCGCCGTGCGGTAGTACTCCTGCATGAAGACTTCCGAGGCGCGGCGGTGCTCGTTGGCCTCGAAGCCGAACTTGCGGGCGAGCTTTTCCTGGTGATCGAAGAGCAGTCGGTCTTCGCGCCGGTTGGCGATGTGGTGCAGACGGATGCGCACGTGCTGCAGGAAGCGTTCCAGTTCGCGCAGTTCGGTTGCTTCCTCGCTGGTCACCAGCCCGTGCTGGGCGAGATCGCGCCAGTGGGTACCGAAACCCGCGGCACGGCTGATCCAGCCGATGAGTTGCAGGTCGCGCAGGCCGCCGGGGCTTTCCTTGCAGTTGGGCTCGAGGGAGTAGGGCGTTTCGTTGTGGCGGGTGTAGCGCTGCTCCTGCTCGAGCCGCTTGGCCTTGAAGAACTGCCCGATGCTGAGCTGCTCGTGCAGCCGGGCGGTGAATTCGCCGAACAGCCGGGCGTTGCCGCCGATCAGCCGGGCTTCGAGCAGATTGGTCATCACCGTGACGTCGAGGCCCGCTTCCTCGATGCATTCGTCGACGGTGCGCACGCTGTGGCCGATGTCGAGGCCGATATCCCAGATCAGTCCGATCATCTGGGTGAGGCGCTCGGAAAGGTCGGCGTCGGGCGTCTCGTCGAGCAGGAACAGCAGATCCACATCCGAACAGGGAAACAGCTCTTCGCGCCCGTAGCCACCCACCGCCACCAGCGCCGCCGAGGCGGGGAGCTGGAAATCCGCCCAGATGTCGAGCAGCACGCCGTCCACCAGGTGGGACCGCCCCTTGAGGATCGGGTCGGTCAGCGGCCGGGCTTCGTAGGCGGCACGGAGCGCCTCGCTACCGGCTTTGAGGCGGGACTTGTAGCGACCGATGCGTTCGCGGGTGAGTTCGGGGGACAGGACGGCGGGCGCGGTGTCGGACATCTTGGGTCGAGAGTCAGGGCTGAATGTGGGCCGCGAACGGGGCGACGATCTCCGGGCGGGCGGGACTGCCGGCCGACAGGGTGAGCACCTCGACGCCGGTTTCGGTGACGAGCACCATGTGTTCCCATTGGGCCGACAGGCTGCGGTCGCGGGTGACGATGGTCCAGCCATCGGGCAGTTCGGAGATGGCCGCCTTGCCGGCGTTGATCATCGGCTCGATGGTAAAGATCATGCCGGGTTTGAGCTCGATGCCGGTGCCGGCCTTGCCGTAGTGCAGCACCTGCGGATCCTCGTGGAAGTTGGCTCCGATCCCGTGACCGCAGAATTCGCGCACCACCGAGAAGCCGTTGCCCTCGGCGTGCTTCTGGATCGCCGCGCCGATGTCGCCCAGATGGGCGCCGGGCTTGACCTGGGCGATGCCCAGCCACATGCACTCGTAAGTGATCTGGCACAGGCGCTTGGCGCGGATCGAGGTTTCGCCGACGATGAACATCCGGCTGGTGTCGCCGTGATAGCCGTCTTTGATGACGGTGATATCCAGATTGACGATGTCGCCCTTCTTGAGAATCACCTTGTCGCTGGGAACGCCGTGGCAGACCTGATGATTGACCGACGTGCAGATCGACTTCGGATAGGGCGTGTAGCCCGGTGGGGCGTAATTGAGCGGGGCGGGAATGCAGCCCTGCACATCGACCATATATTCATGGCAGAGCCGGTCGATTTCTGCCGTGCTGGTGCCGGCCTTCACGAAGGGCGTGATGTAATCGAGGACTTCGGAGCCGAGGCGGCCCGCGATACGCATTTTTTCGATTTCTTCCGGCGTTTTTATGGTGACGCTCATGAGGCTTGATCTGCTGGGGGATTTTGAATCGGGTAGGCTAGCTCAAGCGGCCGTTTCGGGCAATCCGCGCGGCTGGGGGCAGGTGGGTGCTCGAATGCCGGTCTTGAGGGAAATGCTGGGAAGCTGCTACAATCTATGGCTTGTCTGGCAATGGTGCCAGGCAAAATACACACGTCCGGCCCATTGGGGTCCGGCAGGCGTCACCGGTGATTCGTCGGTTACGAGTCGATTGGTGATGTTTGCGGCGTAGCGTGGCCTCGCAGTGGCGGGGCCGGCAGGTCGGGCGGCGGTCAAACCTCAGTACTGGAGTTCAGCAATGTCTGTCACCATGCGTCAAATGCTCGAAGCGGGCGTCCACTTCGGCCATCAAACCCGTTTCTGGAACCCGAAGATGGCGCCGTTCATCTTTGGTCAGCGCAACAAGATTCACATCGTCAACCTCGAAAAGACCCTCGTCAAGTACAACGAGGCCATGGACTTCGTGCGCAAGCTGGCTGCCAATCGCGGCACCATCCTGTTTGTCGGCACCAAGCGCCAGGCCCGCGAAATCGTGGCTGAAGAGGCCCGTCGCGCCGGTATGCCTTATGTTGATGAGCGCTGGCTGGGTGGCATGCTCACCAACTTCAAGACCGTCAAGGTTTCCATCAAGCGCCTGAAGGACATGGAAGCCATGGTCGAAGACGGCTCCGTCGAGCGCCTGTCCAAGAAGGAAGCGCTGATGGCTTCCCGTGAGCTCGAGAAGCTCCAGAAGAGCCTGGGCGGCATCAAGGATCTGGGTGGTCTGCCGGATGCACTGTTCGTCATCGACGTCGGCTACCACAAGATCGCCATCACCGAAGCCAACAAGCTGGGTATCCCGGTCGTGGCCGTGGTCGATACCAATCACTCGCCCGAAGGCGTGGATTTCGTGATTCCGGGTAACGACGATTCGTCCCGCGCGATCCGCCTTTACGCCCGTGGCGTTGCCGATGCGGTGCTGGAAGGCAAGAATCACGTGATTCAGGAAATCGTTGCTGCCGGCTCCGACGAATTCGTCGAAGTTGAAGACGGCGCCGAAGAGCAGGCCTGATTCGAAAGCGGGCGCCTAGGGCGCCCGCTTTGCAAATAACACCGAATTCATTCAAAACTTTATCTAGGAGCAAGCATGGCGGAAATTACCGCGAGCATGGTCAAGGAGCTGCGCGAAAAGACCGATGCGCCCATGATGGAATGCAAGAAGGCCCTGTCCGAAGCCGCTGGCGACATGGCCAAGGCCGAAGAGATCCTGCGTGTCAAGCTGGGTAACAAGGCCTCCAAGGCTGCAGCCCGCGTCACCGCCGAAGGCATCGTCGGCATCTATATCTCCGCCGACGCCAAGCTCGGCGCGATGGTTGAAGTGAACTGCGAAACCGACTTCGTGGCCAAGAACGACGACTTCCTGGCGCTGGTCAAGAACGTCGCCGAGCTGGTCGCAACCAAGAACCCGGCCGACGTGGAAGCGCTGTCCGCTCTTGAGCTCAACGGTCAGACCGTTGAGGAAGTCCGCAAGGCGCTGGTCGGCAAGATTGGCGAAAACATGTCGATCCGTCGCTTCGTTCGCACCGAGGCCAAGGGTGCCGTGGCCAGCTACGTCCACGGCGGCGCCAAGATCGGCGTGCTGGTCGACCTGGTTGGCGGCGACGAAGCCCTGGCCAAGGATATCGCGATGCACATCGCCGCTTCCAAGCCGAAGGCCCTCGACGCTTCCGGCGTTCCGGCCGAACTGCTGGACGTCGAGCGTCGCATCGCCATCGAGAAGGCTCGCGAAGCCGGCAAGCCGGAAGCCATGCTCGAGAAGATTGCCGAAGGCACTGTCCAGAAGTACCTGAAGGACGTGACCCTGCTCGATCAGGTCTTCGTGAAGGCCGAAGACGGCAAGCAGACCATCGCCCAGCTGCTGAAGGCGAAGGGTGCGTCCGTGGCCGGTTTCACCCTGTACATCGTCGGTGAGGGCATCGAGAAGAAGGTGACCGACTTCGCCGCCGAAGTGGCCGCGCAGGCTGCTGCGGCTGCCCAGAAGTAAGAAGGGTGGTCAGACGATGAGCCAGCCCGCCTACAAACGCATTCTCCTCAAGCTCTCGGGCGAAGCCCTGATGGGCGACGACGCCTACGGCATCAACCAGGAGGTTGTCTCCGGTATCGTTCGCGATGTGGTCGAAGTGACCCGTCTGGGGGTCGAGATCGGGATCGTGATTGGTGGCGGTAACATCTTTCGTGGAATGGCGGGGGCTGCGTCCGGCATGGATCGCGCCACGGCCGACTACATGGGGATGCTGGCCACCGTCATGAACGCGATGGCGCTCGCGGACGCGTTCCGCGCCGCGGGCGTCAATGCGCGGGTCCAGTCGGCCCTGCGCATCGATCAGGTTGTCGAGCCCTACATCCGTGGCAAGGCGATCCGCTACCTCGAGGAAGGGCGTGTCGTCATCTTCGGTGCCGGTACCGGCAATCCGTTCTTCACTACCGACACCGCAGCGGCCCTGCGCGGCTCCGAGATCGGCGCCGACATCGTGCTGAAGGCGACCAAGGTCGATGGCATCTACACCGCCGATCCGAAGAAGGACCCGTCCGCGACCCGCTTCCAGCGGATTTCGTTCGACGAGGCCATTGCCCGCAATCTCGCGGTGATGGACGCGACAGCGTTTGCCCTGTGTCGCGACCAGCGTCTCCCGATCAACGTGTTCAGTCTGTTCAAGAGTGGCGCGCTCAAACGCGTCGTGATGGGCGAGGACGAAGGTACGCTGGTTTATTGCTGAGGTTGAATCGATGATCCCGGAACTCAAGAAGACTACCGAATCCAAGATGCAGAAGACCATCGAGGCGCTCAAGCTCGATCTCGCCAAGGTGAGAACCGGCCGCGCTCACACCGGTCTTCTGGATCATGTCATGGTCGATTACTACGGCAGTCCCGTGCCGGTCAATCAGGTGGCCAACGTCACCCTGATCGACGCCCGGACGATCGGCGTTCAGCCGTGGGAAAAGCCGATGATCGCAAAGGTCGAAAAGGCCATCCGCGACTCCGACCTCGGTCTGAATCCCGCATCGCAGGGTGATGTGATTCGCGTTCCGATGCCGCCGCTCACCGAAGAGCGTCGCCGTGACCTGATCAAGGTCATCAAGCACGAAGGCGAAGGTGCCAAGGTCGCCGTTCGCAATCTGCGTCGCGATGCCAACGGTTCGCTGAAGGACGCCGTCAAGGCCAAGACCATCTCCGAAGACGACGAGCGTCGTGCCCAGGACGACATCCAGAAGCTGACCGACAAGGCCGTCGTCGAAATCGACAAGCTTCTCGCACAGAAAGAACAGGAACTGATGCAGATTTGATCTTCGGATCGAATCTGACTTCTGCTCCTCGTCCCAGGCGGAGATAACCATGGTGCGCTTGCCGTTCACCAGCTCGACCCGGAGCGTGCCCGAAGCTGCGCAGGTTCCGCGGCACATCGCGATCATCATGGACGGCAACGGCCGTTGGGCGCGCAAGCGTCTGATGCCGCGCGTTGCCGGACACGCCAAGGGCGTGGATTCCTTGCGCGAGGTCATCCGCACCTGCCTCGATCGGGGCGTGGAATTTCTGACCGTTTTCGCATTCAGTTCCGAGAACTGGCGTCGGCCGCAGGACGAAGTGTCTTTCCTGATGCAGTTGTTCGTGAAGTCGCTGAAGGCGGAGATCGAGCGTATCCACCGCAACAACATCCGTCTGCGCGTCGTTGGGGATCTCGGTCGTTTCGATCAAGGCCTCGTCGATCTGATTCGCGATGGCGAAGCGCTCACGGCGGGCAATACCAAGATGAACCTGACGATCTGCGCCAACTACGGTGGGCGTTGGGACATCATGCAGGCCGTCGAGAAGATGATGGCCGCCGCGCCCGGTCGCACCGACGGTTTCTCCGAGGACGATCTGGCGTCGCATCTGGCCCTCAGCTTCAGTCCCGAGCCGGATCTTTTCATTCGCACCGGCGGCGAGAAGCGCATCAGCAATTTCATGCTCTGGCAACTTGCATACTCGGAGCTGTATTTTACCGACAAGCTGTGGCCCGAGTTTGGCGAGGCCGAACTCGATCAGGCCATTGCGTCTTATCAGGGCCGCGAGCGGCGTTTCGGCCGTACCAGCGAGCAGGTGACCGGCGGCGCCGCTGGTGCTGCCGACTCCGGCCATGCTTAAAACGCGGGTCATCACCGCGCTCTTCCTTCTCGCGGGCCTCCTCGGCGCGGTTTTTTTCCTGCCAGCGCTTGGCTGGCTGGCCTTCGTTTCCATCGTGTGCGCGCTGGCCGCCGCGGAGTGGGGCGGCATGGTCGGCTTTTCGGCCGGCCCTCGCCGGGCGTATGCAGCGTTGCTGGGGCTGCTGTGTCTGGCGTGCGGCATGGTTGCCGGGCTTCATCGCGACGATACCGTTGCGCCGTTCGGACTGGTTCCGCTATATGGCGCCAGTGCCTTGTTCTGGATCGCCTGTGTGCCTTTCTGGCTGCGCAAGCGCTGGGTAATGCCCGGAAATCGCACTGCTGCCCTAGTCGGGCTGGTCCTGCTGGTGCCGCCGAGTCTGGCGATGGCCCATTTGCGCCTGCCGAGTCCCTGGCTTCTGCTGGGCGTCATGGCGGCGGTCTGGATGGCCGATATCGCCGCGTATTTCACCGGGCGCGCCTTCGGCAAGCGCAAGCTGGCACCGAACATCAGTCCGGGCAAGAGCTGGGAAGGGGCCTACGGCGCGTTGGTCGGTGTGGTGATCTACGGATTGATCTGCATCGGTTCTGTTGGGCATGGATTGCTCGACGGTCCGCGCGGGCCGATCGCTGTGCTGGCGCTGGCGGTGTTCACTGCGGTCAGTATCATCGGCGATCTCTTCGAGTCGATGCTCAAGCGGCAGGCAGGCATCAAGGATAGCGGCACCCTGCTGCCCGGACACGGCGGAATTCTCGACCGCATCGATAGTCTGACCTCCACCCTGCCGCTGGCCGGTCTGGTAGCCCTCTGGTTGGCCCGATAAGTCATGTCTCAGTTCAAGCAATTCATCACCGTTCTCGGTGCGACCGGTTCGATTGGTGTCAGCACGCTCGATGTGGTTGCCCGTCATCCACAGCGTTACGGCGTTTTTGCGCTGACCGCGCATCGTCAGGTGGACAAGCTCTTCGCGCAGTGCCTGCAGCACCGGCCGGCCTATGCCGTCGTCGATCGGCCCGACGATGCCCTGCGCCTGCAGGGGCAACTGGATGCGGCCGGATGCTGTACGGAGGTGCTGTCCGGTGCGGCGTCTCTTGTTGCGGTGGCGTCCGCGCCGGAGGTCGACATGGTGATGGCTGCCATCGTGGGTGCTGCCGGCCTGGTACCGACCCTGGCGGCTGCGCGTAGCGGCAAGCGCATCCTGCTGGCCAACAAGGAAGCGCTGGTCATGTCGGGCGCACTGTTCATGCAGGAGGTCGCTGCCAATGGCGCCACCCTGCTGCCGATCGACAGTGAACATAACGCGATCTTCCAGGCACTGCCGAGCGGTTTTACCCAAGGCGTGGATGGTGTCGAAGTGACGCGCATCCTGCTGACTGCGTCGGGTGGTCCGTTCCGGCGCAAGCCGCTTGCCGAGCTGGCTGCGGTGACGCCGGAAATGGCCTGTGCTCACCCCAACTGGGTGATGGGCCGGAAGATTTCGGTCGATTCGGCAACCATGATGAACAAAGGCCTGGAGGTCATCGAGGCGCACTGGTTGTTCGGTGCGCCGGCGGAGCGGATCGAAGTGGTGATACATCCCGAGAGCGTCATCCACTCGATGGTGGCCTATGTCGATGGTTCCGTGCTGGCGCAACTTGGCAATCCCGACATGCGCACGCCGATCGCGCATGCCATGGCCTACCCCGAGCGGGTTGATGCCGGCGTGAAGCCCCTCGACCTGTTTGCGGTGGGACAGCTCAATTTCGAACGGCCCGATCTCGAGCGCTTCCCGTGTCTGGCCCTTGCTTATCGGGCACTGGAGGCTGGTGGTATCGCCCCGGCAGTGCTGAATGCCGCGAACGAGGTGGCGGTGGAGAGTTTCCTGGCGGGTGGTCTGGGCTTCGATCGCATTGCTGCGGTGATTGCCGCCACCCTGGACAGCGTGCCGCAGCAGGCTGCGGATTCGCTTGAGGCGGTGCTGGCGGCGGACGCTCAAGCGCGCGAACTGGCGGCCGGTTTCGTCCGTCAATCCTGTCGGTAACGTCGATGCGCAAGGCGTTTTCGCGCACTCAGCGGGGGTGAGATGAGTCTGCTGGATTACGTCCTGCCCTTTCTGCTCGCGCTGGGCATCCTCATCGTCGTTCACGAGTTTGGTCACTATCTGGTCGCGCGCCTGTGCGGCGTGAAGGTGCTCCGTTTCTCGCTGGGGTTCGGCAAGCCGTTATGGGTGCGTCGTTTCGGCACCGATCAGACCGAATGGGCGCTGTCGGCGTTTCCGCTGGGCGGTTACGTGAAGATGCTCGACGAGCGCGAGGCGCCGGTGGCGGCGAACGAGCAGCATCGCGCCTTCAATCGCCAGACCGTGTGGCGGCGCATCGCGATCGTCGTGGCTGGTCCGCTGGCCAATTTCGTACTTGCGATCGGCTTGTACTGGGGGCTGTATTCGACGGGCGTCGAGGAATTGCGGCCGCGTCTCGCCGAGCCGGTGGCGGAGAGTCAGGGGGCGCACGCCGGTTTCCAGGCTGGGGAACTCGTGCGCTCCATCGACGGGCGGCCTGTCGAAACCTGGCAGGATTTCAGGTGGCGCCTGCTTAACGACGCACTTGAACATCGGACCGTGACCGTCGAGACCATCAACGCGCGCGACGAGATCGTCTTCCGGACGCTGGATCTGGCGGCGGTTGACGTGGATCAGGCGCAGAACGACGTGGCGGCGCAGGTGGGGCTGCAGTTGTTCCGTCCCAAGCTGCCGGCGGTGCTCGGTCAGCTGGCGCCCGACGGTGCCGCGCAGGCCGCGGGGCTCGCGAGCGGCGACCGTATCGTGCGCATAGGCGCACGGCAGATCGACTCCTGGAGCGATCTGGTCGCCACGGTGCGGGATGCTGCCGGCCAGCGCCTCGAAGTGGAAGCGTTGCGTGGCGATCGGGTGATCGTCGTCCACCTCGTGCCCAAGGCCGTCGAAGAAAGGGGCCAGCAGATCGGTCGCATCGGCGTGGCGATGGCGAACGCCGACGCCCAGCGCGACCTGATGTTCGTCACGGTGCGCTATGGCGTGCTTGATGCGCTGGCCAAGGGCGCTGCGCAGACCTGGGACACCGCCGCGATGAGTCTGAGCGTGCTGGGACGGATGATCGTCGGCGAGGTGTCGGTCAAGAATCTCAGCGGGCCGGTGACGATCGCTGATTTTGCGGGGCAATCCGCCCGGATGGGATGGGCGCATTACGTCAAGTTCCTGGCGCTCATCAGCATCAGCCTGGGCGTCCTCAATCTGCTGCCGGTGCCAGTGCTCGACGGTGGGCACTTGCTGTATTATGTGATCGAGATCATCAAGGGCGGCCCGGTTTCCGAGCGGATCATGGAAATCGGTCAGCAGATTGGAATGGCTCTGCTGGCGGCGCTAATGGCTTTTGCCTTCTACAACGACATCAACCGCCTTGTTGCTAGCTGAAATCGGATGAAATCCAAGTTCCTCCCCGGGGTGATCGCTGCGCTTTTCGCTGCCTCGCCCGCCTTGGCCTTTGAGCCATTCGTCGTCAAAGATATTCGCGTTGAAGGGATCCAGCGGACCGAAGCCGGGACCGTGTTCAGCTACCTTCCAGTGAAGGTCGGTGAATCGTTCTCTGAAGAAAAGGCTTCCCAAGCGATCAAGTCGCTGTTTGCCACCGGTTTCTTCAAGGACGTGCGGATCGAGGTCGAGAACGACGTGATCATCGTTCTCGTCGACGAGCGGCCCGCCATCTCCCAGATCGATTTCGTCGGCATCAAGGAGTTCGAGAAGGAGCCGCTCAAGAAGGGTCTCAAGGACGTGGGGCTGGCTGAGTCGCGCATCCTCGACCGTGCCGTTCTCGAGCGCGCCGAGCAGGAGCTCAAACGCCAGTATCTTTCGAAGGGCCTCTACGGGGTCCAGATCACCACCACGGTTACGCCGCTCGAGCGGAACCGGGTTGGCGTCAATTTCAACGTCGTCGAAGGCGAGGCGGCAAAGATTCGCCAGATCAGCATCATCGGCAACAAGGTGTTCAAGGAAAAGGACCTGGTTGACCTGTTCTCCCTGACCACGCCGGGCTGGTTCACCTGGCTGTCCAAGACCGATCAGTATTCCAAGCAGAAGCTCTCGGCCGATATCGAAGCCTTGCGTTCGTTCTACTTGAATCGAGGTTACCTCGATTTCAGCATCGATTCGACCCAGGTGTCGATCACGCCCGACAAGAAAGATATCTACATCACCCTCAGCGTGACCGAGGGCGAGAAGTACACGATTTCCGACGTGAAGCTGGCTGGCAACATGGTGGTGCCCGAGTCCGAGCTGCAGAAGCTTGTCGCGCTGAAGGCTGGCGACACATTCGTGCGGGACAGTGTGACGGCGACGACCAAAGCGATCACCGAGCGGCTCGGCAACGAGGGTTACGCCTTCGCCAACGTAAACGCTGCGCCCGAAGTGGACAAGGTGAAGCGCCAGGTGGCTTTTACCTTCTTCGTTGATCCGGGACGGCGCGTGTATGTGCGCAAGATCAATTTTGCCGGCAACGCACGGACGCGTGACGAGGTCATTCGGCGCGAGATTCGCCAGATGGAAGGTGCGTGGTACGACGGCGCGGCGATCAACCGCTCCAAGAAGCGTCTCGACCGCCTCGGGTATTTCGAGGACGTTGCCATCGAGACGCCGGCAGTGCCGGGCTCGACCGATCAGGTGGATGCCAATTTCACCGTCAAGGAGCGTGCGACCGGCAATCTGATGCTCGGTGCGGGCTTCTCGAGCGCGGAAAAGGTGATCCTGTCGGGCTCGATCGCCCAGCAGAATCTCTTCGGTACCGGTAATGCCATGACCCTTCAGGTCAATACGGGCCGGATCAACAAGACGGTGGCGCTGTCGTTCACCAACCCATACTGGACCATTGACGGCATCAGCATGGGCTGGGACATTTATCAGCGCAACGTCGATCCGACCTCGCTATCGGTGGCGACCTACAAATCGTCGTCGATCGGCGCTGGCCTGCGTTTCGGCTACCCGATCGCGGAAGACGACCGTATCAACTTTGGTCTCGCCGTCGATCAGACCACGATCAAGGTCTACGACACCAGTCCTGCGCCATATGTGAACTTCGTGAACACCTTTGGCGACACCGCCCGCAGTCTGGTCGCGACCGCCGGCTGGGCGCGGGACAAGCGGGATAGTTTCCTGTACCCGACGTCGGGCATCTATCAGCGTGCCTCGGTCGAGGTGGCCACGCCGGTGCTCGACATGCGCTATGTGCGCGGCAGCTACCAGCATCAATACTGGATTCCGTTCGGTGGCGGCTATGCGCTGATGCTCAACGGCGATATCGGCTACGCCCATGGCTACGACGGCAAGGAGCTGCCGTTCTACAAGAACTTTTACGCCGGCGGTATCGGTTCGGTGCGCGGCTACCAGCAAAGTACGCTGGGTCCGCGTTATACCGACAGCAACGGCTACGTCCGGGCGCTCGGCGGTAACCGTCGGGCGGTGGCGAACGTGGAGTATTATTTCCCGATGCCTGGCGGCAAGGACAAATCCATGCGCCTGTCGGTCTTTGCCGACGCCGGTTATGTGTGGGGCGTGGATGACAAGGTGAGTGCAGCCGATTTGCGTTACAGTACCGGATTGGCGTTCAGCTGGAGTTCTCCGGTTGGCCCGCTCAAGTTCAGTCTCGGTCAGGCCCTCAAGAAGCAAGAGGGCGACAAGACGCAAAAATTCCAGTTCCAGTTGGGCACGGTTTTCTGATTGCAGCCGTATCGGGTGCAGATGGAGGTTTGAGGTGAAAGGTATCGGTCTATCCACGCTGGCGGCGATTCTGCTTGCCACGTTCGCGCAGACGGCGGCTGCCGAGGTCAAGGTCGGGTTCGTCAATTCCGATCGGGTCATGAAGGAGGCGCCGCCCGCCAAGAAGGCCCAGCAGAAGCTCGAGAAGGAATTCGAGAAGCGCGATCAGGATCTGCAGCGTATCGCCAAGCAGCTGCAGGGCATGCAGGAAGCGCTTGAGAAGAACGGCATGACGATGGCCGAGGGCGACCGGCGCAACAAGGAGCGCGAGTTCAACGAGCTGAATCGCGATTTCCAGCGCAAGCAGCGGGAGTTCCGCGAGGACTTGAACCAGCGTCGCAACGAGGAGCTGGCGAGCGTGCTTGATCGTGCCAACAAGACTATCAAGCAGATCGCCGAGGCCGAGAAGTACGACATCATCTTCCAGGAAGCCGTTTACGCGAGTCCCCGCATCGACATCACCGACAAGGTGATCAAGGCGCTGACCGAAGCCAAGTAAGCGTTCGCGTCGATGGACTTCACCCTAGGCGAGCTGGTCGCCCGGTTGGGCGGTGAACTGGTCGGCGATCCGGCCATCCGGGTCAGGCAGATTGCGTCGCTCGAGGCGGCGGGGGAAGGCGATGTCGCCTTCCTGTCCAATCCCAGATTGAGCGCTGCATTGCAGACGAGCGCTGCGTCGGCCTTCATTCTGTCGCCCAAGGCGGCAGCGCTCACGGAGCGAGCGCGCATTCTGACGCCGGATCCGTATCTCTATTTCGCGCGGGTGGCGCAGTTGTTCAACCCGCCAAAGGCGCACGCACCGGGTATCCACCCGTCCGCCGTGGTGGCTTCGTCCGTGCCAGCGTCGGTGTCGATTGGTGCCAACGCGGTGGTTGGTGAGGGGTGCGACATCGGTGAGGGCTGCGTCATTGGCCCGGGTTGCCTGCTGGGTGATCGGATTGCCTTGGGCGCCGGGTCGCTGCTGCATGCCGGAGTGAAGATTTACGACGACTGCATCGTCGGTGCGCGGGCCATCCTGCATTCGGGGGCTGTCATCGGCGCCGACGGGCTGGGCTTTGCCCGCGATGGGGACAAGCACTGGGTCAAGATTCCGCAGATCGGCCGGGTCATTCTCGGTGACGACGTGGAGATTGGTGCCAACACCACGGTCGATCGCGGCGCGTTGGACGATACCGTGATCGGCAGTGGCGTGAAGCTCGACAACCTGATCCACGTTGCCCACAACTGTCGCGTCGGCGACGATACGATCATGGCTGCGATGGCTGGCCTGGCCGGCAGCACCACGGTCGGCAAAAGGGTCATGGTGGGCGGCAAGGCGGGCTTTTCCGGGCATCTCGAAGTGGCGGACGACGTCACCGTCTCGGCCGACACCAACGTCACCAAGACCATCGACAAGGCGGGCGTCTACACATCGATGGTGCCGCTGCAGTCCCATGCGGACTGGGTCAAGAATTTTTCCCATCTGCGTCGCCTCGACGCGATGGCGGAGCGGCTGCGCGAGCTCGAGAAGAAGCTCGCGAGCACCGAATCACGGGAAAAGGAATCATGAGCATCATCGACATCAACGAAATCAAGAAATACATTCCCCACCGCTACCCGTTCCTGCTGGTGGACCGCATCCTCGAACTCGAAGAGGGCAAGCGTGTCGTCGGCCTGAAGAACGTCACGGTGAACGAGCCGTTCTTCCCCGGTCACTTTCCTCACAGCCCGGTGATGCCCGGCGTGCTGATCATCGAGGCGTTGGCGCAGGCTGCTGCCGTCCTGGCCTTCAAGACCGAGGGTACGGTGCCCGACGAGGATGCGATGGTGTATTTCGCGTCGGTTGATAACGTGCGCTTCAAGCGTCCGGTGGTGCCTGGCGATCAGCTGATCCTGGAGGCGGAGATCGTCCGCACCATCCGTAACATCTGGAAATTCAAAGGCGTCGCCAAGGTCGCTGGCGAAGTGGCCACCGAAGCCGAATTCATGTGCGCGATCAAGCGATGACGATCCACCCGAGTGCCATCGTTCATCCTGGTGCGCGCCTTGCCGAAGGTGTGCAGGTCGGCGCCTATTCGATCATCGGCGAGCACGTCGAGATCGGTGAGGGCACGGTGATCGGCCCGCATGTCGTCGTCGAGGGGCACACCCGAATCGGCCGGGACAACCGCATCTTCCAGTTCTGCTCGATTGGTTCGGAGCCCCAGGACAAGAAATACGCCGCCGAGCCGACGCGGCTGGAGATCGGCGACCGCAACACGATTCGCGAGTTTTGCAGTTTCAGCACCGGCACGGTGCAGGACGGCGGCCTGACCCGCGTCGGCAACGACAACTGGATCATGGCCTATGTGCATGTGGCGCACGACTGCAGTGTCGGCCACAACACGATCTTCGCCAACAACGCGACGCTCGCCGGTCACGTCACGGTTGGCGACTGGGCGATCCTTGGCGGCTTCACCGGCGTGCACCAGTTCGTGCGTGTCGGTGCTCACAGTTTCTGCGGTGTCGGCACCGTCCTGCTGCAGGATCTGCCGCCTTTCGTCACCGTGTCGGGCAATCCCGCTTCCCCCCACGGCATCAACAGCGAGGGGCTCAAGCGCCGCGGGTTCAGTGCCGAAGGCATCGCCGCAATCAAGCGGGCCTACAAGACGCTGTACCGGAGCGGTCTGTCGCTCGATGAGGCGCGTCGCCAGATTGCCGAAGCAGCCGAGGCGGCGCCCGAGTTGCAACAGTTCTCCGACTTCATCGCCGACTCCGGGCGTGGCCTCGTTCGCTGATCCATGGTTGTTCGCATCGCCATGGTGGCTGGCGAGGCGTCCAGCGACCTCCTCGCCAGCCACCTGATCCGGGCGCTCAAGCGCCACCTCCCCGATGTCGAGTTCTTCGGCATCGGCGGCCCCAAGATGCAGGCCGAAGGCTTCAAGGCTTGGTGGCCGGCCGAAAAGCTCGCGGTTCACGGTTACGTGGATGCGCTCAAGCATTATCGTGAGTTGTCCGGCATCCGCAGCACCTTGCTCAAGCGCTTGCTTGCCGATCGGCCTGCCGCATTCATCGGCGTCGATGCGCCCGATTTCAGTCTGTGGTTGGAGCGGCGCCTGAAGGACAAGGGCGTCCCGGCGATTCATTTCGTCAGCCCTTCGATCTGGGCCTGGCGGCGGGGGCGTCTCAAGGGCATTGCGCGCTCGGTGAGCCACATGTTGTGCCTGTTTCCGTTCGAGCCGGAGCTGTACCGTGCTGCTGGCGTGCCGGTCAGCTATGTCGGCCATCCACTTGCCGACGTCTTCCCGCTCGTGCCCGACCGCGCCGGTGCGCGCGAAATGCTGCAGATCAGCGGCGAAGGTCCGGTGTTCGCCTTCCTGCCCGGCAGCCGGCAATCCGAGCTGCGCAATCTCGCCGACACTTACATTGCAACCGCAGCGCTGCTTCACGAGCGTCACCCGGAAGCGCGTTTCCTGGTGCCCCTGGCAACCCGCGAGACGCGCCAGTTGTTCGAGGAAGCGCTGCGCCGACATGCCAATCTCGATCTGCCGATTCGCATCCTGTTCGGGCACGCCAACGACGCAATGATCGCCGCCGACGTGGTGCTGGTGGCAAGTGGGACCGCCACGCTCGAGGCCGCACTGCTCAAGCGGCCGATGGTCATCACCTACAAGATCGGCAAGTGGTCGTATCGCCTCATGAAGCGGATGGCGTACCTGCCGTGGGTCGGGCTGCCCAACGTGCTGGCGAACCGCGAAGTAGTGCCCGAGGTGCTGCAGGATGCCGCCACGCCGCAGGCCCTGGCCGACGCGCTCGATGGCTGGTTGACCGACAAGACCCGCGCCGACGCCCTTGAAAAGATATTCACCGACATGCATCTGCAGCTTCGTCAGGACACGGCCACCAAGGCTGCAGCGGCGATCCTGCCCTATCTTCGCGGGTCGCGCTGATGGAACTGGTGTGTGGCGTCGACGAGGCGGGGCGTGGCCCGCTCTGTGGTCCGGTGATGGCGGCGGCGGTGATCCTCGATCCCGCCCGGCCCATTGCCGGATTGGCCGATTCCAAGAAGCTGAGTGAGAAGCGCCGTGATGCGCTGGCCGTCGAGATCCGCGACAAGGCCTTGGCCTGGTGCGTCGCCGAGGCCAGCGTTGCCGAAATCGATCGTCTCAATATCCTCCACGCCTCGATGCTCGCGATGCAGCGGGCGGTGGCCGGGCTGGCCCGGGTGCCGACGCGGGTGCTGGTCGATGGCAACCGTTGCCCACACCTCGACCTGCCTTGCGAAGCGGTGGTGAAGGGCGACGCGCTGGTGGCCGAAATCTCCGCCGCGTCGATTCTCGCCAAGACTGCCCGCGACGCGCGCTTGCGCGAACTCGACGTTCGCTATCCGCAGTACGGCCTCGCGGCTCACAAGGGCTACCCGACGGCTGCCCACCTGGCGGCGCTGCGCGCCCACGGCGCCTGCGAGATCTACCGTACGAGCTTCGGGCCGGTGCGCGACGTGATCGCCAACCCCCCCCTGTGGACCGACGAGGATTGCCGATGAAACTTCATCACCTGTTGCTGTGTGTGCATCTGCTCGGCGTGATCGTGTGGGTCGGCGGAATGAGTTTTGCCCATCTGTGCCTGCGTCCGGCCGCGCTCGCGCTGGCGCCGGCCGAGCGGCTGAGTCTGTGGCAGCGGGTTTTCGCGCGCTTTTTCCCGATCGTCTGGGTGGCCATCGCGGCGATCGTCGGGTCGGGATTCGCGATGCTGCTCGAAGTGGGTTTCGCTCAGGCGCCCCGGTCGTGGCACGCGATGGCCGCCATCGGGCTGGTGATGGCGGCGATCTTCGCCAGCATCTGGTTCGGCCCGTGGCGTGCGCTGCAGCGGGCGGTGACCGCCGAGAGCTGGGCCCAGGGTGCCAAGGCGCTCGGCGAGATTCGTCAGCGGGTCGGTCTGAATCTGGCGCTCGGTGCGCTGACGGTGCTGTTGGCCACCCTCGGCCTGGCTTTCTGAGCATGAAGCAGATCAGTTCCCGCGACAATCCGACGGTCAAGCACCTGCACGCCCTCGCCACTTCGGCGCGGACGCGCAGGTCGAGCGGCGAGACGCTCCTCGACGGTGCCCATCTGCTGGGTGTGGCGCTGGCGCGTGGTGTGCGACCGAGCCGTGTGGTGGTGAGCGAGAGTGGGCGTATGCAGCCCGAGATCGCGAGTCTGCTGGCCGCCTGTCCAACTGAAATCTGCCTCGAATTGCCCGATCGTCTGTTTGCCCACGTGAGCCCGGTGGATGCGCCGAGCGGCGTGCTGGCGCTGCTTCCGGTGCCGCCGGCGCCGGCGCCGATGGCGCTGGATGCCGACTGCGTGGTGCTCGACGCGGTCCAGGACCCGGGCAACCTGGGCACGATCCTGCGCACGGCGGCGGCGGTGGGCGTGGCGGACGTGCTCCTCACGCCGGGCTGCGCGCAGGCGTGGTCGCCGCGGGTGCTGCGGGCGGCGATGGGGGCCCACTTCGGCTTGCGCCTCCACGAAGGCGTCGAGGCGGCGTCGGCCCTGGCCGGTTACGGCGGGGCGATCCTCGCGGCCGATCTGCGCGAGGCAGTCGAGCTCTACGACCTCGACCTGCGCGGGCCGGTGGCCTGGCTGATGGGGTCCGAAGGGCAGGGGCTGTCGCCCGCGGTGGCGGCCCTGGCGACGCGGCGAGTGGTGATTCCGATGCCGGGCGGCATGGAGTCGCTCAATGTGGGGGTGGCTGCTGGCGTCTGCCTGTTCGAGCAGCTTCGCCAGCGACGGCCGTCAGTCCGGTAGGCGGACGTCGGCCGCAGCCGCGGCGGCATTGCCGTCGGGCTGGAAGCGCACCACCCCGAGCAGCGGCGCGGGCACCCGCGCCACCAGGGCGTCGAGATTCTGCTCGAAGCGCAGCATGGACGGATCGACCTGATTGGCGATCCAGCCGACGAGCTGCAGCCCGCGGGCGGCAACCGCTTCGGCGGTGAGCAGGGCATGATTGATGCAGCCGAGGCGCATCCCGACCACCAGAATCACCGGCAGACCGAGGTCGCGGGCCAGGTCGGCGCTGTCGTAGTCGTCGCCGAGGGGCACGCGAAAGCCGCCCACACCTTCCACCAGTACCACGTCGGCCTGGCTGCGCAGCGCCGCGAAGGCATCGAGGATCTTGTGCGGATCGATGCGGATGTCCTCCTCGGCGGCGGCGATGTGCGGTGCAATCGGGCTGGCGAGGCAGTAGGGGTTGAGCAGGGCGAGGCCCGGATCGAAGCTGCCGGCGGCGCGGATGCGGGCAGCGTCCTCATTGATGAATTCTGCATTCACCATTTCGGCGCCGGCCGCGATGGGCTTCATGCCGACGGCGCGGTGGCCGCGGGCGCGGGCGGCGTGGAGGAGGGTGCAGGTGACAAAGGTCTTGCCGATCTCGGTATCGGTGCCAGTGATGAAGAAGGCGCTCATTTCGGTTTTCAGGTCTTTTCGGCGATGAGCCAGAGGGTGTCGTAGGACGCAGGCAGGCCGTTGGCGCCCCGGTGGGCTTCGTAGGCGGTGGCGAGGCGGCCCCAGGCGGATTTGGTCAGGGGGGTCCGTCGGGCCGCGCCGGTCTGGTGGGCGCCGAGGGTCTTGATGTCGCCGAGCAGGGTGCGCAGGTCGGGTGCCCAGGCGCGCAGGGTGTCGCGTTCGCGGGCGACGATGCGCAGGCCGGCCGATTCGGCGGCGGCGGCAATGGTGTCGGGGGATTCGAAGCGCAGCACGTGATCGTCGTCGTCTACCTGGCGGAAGGCGTCGCGCAGTTCGCCCAGTGTGCCGGGGCCGAGGGTGGCGAGCCATAGCTGGCCGCCGGGGGCGAGGGCACGGGCGAGCTCGGGCAGGGCGTGACGGGGATTGCACCACTGCAGGGCGTAGCTGGACCACAGAGCGTCGAGGCTGGCGGTGGCGAAGGGCAGGTGTTCGAGGTCGGCGCAGACCGGCTGGGCGAGGCCCGGCGGGTGGCGGCGCAGCATCGCTGGCGCGAAGTCGAGGGCCAGCAGGGTTGCAGCGGGAAAGGCGTGGGCGAGGCCCGGCAGGGCATAGCCGGTGCCGCAGCCGGCGTCGAGAATGCGCTGGGGCGCGTGGGCGTGGGCGGTGGCGAGGCTCAGCAGCCGGTCGCAGGCGGCGCGCTGAACGCGTGCGACGGCGTCGTAGCGGTCGGCGGCCTTGTCGAAGGCGGCGCGCACGGCGCGCTTGGGGGCGGGTGCGTCAGTCACGGATGAAGCTTTCGAGCAGCGTGGCGCAGTCGGCCGGGCGCGACAGGAAGGGCGCGTGGCCGCTGTGCTGGAAGACGGTGAGGCGGCCGTCGGGCAGGGTGTCGGCCAGCCATTCGGCGGCGGCGACGGGCATCAGGGTGTCGGCGCTGCCGTGGAGCACCCGGGTCGGCTGGCGGATGCCGGCGACGAGGGCGCGCTGATCGGTGTCGGCGAGCAGGCGCAGGCCGCAGGCGAGGGCGGGCTGGTGCGCCGCGTCGGCGGGCGTGAGTGCGGTGCCGAGGGCGGCGACGACGTCGCGGCGGGCGCTGTCGCCGAGGGCCTGCAGCGCGACGAAGCGTTTTTGCACGGCGGCGGGGTCGAGGTCGAACTGCCGGCGGAATTCGCCGAGGGTGTCGGCCGGCATCGCGCAGGGCCAGTCGTCGGCCTGGACGAAGCGCGGGCTGGCGCCGATCAGCACGAGTCGGGCGATGGCATCGGGTGCGCGGGCGGCCAGATGGAGGGCAAGCTGCGCGCCGAGGGACCAGCCGACAACGGTGGCGCCGTCGGGGATGTGGGGGCGCAGGGCGTCGGCCCAGTCGGCGAGGCTGTCGCCCGCCGGCGCGGCGCTGCCGTGGCCGGGGAGATCAAGCGGGACGACCGGGAGGGCGGGGTCGAGCCGGGCGCGCAGTGGCGCCCACACGGCCGACGATAGCCCCCAGCCGTGCAGCAGGACCAGCGGGGTGCTCATCGGGACGTCGCTTCCAGGCGGTTGAGGGTGGCGACGAGGCGGTCCACCTGATCGACGGTGTGGGCGGCCGACAGGGTGATGCGCAGCCGCGCGGCGCCCTTGGGTACGGTGGGCGGACGGATTGCCGGCACCCACAGGCCTTCGGCGTCGAGGGCGCGGGAGACGGCGAGGGTTTCGTGGTTGTCGCCGATCACCACCGGCTGGATCGGCGTGTCGGACGGCAGGCGCTGCCAGCGGGTGAGATGCAGACCGGCCTTGAAGCGTTCGATGAGCGCGCCGAGGTGGGTGCGGCGGTCGTCGCAGTGTTCGATGAGGTCGAGCGCGGTGAGCAGGGTGTGGGCGAGCAGCGGCGGTGCGCCGGTGGTGAAGATGTAGCTGCGGCAGGTGCTGAGCAGCCACTGGATCACGTCGCGCTGTCCGGCGACGAAGGCACCCGCAACGCCGGCGGCCTTGCCGAGGGTGCCCATGTAGAGGAGACGGGGCGACGCGAGCCCGAAATGGGCCAGGCTGCCCCGCCCTTGCGGGCCGAGCACACCGAAGCCGTGGGCGTCGTCCACCAGCAGCCAGGCCTGGTGGGCCTCGGCGAGGGCGAGGAGTTCGGGAAGCGGGGCGATGTCGCCGTCCATGCTGAAGACGGCGTCGGTGACGATGAGTTTGCGCGGGGCCGTCGAGGCGGCGAGGCGGGCCTCGAGGGCGGCCAGATCGCAGTGGGGGTAGCGGATGAGCTCGGCGCGGGAGAGCAGGGCGCCATCCACCAGCGACGCGTGGTTGACCTTGTCGGCGAAGATGGCGTCGCCACGGCCGACGAGGGCCGGCATGACGCCGATGTTGGCCATGTAGCCGGTACAGAAGTAGAGCGCGTCGTCCATGCCGACGAAGGCGGCGAGGCGGGCCTCCAGTGCGTCATGGGCGGCGTAATGGCCGCTGACCAGGTGCGAGGCGCCCGAGCCGACGCCCCAGCGCCGGGTGCCGGCGATGGCGGCGTCGGCGAGGGCGGGCTCGGCGGCGAGGCCGAGGTAGTCGTTGGCGCAGAAGGCGACGAGCGGCTCTGGCCGGTCGGCCAGGCGGGTGTCGGGGGCGCAGGCGGTGGTGACGACGCGGCGGCGTCGGCGCAGCCCGGCCGTGTCGAGGTCGGCGAGGCGGGTGCGCAGTTCGTGGAGCGGGTCGGGACGATCAGCCAAGCGCAACCTCCAGGGCTTCGGCACAGCGGCCGGCGAGGTGCGCGATTTCGGCGTCGGACAGGATGTACGGCGGCATGGTGTAAACGGTTTGTCCGATCGGCCGCAGGAGGAGTTCCCGTTCGAGGGCCGCGGTGAAGAAGCGGCGGGCGAAGCCGGCAGGGGCGTCGGCCACGTCGAACGCGAGGATCATGCCGCGCTGGCGCAGGTGACGCACGGCCGGGTGGGCGCCGACGGTGGCCTGGAAAGCCGCGCCGAGACGTTCGGCCTTGGTGCGGTTGACGGCGAGCACGTCGTCCTGCTCGAAGATGTCGAGCGTTGCCAGCGCGGCGCGGCAGGCCAGCGGGTTGCCGGTGTAGCTGTGGGAATGCAGGAACCCGCGGGCGGTGTCGTCGTCGTAGAAGGCGGCGAAAATGTCGTCGGTGGACAGGACGATGGACAGCGGCAGGTAGCCGCCGGAAATGCCCTTGGAAAGACAGATGAAATCCGGCCAGATGCCGGCCTGCTCGCAGGCGAAGAAGGTGCCGGTGCGACCGCAGCCGACGGCGATCTCGTCGGCCACCAGATGCACCCGGTGGCGGGTGCAGATCTCGCGGGCGAGGCGCAGGTATTCCGGGTCGTACATCACCATGCCGGAGGCGCACTGGATGAGCGGCTCGACGATCAGCGCGGCGGTTTCATGGGCGTGTGCGGCGAGGTGGGCGTCGAGGGCGGCGGCGGCGCGGCGGGCGACGTCAGCGGCGGTTTCGCCGGGTGCGGCATTGCGGGCGTCGGGGCTGGGCACGCAGGTGCCGGGGCGCACCAGCGGGGCGTAGGCATCGCGGAAGATGGCCACATCCGTGACGGCCAGGGCGCCGACGGTTTCGCCGTGATAGCTGCCGGCCAGGCTGACGAAGCGGTTCTTGCCGGGCTCGCCGTGGTTGCGCCAGTAGTGGGCGCTCATCTTGAGGGCGATCTCGGTGGCCGAGGCGCCGTCGGAGGCGTAGAAGGCGTGGCCCAGATGATGGCCGGTGAGGGCGGCGAGGCGCTCGGAGAGTTCGACCACCGGCTCGTGGGTGAAGCCGGCGAGCATCACGTGCTCGAGCTGGTCGAGCTGGGCCTTGAGGGCGGCGCCGATGCGCGGGTTGGCGTGGCCGAACAGGTTGACCCACCAGGAGCTGATGCCGTCCAGGTAGCGGCGGCCGTCCATGTCGTAGAGCCAGGCACCCTGCCCGCGTTTGACCGGCACCAGTGGCAGGTGCTCGTGGTGCTTCATCTGGGTGCACGGGTGCCAGACGGCGGCGAGGGAGCGGCCGAGGAGTTCGGCGTTCGAGGGGGCGGAGGGTGACATGGGGCGGCTTCAGAAGGACGAAGTGGAGCAGGCCCGCAGGCGCTGCTCCACTTTTTGCTGCGGTTGCGGTGCTGTGTCGGCGGGATCAGTAAGCGTAGCCGCTGCTGCCGCCGACGCCGACGGACGTGTAGGTGGCGTTGCCGCGGGTGACGCTGTACATGGTCTGGGCCGGCGCGGTGTTGGTCGCGGGCGGAGCCCAGCTGGTCAGGCTGTCGGCGAAGAAGATCGCGCCGCCGCCGCCGACGGCGGTGAAGCGGCCGTCGTAGGAGCCGGCCACGGCGTACAGCGGGGTGCTGCCGAGGTCGGCCTGCTGGGTCCAGGTGGTGCCGTCGCTGCTGGTGACGAGGGCGCCGCCGGTGGCACCGGTGCCCACCGCGGCGAGGGTGTAGGGCGACGAGCCGCTGACGCTGACGCCGCGCAGGTCGACGCAACCGGGCAGGCTGGCGGCGACGGTGGTCCAGGTGGTGGCATCGGTGCTGGTGAGGATCTTGCAGCCGGCGCCGACGGCGACCCACAGGCCGGAGGGCGAGTAGGCGACGCCGTAGAGGTTGGGTGTGCCGGCCGGGATACTACCGGCAGGGCTCCAGCTCTGGCCGTCGGTGGAGGTGAGGATGCGGCCGTTGTCGCCGACGGCGACGACGGTGCCGCCGTTGCTGGCGAGCGCGTTGAGCCCGTCGGTGCGGGCGTCCGAGGCGCTGCCGGCGCTCCAGCTGTCGGCGGTGGTGGCGTACCAGGCCTTGCCGGCGGTGCCGACGGCGATGTACTTGCCCAGCGTGTAGATGACCGCGTTGAGCTGGCCGCCGAGGGTGGCCTTGGCTTCCCAGGTCAGCGGGTCGGTGCTGGGGTAGGCGTCGGTGCTGCGGAACACGATGCCGCCGTCGCCGACCGCGAGGTAGCGGGCGGAGTTGTCGCTGCTGTCGGTACCAAGGGTGACGCCGCGCAGGGTGGGGGCGCCGGCGAAGCTGCCACCGGTCTTCCAGGCGTTGCCCGACGGCCGAGGGGTGACGGACAGGACGGCGGTGAGCGGCCCGCCGTCGCCGCCGTCGTTACGGCCGTTGACGGCGAAGTAGTAGGGGGTGCCGTTGGTGAGGCCGGTCGCGATGTACGGCGAGCCGATGCCCTTGTCGTTACCGTATCCGACCTTGCTCACCGCGCCGGTGAGTTTGCTCCATTCCTTGACGCTGGCGAAGCTCACGCTCGGCGCGTAGAAGAGCCAGTACTGAACGCCACCTTCCGCCGTCCATGAAACGGTGGCCTGGCCGTCGCCTTCGACGACCCGGAAGTTTGCCGGTGCGCCAGCGGAACTGCCGCCACCGCCACCGCAGGCGGAGACGAGGGCTGCGGCGAGCAGGCTGGCAACGGCGCCGGACGCGGCGCGGGAGAGGCGGAAGCGGGACGGAAGCATGGGAGTGGCCATCGATGAACGGATCGAGCCGGGATTCTACAACAGCATCGCGCTCTGGCCGCCCCTCCGTGCGCCGGGCCGTACGAGGAGGGGCGCCGCCGCCGCACGGGCACTCAGCTGCCGCTGTAGCCGGTGAGTTCCTTCAGCAGGATTTCCTGGGCGGCTCGGCGGGTGGTGCGGGGATTCTTGCGGCGATAGTGGTTTTCGGCATCGAGTTCCCAGGCCTGGCAGTTGTCGCCGAGGTAGGGACGCAGGCCTTCCTTCATTACACGCCGTTTCACTTTCGGGTCGAGGATCGGGAAGCCGACCTCGATGCGCTTGAAGAAGTTGCGCTCCATCCAGTCGGCGCTGGAGAGGTAGAGCTTTTCGGCACCGTCGGCGAGGAAGTAGAAGATGCGGTGGTGCTCGAGGAAGCGGCCGACGACCGAGCGCACGCGGATGTTCTCGGACAGGCCCGGCACGCCCGGTTTGAGGGCGCACACGCTGCGGGCGATGATGTCGATCTCGACGCCGGCCTGGGAGGCTTCATAGAGCGCCTCGATGGTTTCCGGTTCGAGCAGGGCATTGACCTTGACGATGATGCGCCCCTTGCGTCCGGCACGGGCGATCTCGGCCTCGTCGCGAATCGCGGCGACGACGTTGGGCTGCAGCGTGAAGGGCGCCTGCCACAGGTGCTTGAGCTTGCCGGCCTGACCCAGTCCGGTGAGCTGCTTGAACACTTCGGCCACATCGGTGCCGATCTCGTCGTTGGCGGTGAGCAGGCCGAAGTCGGTGTAGAAGCGGGTCGTGCGGGGGTGGTAGTTGCCGGTGCCGAGGTGGGCGTAGCGGCGCAGGACGCCGTTCTCGCGGCGCACCAGGAGCAGCATCTTGGCGTGGGTCTTGTAGCCGAACACGCCGTACACCACATGGGCGCCGACTTCCTCGAGACGGGCGGCCCAGCTGATGTTGGCTTCCTCGTCGAAGCGCGCCATCAGCTCCAGCACCACGGTGACTTCCTTGCCCTTCTGGGCTGCGCGGACGAGGTGTTCCATCAGCACGGAATCGGTGCCGGTGCGGTACACCGTCATCTTCACCGACACCACGTCCGGATCGTCGGCGGCGGCCTTGAGCAGTTCGATGACCGGCTCGAAGCTCTGGAACGGGTGGTGCAGCAGGATGTCGTTGCGGCGGATCGCGGCGAAGATGTTCTCGCGCTTGTCGAGCCCCTTGGGGCGGGCCGGTTGGTAGGGGCGATATTTGAGGTCGGGTCGGTCGACCCAGTCGGGTACCTGGTTGAGGCGCACCGGGTTGACCATGCCGGGCACGCGATAGACGTCGGCGGCGTCGAGCCCGAACTGCTTCATCAGGAAGGTGGCCATCGCCTCGGAGCAGTTGTCGGCCAGTTCCAGGCGCACGGCGTCGCCGAAGTGGCGCTGCTGCAGTTCGCCCTTGAGGGTGGCGCGCAGATCCTTCACTTCCTCTTCGTCGACGAACATGTCTGAATTGCGGGTCACGCGGAACTGGTAGCAGCCCAGCACCGTCATGCCCTCGAAGAGCTCGCCCACGTGGGCGTGGAGCAGCGAGGACAGGAACACGAAACCGTGCTCGACGCCGGTAAGGGCCTTCGGTACGCGGATGACGCGCGGCAGCGCGCGCGGCGCCTGGACGATGGCGGCGCCGGAGTTGCGCCCGAAGGCGTCGCGGCCTTCCAGTTCGACGGCGAAGTTGAGGCTCTTGTTGAGCACCCGCGGGAAGGGATGGGCCGGGTCGAGCCCGATCGGGGTGAGCACCGGCATCACCTCGCGCAGGAAATAGTCGCGCGCCCACAGGTGCTGGGCGTCGGTCCAGACGCTGCGGCGCAGGAACACGATGCCTTCTTCGGCCAGGGCCGGCAGCAGCGTGTTGTTGAGCAGGGCGTACTGCTCGTCGATGAGGCTGTGCACCTCCTGGCTGATGCGCGCGTGGAGCAGGGCTGGGGTGAGGCCGTCGGTGGTCAGCGCGAGGCTGCCCAGGCGCAGTTGCTCCTTGACGCCGGCGACGCGCACCTCGAAGAATTCGTCGAGGTTGCTCGACACGATGCACAGGAAGCGCAGCCGCTCGAGCAGCGGCACCGCCGGGTCGGCCGCCTGGGCCAGCACGCGGCGCTGGAACTGCAGCAAGGAGAGCTCGCGGTTGATGAAGTGGTCGCTGCTGAACTGGCGGTCGGTGGCGGGGCGATGCATGGGCTCTCCTGTCGAATCTTCCAATGTAATGCGAAGTATGTGAAGTTTCTGTTACAGATAAATGAAGTTCGATGTCCCGAGTGCCCGGGTCGAGCGCGGCAGTGGAAGCGGCGGCCGCGGGTGCTAGAATTTCGGGCTTCCGCGCTGCGAGGCGCAGTTTCTGCCTGATTCATGAATCGTGAATTGATCGCCGCCATCGACCTGGGTTCCAACAGTTTCCGCCTGCAGATCGGGCGGATCGTGAATGACCAGATCTATCCCCTCGATGGCATCAAGGAGGCGGTGCGGCTTGCCGCCGGCCTGTCCCCCGACCGCATGCTCGACGCCGCCGCGCAGTTTCGCGGCATCAGCGCGCTGCGCTGTTTCAACGAGCGCATCCGCGACTATCCGCCCGAGGCGGTCCGCGCGGTGGCTACCAACACGCTGCGGGTGGCCAAGAACGCGCCGCACTTCCTGATCCAGGCCGAAGCGGCCCTCGGTTTTCCGATCGAGGTCATCGCCGGCCGTGAGGAGGCTCGCCTGATCTACGTCGGCGTCGCCCACACCTTGCCCAATCCCCACAAGCAGCAGCTGGTGGTGGATATCGGCGGCGGCTCCACGGAATTCGTCATCGGCAAGAGCTTCAAGCCGATCGCTCTCGAATCGCTGTACATGGGTTGTGTCAGCTACTCGCTGAAGTTTTTCCCGGACGGGCGGATCGACAAACGCGGGATGCGCGACGCCGAGCTCACCGCCCAGAAGGAAATCCAGACCATCTCCCACGCCTATCGCGAGATCGGCTGGGATGAGGCGGTCGGCTCCAGTGGATCGGCCAAGGCGCTGGTCGACATCCTCGAACTCAACGGCCTGTCGGACGGCGGCATCACCCGTAGCGGCCTCGAGCGTCTGCGCACCCTGATGCTCAAGGCGGGCAGCGTCGACAATCTGCAGCTCGAAGGCCTCCGCCCGGATCGCCTGCCGGTGCTCACCGGCGGTTTCGCGATCATGTGGGCGGTGTTCCAGGAGTTCGGCCTTGAGCGGATGACGTTCTCGGAGGGCGCGCTGCGCCTGGGTGTGCTCTACGACCTGCTCGGACGCTACCACCACCACGATTTGCGCGACGCCACGGTGTCCGCCTTCGTCGAGCGCTACGGCGTCGATCTCGCCCACGCCCGCCAGGTCACCGAAACCGCCCGGGCCTTCCTGCTGCAGCTCGACCCGTCCGCCGCCGACGAGGAGAACATGGACCGGCGCTTCCTCGAATGGGCGGCGATGCTTCACGAGGTCGGCGTCTCGGTGGCCCATTCGAGCTACCACAAGCACAGCGCCTACATCCTGGGCAACGCCGACATGCCGGGCTTCTCGCGGATGGACCAGGGGCGCCTCGCGCGCATGGTGCTGGCCCACCGTGGCAAGCTGTCGCGCGTCGGCTCGCTCGGTCCGGACAGCCCCGAGTGGCGCCTGATCCTGTGCCTGCGCCTGTCGGCGGTGGTGCATCGGGCCCGCGACGGCCGCGGTGTGCCGCCCCTGCGCCTGAAGCGCGAAGGCCGCGGTTACGTGGCCGTGGCCGACGGCGAATGGCTGCGCGATCTGCCGCTCACCGCGTCGGTGCTCGACGAGGAGGAGCGCCAGTGGCAGGCCATCGGTCTGCCGCTCAAGGTGCGGGTCGAGCGCGCGGCCTCCCGCAGCCCGGCGGCGTCCTGACCGTCCGACGATGGCGCCGGACGCCCGACCGCAGCCGGCGCTGTGCCACGACGGCGCGACGGCCACGCTCTCGGGCGACTGGACCCTGCGCAGCCTGAGTCCGGTCCTGGCGGCGCTGCGTCGTCAGCTCGCCGACGTGCCCGACTCCGCGGCGTGGGATCTGTCCGCCGTCACCCGTCTCGACAGTTTCGGCGCGCTGCTGCTGTGGCGTCGCTGGGGCCGTCGGCGTCCGGTCGCGCTGCGGCTGCCGCCCGCCCTGGAATCCATCTTCCAGCGCCTGGCCGCGTTGGGGGATGCCAGCGTTCCCGCCGAAGCGCCGTACCGCTTCCTGGACGCCACCGCCCACCTGGGCGGGTTGCTGATCGGCTTCGGCCGGCATTTCGTCGCCTTCGTGGCCCTGGTCGGGCAACTGCTCCTCGATCTGGTCTACCTGTTTCGCGGCCGCGGGCGCTGGCCGTGGCTGGAGATGTCGGCCAACTTCTTCAAGGTGGGCGTCAAGGCGATGCCGGTGACCGGCCTGGTGGGTTTCCTGATCGGGGTGGTGATGTCTTACCTGTCGGCGCTGCAGCTGCGCGCCTTCGGGGCCGACGTGTTCATCGTCAATATTCTTGGCCTGGGCATCGTCCGGGAGCTTGGGCCGGTGCTGGTGTCGGTGCTGGTGGCGGGCCGCTCGGGCTCGGCGATGACCGCCCAGCTCGGGGTGATGCGCGTCACCGAGGAAGTGGACGCCCTCACCACGATGGGCATCTCGCGCTACGTGCGCCTGGTGCTGCCCAAGGTGGTGGCGCTGACCCTGGCGATGCCCCTGCTCACCTTGTGGGGCTCGGCGGTGGCGATCTTCGGCGGCATGGTGTCGGCCAACCTCCAGCTCGACATGAGCTACGACTACTTCCTCAATGCGCTGCCCAAGGCGGTTCCGCTGGCCAACGTCGTGCTCGGGCTGGCAAAGGGCGCGGTGTTCGGCCTGATGATCGCGCTGGTGGCCTGCCATTTCGGGCTGCGCGTCAAGCCCAACACCGAGAGCCTGTCCGCCAACACCACGGCGTCGGTGGTCACGTCGATCACCGTGGTGATCCTGGTGGATGCGGTGTTCGCGGTTGCCACCCGCGGCATCGGCCTGCCTTACCGCTGAACGCCATGAGCCATCCCGTCGAACTCAAGGGGCTGTCGACCCGCTTCGGCAACACCTGGGTCCACCGCCGCATCGACCTGGTGGTGCCGGCGGGCGAGGTGGTGGCGCTGGTCGGCGGGTCGGGCAGCGGCAAGACCACGCTGCTGCGCCAGATGGTGGGCCTCCTGCAGCCCGCCGAGGGCGAGGTGCGCCTGTTCGACGAACCCTTGTTCGCCGGCAGCCGTGCCGAGCAGCAGGCGCGGCGGCGACGTTTTGGCATGTTGTTCCAGCATGGGGCGCTGTTCTCGGCGCTCAACGTGTTCGCCAACGTGGCCTTTCCGCTGCGCGAATTCGGGCTCGACGACGACGAATTGGTCAACGATCTTGTCCTTTTGAAGCTGGCGATGGTCGAGCTCGGCCCCGAGGTGGCGCTGCGCATGCCGGCGGAGCTCTCCGGCGGGATGGTCAAGCGCGTCGCGCTGGCGCGCGCGCTGGCCCTCGAACCCGAGCTGCTGCTCCTCGACGAGCCCACCGCCGGCCTCGACCCGGATCGCAGCGCCGGCTTCGTGCGGCTGATCCGCGCGCTGCACAAGGCGCTCGGGCTCACGGTGATCCTCGTCACCCACGACCTGGACACCCTGGCCGCGCTGGCCACCCGCGTCGCCGTGCTGTCCGAAGGGCGTATACTGGCCTATGGACCCCTCGACGAGATCATGACGGTGCAGGACCCCTTCATCGAACGCTTCTTCCACAGCGAGCGCAGCCAAGCCGCGCTGGCCCGCGGGCGGGCGGAGCGCTGATGGAAAGCCGTTCCCACGCCATTGCCGCGGGTCTGTTCGCGATCGTCCTGGGCATCGGTCTGGTGATCGTCTTGTGGTGGTTTTCCGATCGTCGCGAGACCACCCGCGACGTGGTGCTGGTGAGCGCAGGCAGCGTCAATGGCCTCAATCCCCAGGCCACGGTGCGCTACCGCGGCATCATCGCCGGCAAGGTCGCCGGCATCGACCTCGACCCCGCCGATCCACGCAACCTGCTGGTCACGGCGCGCATCCGTGCCGATCTGCCGGTCACCCGCGGCACCCGCGCGCGTCTGGCCAGCCAGGGGGTGACGGGCCTGGCCTTCATCGCCCTCGACGACGCCGGCGACGATCCCACGCCGCTGCTCGGGGAGGGCGGTGGCCCACCGCGGCTGCGCCTGGCTCCGGGCCTGGTGGACGAGGCAGCCGATGCTTCGGTGCAGACCTTGAAACAGGTCCGCGAACTCAGCGCCCGCCTCACCGCGCTCGCCTCGCCCGACAACCTCGCGCGCATCGAGCGCACGCTGACGAATCTCGAATCTTCCAGCCGTGGCCTCGACCGCACGCTCAAGGAGGCGCCGCAGACCCTCGCCGCGGTGCGCCAGATCGCCAGCCCGGACAATCTCGCGCGGATTCGCCGTTCCCTCGACAACGTCGAGCGCCTGAGCGCCGAAGCGGTGCCGCTGGCCCGCGACGGCCGCAACCTCGTTGCCCGCCTGCAGAGCGTCGGCGAAAAGATCGACAGCCTCGCCGGCACCACCGGCGAGGGGCTCGCCACCAGCACGTTGCCGCGTCTCAACGTGCTGCTGCAGGAGCTCACCACCACCTCGCGCCAGCTTTCCGACCTACTCGACGAGATCGACGACTCCCCGCAACTCCTGCTCCTCGGCCGCCGCAAGCCGCCGCCCGGACCCGGCGAAGCCGGCTTCGGTGCGACGCCCGGCGCGGCCCACTGAGGCGCTTCAACCGGAATCCGGCGATGCTGCGCACGCTCTTCATCCGACTTAGCCCGGCGCTGCTCGCGGTGCCGTTGCTGCTGGCCTGCAACAGCGTGCCCAAGGCCGCGCCCGGCTACGCGGTGCACGATTTCGGGCCCCTCGACGGCCCGCCGCCGCGGGTACTGGGTTTCGCGCTGCGCAGCACCGAGGTCGTGCCCGCGCCGTGGCTTGCCTCGACGGCGATGAGCTACCGGCTCCTGTACGGGCAGCCGACGCGCCGCCAGGTCTTCGTCGAAAGCCGCTGGGCCGCCCAGCCCGCGCAGCTCGTCGAACTGGCGGTCAAGCGTGCGATGCGCAACGCCGAAACGGCCACGCCCATCACGGGTTGCCGGCTGCGTATCGACCTCGACGAGTTCGCCCAGGTCTTCACGTCCGAGGCGGCCAGCGAAGGTGTGCTCGAGGCCAGGGCGCACCTGCTCGCGCCGCGCAGCGACCAGCTCATCGCCTCGCGCAGCTTCAGCATCGCCCGGCCGGCGCCGTCGGCCAACGCGGTCGGCGGGGTGGCCGCGTTACGGGCGGGCGTATTCGAATTGAACCGCGAACTGCTCGACTGGCTCGAAGCCCTCGACGCAGACGCGGCCAGCCGGCTGCGGGCCCGCTGCAGCGCCTGAACCATTCCACGACCGGCAGGAGAAAGTGCCGGCGCTTTCACAACCAGGAGGAGAACCCATGAACGCTGTCGTTCAACCCAACACCGAACCCATGCTGCTGCGCGAGGACGCCGATGGCGTCGCCACCCTCACGTTGAACCGTCCCGGCCAGTTCAATGCCCTGTCCCAGGCCATGCTCGAGGCCCTGCTTTCCGAACTGCAGGCGATCGCCGCCGACAAGTCGGTGCGCGTCGTCGTGCTGGCGGGCGCCGGCAAGGCCTTCTGTGCCGGCCACGACCTCAAGGAAATGCGCGGCAACCACACCAAGGCTTTCCAGCAGGCGCTGTTCCGCCTGTGCGGCAAGGTGATGATGCAGATCGTCGCGATGCCCCAGCCCGTCATCGCCCGCATCCACGGCATTGCCACCGCGGCCGGCTGCCAGTTGGTGTCGATGTGCGATCTGGCGGTGGCGTCGGACGTGGCCCGCTTTGCGGTGTCGGGCATCAACGTCGGGCTGTTCTGCGCCACGCCGAGCGTCGGCCTGTCGCGCAACATGGGCCGCAAGCAGGCGTTCGAGATGCTGGTCACCGGCGATTTCATCGACGCCGCCGAGGCGCGTCAGCGCGGGCTGGTCAATCGCGTCGTGCCGCTCGAATCGCTCGACGACGAGGTGGCGAAGCTCGCCGCGTCGATTTGCGCCAAGTCGCCGGTGGCGATCGCGATGGGCAAGCAGATGTTCTACAGCCAGCTCGAGATGGGCCTCGACGCCGCCTACCAGCAGGCCGCAGAAGTCATGGCCTGCAACATGATGTGCGACGACGCAGCCGAAGGCATCGACGCCTTCATGGCCAAGCGCAAACCGGTGTGGACCGGCAAGTAAGCCTCGGGCATGGCACACCGCCCTGGCCGGCCGTGCTGATCGACACCCACTGTCACCTCGACGCCGCCGAGTTCGACCCCGATCGCGAGGCCGTACTGGCGGCGGCGCGGGAGGCAGGGGTCGGCGGCTTCCTGGTGCCGGCGGTGGAGGTCGGTAATTTCGATGCGGTTGCCGCGCTGTCCGCCCGGCATCCCGATTGCCGTCACGCCTACGGCATCCATCCGATGTACGTGCGGCGTGCCGAGGAGGGCGACCTGGACATCCTGCGGGAGCGTCTGGCCGAGGGGGCTGCGGTGGCGGTGGGCGAGATCGGCCTAGACGGTTTCGTGGCCGATGGCGATCTGCCCCGGCAGCGCCTTTACTTCGAGGCCCAGTTGCGGCTGGCGCGAAGCTTCGATCTGCCCGTCGTGCTGCACATTCGCCGCGCCCAGGACGAGATTCTCAAGTTCCTGCGCCGTCTGCCGGTGCGCGGCGGTATCGCCCACGCCTTCAACGGCAGCCGTCAGCAGGCCGAGACGTTCATCAAGCTGGGTTTCAAGCTCGGCTTCGGCGGCGCGATGACCTACGAAGGTTCGCGACGCATACGCGAGCTGGCGGCGAGTCTGCCGCTCGAATCGATCGTGCTCGAGACCGACGCGCCGGACATTCCCCCGACGTGGGGCGCGGGGCAACGCAACGCGCCGGACAATCTGCCTCGCTTCGCCGAGGTGCTGGCGGGGTTGCGTGGCATGCCGGTGGAAGAACTGATCGCCGCGACCGGCGCCAATGCGCGCGTCGCGATTCCCGGCCTGGCGTCGCTCAGGCCGGTGGCACCTTGCTGCGGGCGATGATGTGGCGGATGTCGGCCTTCATGTCGGAGAGCCGGGCATCGAAACTGTCGCAGTTCATCATCGAGATGCCGAACACGTAGGCGTAGAGCAGCACGCTGCGCGTGGAGGCCTCGTGCATCGGCAGGCCGCAGGCCAGGAACAAGTCGCGGGCGCAGGTGAGGCGGGCGTTGTCGACCTCCTCGACGATGCGTTCGGCCGCAGGATCGCGTCGGGCCCAGTCGCGCATTGCCAGCTCGATGCGGATGCCTTTGTTGCTGCGGCTGGTGCTGTAGATGTCGATGACATGGAAAAGCTGATCCTCGGCATGACCCGGCTCGAGCCGCGTCTGCTTGATGATGTCGCGGATGCGCCCGCTCTTCCAGGTCTCGAGGACGGCGTCGAGAAGATCCTGGCGATCCTTGAAATGCCAGTAGAAACTGCCCTTGGTGACGTGCAGCCGTCTGGCCAGCGTCTCCACGCGAACGCCGCCCAGCCCTTCGTCGGCGAGGGTGTCGAGGGCAGCCTGGATCCAGGCTTCGCGGTCGAGCTGGGCGCGGGGTGTCTTTTCCATACGCAGTAGTATTGACGCTTATGTGTCCATACGCTACCGTACGGAAAGTGACAAGGCAAGGCTTGCTGTGAGAAGCTGCTTGTCCTTGCTCCATGTGGAGCGGATAGGCGCCGCGGCGATGCCGGATTGTCTGAAGAGAGGTTTGCCGATGTGCAGGGCGGGAACTCGCCCGCCGTCGCAGTGCCGAAATGGTGGAGAACTTCAAAAATGGAAGGAGCGCTGCATTGAAGATTCTGGTACCCGTTAAACGCGTGGTCGACTACAACGTGAAGGTCCGCGTGAAGAGCGACGGTTCGGGCGTGGACATCGCCAACGTCAAGATGTCGATGAACCCCTTCGACGAGATCGCGGTGGAAGAAGCGGTGCGCCTGAAG
>NZ_JAYROR010000001.1:0-86031 GCF_041911615.1 Zoogloea sp. | reverse complement strand
GCCCCTACGCGGCCGGCGCCTCGGGCAACGTGGCCACCGAGGACGTGGTGTACCTGCTCGACGGGCTGGGCATCGAGACCGGGGTGGACCTGGAGCGGCTGGTGGATACCGCCGGCTGGATCAGCGAACGCCTGGGCCGCGTGCCGGCCTCGAAGGTGGCGCGGGCGGTACTGGCGCGGCGGACCAAGGCCGGCTAAGCTTGAGGGGACCATTCCGACCCGGCGCCGACGAGCGCTGGGCACCCTCACCGACAGCGCCCCATGAGTATCCAATCCCCCTGCACCTCCGTCTGCCGCATCGACCCGGCCAGCGGCTACTGCGAAGGCTGTTTCCGCAGCATCCCCGAAATCACCGACTGGAGCCGCGCCGACGACGCGCGCAAACGCGAGATCCTCGCCGAGGTCGCCCGTCGCAAGACGACCGCCCAACCCGCCGCGGGCCGTCAGCCCGCCCGCGCGTGACGGCGCCACCCATGGGCGACGACAACCCCTGCATCGGTGTCTGCGAGATCCAGGACGGCTACTGCATCGGCTGCGGTCGCAGTGCCGACGAGATCTTCGGCGAGACCGATTCCGACCCGGTGGGTAGCGACGCCGTCACCGAAAGCCTGCCGCCTGCCGCCGACGGACAGGCTCGCGCCACCGACTGAGGGCGCGATGCTGCCGCCCGGCATCCAGGTGCTGGAGCGCGGCTGGCTGTCGGCCAACAACATCCTGTTGTTCGACGGCGACGTCGCGACCCTGATCGACAGCGGCTACGTCACTCACGCCGCCCACACCGTCGCGCTGCTGCGCGAGGCGCTTGGCCGCCGGCGTCTGGTGAGCCTGCTCAACACCCATTCCCACGCGGACCACATCGGTGGCAACGCCGCGGTGCAGCGTGCCTTCGGCTGTCGGATCGGCGTACCCCACGGCATCGCTGCCGCAGTGGCCGCCTGGGACGAGGACGCGCTGCTGCTGACGGCCGCCGCCCAGCAGGCTGAAGCCTTCGCGGCCGATCACGCCCTGGTGCCCGGCGAAACCTTGCCGATGGGCGGACTCGAATGGCGTACCCTGGCCGCGCCGGGCCACGACATGGACGCGCTGGTCTTCCACGCGCCCGACGCCGGGCTGCTGATTTCCGGCGATGCCCTGTGGCGCGACGGCTTCGGCATCCTGTTCGCCGAGGTGATCGGCAGCGGTGCCGGGCTGGCCGCCGCGCGGGCGACCCTCGAGGCCATCGGCCGCCTGTCGCTGCGCTGCGTGATCCCCGGCCACGGCGCCCCCTTCGTCGAGGTGGACGAAGCGCTTGCCGCCGCGTTCCGGCGCCTCGACTACTTCGAGCAGGACGGCGCGCGGATGGCCCGCAACGCCATTCGCGCCTGTTTCACCTTCATGCTCCTCGAGCGCCGCGAGGTCGCCCTCGACACCTTGCCGGCCTATCTCGACACGGTGCCCCTGTACCGCGAAGCCAACCGACGCTTCCTCGGGCTCGCGCCGGATGCGCTGGCGGGCTGGCTGGTCGACGAACTCGTTCGCGCCGGCGTGGCCTGTCGCCGTGAAGAATGCCTGTTCGCGACATGATTTAACAAAAACGTATCTTTTTGTGGAAATCCCGATAGTTCGCCGATCAGACTTTGTTTATGCTTTTCCAAAAAAAGCTGCGACATTTTGTCTCGGCCCCAAGCGCGATCATCGCGTCCGCGGTTTTCCCCATTCAGGTCACCCCCATGCAACTCGTTCTGATCAGCGGTCTGTCCGGCTCCGGCAAGAGCGTCGCCCTCAACGTGATGGAGGACTGCGGCCACTACGTCGTCGACAACCTGCCCTCGGCGCTGCTGCCGCAACTCGTCACCCACCTGCGGGGTGCCGGCTACCAGCGCATCGCGGTGGCGGTGGATGTGCGTTCCGGCGCCAGCATCGCGGCCCTGCCCCAGCAGGTCGAGGCGCTGCGGGCGATGATCGGCGACGTGCGCTTCCTGTTCCTCGACGCCCGCGACGACACCCTGATCGCCCGCTTCTCGGAGACCCGCCGTCGCCATCCGCTGGGGGACGACGCCGTGACCCTCGCCGAGGCGATCGCCCGCGAGCGCGAGGCGCTGGCGCTGATTTCCGAGCTCGGCCACCGCATCGACACCAGCGACCTGTCGGCCAACACCCTGCGCAACTGGGTCAAGAGCTTCATGCGCCTCGAGGCGGGCGACCAGATCACGCTGCTGTTCCAGTCCTTCGGCTTCAAGCATGGCATTCCGATGGACGCCGATCTGGTGTTCGATGTGCGCTGCCTGCCCAACCCGTACTACGACCCGGTGCTGCGGCCGCTCACCGGGCGCGATCAACCGGTGATCGATTTCCTCGAGCGGGTGCCGGAGGTCGGGCAGATGGCCGACGACATCTTCCGTTTCGTTGCCCAGTGGCTGCCCTCGTACGTCAACGACAACCGCAGCTATCTCACCGTCGCCATCGGGTGCACCGGCGGCCAGCACCGCTCGGTCTACATCGCCGAGAAGCTCGCCGAGCGGTTCCGCGAATCGGCCCGGGTGCTGGTGCGCCACCGTTCGTTCAAGACCTGAGATGACTGGCCTCGGCGCGGCGCGGCGCTGGCTGGCGGCCTGGGCGGCCCATCTCCGGGTGGGCGACCTCGGCGTGCTGGCGGCCGCGCTGATGTTCAGCGTCGGCGCGGCGTTGCACCTGTGGCAGGGTGGGCGCCCCGACAAGGCGATTATCAAGGCCGGTGGCAAAGTGTTCGCCGAGGTGGCGCTCACCGCGCCGCGGATCGTCGATGTGCCCGGGCCGCTCGGCATCACCCGCATCGAAGTGGCGCCGGGCCGCGCCCGCGTCGCGAGCGATCCGGGGCCGCGCCAATACTGCGTGCGCCAGGGCTGGCTGGCCAGTGCCGGCGCGGTGGCGATCTGCGCCCCCAACCAGGTGAGCCTGGCCCTTTCGGGGCAGCGGGCCGACTATGACTCCCTCAACTACTGAGCTGCGGCTCGTCCCCACCGCCGACGACCACCGGGTGGCGCGCCATGCCGCGGCGGCCATCGTGCTGACGGTGGCCGAGGCGGCGATTCCGCTGCCCTTGCCGGGCGTCAAGCCCGGTCTCGCCAACATCGTGACCCTGGTGGTGCTGGCCCGCTGGGGCTGGCGCGAGGCGGCGTGGGTGGCGCTCTTGCGGGTGCTGGTGGGCAGTCTGGTGCTGGGGCAGTTCCTCGCCCCGGGGTTCTTCCTGAGCCTGGCCGGCGGGGTCGCCAGCCTTGCCGTGCTGGGGGCGGCGATGCATCTGCCGCGCCGCTGGTTCGGGTCGGTGAGCCAGAGCGTGCTGGCGGCTTTTGCCCACATCGGCGGCCAGCTGGTGGTGGCGCGCCTGTGGCTGGTGCCCCACGACGGGGTGTTCTACCTGGTGCCGGTGTTCGCGCTGGCGGCCACGCTGTTCGGACTGGTCAATGGCCTCGTGGCGGCACGGCTGCTGTCGCTCGAACTAGCGCCGGCGGCGCCGCGAGACGGGGCGTAGCGCCGGCTTGTCGGGCAGGCCGAGGGCGGCGCGGGAGAGCCGGTCGGCGTCGGGGTTGCGGTGGCGCGGAATCCATTCCAGGCGGACCGACGCGAACGCGGCCAGGCGCACCTGCAGTTGTCCGATCAGTCGATCCAGGTGTGCCACCGCGGTGCGGGCTTCGCCGCGCAGGTGGCGCACCGCAAAGTCGCTGTCGCCGCGGATCAGCAGGTGACGGGCGCCCGATGCGCCGGCCATGTCGAGGGCCTTGCCGAGGGCGCGTAGCTCGGCCTCGTTGTTGCAGCCGGTCGTGCCGGCCAGGCCCGAGAAGTCCGCCCGCTCGCCGGCCGGACCCCGCAGCACCACGCCGAGCCCGATGCGGCCGGGATTGGGCAGGGCCGCGCCGTCGAACCAGATCTGCCATTCGGTGGTGGGGGACGGGGCGTCGGTCATGGCGGCGGGACGGTGTGGCCTCGGCCTCAGAGGGGGAGCCGGAGCTTGCCGCCTTCGAGGGGAGGACACCAGAAGTAGGCGCCGGACACCGGCCGGGTAAAGCGGAAAAGGGCGTCCACGATGCCATCCTCGAGCCCGACCATGCGGCGCATCTGGGCCTGGAAGGCGTCGAGGCTGTGGCCGAAGGCGACGAACATCAGGCCGCCGGCCATGCCGTCGGCCCAGGGCATCGAGCGGCGCACGAGGAAGGCCTCGGGGCTGAAGCTCTCCTGAGCGGTGCGCTTGACGTGGGCGGATTCCGGGGCGTCGTCGAGTTCCTCGTTGTCGCTGCGGCGGCGGCCGATGCAGTCGTCGCATTCCTCGGGCTGCATGGCCTCGTAGCGACGGAAGTCGTGCACCCAGCGCTGCACCGCGACGAGGCTGGCGCCGTCGGCGGAGTGGGCGGCGGCGAGCGCGGCCTCGCCAGTGGGGTTCTCGGTGCCGTCTTCGTAGCCGGTGAGGTCGCGGCCGCTGTCGTGCTTGAAACCGTCCCAGGCTTCCTGCAGCGCGAAGGCGGGGGCGAGGGCGGCGACGAGGTGGCGGCTGCGGTTGAGCAGTTCGCCGCGATCTTCGCCGCGCAGCCACAGCCACAGGGCGGCGGGCGTCGAGGGGATGTCGATGCCGGGGCCGGCGAGCGGCGGGAAGGGCTTGAGACCGGCGGCCTTCTTGCCGACTGCAGAGAGCGGGGCCTGGCCGATGCCGGCGACGGTGCGTTCGCCGTCGACGACGTCCTGCAGCGCCTTGAGGCCGGCGGCGACGTCGGTGTCCGGTTCGAGGGCGAAGACGAGGTAGCGGGAGAGGGGCGGGAGGGGCAGCAGGATGCCGGGTTGCGGCGTGGGCATGGTGGTCTCCGGGAAGGGCGGAAAGGTCGGCGGGGGATGGTCAGCGGGCTTCGTCGGCGCGGGCGAGGCGGTAGAGGGCGACGCTGGCGAGGAAGTTGGGCTCCTCGACGATCACCTTGTCCTCGTCGAAGGCCAGCCGCTCGCGGATCGCGACGCCTTCCTGCTCGCACAGGGCATCGAAGTCGGCGATGGTGAAGAAGCGCACGTTGGGCGTGTCGTACCACTGGTAGGGCAGGTTCTTCGATACCGGCATGCGCCCGTTGAGGATCGACTGGCGGTGGCGCCAGTAGGCGAAGTTGGGGAAGCTGACGACGGCCTCGTGGCCGACCCGCAGCATCTCCTTCAGGATGCCCTGGGTGTTGTGCATGGCCTGCAGCGACAGGCTCATGATGACGTGGTCGAAGAAGCCGTCGTCGAAGCCGGCGAGGCCTTGCTCCATGTCGATCTGGATGACGTTGACGCCGTTCTTCGCGCAGGCGAGGACGCGCTCGGGGCTGTTCTCGACGCCGTAGCCGCGCACCCGGCGCACGTCGCCGAGGTAGCGCAGCAGGCTGCCGTCGCCGCAGCCGAGGTCGAGGACGCGTTCGCCCGGCTCGATCCAGTTGGCGATGACGTCGTAGTCGAAGCGGTGGAAGCTCATCGTGGCCGTCCTCAGATGCGGATGTTGTCGATGTAGGCCCGCAGCACGGCGTGGTATTGCGGGTCGTCAAGGAGGAAGGAGTCGTGCCCGGCGGGGCAGTCGATCTCGGCGTAGCTCACGCGGCGGTCGCTGTGCATCAGGGCGTAGACGATCTCGCGGCTGCGCGACGGGGCGAAGCGCCAGTCGGTGGTGAAGGACACCACCAGGTAATCGGCCTTGGCGCGGCCCAGTGCGGCCACCAGATCGCCGTCGTAGTCGAAGGCGGGGTCGTAGTAATCCAGCGCCTTGGTGGTGAGCAGGTAGGTGTTGGCGTCGAAGAAGCCGGCGAACTTGTCGCCCTGATAGCGCAGGTAGGACTCGATCTCGAATTCCACGTCGTAGCTGAACACCGGCTTGTCGTGGCGCAGCGCGCGGCCGAATTTCTGGCCCATGGCGTCGTCGGACAGATAGGTGATGTGGCCGATCATGCGCGCCAGCGCGAGGCCGCGGGTGGGCACCACGCCGTGCTCGTAGTAGTGGCCGGCGTGGAATTCCGGGTCCTTCAAAATCGCCTGACGGGCCACTTCGTTGAAGGCGATGTTCTGGGCGGTGAGCTTGGGCGCCGAGGCGATCACCAGCGCGTGGGCGACCCGGTCGGGGTATTGCAGCGTCCAGGAGAGCGCCTGCATGCCGCCGAGGCTGCCGCCGACCACCGCGGCAAAGCGCTCGATGCCGAGGCGATCCGCCAGGCGGGCCTGGGCGTCGACCCAGTCTTCGACGGTGACGAACGGAAAATCGGCGCCCCACGGCTTGCCGGTGGCCGGGTTGGTGCTGTTGGGGCCGGAGCTGCCGTAACAGCCGCCCAGGTTGTTCACGCCGATCACGAAGAACCGGTTGGTGTCGAGGGGCTTGCCGGGGCCGACCAGGTTGTCCCACCAGCCGACGCTGCCGTCGGCGTGCTCGCCGGCCACGTGGTGGGAGCCGGACAGGGCGTGGCACACCAGCACCGCGTTGCTGCGGGCGGCGTTGAGGGTGCCGTAGGTTTCATAGACCAGGTCGTATTCGGGCAGCACGCCGCCGCTCTTGAGGGGCAGCGGCGCGCTGAAGTGGGCCCGCTGGGGCACGACCAGACCAACCGATTGTGCGACGGAGTGTTCTTGCATCGTTCGATCGTCCAAAAACGGAAAAACCCAGCCGGCGAACGGTCGCGGACTGGGCTGCCGTCGCTTTAGCCGTACTTTTAAAGCGCCCGCAAGCTGAAGGGTTCAAATCGGCGCTGAGTGGAAAGAGTAGCGCGGGGACGCCGCGCAAGTCAAACACCGGGTGGGCATCGCGGGGCCTACAGTTTTTCCACCGCCTCGCGCACCCGGTCGGGCTCGTCGAGCTTGAGCAGACGCTGGACCTTGGGCGTCAGGTCGGTGGCGTCGGCGCGCAGGATGGCCTGCTTGACTTCGAGGATCTGCGCCGGATGCATCGAGAACTGGCGCAGCCCCATGCCGATCAGCAGCCGCGCGTAGTCCGGATCGCCGGCCATCTCGCCGCACACCGACACCGGCACGCCGGCCTTGGCGCCGCTCTGGATGGTCTGGTGGATCAGCCGCAGCACGGCCGGGTGGAGCGGGTTGTAGAGGTGGGCGACGGCCTCGTTGCCGCGGTCGATGGCGAGGGTGTACTGGATCAGGTCGTTGGTGCCGATCGACAGGAACTGCAGGCGCTTGGTGAAGGCGCCCAGGCACAGGACGGCGGCGGGCACTTCGATCATGCCGCCCACCGGCACCGATTCGTCGAACTTGATCTTGCGCTCGCGCAGTTGGGCCTTGGCCTTGTCGAGGAGGATCAGGGTCTGGTCGATCTCGTGGCTGCTGGCAAGCATCGGGATCAGGATCTTGAGCTTGCCGAAGTGGCTGGCCCGCAGCAGGGCCCGCAGCTGGGTGAGGAACATCTTGGGCTCGGCCAGGCAGTAGCGGATCGCCCGCAGGCCCAGGGCCGGATTGTCTTCCTGGCGGGTGGCGCCTTCGAGTTCCTTGTCGGCGCCCACGTCGAGGGTGCGCACCGTGACCGGCTTGCCGGCCATGGTCTTGACGACGGCTTTGTAGGCCTCGAACTGCTCGTCCTCGTCGGGCCAGCTGTCGCGGCTCATGAACAGGAACTCGGTGCGGAACAAGCCCACGCCGTCGGCCTCCACGCCCTTGGCCTGGAGGGCGTCGGGGGGCAGCTCGATGTTGGCGAGGATCTGGACTTCCTCGCCGTCCAGCGTGGCGGCGCGGGTGGACTTGAGACGCTTGAGCTTGGAGCGTTCGAGCTCGACGGCGGCCTTGCGCAGGCGGTATTCCTCGAGCACCCGCTCGTCGGGATCGACGATGACGACGCCGCGGGTGCCGTCGATGATGATCAGCTCGTCGTCCTTGACCACGTGGCGGATGTGGCGCAGGGCCACCACCGCCGGGATCGACAGGCTGCGGGCGACGATCGCGGTGTGGCCGGTGGGCCCGCCGGCGTCGGTGATGAACCCGGCGACGGCGTGATCCTTGAAACCGATGGTGTCGGTCGGCGAGAGATCGTGGGCGACGACGATGGTGCCGAGGCCATCCTTGCGCTTGGGCGGCAGGTGGCCGGGGTGGCCCAGCAGTACCTTGACGACGCGTTCGACGACCTGAACCACGTCGGCCTTGCGCTCGCGCAGGTAAGCGTCCTCGATGGCCTCGAACTGCTCGACGAGCTGCTCCATCTGCTGCACCAGCGCCCATTCGGCGTTGGCGCGGCGGCTGCGGATCAGGGCTTCGGCGGCGTCGATGAGCATCGGGTCGTCGAGGAACATGATGTGCATGCCCAGGAAGGCATCCACTTCTGACGGCGCGGAACCCGCCGCGGCCTTGAGTCCGGCCAGTTCGGCCTTGACCTCGGCGACGGCGTTGCGCAGGCGGGTGACTTCCGCCTCCACGTGCTTGGGGGCCACGGTGAAGTGGGCGACCTCGAGCAGCGCATGGGAAACCAGATGGGCGTGGCCGATGGCGATGCCCTGGGAAACGGCGAGACCGTGGACGGTGAAGCTCATGGCGGGGCCCTAAGCGAGTGGGCGGGTCGCGCGGCCGGCTGGCGGGCCGGACTGCCGTGGGGAGCCTTGGACGGGCGGCGGCGACCCGATGCCGCCACGCCCCGGCGTGCTGCGAGGGTGCTTACTCGCCTTCGCCGAACTTGTCGGCGATCAGCGCCTGCAGGGCGGTCATGGCCTGATCGGCATCGCTGCCGTCGGTGTCGATGACGATGGTGCTGCCCTTGGCGGCGGCCAGCATCATGACGCCCATGATGCTCTTGGCGTTGACCCGCTTGCCATTACGCTCGAGCCACACGTCGCAGGCGTAGGCGCTGGCGACCTGGGTGAGCTTGGCGGAGGCACGGGCGTGCAGGCCCAGCTTGTTGATGATGTTGGCTTCCTGGCGTGGCATTGCTGTGGTCTTCCCTTCCTCGGTGGATTGTTATTGTTTTGCTTGCTTCATGTGTGCGACGCCTTCGCAGGCGCCGGCGATGGCTTTTTTGAGCAGTACGTCGATGTTTCGTTCGCGATAGGTGATCGTGCGCAGCAACATCGGCAGATTGACGCCCGCCACGCCTTCGATGCGCCCTGGCTCGAGGAGCTTGGCGGCGGTGTTGGCGGGAGTGGCGCCGATGATGTCGGTGAGGATCAGTACGCCACTGCCGTCGTCCACCAGCCCGAGCAGGCGCCGGGCGAGGGGCAGTGCGTCAAGGGGATCGTCCTGTCCGGCCATGCCGAGCTGCAGGAGCTGCGGCGGTCGGCGGTTCAGCACATGGCAGGCGCACTGGATGAGCGACTCGCCGAGGCTGCCGTGGGTTATCAGAAGGATTCCGATCATCCAGCCCATTCTAACGAATGCCGCGCGTGCGGCAAGTCGAAATAAGCAGGAGGAATTGTGTCAGTTCACGACGAGGCTGGGTTTGACGTCGTCGCCGAACTGCAGGCGGCCCTGCAGGGCGCGGGTGACTTCCACCCGGCCGTCGGCGTCCACCCGCAGGGCATGTTCGATGCCGAAGCGGTGGGCGTAGTCGCGCCACGCAGGGCCGCCGAGGTAGACGGGCTTGCTGGCGGCGTCCGACAGCGTGCCGGCCTGGGTGGTACCGGGCGGGCGCGGGGTGACCAGCACGGTGACCGCCTGGGTGCCCTTTGCCGGGCGACCGCTGCGCGGGTCGAGGAGGTGGCAGTAGCGCTCGCCGTCGAGCTCGAAGTAGCGCTGGTAGTCGCCGGAGGTGCCGATGGCCTCGCCGTCGCGCAGGGGCAGGGTGGCGAGCGGGCGCGGTTCGCGCGGGTGCTGGATGCCGACGCGCCAGGGCTGGTCGCCCTTGCTGCCCAGCGCCAGCACGTTGCCGCCGATGTTGACGAGGGCGTTGGCGACGCCGTGGGCCTTGAGGATGGCGGCGGCGCGGTCGAGCGCATAGCCCTTGCCGTAGCCGCCCAGGTCGAGCTGAACGGCCGGGTTGCGGCTGGAGACCGTGCCGTTCTCGATGGTGAGGTCAGCCATCGTCGGGTGGGCGCGCACCAGCTCGGCGAGGGTGGCCGGGTCGGGCCGCACCGGCACGAAGGTGTCGGTGTGAAAGCCCCACAGGGCGATGAGCTTGCCCAGGGCCGGGTCGAACAGTTCGTCGCCGGTGGCGGCGATGGCCTTGGCGTCGGTGAGCATTGCGGCGAGCTCGGGCGACACCGGAATGCGCTGCTGGCCGGCGGCGATGGCGGCGTTGAGACGGGTGAGCTCGGACGGCTCCCAGGCGTGGTAGGCCCGGTGCAGGCGATCGAACTCGCGCAGCACCTCGGCGATCGCGGTGCGGGATTTGTCTTCGGATGCGTCCCAGGTGAGCACCTCGACGCGGGTGCCGAAGACGTAGGATTCCTGCTGGTACAAGCGCTCCCGGCTGCAGCCGGCGAGCAGCCCCGCGGTCAGGGCAAGGGCGGCCAGCCAGCCTGCGGTGCGTCGGACGGAGGTCAGGCGCACGCGGCCTCGAGGGCGTCGATCACCGCGCCGGGCACGTCGAAGCCGGTCTGGTCGGTGATCTCGACCATGCAGGTGGGGCTGGTGACGTTGATCTCGGTGAGGCGGTCACCGATGACGTCGAGGCCGACGATGAGCAGCCCGCGCGACCACAGGATGGGCGCGAGGTATTCGGCGATGGCGCGTTCGCCGTCGGTCAGCGGCATGGCCACGCCACGGCCGCCGGCGGCGAGGTTGCCGCGGGTCTCGCCGGCCATCGGGATGCGCGCCAGCGAGAACGGGATGACCTGCCCGCCGATGATGAGCACCCGCTTGTCGCCGCCCGAGATGGCCGGCAGGTAGGCCTGGGCCATGATGGTGCGGCGTTCGTCCTGGGTGAGGGTCTCGATGATGACGTTGCGGTTCGGGTCGTCGGCGCGCACGCGGAAGATCTGGCTGCCGCCCATGCCGTCGAGGGGCTTGAGGATGGTGTCGCCGTGGGCGTCGATGAAGGCGTTGATGTCGGCGGCGGCGCGGGCCACCCGGGTGGCCGGGGTGAACTGCGGGAACTCGGTGATGGCGAGCTTCTCGGAGTGGTCGCGGACCCCCCGCGGGTGGTTGAAGATGCGCGCGCCGGCCTGCTGGGCACGTTCGAGCAGCCAGGTGGCGGTGACGTATTCGAAGTCGAAGGGCGGATCCTGGCGCATCAGCACCGCGTCGAAGTCGGTGAGGGGCATCACCGCCTCGGCGCCGCTGGGCGCGTACCAGGCGTGGTCGAAATCCGACACGCCGATGGGCAGGCTGCGGGCCGAGACCACGCCACCTTCCCACATCAGCGCCTCGCGCTGGATGGCGAAGATCTCGTGGCCGCGGCGGGCGGCGGCCCGCATCATGGCGATGCTGGAATCCTTGTAGGCCTTGAGATTGTCGAGGGGGTCGAGGATGAAGGCGAATTTCATCGGGTGCTTCCGTCAGGCGGTGGCTTCTTCGAGGAGCTGCGGTTCGGTCTCCTCGATCTCGACCGAGGCGGCGAGCAGGGCCAGGCGGGCGACGACGCCATAGGCGTAGAAGCGGTTGGGCGCGGCATCGGGCTCCTGGTTGCAGTCGGGCAGGCTGCACGGCGCCTCGAAGGCCAGGGGTTCGAAGTGCATGCCGGGGGCGTTGAGGTTCTCGTCGCGGCCGCGCTGGGTGTGGACGCGGTAGAAGCCGCCCACCACGTAGTGGTCCATCATGTAGACGACCGGCTCGGCGACGGCGCCGTTGAGGGTCTCGAAGGTGTGCACGCCTTCCTGGATGATGACGTCGTGGACCTCGAGGCCTTCCTTCACCACGCTCATCTTGTTGCGCTGCTTGCGGTTCAGGCCGATCAGTTCGGCGGCGTCCTTGACCGTCATGACGCCCATGCCATAGGTGCCGGCGTCGGCCTTGACGACCACGAAGGGCTCGTCCTCGACGCCGTATTCCTGGTACTTGGCGCGGATGTCGGCGAGCATCTTCGAAACCTTGTCGGCCAGCTCCTGTTCGCCGGTGCGGGCATGGAAATCGAGGCCCGAGCAGGTGTCGAAGGCGGGGTTGATGCGCCACGGGTCGATGCCGATCTCGGCGCAGAAATCGCGCGTCACGCGGTCGTAGGCGGCGGCGTGGTTGGACTTGCGGCGGGTGTGCCAGCCGGCGTGCACGGGCGGAATCACCCACTGGTCGTGCAGATCCTGCATCAGCGCAGGTACCCCGGCGGAGAGGTCGTTGTTGAGGAGCACCGCGCAGGGGTCGAAATCTTTCAGGCCGAGGCGGCGGCCGTTGCGCAGCAGGGGCTCCAGCGTGAGGGTTGCGCCGTTGGCGAGCTCGACGACGGTGGGTTCGGTGATCTCGGGCAGCAGGCTGCCGAGACGCACCTCGAGGCCGGTGAGGCGCAGGATCGACACCAGCTTGGCCACGTTCTGCAGGTAGAACTGGTTGCGGGTGTGGTTCTCGGGCACCAGCAGGATCGAGCGGGCGCCGACGCAGATCCGCTCGATGGCGGCCTGGGCGGCCTGCACGCACAGGGGCAGGAAGGCGTCGTTGAGGTTGTTGAAGCCGCCGGGGAAGAGGTTGAGATCCACCGGGGCGAGCTTGAAGCCCGAATTGCGTAGGTCGGTGGAGCCGTAGAACGGCGGCAGGTGCTCCTGCCATTGGGTGCGCATCCAGCGCTCGATGGCACAGGCGTTGTCGAGGAAGTGCTTCTCCAGCTCCAGCAGGGGGCCGGTGAGCGCGGTGGTGAGATGGGGGACCATGGAAACCTCGCGGACTGTTCTCGGAAGGCGCTGCGTCGGACTGGCGACGGCGCGGGACGCACCGTGGACCCGCGCGGCCCGTGATTGTTCTGGTCGGATGTTACACCATCCGTCCGGCGCGCCCCGCGGCGGTGCGCGTCAGTCGGCGGGCGGCAGGAAGCGTCGGAAGCTGTCGGGTAGCGGGGCGTTTTCGAGGCTGCGCTGGGCGAACAGGTAGCGCCCGTCGCAGACGAAGCCCAGGTCGGCCCAGTCGACGGCGTTGAGGGCGTCGCGGAAGGCGTCCAGGTCCACGTCCTGGCGATGGGGGAAGACACCCATCACCGCGCCGTCGAAGTTGGGGCACGGATGCACGAAGAACGGCTGGGCGCGGCGCGTCTTGGTGTTCACGTAGACCCGTGGGGCGTCGGTCTGCGGATAGCCGCGGCCCCACTGCCACCAGTTGCTGTCGTCGAAGCGCCGGATGCGCCGGGCGATCAGCGCGTCGCGGTGGGCGAGCAGCGCGGCGGGGGCCGGCTCGCCGGGGGCACACCAGATCATCCGGCGGGTCTGACCGGTGCGGGCGGTGGCGGAGGTGACGAAATCCCGGTTGCCGGCGCTGTCGCTGGCGTAGATCGCGTCGAGGCCCGACACCGCGCCCACCTTGACGCTCGCCACGTCCGACAGGCTGAGGCCGTATTCGCCGTGGGAGAACAGCAGGTGTCCGGCGCTTTCGAGAAAGTGGCGGCGCTGCCAGTGGGGGTGTTCGAGGGCGTGGGCGAGATCGTCGCCCTGGCCGATGTGCGCCCAGGCGGTGCGGTGGCCGAGCTCGCCGAGCTCGTAGCGCCAGATCAGGCAATTGGGCAGGGCGTCGGCGAACACCCGGGCGTCGCCCAGTTCGATGGCGTGGGTGATGGTGCCACGTTCGTGCAGCCACCGGTTGAGGGCGCGCGCGCTGGTGGATTTGAGGAAATCCCGCGGGGTGATGAAGATCAGCTCGCCGCCCGGGCGCAGGTGACGCACGCACTTCTCGATGAAGAACAGGTACAGGTTGCTGCGCCGGTCGAAGCCGTCGCGCCGCAGCAGGGCGCGGGTGCCGGGGGCGATGTCCTGATAGCGCACGTAGGGCGGGTTGCCGATCACGGTGTCGAACTGTTCGCTCTCGGGGTAGGCGAAGAAGTCGATGTTGAGGGCGCCCGGCGGGCTGTGGCGGGCATCCAGCTCGATGCCGACCGCGTGGTGGAGTTCGCGCAGGAAGGCGCCGTCGCCGCAGGACGGTTCGAGTACCCGCCCGATGTTGTGGCGCAAACGCAACATCGCCCGCACGACCGGCTCGGGTGTGAAGACCTGTCCGAGCGCCGCGACGTCGGGGTGGGGAATGAGCGGGGAGGCCGTGGCGGAAGAGGCTTGCATGGGTACGCGGCGCGCGGGTCGAGGGCTGCCGCATTGTGCAGGAAGCGGGCTGGACGGGCCAGTGCTGCCCAACGTGAGCACAAACGGATTTTTGCCGTCGTGATGGATTTAACGGATTGCCACGGAAATCCTTTTTGAAGTAGTCTCCGCGCGGATGCGTATGTACTATCCCGGAAGTGTGAAATAAAGATGCGGACCGGCGCATACGCTGGCAGGTGCTTATTCTTGGCTTTTCCGGCTATTACGAAAGAATTACATGACCCCCCCTACAGGCAGAAGGTTTCAGCTGCCCTTCATTTTCCGTGGAAAGCGACTTTTTTCCGCCTCGCTACGGCTGGCCGTACATGAGGCGGCGCTTGCCGACGTCCTGGGTGGCCAGGCGCGCGAACTCACGACCCAGGCGTTGCCCGTCGGCCTCGATGGTCAGTTGCTCAGCGGCGTGGTCGATCAGGGCTGGCGCACCTGCACCGTGCTCGATGACCGCATTGCCTACGTCCTGAGTCGCGACGTCTGGCACTACCTGGCCTGGACGGGCTGCTACGACCGTTTTCTCGAGGGGCGCTTTACCGCCAAGAGCCGCGAGTCGTTTGCTCGGGACGAGGCGCGTTTCATCGAAACCTTTGGTGTCGCCGAAGGGCGCGGGCTCGATCTGCGCATTTACCGCAGCCCGGCCGAGATGGCCGAATTCCTGCGTCACGCGGCGCTGGTCGGGGGTAGCGCGGATGGCGCTTCCCTGGCGCGCGCGGCCGCGCAGGGCACGGCGCATGGCTTCGTGCTGTTCGCCAAGGGGGTGCCGGCGGCCTACCTGTGCCTCGAGGCGAATGGCGAGGCGCTGCAGTACGCGTGCGCGGGCGAACGACCGGATTATCGTCAGTGGTCGGCGGGCAGCATCGTGCACCTGCAGGCCTTCCAGCGCCTGTTTGCCGATGTGCGCTACCGCTTCGTGGATTTCAGGCCAGGGGACAACGAGGTGAAGCGCCAGTTCGCCAACGGATCGCTGCGTAGCGCCGTGGTGTTGCAGGTGCCGCGCACGTTGCGTAACCGCGTGCTGCTGGGTCTGCACGCGATGCTCCAGCGGGCGTCCGGCAACGAACGCTGCGCCGCGGAAGTCTCGGACGAAGTGCGCACCCTGCTGGCCAGCCGCGCCTGAGCGGCGGGCCGTTCAGGCGGCGAGGAACAGCATCAGCAGTTCGTTGAGGAAGTGGCGCCCGCGCGTGGTGGGTCGGATCGTCTCGCCGTCCACCTCGACGAGCCCTTGCTGGCGGGCTTTCAGCAGACCTGCCTCGGCGGCCTCGAAAGGCAGCCCGGTGCGCTCGGCGAAGAGCCGTCGTGGAAAGCCGCGGTTGAGTCGCAGGGCGTTCATCATGAACTCGAAGGGCAGCTCGGCGGCCGTGATCTGGCGCCGCTCTTGCACGAAGCTGCCGTCGTCGCACGCGGCGAGGTAGGCGACCGGGTGCTTCGGGCGGGTTTCGCGGACGATGCCTTCATGGGACGACAGCTTGCCGTGGGCGCCCGCTCCGATGCCCAGGTAATCGCCGAACGTCCAGTAATTGAGGTTGTGGCGGCATTCGCGGTTGGGCCTGGCGAAGGCCGAGGTTTCGTAATGGCCGTAACCCGCCTCGCCCAGGCGGTCTTCGACGAGATCCTGCATGTCGGCCGAGGCGTCCGGGTCCGGCACCTCCGGCGGATTGGCGGCGAAGGCGGTGTTGGGCTCCAGCGTCAGGTGGTAGCACGACAGGTGCGTCGGCCCCAGGGCGAGAGCGATGGCGAGGTCGGCCTCGGCCTCGGTGAGGGTCTGGCCGGGCAGGGCGTACATCAGATCGAGATTGACGGCGTCGAAGTGGGTGAGCGCGGCTTCGGCGGCAGCGAGGGCGTCGGCGCGGCCGTGGATGCGCCCGAGGGCTTTCAGATGGCGCTCGTCGAAGCTCTGGATGCCTACCGACAGGCGATTGACGCCGGCCTGTCGAAACGCCTTGAAGCGGCCCGCGTCCACGGTGCCGGGATTGGCTTCGAGGGTGATCTCGGCGAGCGGATCGAGCTGCACGCGCATACGGATCGCGGTGATCAACTGATCGAGCCCTTCGGGGCTCATCAGGCTTGGCGTGCCGCCGCCGATGAAGATGCTGTGCACGCGCCGGCCCCAGATCTGCGGCAGTGCGCCTTCCAGGTCGGCGACGAGGGCGTCGAGATAGGCGGCCTCCGGGATGCCTTCATCTTTTACCGCATGGGAGTTGAAGTCGCAGTAAGGGCACTTGCGCACGCACCACGGAAAGTGGACGTACAGCGACAGCGGCGGCGATGCGGTGAGGCGGGATTCCCAGCCGCCGACGGCAGACTGCGCCGCCCGCGCGGGAGCGGCGGCGATCGGGATGACGCGAGGTTCGGACATGCGGGGCGTCAGTCGGCTTCGGCGCGGAGCTTGTCGAGCAGCTGGCGGAAGGCCGAGCCGCGGTGGGACAGGACGTTCTTGAGTTCGGCCGGGATCTCGGCGGCGGTCTGCTCGAGATCGGGCACCAGGAACAGTGGGTCGTAACCGAAGCCGGCCTGGCCGCGCGGAGCGTCGAGGATCACGCCGTGCCATTCTCCAGTGGTGATGAGCGGCTGCGGATCGTCGGCGTGACGGACGAGGGCCAGCGCGCAGTAGAAGCGGGCGCGGCGGTCGGCCTGGCCTGCGAGGCGCTCCAGGAGCAGAGCATTGTTGCGCTGGTCGGACTTGGGCTCGCCGGCGAAGCGCGCGGAGATCACGCCGGGCGCGCCGCCGAGGGCGTCCACGCACAACCCCGAATCATCCGCCAGGGCCGGCAGGCCGGTGGCGCGGGAGGCGTGACGGGCCTTGGCGATGGCGTTCTCGATGAAGCTGGGATGCGGCTCCTCGGCTTCGCTGACGTTGAACGCCGATTGCGGCAGCACCTCGATGCCCAGGGGTGCGAGCAGCGCGGAAAGCTCCTTCAGCTTGCCGGCGTTGCCGCTGGCGAGGACGAGTTGTTTCATGGCGGGCTTCCTTCCCGGCGCTCAGGCGATGCCGAGGGCCTTTTTCTGTTCGATGACCAGTTGGGCTATGCCGTCGCCGGCAAGTTCCAGCAGGGCGTCGAGTTCGGCGCGGGAGAAGGGCGTGCCCTCGGCGGTGCCCTGGACTTCGACGAAGCCGCCGCTGCCGGTCATCACCACGTTCATGTCGGTTTCGCAGTCGGAATCTTCGGGGTAGTCCAGATCGAGCACCGGCACGCCCTTGTAAATGCCCACCGAAATGGCCGCGACGAAATCGCGCATCGGGTTGGCGGGCAGCTTGCCGGCCTTGACGAGGCCGTCGAGGGCTTCGCGCACGGCGATGCAGGCGCCGGTGATCGACGCGGTGCGGGTGCCGCCGTCAGCCTGCAGCACGTCGCAGTCGATGGTGATCTGGCGTTCGCCCAGGGCGGTCATGTCGACCACCGCGCGCAGGCTGCGGCCGATCAGACGCTGGATTTCCTGGGTGCGGCCGCTCTGTTTGCCCTTGGCGGCTTCGCGCGCGCTGCGGGTGTGGGTGGAGCGGGGCAGCATGCCGTACTCGGCGGTCAACCAACCCTGGCCCTTGCCGCGCAGGAAGGGCGGCACCGATTCCTCGACGCTGGCGGTGCACAGCACCCGGGTGTCGCCGAATTCGATGAGCACCGAACCCTCGGCGTGGCGGGTGAAGCCGCGAGTGATGCGGACCGGGCGAAGCTGGGCGGGCGTGCGGCCGCTGGGGCGGGCGAAGGCGGTGTTGGGCTGGGTCATTTGAATTTGTGGATGGCTGCGTTGATTTCGCGGATGGCGCGTTCGATTTCGTCTTCGCTGAGGTCTTCCTGGTCGCGCTTGCCGCGGCCGAAGCCTTCCATCTGGGTGGTGTAGGCGTCGGCGGGCATGGTGCGGGTGGAGACGGTGTCGGGGATGTCTTCCTGGTGATCGTCATGCCAGGTCATGGCGATCAGGGTCATGTTGTCGCACTGGGGGCCGCCGAGGAGCTCGGCTTCGTTCATGAGCTTGGGGACGCTTTCCATGACCCGGCCGTCGGCCAGGGTGCCGACCAGGGTGTCCGGGTCGAGGGGGCCCCAGACGCCGTCGGAACAGATCGCGATGACGTCGCCGTTGGCGAGCGAGACGCCGCGGGAGAACTCGATCTGCGGCGGATGGTTGCCGCCCAGGCAGCTGAAGATGCGGTTGCGGCCCGGGTGCACCGCGGCGGCTTCGGCATCGAGCAGGCCTTGATCGAGCATCAGCTGGACGCGGGAGTGGTCGCGGGTCTGGGCGGCCAGGCGGCCCTTGCGGATCATGTAAAGGCGCGAATCGCCGGCGTGGGCCCAGTGGGCGACGCCTTCCTGGATGAGGCACGCGACGATGGTGGTGCGCGGCACGTCGGCCAGGTGCTTGTCGAAGGCGTAGTCGAGGATCGCGTGGTGGGCGTTGCTGAGCACGCGCGACAGGAACAGCACCGGGTCGGTGACCTTCGGGCGTGCCTCCTGCTGGAAGGACTGGGCGATGAACTGCACCGAGATCTGTGCGGCCACTTCGCCGTAAAGGTGGCCGCCCATGCCGTCGGCCAGCACCATCAGCAAGGCGTCGCGGGTGTAGGAGTAGGCGACCCGGTCCTGGTTGGTGCGTCGTTTGCCAACCCGGCTTTCCTGGAAAATGGTGAATCTCATGAACGGCCTATCATTGTTTTTAGTCGGGAGCCGAGCCCTTCGAGCCAGGTCTTCTGCTGCGGCGGAGCCTCGCGATGGCGCTGGGCGAGGACTTTTTGCAGGGCGAAGCAGCTCTGGGGCCGTTTAAGCGGGTCGAGTTGCAGACACCAGTCGATGGTGGCAAGGAAATGCGGTGAATACTGGCCGGCCCAGGCCTTGGCGGCGGGGACGACGGTGTCGTGCTTGATGCGCTCGTCGGAGCGCTGGGGCGAGGTGCCGGCCAGGCAGGCGTACATGCTGGCGCCGACGCTGTAGATGTCGCTCCACGGGCCGAGGGCTTCGCGGCTGGCAAACTGCTCTGGCGAGGCGAAGCCGGGCGTGTACATCGGCTTGAGGATCGGGGTGTCGGACATCAGCGTCTGTCGGGCTGCACCGAAGTCGAGCAGTACCGGCGTGCCGTCGCTGCGCAGGTAGATGTTTGACGGCTTGATGTCCAGGTGCAGCAGCTTGTGGGCGTGGACTTCGCGCAGGCCGTTGAGCATGCGCGTGAACACCCCGCGGATGAAACGTTCGCGGACGTTGCCCTTGTTCTTCTGGACGTAATCGTGCAGGGTGCGACCGCGCTCGAACTGCATCACCATGTAAACGGTGCCGTTGGCGCGAAAGAAGTTGAGCACGCGCACCACGTTGGGGTGCACCAGCTTGGCGAGCGCCCGGCCTTCCTCGAAGAAACACTTCATGCCGTAGCGGAAGGCGCCCTGGTGGGCCTCGGTGACATGGGGCGTCACTTCGCCCTCCGCGCGCAGGGCGAGGGAGTTCGGCAGGTATTCCTTGATGGCGACGGGCGTGCCGTCCTGGTCGTAGGCCAGGTAGACGATCGAAAAGCCGCCCAGCGACAGTTGCCGCTCGACCCGGTAATGGTCGAGGAGGAAACCTGACGGGAGGGCGCAGTTCTGTTGAGTGGCCATCGGGCGGGGCGCTACACTTCGTCTTTTGGTGGCAGTCGGGCCGCTAGTTTAGCTTCGATTGCCGCGCTATCTCGGGAAAAACAGGATGATTCACAGCATGACCGGCTTTGCCGTCCAGGTTCGGGACCTGGGCCGCGTGGCCTTGCACCTCGAACTGCGGAGCGTCAATTCCCGCTACCTCGACCTCGCCTTCCGCATCAACGACGATTTGCGCCAGGCCGAACCGCTGCTGCGCGAGGCGATCACCGCCAGGCTGCGGCGCGGCAAGGTCGAGTGCCGTTTCAACCTGCAGGCGAAGGATAGCGCACCTCGCGATCTGGCGATCAACGACATGCTGTTGGGGCAGCTCAAAACGGCCCAGGCCGCCGTGCTGGGCGCCATGCCGCAGGCCGCGCCGTTCTCGGTGGCCGAAATCCTGCGCTGGCCCGGCATTCTGGCCGATGACGGTGTCACGTTCGAGGCGCTGCAGCCGGAGATCGCGCCGCTGATCGCGGCAGCCCTCGACGAGCTCGTCGCCACCCGCCGCCGCGAAGGCGAGAAACTCGCCGAAATGATCCGCGGACGCATCGCCCACATGCGTGACCTCGTCGCCAAGGTCGCGCCGCGGGTGCCCGGGCTGGTCGCCGAATACCAGGAAAAGCTCGCCACCCGTCTGCGCGATGCGGCCGCCACGCTCGACGAGGATCGGATCCGCACCGAGGTGGGCTTGTTTGCCCAGCGCGTCGATGTGGCCGAGGAACTGTCGCGGCTGTCGACCCACCTCGACGAGGTCGAGCGCATCCTCAAGGCCGGCGGCGCCGCCGGCAAGCGGCTGGATTTCCTGATGCAGGAACTCAACCGCGAGGCCAACACTCTCGGCTCCAAAGCGATGGCCGCCGACATGACCGCCATCGCCGTCGAACTCAAGCTGGCCATCGAGCAGATGCGCGAGCAGGTCCAGAACATCGAGTAAGGATCGCCCATGCCCGGCACCCTGTTCATCGTCACCGCGCCCTCCGGCGCCGGCAAGACCACCCTGGTCAGCGGCCTGCTGGCGCGCGACCCGCTGGTCAAGCTGTCCGTCTCATACACCACTCGCGCCCCGCGCGCCGGCGAGGCCCACGGCCAGCATTACCATTTCGTCGATGTGCCGACCTTCCGTGCGCTGCGCGACAAGGGTGAATTCCTCGAGTGGGCCGAGGTCCACAGCAATTATTACGGCACCTCGAAGGCCTGGCTCGAGGCGCAGATCCGCGAGGGCAAGGACATCCTCCTCGAGATCGACTGGCAGGGCGCCCAGCAGGTGCGCAAGGTGTTTCCGAAGGCGGTCGGCGTGTTCATCCTGCCGCCGTCGGTCGAGGAGCTGGAGCGTCGCCTGCGTGGCCGAGGCACCGATTCGGAAGACGTGATCGCCCGACGGGTGCTGGCTGCGCGTGGCGAGATGCGCCATGTGGCCGAGTTCGACTACGTTATAATCAACGAAGACTTGCCCATCGCCGTCGAAGATCTCGTGGCGGTGGTGAGAGCATCGCGGCTGCGCTACGCCAACCAGGAGGCGCGCAAGCCGGAGTTTTTCCATTACCTGGAACAGGATTGAGGCAAATATGGCCCGTGTAACCGTTGACGACTGTCTGAAGAGAATCCCCAACCGCTTCCAGCTGACCCTGGCGGCCACCTATCGTGCCCGTCAGCTGACGGCCGGTGCCACCCCGCAGGTTGATCTGGACCGCCACGACAAGGACAAGCCCACGGTGATCGCCCTGCGCGAGATTGCCGCCGGCAAGGTGGGCACCGAAGTCCTCAACCGCGGCCAGGCCTGAGCGCCCGTCCCGCGCCGAGAGCGATGTCATGGAATCCGCCGCCCCAGTTCCCGTCAATGGTAGCGGCGTTTCCCAGCCCCCCGCGTCGAGCGTCCTCCCCCTCGATTTCGGTCGCCTGAGGGCGCTCGTCGCCACCTACCTGCGCGCCGAGGACGTCGGCCGCATCGAAGCCGCATATCACTTCTCCGCCGACGCCCATCAGGGCCAGCGGCGCCAGAGCGGCGAACCCTACATCTCCCATCCCGTCGCCGTCGCCGAGATCCTCGCCGGCTGGCATCTGGATTCGCAGGCCCTGTGTGCCGCGCTCCTCCACGACGTGATGGAGGACACCCACATCACCAAGGCCGAGATCGCCGAGCGCTTCGGACGCACCACGGCCGAACTCGTCGATGGCGTCTCCAAGCTCGACAAGATCGAGTTCCAGTCTCACGAAGAAGCCCAGGCCGAAAATTTCCGCAAGATGCTGCTGGCGATGGCCAGCGATCTGCGGGTGATCCTCATCAAGCTGGCCGACCGTCTGCACAACATGCGGACCCTCGACCACATGCGGCCCGACAAGCGCCGCCGCATCGCCCGCGAAACCCAGGAAATCCACGCCCCCATCGCCAACCGGCTGGGTCTCAACAGCATCTACCGCGAGCTCCAGGAGCTCGCCTTCAAGCACCGCCACCCGATGCGCTTCCGGGTGCTCTCGAAGGCCATCCTCGCCGCGCGGGGCAACCGCCGAGAGGTGGTTGGCAAGATCCTCGCCGCCATCGAGGAGCGCCTGCCCCAGTGGAACATCGAGGCCGAAGTGCGTGGCCGCGAGAAGCACCTGTACAGCATCTACCGCAAGATGAGCGAGAAGCGCCTCAGCTTCTCGCAAGTGCTCGACATTTACGGGTTTCGCGTCATCGTCCCCGACGTGCAGACCTGCTACCGCGCCCTGGGCGCCCTGCACGGCCTCTACAAGCCGGTGCCCGGCAAGTTCAAGGATTACATCGCGATCCCCAAGGCCAACGGCTACCAGTCGCTCCACACCACGCTGATCGGCCCCTTCGGCACGCCGGTCGAGGTGCAGATCCGCACGCCGGAGATGAACCACGTGGCCGAGAGCGGCGTGGCCTCCCACTGGCTCTACAAGGAAGACGAGAAGACCCTCACCGAGCTGCAGCACAAGACGCACAGCTGGCTGCAGTCGCTGCTCGAACTGCAATCCACGTCGGGTGATTCCAGCGAATTCCTCGAGCACGTCAAGGTCGATCTCTTTCCCGGCGAGGTGTACGCCTTCACGCCCAAGGGCAAGATTTTCGCGCTGCCGCGGGGTGCCACGGTGGTCGACTTCGCCTACGCGGTGCACACCGACGTGGGCAACCGCTGCGTCGCCGGACGCATCAACGGTGAGCTGATGCCGCTGCGCACCGAGCTCCACAACGGCGATCAGATCGAGATCATTACCGCCGCCCACGCCAGCCCCAATCCGGCCTGGCTGGGCTACGTGCGCACCGGCAAGGCCCGCGCGCAGATCCGCCATTTCCTCAAGAACGCCCAGCAGGAAGAAGCGTCGACCCTCGGTGAGCGCCTGCTCAACCAGGCGTTGCGGCCCCACGGGCTCACCCTGGGCCAGGTCAGCACCTTCGCCTGGGACCGTTTCCTGCGCGAATTCACGCTCGCCAACCGGCGCGAGCTGATGACCGACATCGGGCTCGGCCGACGCCTGCCGGCCATCGTCGCGCGGCGTCTGGCCGAAATCCAGGACGTCGAATCCGGCCGCGCCGACGTGGTCAAACCCAAGCCCGCCGGGGCGATCCTGATCCGCGGCACCGAAGGCGTCGCGGTGCAACTCGCCCGCTGTTGCCGGCCGATCCCGGGCGACCCGATCGTCGGCATCATCCGCAAGGGCCAGGGCCTCGAAGTGCACCTCCACGACTGCCCCCAGGCCCGCAAGCTGCGCAGCGAGCGCGATCGCTGGATCGACGTGGAGTGGGAACCCTCCACCGACCGCCTGTTCGACGTCACCCTCAAGTTCCTCACCCAGAACGTGCGCGGGGTGCTCGCCAAGATCGCCAACGCCATCGCCGAGCAGGACTGCAACATCCAGAACGTATCCACCGACGGCGAGCAGGGCGCCTATTCCACGCTCTACATCACCGTCCAGGTCACCCACCGCCTGCACCTCGCGAATGTCATCCGGGGTATCCGCAACATCCCCGAGGTGGTGCGCATCACTCGCCTGCGGGGCGACCAGAAATGACGCCGGCCCCGCGACCGGGTGCCTGCGCTGCTAGAATCCACGCCGATTGAAAGGGAGATCACCAATGGCAATGTACGAATCCGAGCACACCAAGTTCATGCGCGAATGGATGGCCAAGCATCCGGAGCAGGTCGAAGAGCAGAAGAAGGGCCGCGCCCTGTGGTGGGACCGTCCCCAGGACGAAGAAACCAATCGCCAGTACGCAGTCGGCCGCGTCGCCCAGAAGCCGTATCCCTACTCCACCGAAGGCTGAGTCCCGCTCGCCCCGGCGTGCCGTCCCGGTGGCCGCCAGCGGCGGGCCCGCGACGGTCCGCCGCCCCGGACGGGCCGGTTTCACGCCGGCCGACGGGTTCGATCCTTCCTGCTCCACGCCCACCGTGTTCGCGCCCAAACTCGCCTTCATCGACGTCGAAACCACCGGCGCCAATCCGGTCGTAGACCGGGTCACCGAAATCGCCATCCTGCGGGTCGAGGACGGGCGGCTCGTCGAACGCTGGTCGAGCCTGGTCAACCCCGGCATGCCGATCCCGCCGACGATCCAGAGCTTCACCGGCATCACCGACGCGATGGTGGCCGGCGCGCCGGCCTTCGCCGAGCTGGCCGACGGCGTGCGGGCCCTGCTCGCCGATTGCGTTTTCGTCGCCCACAACGCGCGCTTCGACTACGGCTTCATCAAGAACGAGTTCTCGCGCATCGGCGAGGGGTTCGACGCGCCGGTGCTGTGCACCGTCAAGCTGTCGCGGGCGCTGTACCCGCAGCACCACCGTCACGGCCTCGACGCGCTGATCGCCCGCCACGGCCTCACCTGCTCGGCGCGCCACCGGGCGATGGGCGACACCGAGGCGTTGCTGCAGTTTGCCGGCATCGTCGCCGACGAATTTCCGCCCGAGATCCTCGGCATGGCGGTGGCCAAGGCGATGAAGGCCCCGAGCCGGCCGGTCGGCCTGCCCGAGGGCGTGCTCGAAGGCCTGCCGGAGTGCCCGGGCGTGTACCTCTTCTTCGGCGAGAATGAGCTGCCGATCTACATCGGCAAGAGCGTCAGTCTGCGCTCGCGGGTGATGAGCCATTTCTCGGCCGACCACCGCAGCAGCAAGGAAGCCAAGCTCGCCCAGCAGGTGCGCCGCGTCGAATGGCTGCCCACCGCCGGCGAGCTGGGGGCGTTGCTGCTCGAGGCGCGCCTCGTCAAGGAGCGCAAGCCCACCGAGAACCGCCAGCTGCGGGAGACCGACGCCGTGTTCGGGCTGCGCTTCGATCCGGCCCGCAAGCGCGGTCCGGTGCTGGTCCGCGAACCCCTCAACGGGGCCGATCCGGCCGATTGGGGGGCGGTGTACGGCGCCTTTCGCAACAAGAAGGAAGCCGACAACGCATTGCGCGAGCTGGCCACGCTCTACAAGCTGTGCCCGCGTCGCATCGGCACCGAGCCGTGGGGCGACGGTGCCTGCATGGCGCACCAGATGAAGCGCTGCGCCGGCATCTGCTGCGGCAAAGAGTCCCCCCAGGCGCACGACGAGCGCCTGCTCAAGGTGCTCGAGAGCCTGCGCCTGCGCCGCTGGCCGTGGTCCGGTCCGGTGGCGATCCGCGAACATCACGCCGATACCGGCCGCAGCGCGGTGCATGTGGTGGACCGCTGGTGCCTGCTCGGCAGTGTCTGCGACGAGACCGAGCTGGCTGCGTTGCGCGAGGCGATGCCGGCGCGCCGCTTCGATCTGGATACCTACCGCATCCTGCAGCGTTGGCTCGATACGCCGGCGGCTCGTGGGGCCGTCACGCCGCTGGGCTGACCGCTTCCCGCTTTCCTGCCCGTGCCGTCCGGCGCGGGGCTCCCGCATCGCGGGCGCGTTCGATCCGCCCCTACGGGGCCACGCGGCGGCGCTCGCGCCAGCCTTCGATCAGCGAATACACCGCCGGCACCACCACCAGGGTCAGCAGGGTCGAGCTGATCATGCCGCCGATCACCGCGATGGCCAGCGGCTGGTTGGTCTCGTTGCCGGCGCCGAAGCCGGCCGCGGCGGGGGCGAGGGCGAGGATCACGGTGAGCGAGGTCATCAGTACCGGGCGCATCCGGATCGGGCAGGCGTCGCGCAGCGCAGCGTCCACCCGCAGGCCATCGGCGCGCCGTTGGTTGGTGAGGTCGACGAGCAGGATCGAGTTCTTGGCGACCAGGCCGATCAGCAGCACCAGACCGATCATCGAGTAGATGTTGAGGGTCTGGCCGGTGAGCCACAGGGCCGCCACGCCGCCGACGATGGCCAGCGGTTGGGCCAGCATGACGATGGCCGGCTGCAGGAAGCTGTTGAACTGGCTCGCCAGCACCATGTAGAGCAGCGTCATCGCCAGCAGGAAGGTGAAGCTCATGTACTTCTGGGTTTTGCCGAACTCCTCGGCCTGGCCGATCATCTTGACCTGGTAGCCGGTGGGCAGCAGTTCGGCGGCGGTGGCCTTGACCCGTTCGACGGCCTCGGCCAGCGGGATCGTCGGCGAGGCGAAGAAGGTGGCGGCGTATTGCAGGTCGAAGCGCCCGACGATGGCGGGGCCGAGGGCTTCGCGGAAGCTCGCCACGCTGTCGAGGCGCACCATCTCGCCGGCCTTGTTGCGCAGGAAGATCTTCGACAGGTCGGCCGGCTGGGTGAAGCTGCCCTCGACGGCCTTCACGCGGATGTCGTAGCGCTGGCCGTCGCCGGGCTCGTCGTTGTACTTGGCGATGTCCACGCCGCCGGTGAGCATGTTGATGGCCTGGGCCACGTCCTGGGTGGTGAGACCGGCGTCGGCGATGCGCAGGCGGTCGGGGGCGAAGATGAGCTGGGGCAGATCGAGTTGCAGATCGGTGTCCATGCGCCCGATGCCGGGAACGCTGGTGAGCTTCTTCTGCAGGGCCTGGGCGTGGCGGCCCAGTTCGTCGAGGTTGTCGCCGGTGAGCACGAACTGCAGCGGCTCGCCGCGTTGGCCCTGAACCATCGGGTAGGGCGCGGCGAACACCCGCGCGCCGGCCACCTGGGCGAACTCCTGGCGCAGCTGCGGGATCACGTCCTGCTGCTTGACGCTGCGCTCCTCGCGCGGCGCCATGCGCACCACCACCGTGCCCTGATTGACCTGCCCGGCCGCGCCGAGCCCGATCAGCGAGAACTCGGTGCGGATCTCCGGATGGCGGTTGAGGATGACTTCCACCTCCTTCAGCTTGGCGTCGGTGTAGTCGATGCTCGATCCGAGCGGGGTGCGCAGCGAGACCAGGAAGCGTCCTTCGTCCTGGTCCGGCGCGAAGGCCTTGCCCACCGCGCCAAAGAAGAAGGCACTTGATCCGACCACCAGCACCGTGGCCAACAGCACCCACAGGCGATGGGTCAGGGCGCCGTCGAGCAGGCGCACGTAGAGCGCATCCATTCGCTCGAAGACCCGATCGAAGAAGCGATACACAGGGCCGTGCTGCTTCTCGACCTTGAGGTAGCGCGAGCACAGCATCGGCGTGAGGGTGAGCGAGACGAACAGCGACACCAGCACGCCGAAGGTGACCACCAGCGCAAAGCTGCGGAAGAACTGCCCGATGATCCCCGAGATGAAGGCCACCGGCGCGAAGATGCACACCAGCGACAGGGTCGCCGCCATCACCGCGAAGACCACTTCGTTGCTGCCATTGACCGCCGCCGAGACGGGGTCGGGATCGAGCGCTTCCCGGTGACGGAAGATGTTCTCGAGCACCACGATCGCATCGTCCACCACCACCCCGATGAGCAGCAGCAGGGCCAGCATGGTGAGCGAGTTGAGGGTGAAGCCGGCGAAGTAGATCACCGCGATGGCGCCCATCAGCGACACCGGAATCGCCAGCGAGATGATCAGCGTGGAGCGCACCGAGCGCAGGAAGACCCACACCACCAGCGCGGCCAGCAGGGTGCCCTCGATCAGGTGTTCTTTCAGCGAATCGACGATCTCGAGGATGAACACCGCGTCGTTGGAGACGACGGAGAGCGTCATGCCCGGCGGCAGCATCGGGCGCAGATCCTTGTCGAGGCGTTCCTGGATGCGCTCGGTGATCGCCACGGTGTTGGCGTTGGCGATCTTGACCATGCCGAGGCCCACCGTGGTCTTGCCGTTGAAGCGGGCTAGCTGGCGGTTGTCGGTGAGTCCGTCCTCGATGTCGGCCACGTCGCCCAGACGCACCGGGGCCTTTTCTCGGCTGGTGAGGACGAGGTCGCGCAGTTCCTCGACCTGGTGGAATTCCAGGTCGAGCTTGACCAGGCTCTCGGTGGTCTTGCCGACCACGAAGCCGCCGGCGAGCTGCACGTGTTCCTTGGCGAAGGCGTCGGTGATGTCCTGGGCGGTGATCTTGTGGGCGGCCATCCGGTCGGGCCGCAGGTTCACGCGGATCGTGCGGTCGCGCCGTCCGCCCAGGCGCACCTCGCCCACGCCGTCGATGGTCTCGAGGCGCTTTTTAAGGGTGTTGATGGCGTACTGGTTGAGCTGCTGCTGCGTGCGGTCGCCCTGCAGCGCGAGCCACATCACCGGCTGGGCGTTGGTCTCGACCTTGGCCACCACCGGCGGGTCCACATCTTTGGGCAGGCGGCGCAGCACCTGGTTGACCTTGGACTGGACCTCGTTGAAGGCCACGTCCACCTTCTTCTCGAGCGAGAAGGTGATGTTGACGGTGGATACGCCCGGCGACGAGGTGGACTGCACGTGCTCGATGCCCGGCACGCTGTTGACCGCCGATTCGATGATGTTGGTGATGCTCGAGTCGACGATGTCGGGGTTGGCGCCCTTCAGCGTGGTGGTGATCGAGATGACCGGGAATTCGATGTACGGGTAGCGGTCCATGCCGACCCGCTGGTAGCCGATGACGCCGACGAGCACCAGCACGGCGCTCATCATCCACGCCAGCACGTGGCGCTTGATGGAAAGCTCGGGCAGGGTCATGGCTTGGCGGCAGCGGCGGGTTGGGCGACGGGCTTGGCGGAGGCAGGCGTCTTGACGCTGACCGCAGCGCCGTCGGTGAGGAAGCCGGCGCCGTCCTCGGCGATGGTCTCGCCGTCGGTGAGGCCCTTGACGATCTCGATGCGGCCGTCGCGTTTGACGCCGGTTTCGATGACGCGCTGCTTCGCCTTGCCGTCGGCGATCACGTACACCACCTTGCCGGCGGGGCGCAGCACCACGCTCTGCTCGGGCACCACCACCGCGGCGGGCTTGCGGCCGGTGACGATGGCGGCGTTGACGGTGCCGCCCGAGAGCAGGCTGCCGTCGTTGTCGAGGCGCACCTGCACGTCGATGGCGCGGGAGAGATCGTTGATCGTGGGCTTCACGTCCTCGACGGTGCCCTCGATCACGGTGCCCGGCAGGTGTGGCAGCCCGAGGCGCACCGGCTGACCGGGGCGGATGCGTGCGGCGGCGGATTCCGGGAAGGGCAGGTGGGCGCGCAGCACGCGGTTGGAGACGAGGCGGAACAGCGGATCGCCGACCTTGACATAGTCGCCGGGGGAGACGATCTGGGTCTCGACGATGCCGTCGACCGGGGCGACGACCTGCGTGCGGCCCAGGTTGGCGCGGCTGGCGTGGCTGCGGGCGCGGGCGGTGGCGAGCTGGGCGCGCAGCGCGTCGCGCTGGGCGAGGGCGTCGTCGGCGCCGTTGCGGGAGATGAAGCCCTTGTCGACGAGGTTCTGCTGGCGCTCGGCGAAGCGCTCGGCCTGGGCGACGAGCGCTTCGAGGCGGTTGATCTCGGCGGCGTCGGTCTGCCCCTGGATCTGGAAGTCGGTGGGATCGAGCTCGGCGAGGCGCTGGCCCTTCTTCACCCGATCGCCGCTGTGGGCGCTGACCGACACCACCCGGCCGGCGACTTCGGCGCCGATCTTCGGGTCGATCAGCGCTTCGAGGGTGCCGAGGGTGTCCTCGGTCACGTCGAGGGGCACGCTGGCGGCCTTGAAGACGGTGATCGGCGTGGCCGGCGGGCCGGCGGGCTTGCCGGTGGCGGCGCCGTCGGGCTTCCCGCCGCAGCCGGCGAGTCCAAGGGCGAGGAGCAGGGCGAGGCGGGAGGCGGGATGCATGGCGGGCGGCGTCGGGTGGCGGTCAGGGCAGCGGGCGTTCGCCCTTCAGGAGGTGTTCGAGCGTCTCGCGCTCGCGGATGACGTGGACGTCGCTGCCATCCACCAGCACCTCGGCGGCGCGCGGGCGGGTGTTGTAGTTGGAGCTCATCGTCATGCCGTAGGCGCCGGCCGAGAGGATCGCCAGCAGGTCGCCGGTCTCGACCGAGAGGTCGCGGTCGTGGCCGAGGAAATCGCCGCTCTCGCAGATCGGGCCGACCACTTCGTAGCGGGTGGCGGGCAGGTCGCGCGGTGCGACGGCGACGATCTCGTGGTAGGCGTCGTAGAGGGCCGGACGGACCAGATCGTTCATGGCGGCGTCGATGATGGCGAAGTTCTTCTCGATGCCCGGCTTGAGGTATTCGATGCGGGTCAGAAGCAGGCCTGCATTGCCCACCAGGGAGCGGCCGGGTTCGAAGCACAGGGCCTCGTCGCGACCGGCGAAGCAGTCCAGCAGCGGCTTGAGGTAGGTGCTGGGGGTGGGCGGTTCCTCGTCCCGGTAGCGGATGCCGAGGCCGCCGCCCAGGTCGATGTGGTCGAGCTTGATGCCTTCGCGGCCGAGCTGGTCCACCAGGCCGAGGATCTTCTCGGCGGCTTCGGTCATGGGGGCCGGGTCGAGGAGCTGGGAGCCGATGTGGCAGTCGATGCCGGAGATCTCGATGCTCGGCAGCGTGGCGGCCTTGCGGTACAGGTCGAGGGCCTCGTCGAAGGCCACGCCGAACTTGTTGCTGCGCAGGCCGGTGGAGATGTACGGGTGGGTGTTGGGATTGACGTCCGGATTGACGCGGAAGGAGATGGGCGCGCGCTTGCCCATGCTGGCGGCCACCTCGGCGAGGCGGTCGAGTTCGGCGGCGGATTCCACGTTGAAGCAGCCGATGCCGGCGTCCAGGGCGAAGCGCATCTCGGCGGCGGTCTTGCCGACGCCGGAGAAGATCACCTTGCCAGCATCGCCGCCGGCGGCCAGCACGCGGGCCAGTTCGCCGCCGGAGACGACGTCGAAGCCGGAGCCCAGCTTGGCGAATACCGACAGCACGCCAAGGCTGGAGTTGGCCTTGACGGAGTAGCACACCAGCGACTTGCGCAGACCGAGGGCGCGCTGGTAGGCGTCGAAGGCCTGGGTCAGCGCGGCGCGGGAATAGACGTAGGTGGGGGTGCCGAATTGGGCGGCAATGTCTGCGAGGGCGACCCCTTCGAGGGTCAGGCCGGTGGGGCCGGCGGCAAGCGTCGGCACGGGCAGGGCGGTCGTCATGGGAGAGAGTCCTGGGTGGCGGGTTTGTTATGATCGGCGCCCGGTGCCGGGCTGGTGGCCGGGGCTTGCGCGGGCGTCGGCGTGGTGGCGGGCCGGGTGACCGGCTTGGGGGGCTGCGGGATGAACAGCGGCCCCTTGATGCCGCAGCCGGCCAGCAGGATCGCGCCGCAGGTTGCGGCTGCAATGGCGATGGTTCGCATGGATTCCGCGCAAAAGCGGGAATGTTAACAGATCAAGGGGTAAGGCGATGGATGAAGCAGATTTCAACGCACTGGCGGACGCCGAACTGGCGCGTCTCGAAGGACTGCTGGACGGCTGTGGGCTGGATTTCGACTACGAGCTGAAGCCGGGCGGGATCGTCGAGCTGGAATTCGACAACGGCAGCAAGATCATCGTCAATCGCCACACGGCGGCGCGGGAGATCTGGCTGGCCGCCAAGTCGGGTGGGTTCCACTTTCGCCCGGAGGGCGGGCGCTGGCTGGGGACGCGGGACGGCGCGGATTTCTACGCGGTGCTGTCCCGCTGCATGTCCGAGCAGGCGGGCGAGCCGGTCAGCCTGGCGGGCTGACCGGCTGCGGCGTTTCAGTCGGCGGGCGGTGGCGCCGGCGGCGCGGCTGCGGCCGGCGCTGCCGGTGCGGCGGCCGGGGTCGGTGCTTCGTCCGCCGGGGTGTTGCTGGCGGGTTCGTGCGGCGCTTCGGGCGGCACGGCCGGGAGATTTTCCTTGTAGATCATCTCTTCGGTGGGGCTGCCTGCGGGTTGGACGCGGATCAGGCCCGCCGGTGCGGTCGGGTAGGATTCGGGGACGCCCTCGAGGGCCTTGCGCATGTAGTTGATCCACATCGGCAGGGCAGCGGCGCCACCGGTTTCGCCGCTGCCGAGCTTCTTCGGCTGGTCGAAACCGATCCAGGCGACGGCCACCACGGTGGGTTGGTAGCCGCAGAACCAGGCGTCCACGTACTCGTTGGTGGTGCCGGTCTTGCCGGCGAGGTCGCCGCGCTTGAGCGCCAGCGCCTTGGTGGCGGTGCCGCGGCGCACCACGTCCTTCATGATCGAATCCATCAGGTAGGCGTTGCGCTCGTCGATGGCCCGTTCGGCGGTTTCTCCGGCCACCGGTGGGTCTACGCGGGCGAGCACGTTGCCGGCCTCGTCGCGGATTTCCTTCACGAGATACGGTTCGATCCGGTAGCCGCCGTTGGCGAACACCGCGTAGCCGCGCAGCATCTGCCAGGGGGTGACCGAGCCGGCACCGAGGGCCATGGTGAGATAGGGCGGGTGGCGTTCGGCGTCGAAGCCGAACTTGGTGATGTAGTCCTGGCCATAGCGCGGGCCGATCGACTTGAGCAGGCGGATCGACACCATGTTCTTGGAGCGGGCCAGCGCGGTGCGCAGCGAGATCGGGCCGTCGTAGCGACCGTCGTAGTTCTTGGGTTCCCAGGCCTGGCTGCCGGTCTCGCCGGCGGGGAAGGACAGGGGGGAGTCATCCACCACGCTGTTGGGGCCGTAACCCTTCTCGAAGGCGGCGGAGTAGATGAAGGGCTTGAAGCTGGAGCCCGGCTGGCGCCATGCCTGGGTGACGTGGTTGAACTTGTTGCGATTGAAGTCGAAGCCGCCGACCAGCGCCCGAATGGCGCCTGTGCGGGGGTCGGCGGCGGCGAGCGCGCCTTCCACTTCGGGTAGCTGGGTGATCTCCCAGTGGTTGTCTGCGCGCGTGATGCGGATCACGGCGCCGGGGCGGATACGCTTGTTGGGTGGCGCCTTGTCGCCGAGCATGGCGGATGCAAAGCGCACGCCTTCGCCGCTGATCCTGATGGTTTCGCCGTAGCGGTAGACCGTGACCACGCCGCCGCCCACCTTGGTGACGATCGCGGCCAGCATGTCGTCGTAATCGGGCGTGTCGGCCAGGAGTTCGTCGAGCGACTCGGTCTGTTCGGGGTTGGTGCGCGCCGGGTCGATGTAGCTCTCGGCGCCGCGGTAGCCGTGGCGGCGGTCGTAATCCATGATGCCGCGGCGCAGGGCGCGGTAAGCGGCGTCCTGTTCGGCCTTGTTGATCGTGGTGATGACCTTGATGCCGCGGGTGTAGGCTTCTTCGCGGTATTGCTCGTAGGCGATCTGGCGCGCCATCTCGGCGACGTAGTCGGCGCCGCTGCCGAAATCGGCGGTGCTGCTGCTCGTGCTGCCGGTGGCGACCTTGAGCGGAGTGTCGATCGCCTGCTGCTGTTCGGCCGGGGTGATGAAGCCGAGTTCGGTCATCCGGCGCAGCACGTATTGCTGGCGCAGCGCGGCGCGCTTGGGATTGACGATCGGATTGTAGGCCGACGGCGCCTTGGGGAGACCGGCGAGCATCGCGGCTTCGGCGATGGTTAGGTCGCGCAGCGGCTTGTTGAAGTAAGTCTGCGACGCGACGGCGAAGCCGTAGGCGCGCCGGCCAAGGAAGATCTGGTTGATATACACCTCGAGAATCTGGTCCTTGGTCAGGTTCTGCTCGATTTTGAAGGCCAGGAGGATTTCGTACAGCTTGCGGGAGATCGTCTTCTCGCGGGTCAGGAAGAAGTTGCGCGCCACCTGCATGGTGATCGTCGAGGCGCCCTGGCGCTTGCCGCCGGTGGCGAGGTTGGCGCCGGCGGCGCGCAGGATGCCGAGGAAGTCGACGCCGGAGTGCTGGTAGAAGCGGTCGTCCTCGGCGGCGAGGATGGCGTGCTTGAGTACCGGGGGCACGTCCTGGATGTGCACGACGGCGCGGCGCTCCTCGCCGTACTCGCCGATCAGGGCGCCGTCGGCGGTATAGACCCGCAGCGGAATCTTCGGGTGGTAGTCGGTCAGGGCTTCCAGCGAGGGGAGCGTGGGCCAGGCGAAGGCGACGGCGATGGCGACGATCGCAACGCCGACGGCAACGAGGCCGAGAAGAACGGCAAGGGGGTAGAGGACCCAGCGCATGGCAGGAGCAGGAGGCAAGTTCGAAGTGCCGCATTATACGAGTACGACCCGTTTGCCGCCCGTGTGGCGATGCGGTGTTTAACAGGGACTTGCTTTACACCTGTCATGGTTGTTGTTAGGATTTCATGTAGATTGTTGTAATTGCGTCTAACATAAAGAATTTTCAGGACTTTTTTGTGATCGACCTATCCTTTCTCAGCCCCAGGGCGCGTCCGCTGATTGGCGTCGACATCTCGTCGTCGTCGGTCAAGATGGTCGAGTTGTCGGCTGTTTCCGGGGGCGGGTATCGGGTCGAGCGCTACGCGATCGAGGCCCTGCCCCGCGAGGCCGTGTCCGACGGCAACATCGCCAATTTCGATGCGGTGGCGGAGGCGATTCGCCGCAGCTGGCGCCGGCTGGGCACCACCACCAAGTTTGTCGCGATGGCGCTACCTGCCTCGGCGGTGATCACCAAGAAGATCATCCTGCCTGCCGGCTTGCGCGACCAGGAACTCGAGGTCCAGGTCGAGTCCGAGGCCAATCAGTACATCCCGTTTGCCCTCGACGAAGTGAATCTCGATTTCCAGGTCATCGGCCCGGCTGCATCCGGTGCGGACGAGGACGAAGTGCTGATCGCCGCGTCGCGCAAGGAAAAGGTTGCCGACCGGGTGGCCGCGGCCGAAGCCGCCGGACTCAAGGCGTTGGTGATGGATGTCGAATCCTACGCGGCGCTCTCCGCCTTCGAACTGGTTCAGGCGCAGCTGCCGGGGCACGGCGAGGACAAGATCATTGCCCTGGTCGATGCGGGCGCCAACGTGATGAACGTTTCGGTGCTGCGCAACGGCGTGCAGGTCTATGCGCGCGAGCAGGCCTTTGGCGGTTTCCTCCTGACCCAGGACATCATGCGCCACTTCGGCATGTCGATCGAAGAGGCAGAAAGCACCAAGCGTACCGGTTCGCTGCCCGAGAGCTACGAGAGCGAACTGCTGCGCCCCTTCATGGACTCGCTGGCGCTCGAGGTTTCGCGGGCGCTGCAGTTCTTCTTCACCTCGACCCAGTTCAACCAGGTGGATCACATCGTGCTTGCCGGCGGTTGTGCAGTCATTCCGGGGCTGGCCGAAACCGTGGCAGGCCGTACCCAGGTCGAGACGCAGGTTGCCAATCCGTTTGCGAGCATGAGTCTGAGTTCCAAGATCCGACCCAAAAATCTGGCTGTCGATGCGCCGGCCCTGTTGGTGGCCTGCGGGCTCGCGTTGCGGAGGTTCGATTCGTGATTCGTATCAACCTGCTTCCCCATCGGGAAGAAAAGCGCAAGGCGCGTCGGCAGCAGTTCTGGCTTCTTGCCGCGGTGGCGGCGATCTCCGGTCTGGTCGTCTGGTTTGTGGGGCATTCGGTCATCGCGGGCTACGTCGAGAGCCAGGAAGAGAAAAACGTCTTCCTGAAAGAGCAGATCGCCGAACTCGACAAGGAAATCGCCGAGATCAAAGGGCTGCGCGAGCAGGCCGAAGCCTTGCTGTCGCGCAAGCAGGTGATCGAATCCCTGCAGGTCAATCGCACCGAAACCGTGCAGATCTTCAACGAGCTGGCCAACCAGATGCCGGAGGGCGTCTATCTGCGCGCGCTTAAGCAGACGGGGTCGCGGATCAATCTCGTGGGCTATGCCCAGTCCAACGCGCGGGTCTCGAATCTGATGCGCAACCTCGAGGCGTCCCCCAATCTGGAGCGCGCCGATCTGGTCGAGGTGAAGGCGGCGACACTCAACAACCGGCGGGTCAGCGAATTCAGTCTGAACGTCAGCATCGAGCGTTCGAAGACGGAAGACCCCATGGGCAAGCAGAAAGGAAAGGCGGTCGTCGTGGGCGGCGCCGCGAATGCGGGAGGTAAGCCGCTATGAGTTCCAGGCTGTCGATGGAAGGGCTTCGCAATCTCGATTACCAGAGCCTGCTGCGTGACTTCAGGGGGCTCGATCCCAACGATCCCGGGCAGTGGCCGCTGGCGCCGCGGGTGGCTTTCCTGGTGGCGGTCTTCCTCGCCATCGTCGTGGGTGGCTGGTGGCTCGACTGGAGTGCCCAGTGGGAGCAGCTCGAGACCAAGCGCGCAGAAGAGACCAATCTCAAGCAGGAATGGCGGGACAAGAAGGAGCAGGCCGTCAATCTGCCTGAATACAAGCGTCAGCTCAGCGAGATCGATCGCCAGTTCGGCGCCTTGCTCAAGCAGTTGCCCAACCGTTCGGAGATGGAGTCCTTGCTCGCCGACATCAACCAGGCGGGTCTCGGGCGTGGGTTGCAGTTCGAGCTGTTCAAGCCCGGCACCGAAAGCATGAAGGATTTCTACGCCGAGCTTCCGATCGCGGTGCGTGTCGTCGGCAGCTATCACGATCTGGGCGAGTTCGTGAGCGATGTTGCCCAGATGCCCCGGATCGTCACGCTCAACGACGTCGCGATCGAGGCGCAGAAGGAGGGCAGCCTCAAGTTCGATGCGACGGCTGTGACCTACCGCTATCTCGACGACGAGGAAGTGGCCAAGCTGCGCAAGGAAAAGGCTAAGGAAAAGGCCGCCAAATGAGAATCGTTCGATTGACCGCGCTGCTGCCGGTAGCTGCCGTCCTGCTGCTGTCGGGCTGCGGTGACGAGCAGGATGATCTGCGCAAGTGGATGGACGAGAACTCCCAGGGGTTCAAGCCCAATCTGAAGCCGCTGCCGCCGATTCAGGAGGTGGTGCCGGTGAGTTACCAGGGGGCCGGCAAGGTCGACCCCTTCCGGGCCGCCAAACTGGAGCCGGATAAGAAGTCGGGCCAGTTCGTGCCGGACGCCAACCGGCGTCGCGAGCCGCTGGAATCCTATCCGCTGGAATCGTTGAAGATGGTCGGGGTGCTGATGAAGCGCGGTCAGTCCCACGCCATCATCGTCGCCGACAAGACGTTGCATCAGGTCAAGGTCGGCAATTATCTCGGACAAAATTATGGTCAGATCACCGCCATCTCGGAGACGGAGGTTACCTTGAAGGAACTCGTCGAAGACGCCAACGGTGAATGGACCGAACGCATCAGTACGCTGCAACTGCAAGAGCAGGCGCCTCAGGAGGGGAAGAAATGAAAATGAGACGCTCTGGCGTCAAGCTTGGCGCATGGGTTTTGGCGGCGTGTTTCGGCAGCCTGACGCCGATCGCCGCTGCGATCGCGCAGACCCCGCCTGGCGCGGCGGCGCAGGCCGCCAACCGGATCGAGAAGATCATTGCCGCCGAGCAGGGCGGCAACATCATTCTCAAGCTCACGCTGGCTCAGCCGTTGGCGGCATTGCCTGGCAGTTTCAGTGTCGCCAATCCCGCGCGGATCGCCTTTGATTTTCCCGATACGGCGAATGCCCTCGGGCGTAACAGTCAGGTGCTCAACACGGGTGATCTGCGCAGCGTCAACGTCGTCCAGGTTGGAGACCGGACCCGGCTGGTCCTGAATCTCTCCCGCGTCTACCCCTACGACACGCGAATCGACGGCAACGATGTCTTGATCACGCTGGCGACCTCCCAGGTCAAGGAGGCGACCGGCATGGTCGTCGCCCAATCGTCGCAGTTCGCGGCGCCCGCGCTGGCCTCGCAGGGTGAGCGCCACTCCATTCGCGATATCAATTTCCGTCGTGGCAAGGATGGCGAGGGCCGTCTTGTCGTCGATCTGTCGGATGCCAACGCGGGTATCGACATCCGTCAGCAGGGCACCAGCCTGATCGTCGATTTCCTCAAGACCGATGCGCCCGAGCAGCTTCGTCGCAAGCTCGACGTGGTCGACTTTGGTACGCCGGTCTCCAGCGTGGTGACCCAGACCCAGGGTGGCAACGTCCGCATGACCGTCACGCCGAAGGGTTTGTGGGAGCATAACGCCTATCAGAGCGACAATCAGTTCGTTCTCGAGGTGAAGCCGGTCCGCGAAGATCCGAACAAGCTCATCCAGGGCGCCGGCAAGGGGCGTTTCGGTGGCGAGAAGCTGTCGCTGAACTTCCAGAACATCGATGTCCGGTCGGTGCTGCAGGTCATCGCAGACTTCACCAACTTCAACATCATCACCAGCGATTCGGTGCAGGGTAATCTGACCCTGCGGTTGAAGGATGTGCCGTGGGATCAGGCGCTCGACATCATCCTGCAGGCTCGCGGTCTCGACATGCGCAAGAACGGCAATGTGATCTGGATTGCCCCGCGCGACGAACTCGCCGCCCGCGAGAAGCTCGACCTTGAAGCCCGTGCCCAGATCGGCGATCTCGAACCGCTGCGCACCGAGAGCTTCCAGATCAACTATCACAAGGCCAAGAGCGTCGCCGAGTTCCTCAAGAGCAAGGATCAGACCGTCCTCTCGAAGCGCGGCAGCGTGGTGCCCGACGAGCGCAGCAACAAGATTTTCGTCAACGACATCCCGTCACGCCTCGAGGAGATGCGCCGCCTGATCGCCGAGATCGACGTCGAAGTTCGTCAGGTGCTGATCGAGGCGCAGATCGTCGAGGCTTCCGACACCTTCACCCGAAACCTGGGCGTGCGTCTTGGTTTTGGCGGCAAGACGGGCGGGGTGCTGGGCACCACGACCGGCGGCGTGCAGGTTTATCGCAACACCTTCGGTACCGGTAACTTGTCGAACACCGGCTATCAGGCTGGTCAGATCGTCACCATGCCGAACTTCAACGATGCCCTTGGGGTCAATCTGCCGGCGTCGACGATCAACAACAAGCAGGCGGGAGCCTTCTCGCTGGCGCTATGGAACAGCGCGGCGACACGCTACATTGATCTCGAGGTCTCCGCCCTCGAAGCCGACGGTCGGGGCAAGGTCGTTTCCCGTCCGCGTGTGATGACCGCCGATAAGGCTGAAGCCATCATCGAGCAGGGTGTCGAAATTCCGTATAACTCGGCCACCAGTTCCGGCGCGACGAGCGTGTCGTTCCGCAAGGCGAACCTCGCACTGAAGGTCAAGCCGCAGGTCACGCCGGACGGCAAGATCATGATGGCGCTCGATGTTAACAAGGATTCGCCGCGCTTCGACGTGTCGCTGACCTCCGGTGTTCCCATCGACACCAAGCACGTCAAGACAGAAGTCGTGGTGGAAAATGGCGGTACGATCGTGATTGGTGGTATATACACTCAGGATACTTCCAATACCACGACAAAGATCCCGCTGCTTGGCGATGTGCCCGTGCTCGGCTATCTCTTCCGGACCAACGAACGGAAGGACAACAAGACCGAGCTGCTTGTCTTCATCACGCCCCGCATCATTAACGATCAGCTCGGGTTGCGTTGATGCCGTGTTCTGCAAAGGAAATCCGAATGAGTGACTTTGGTGCCCTCAGGCTGTTCTCGAAAATCCGTTTCGCCGTCGTGGTGATCGCCATGTCTGCCATTGCAGGCTGCGGTGGCGGCGGCGGGGGTGGTGGCTCCACTGGTTGTCCGGGGGGCTACATCAGCTGTTCGGGGAGTACGGGTTCGGGGTCTTCAGGCTCGGGGACGACTACCACCGCGACCCCGACGCTTACGCTGGCCCTCGTCGATGCAACGACGAACCAGGCGAGCACCTCATTGACCACCGGCAAGCCGCTCAAGGTGATTGCGACCGTGACCTCGCCGACCGGCGCCTTGCTGTCCGGAAAGCTCGTCACGTTCACCAGTTCGGCGCCCACCCTGGCTGTACTCGACCCTGCCTCCGGCACGCGCCTGACCGGCAGCGACGGGACCGCGTCGATTACCGTTCTGGCGGCCAATGTCACCGCTGAGGGCGCCGGCCGGGTTACTGTGTCCGCCGATATCGACGGGACGATCGTGACCGGCAGCGCCGCCTACAGCGTCAGCCCCGGAACGCTGAGTCTCCAGAACCTCGCGGCAGCAAGCGCTTCCCTCGGCGCCTACGGCAGCACGTCCGTCTCGGTGAAAGTCCTGTTGAATGGCGTGACGACCTCCGAGACCCAGGTCGTGTCCTTCATCTCGTCCTGCGCCAGCGCGACGCCCGCCAAAGCCACGCTCACGCCCACCGTAGCGACCGTCAACGGCGTGGCGACCGCAACCTATACCGACAACGGCTGCGCTGGCGACGATACGATCACCGCGTCGATTCAGGGCACGACGGCGCAGGTTCGCATCACGGTTGCGCCGCCCCAGGCTTCGAACGTGAGTTTCATTTCGGCGACCCCGGCTTCCATCGTGCTGGCAGGAACCGGCGGGGATGGGTTGTCCTCCGATTCCGTGGTGACCTTCAAGGTCGTCGATGGCAAGAATGCGCCGATGGCGTCGAAGAAGGTGAACTTCGACTTGTCGACGCGCGTTGGTGGCATCAAGCTCAACAGCCAGGCAAGTGGCATCGTTCAGGGCACGTCCGACGCGTCCGGCCTGGTCGGCGTGACCGTATCCGCGGGGACTGTGCCGACGCCGGTCTGGGTCATCGCGACGCTCGATGAAAATTCGGCGATCCGCAGCCTGTCGCCGAACCTGACCATCTCCACCGGACGCCCCACTCAGGATCGTTTCTCGCTCGCGGTCGATACCTTCAACATCGAAGGCTGGCTGATCGATGGAAAGCAGACGGACCTGACCGTGCATGCGTATGACCGTCTGGGCAATCCCGTCCCGAACGGCACCGTGGTCAATTTCATCAGCGAAGGCGCTGGCGTCCAGCCCTCGTGCAATACGACCGATGGTGCGTGCTCGGTGAAGTTCACCTCGGCGAACTTCCGGCCGTCGAATGGACGGGTGACGGTCCTTGCGTATGCTCAGGGCGAAGAGAGCTTTGATGACCTGAACACCAACAATACGTGGGATGCAAACGAGCCGTTCCGTGATCTGGGCGACGCATTCATCGACAACAATGAAGACGGTGCATGGCAGTCAGGGGAACGCGAAATCGCCTTCAATGCGGCCAACACGTCTGCGTGTCCCGCCTATCCGGCTGACGGGCGCTACTACAATGCGCCTTACAAAGCGAATACCTGCGATGGTCAGTGGGGTTCTGCGCACGTGCGCCGGACTGCGGTCATTACGCTTTCGAGTGCCAACATCGGATCGCTGTCGCCCAGTACTTTCAATACGCAGGGCTGCTCCGGGGCTTTCACTTTCCGCGTCGCCGACGAGAACAACAACCCGTTGCCGGCAGGCACGACGATAAGCGCGATAACCGACACCTTGCAGTGGTTGCCGTCCATCGACGTCGCCTACACGAAGCCGGTAGTACCCGATAAAGTGCCGAATACGTCCGCGCTGGGCGGGACTTTCCATACGCTCTTCATCGATACCAAGTGCAGCGGCTCTTCGGTGACTGGCACCGTCACGCTCCAGCTGACAACGCCCGCCAATGTGGTGAGCTATCGGACCATCGTCATCCAGTAAGCGCTTGGCCTTTATCTGGACCCGGGAACAAGTTTGAAGTCACCTTGCAGTATCGTCCTAGTCGGCATGCCCGGCTCGGGGAAGACCACCGTCGGCCGGGAGCTTGCAAAGCGTCTCGGCCGACGTTTTGTCGATTGCGATCAGGAGATCGAAGCGCGAACCGGCGTGAAGATCCCGACGATCTTCGAGATCGAGGGCGAGGAGGGCTTCCGGCGTCGCGAGACGCAGACCCTCGACGCACTGACTCAGGAGACGGACCTGATCCTCGCCACCGGCGGCGGCGCGGTCACCCGGCCGGAAAACCGGGCGATGCTCGCCGAACGGGGCGTGGTGATCTACCTCAACGTGACGCCGCCCGTCCTGTGGGAACGGACGCGTCATGACCGCACGCGCCCACTGTTGCAGGTGCCGGATCCGAAGGGGCGCTTGCAGGATCTCTACGTCGCCCGAGACCCCCTCTACCGCGAGGTTGCCCACATCATCGTCGAGGGCGGCCGCGGTACGCCCCACGCGATGGTGAGGCTGATCGAAAAGGAATTGCAGGCGATATGCGCACTCTGAACGTTGAACTGGCCGAACGCAGCTACCCGATCCACATCGGGGCCGGGCTGCTCTCCAATCCCGCGCTGATCCTTCCGCATCTCAAGACCCGGCGCATTGCCGTCATCACCAACGACGTGGTCGGCCCGCTGTATCTCGACGCCTTCGTCGCCGGCCTCGAAGCCCAGGGGCTCAGGGTGACGCGGATCGTCCTGCCCGACGGTGAGGCGCACAAGGATTGGCAGACCCTCAACCTGATCTTCGACGGTCTCCTCGCCGAGCGCTGCGACCGCAGCACGACGCTGATCGCCCTCGGTGGCGGGGTCATCGGCGACATGGTCGGTTTCGCCGCCGCGACCTACCAGCGCGGCGTGCCCTTCATCCAGGTGCCGACGACCCTGCTGTCCCAGGTCGATTCGTCGGTCGGCGGCAAGACCGCGATCAATCATCCTCTCGGCAAGAACATGATCGGCGCCTTTTACCAGCCTAAGCTGGTGCTTGCCGACACCACCGCCCTCAACACCCTGCCGGACCGGGAGCTGAAGGCCGGTCTGGCCGAAGTCATCAAGTATGGCCTGATCCGCGATCTTCCCTTTCTCGAATGGATCGAGGCGAACGTCGAGCGTCTGCTGGCGCGGGACCCCGATGCCCTTGCCGAGGCTGTCGAGCGCTCCTGCCGCAACAAGGCAGAGGTGGTTACCGCCGACGAGACCGAGCAGGGCGAACGTGCGACGCTCAATCTCGGCCACACCTTCGGTCACGCCATCGAGACCGGGCTGGGCTACGGCGAATGGCTGCATGGCGAGGCGGTCGCGGCCGGTGCCGTCATGGCCGCGGATCTGTCCCGTCGCCTCGGCTGGCTCACCGATGCGGACGTGGAGCGGGTCGTCGCCATCCATCGCCGCGCCGGCCTGCCGGTCAAGGGGGCGCGGCTGGGTGCCGAGCGCTATCTCGAACTGATGGCCCACGACAAGAAAGTGACCGACGGCACGCTGCGTCTCGTGCTCCTCAAGGCGATCGGGCATGCGGTGATCACTGCCGAAGCCCGCGCCGACGACATTCGCGCCAGCATCGACGCCTGCTGCTGACACCCAGGCCGATGCCATGATCGAACTTGCCCCTTACGCTGTCACGGAAGCCAATTCCCGCGGGCGGCAGATTTCCGAGCCGGCGCCGCTGGCCAGGGGCGAGTTCCAGCGGGACCGCGACCGCATCGTGCATTGCACCGCGTTCCGCCGGCTCGAATACAAGACCCAGGTCTTCGTGAACCACGAAGGCGACCTGTTCCGCACGCGCCTGACCCACAGCATTGAGGTCGCCCAGATCACCCGTTCGATCGCCCGCGCGCTGCGCCTCAACGAGGATCTCGCCGAGGCGGTGGCGCTCTCGCACGATCTTGGTCACACCCCGTTCGGCCACGCAGGCCAGGAGGCGCTCAACGCCTGCATGAAGGATTTCGGCGGTTTCGAGCACAACCTGCAGTCGCTGCGCACCGTCGACATCCTCGAGGAGAGCTACGCCGAGTTCAATGGCCTCAACCTGCTCCACGAAACGCGGGAAGGGATCCTCAAGCACTGCTCGCCGAAGCACGCCGAACTCCTCGGCGACGTCGGTCGGCGTTTCCTCGAAGGTCGCCAGCCGTCTCTCGAGGCGCAACTCGCGAATCTCGCCGACGAGATTGCCTACAACAATCACGACGTGGATGACGGCCTGCGATCTGGTCTGATCACCCTCGAGCAGCTCGATGCCGTGCCGGTGTTTGTCCGCAACCGCAAGCTCGTCGAAGCGCGATACCCGGGTCTCGCCGGGCGACGGCTGATCCACGAAACGATCCGGCGCATGATCAACCTGATGGCCGTCGATCTTATCGAACAGACCCGCGCCAACATCGCCGCCGCTGCGGTGACGAGCCTCGCCGACGTACGCGCCGCGCCACGCCTGGTGGCCTACAGCGCGGAGCTGCTGCCCGACCTGCGGGTTCTCAAGACCTTCCTGCGCGACAACCTCTACCACCACTATCAGGTGCTGCGCATGACCGACAAGGCCCGGCGCATCATCCAGGATCTGTTCGCCGCATTCATGAACGATCCGCGCCTGCTGCCGCCGCAATATCAGCAGATGGCGCGGGCGGACAAGCCTCGGGCGATCGCCGATTACATCGCCGGCATGACCGATCGCTACGCCATGAAGGAACATCGGCGCCTGTTTGCTGTCGGCGAGATCGGCTGACGCTACCCGAGGGCTTGCGGCAGCGCAAAAAATCCTTGAAGGACAGGCGTCTGCAGCGGTATATTCGACCCTCGCCCAATGTGTTTGAACGGTCTCCTCGTCGGGATCTCGCGTAGCCGGCCGGCCATACTGCCGGCTTTTTCACGGTTCGGACGGGGCGATTTTCCGCAGTTTGAAGGTCCGGCGTTACAGCAACGCGAGCGCCGGTGTGTGTTGTGTCGAGGAAAAACAAGATGGATCTTCCCATGGAGCAGGGTCTGTACGACCCCGCCAACGAACATGACGCCTGTGGTGTCGGCTTCATTGCACATATCAAGGGCAACAAAACCCACGAGATCGTCCTGCAAGGTCTCGAAATCCTGAAGAATCTGGATCACCGGGGCGCAGTCGGCGCAGACCCGCTGCAAGGCGACGGGGCCGGCATCCTGATCCAGATTCCGGATACCCTGTTCCGCGAAGAAATGGCCAAGCAGGGCGTGACGCTGCCGCCCGCCGGCGACTACGGCGTCGGCATGGTTTTCCTGCCCAAGGAGCATGCTTCCCGTCTCGCCTGTGAGGAAGAGATCGAGCGCGCCGTTCGCGCCGAAGGACAGGTCGTCCTCGGCTGGCGCGATGTGCCGACCGATCCGGCGATGCCCATGTCGCCCACCGTCAAGGCCAAGGAGCCGGTGATCCGCCAGATCTTCATCGGCCGCGGTCCCGACGTGATGGTCACCGATGCCCTCGAGCGCAAGCTGTACGTGATCCGCCGTCGTGCCGCCAACGCCATCGGCAGCCTCAAGCTGAAGCACTCCAAGGAGTTCTACACGCCGTCGATGTCGGCGCGGACCATCAATTACAAGGGCCTGCTGCTCGCCGACCAGGTCGGCCAGTACTACCTCGACCTCCAGGACCCCCGTTGCGTCTCCGCGCTGTCGCTCGTGCACCAGCGCTTCTCGACCAACACCTTCCCGACCTGGCACCTCGCCCACCCGTTCCGCTACATCGCCCACAATGGCGAGATCAACACCGTCCGCGGCAACTACAACTGGATGCGCGCCCGTGAAAAGGGCACCCACTCCCCGCTGCTCGGCGACGATCTGCAGAAAATCTGGCCGCTGATCTACCCGGGTCAGTCCGACTCCGCCTCCTTCGACAACGCCCTCGAGCTGCTGGTGATGAGCGGCTACTCGCTGGCCCACGCGATGATGATGATGATTCCCGAAGCCTGGGAATCCCACACGCTGATGGACCAGAAGCGTCGCGCCTTCTACGAATACCACGCGGCCATGATGGAGCCGTGGGACGGCCCCGCTGCGGTGGCCTTCACCGACGGCCGCCAGATCGGCGCCACCCTCGACCGTAACGGTCTGCGCCCCGCCCGTTACCTCGTGACCGACGACGACTACGTGGTCATGGCGTCCGAATCCGGTGTGCTGCCGATCCCTGACGAGAAGATCGTCAAGAAGTGGCGTCTGCAGCCGGGCAAGATGTTCCTGATCGACATGGAGCAGGGCCGCATCATCGACGACAAGGAGTTGAAGGACTCCCTCGCCGCCGCCAAGCCGTATCAGGAATGGCTGTCCCGCATCAACATCAAGCTCGACACCTGTGCCGAGCCCGAGAGCGTGGCCGCGCCCGAGTGCGCTGCGTCGTTGCTGGATCGCCAGCAAGCCTTCGGCTATACCCAGGAAGATCTCAAGTTCATCCTCGAGCCGATGGCCAAGAGCGGTGAGGAAGCCGCCGGTTCGATGGGCAACGACAGCCCGCTGGCCGTGCTGTCCTCGCGCAACAAGCCGATCTACAACTACTTCCGCCAGCTCTTCGCCCAGGTGACCAACCCGCCGATCGACCCGATCCGCGAACAGCTGGTCATGTCGCTGGTGTCCTTCGTCGGCCCGCGTCCGAACCTGCTCGGCATCAACGAGATCAACCCGCCGTACCGCCTGGAAGTCACTCAGCCGGTGCTCACCTTCGCCGATATGGCGAAGCTGCGCGGCATCGCCGGCTACACCGGCAACAAGTTCAAGTCCGCCGAGCTGGACATCTGCTACCCGCTGGCCTGGGGCAAGGAAGGCGTCGAAGCCCGCCTCGCCTCCCTGTGCGCGGAAGCCGAGAACGCGGTGCTGAACGGCTCCAACATCCTGATCGTCTCCGACCGCAAGGTCGATGCCGCCAACGTCGCGATTCCGGCGCTGCTCGCCACCTCGGCGATCCACCAGCACCTCGTCACCAAGGGCCTGCGTACCCGCACCGGTCTGGTCGTCGAGACCGGTTCCGCCCGCGAGACCCACCACTTCGCGGTGCTGGCGGGCTACGGCGCCGAGGCCGTGCATCCCTACCTCGCCCTCGAAACCCTGGCGCAGCTCGCCAAGGGCGATGCCGAGACCACCGAGAAGTACACCAAGCACTTCATCAAGGGTGTCGGCAAGGGGCTGATGAAGGTCATGTCCAAGATGGGCATCTCGACCTTCATGTCCTACACCGGCGCGCAGATCTTCGAGGCCATCGGTCTCCAGAAGGGCCTGGTGGACAAGTACTTCACCGGCACCTCGTCGCAGGTCGAGGGGATCGGCGTGTTCGAGGTGATGGAAGAAGCCATCCGCCTTCACCAGCAGGCCTTCAGCGCCGATCCGGTGCTCGCCAACGCACTCGATGCCGGCGGCGAGTACGCTTTCCGGATCCGTGGCGAAGAGCACATGTGGACCCCGGACGCGATCGCCAAGCTGCAGCACTCCACCCGCTCCGGCAAGTACGACACGTACAAGGAATACGCCAAGATCATCAACGATCAGAGCAAGCGCCACATGACCCTGCGCGGCCTGTTCGACCTCAAGCCCGCCGGTGCCCCGGTGCCGCTGGAAGAAGTCGAATCCGCCAAGGAGATCGTCAAGCGTTTCGCCACTGGCGCGATGTCTCTTGGCTCCATCTCGACCGAAGCCCACACCACCCTCGCCGTGGCGATGAACCGCATCGGCGGCAAGTCGAACACCGGTGAAGGCGGCGAGGATCCGAAGCGCTTCTTCCCGATCGCCCAGGACACCACCCTGTCCGAGGTCATCGGTGCCAGCCGCGTCGAGCGCGACATCGAGCTGAAAGCCGGCGACAGCCTGCGTTCCTCGATCAAGCAGGTCGCCTCTGGCCGCTTCGGCGTCACCACCGAGTACCTGGTCAATGCCGACCAGATCCAGATCAAGATGGCCCAGGGCGCCAAGCCCGGTGAGGGCGGTCAGCTGCCCGGCCACAAGGTCTCCGAGTACATCGGCTTCCTGCGCCATTCGGTGCCGGGCGTCGGCCTGATCTCGCCCCCGCCGCACCACGACATCTACTCGATCGAGGATCTGGCCCAGCTGATCCACGACCTGAAGAACACCAATCCGGTCGCCGACATCTCCGTCAAGCTGGTGTCCGAAGTGGGCGTCGGCACGGTTGCTGCCGGTGTCGCCAAGGCCAAGGCCGACCACGTGGTGATCGCCGGTCATGACGGCGGTACCGGTGCCTCGCCGCTGTCGTCGATCAAGTACGCCGGTTCGCCGTGGGAACTCGGCCTTGCCGAAACCCAGCAGACCCTGGTCCTCAACCGTCTGCGCAGCCGCATCCGCGTGCAGGTCGACGGTCAGATCAAGACCGGTCGCGACGTCGTCATCGGCGCCCTGCTGGGTGCGGATGAGTTCGGCTTCGCCACCGCGCCGCTGGTCGTCGAAGGCTGCATCATGATGCGCAAGTGCCACCTCAACACCTGTCCGGTGGGCGTGGCCACGCAGGATCCGACCCTGCGCAAGCGCTTCTCCGGCCAGCCCGAGCACGTGGTGAACTACTTCTTCTTCGTCGCCGAGGAAGTGCGTGAGCTGATGGCCCAGCTGGGCATCCGGAAGTTCGACGACCTGGTTGGTCGTGCCGACCTCCTCGACATGAAGGCTGGCATTGAGCACTGGAAGGCCAGCGGCCTCGACTACAGCCGCATCTTCCACCTGCCGAACGTGCCGGCCGACGTGCCGCGCATCCACACCGAAATCCAGGACCACAACCTCGCCAAGGCCCTCGACCACCAGCTCATCGAGCTGGCCAAGCCGGCCCTCGAAAAGGGTGAGAAGGTGTCGTTCGAAGTGCCGGTGCGCAACGTCAATCGCACCGTCGGTGCGATGCTGTCGGGCAAGTTCGCCGCCAAGTACGGCCACGCCGGCCTGCCGGACGATACCGTGCATATCCGCCTCAACGGCACGGCGGGTCAGAGCTTCGGCGCCTTCCTGTCGCGCGGCCTCACGCTCGAGCTGGTCGGCGAAGGCAACGACTACGTGGGCAAGGGCCTGTCTGGCGGCCGCATCGTCGTGCGTCCGGCCGACGGCTTCAAGGGCGAGACCCCCTCGAACATCATCATCGGCAATACTGTGCTCTACGGCGCGACCGAAGGCGAAGCCTACTTCGCCGGCGTTGGCGGCGAGCGTTTCGCGGTGCGCAACTCCGGCGCAACGACCGTCGTCGAAGGTGTGGGCGACCACGGTTGCGAATACATGACGGGTGGCACCGTGGTGGTGCTCGGCATGACTGGTCGCAACTTCGCCGCGGGCATGTCCGGGGGCGTCGCTTACGTCTTCGATCAGGAAGGCACCTTCGAATCCCGCTGCAACATGGCCCAGGTGGCCCTGGAGCCGGTCGAGGAGGAGATCGAGGCCCGCAAGGGTTCCGAATCCGGTGACGATCTCGAATCCCACGGTCGTGTCGACGTGCGCCACCTCGGCATGGCCGACGAAGCGCTGCTGAAGATGCTGATCGAACGTCACGCCACCTACACCGGCAGCGAACGCGCCAAGGCCATCCTGGCCGACTGGGCGAACGCCCGCGCCAAGTTCGTCAAGGTGATGCCGCACGAATACCGTCGCGCGCTGGCCGAGCAGGCCGCGCAACAACAGAAAGAACTGGAGGCCGCGTAACATGGGCAAGCCAACTGGGTTCCTCGAATTCGAACGTCTTTCCGAGGCCTACGCACCCGTCGAGGAGCGTCTCAAGAACTACAAGGAGTTCGTCGTCACGCTCTCCGACGAAGATGCCGCCAAGCAGGGCGCGCGCTGCATGGATTGCGGCATCCCGTTCTGCAACAACGGCTGTCCGGTGAACAACATCATTCCCGACTGGAATGACCTGGTTTACCGTGGCAACTGGAAGGAGGCGATCGAGGTTCTGCACTCGACCAACAACTTCCCGGACTTCACCGGCCGCATCTGTCCGGCGCCCTGTGAGGCCGCCTGCACGCTGAACATCAACGTCGAAGCCGTGGGTATCAAGTCGATCGAGCACGCGATCATCGACAAGGCCTGGGAAAACGGCTGGGTCAAGCCCCAGCCGGCCACCACCAAGACCGGCAAGAAGGTCGCCATCGTCGGTTCCGGCCCGGCTGGCCTGGCTGCGGCGCAGCAGCTGGCCCGCGTGGGTCACGACGTGACGGTGTTCGAGAAGAGCAGCCGCATCGGCGGTCTGCTCGGCTTCGGCATCCCCGACTTCAAGCTCGACAAGTCGGTCATCGACCGTCGCGTCGAGCAGATGAAAGCCGAGGGTGTCACCTTCAAGACCAAGGTGCTCGTTGGCGACAAGAACCTGCCCGCCGGCATCAACAACGACGCCACAGAGTTCGTGTCCGCTGACCAGCTCAAGGCTGACTTCGACGCCGTGATCCTGGCTGCCGGTTCCGAAGTGCCGCGTGACCTGCCGGTCCCGGGCCGCGAACTGAAGGGCATCCACGCCGCGCTCGAATTCCTGATTCCGCAGAACAAGGAAGTCCAGCAGGGCATCGCCAACCCGATCAACGTCAAGGGCAAGCATGTTGTCGTGATCGGCGGCGGTGACACCGGCTCCGACTGCGTGGGGACCTCCAACCGTCACGGTGCTGCCTCTGTGACTCAGTTCGAGCTGATGCCGATGCCGCCCGAAACCGAGAACCGCGCGCTGACCTGGCCGTACTGGCCGTACAAGCTGCGCACCTCGTCGTCCCACGACGAAGGTTGCTCCCGCGATTTCGCGGTGGCCACCAAGGGTTTCGTTGACGATGGCAACGGCAACGTGAAGGCGCTGAAGGCCGTCCGCCTCGATTGGAAGGACGGCAAGATGTCCGAAGTCGCCGGTTCCGAGTTCGAACTGCCCTGCGATGCGGCATTCCTGGCGATGGGCTTCACCAACCCGGTGGGGACGCTGCTCGAAGCCTTCGGGGTCGTAAAGGATGCCCGCAACAACGCCAAGGCAAGCACCGACGGTGAAGGCTGCTACCGCACGAACGTCGACAAGGTCTTTGCGGCCGGCGACGTGCGTCGGGGCCAGTCGCTGGTGGTGTGGGCGATTCGCGAAGGTCGTCAGGCCGCCCGCGAGGTCGACGCCTTCCTGATGGGGTCGTCCCTGCTGCCGCGCTGATCCGTCAGCCGCTCAGACAGCGAAAAGCCCGGGGCAACCCGGGCTTTTTGTTTTTGCGGCGTCCTGGCGCGAGACGTGAAAGTTGCATCGGAGGCGGATCGGCATGGTTCGTCATCCGGCTCTGGCGAGCGTTCGGGTGATTGGGTTTGGGTGGGATCGCCAATGTGTCGGCAAGTCACCATCGCTGCGGTCAAAGTCGCGTTAAAAATGCTTTGAGTATATCTGTATGAAATTTATGTATAATTAATTACAGTTAAAAACAGAGGGAGTTCCGTGTCATTCGTTCGAAGCGCATTCGGGCGAGGCCGGGCGAATCGCGATGAGTTCAGAATCCAGTCTTTACGCTGCCGTACGCAGTGCGATGTTGGCGCTTTCCCAAGCGGTTCGCGTCCTCAAGATCTGTTTTCCCGAGAGTGCCCCCGAAGCCGTCCGACAGCTGGTCGCCTACCGTGCGGAGGGCGAGGAGGGCGTCAGCGGCGTATGGGCTTATCGCGTGCAGTGCCTGGGGGATGACGTCGAGCTGTCCCTGAAAAATATCCAGGGTTTGCCGGTGGGGCTTTCCATTGGCGACGACATGGGCGGTTGCCGTTGGGTGTGTGGAATCGTCACTGGAGTCGAGCAGATCTTGTCGGACGGTGCGGCGACGGTTTTCGAGTTGCGCGTTGAGAGTGCGCTCGGTGTTCTCGCCCATCGCCGAACATGGCGGGTCTTTCGCGAGCTTTCCATCCCGCAGATTACCGAGCAGATCCTCGCCGAGCATCTTGGGCGTAACCGCGTTCTCGCTGCCGCGTTCCGGTTTGCCTTCGATGGTCTGGAGGGGCACTACCCGGCGCGGGCTTTCACGATGCAGGCCGGGGAGAGCGACGCGGATTTCCTCATGCGACTATGGACTCAGGAAGGTATCGCCTGGCACTTACGTTGCACTTGGGAAGATGGCCATCCTATCCACGCGCTCATGCTGGCCGATGGGCCGGCGATCTATGTCGCCGATTCGTTGGGATGGGTTCGTTTTCAGCGTGCCGACGCCACCGAAACCCGCGATACCGTCAATACCTGGGAGGCCTGGAGCGCCCTCGCGCCGGGTGCGGTGACGCGCAGCAGCTTCGATTACAAGGCGGTACGTCGGGACGACGTTGCGGAAGTGAGCGCCCTCGATCAAGGCGAGGCCGGCGAGGCGCTGGCCGGCAGTCTCGTGGATTACGCCTATGAGCCGCCCCGTACTGGCGCCAACGGCGCTCACCACGCGCAACTTGGGCGCCGGCGCATTCTTGCGCACGAGTTTGCCGCCAAGGGGTGGGTGGGGGAGAGCGTGGTGCGCCGCTTCGCCGCGGGGCGCAGCTTCACGCTGGCGGGACACGCCAGTATCGATCTGCTTGCGCCCGCGCAGCGCGAATTCACCCTGACGCGTCTCGAAGTCTCCGTGGCGAACGCCATTCGGCTCGATCCGGTGCTCGCCCGTCGGCTTGCCCAGGGCTGGCGTGAGGCGCCGGACGAGGGTGGGGCGCTGCCGCTTTATCGCAATCGCTTCGAATGCGTGCGCAGCGACGTTCCCATCGTTCCCTTCCACGATCCGTCCACGGTGCCGCGACCGGGTCTCCTCAGTGCCATCGTCGTCGGCGAATCCGGCCGGGAGGTCGACGTCGACGAGCAAGGGCGCATTGCCGTGCGTTTTCTGTTCGCCCGGGACGAAGAGCATCCCCGCGCCGGTGCCAGCGGGACCCCGAGCGATTCCGCACGGGTGCGGGTGCTCCAGCCGTGGGCCGACGCCGGGTTCGGTACGGCGTTCTGGCCGCGCGTGGGGGCCGAGATCCTGGTCGGCTTCATTCAAGGGCATCCCGACAAACCCATCGCCCTCGGTGGTTTGTACGACGGTCTCCACGAGCCCGTTCGCTTCTCCGAGAAAGCGGGGCTGCCTGCCAATGACGCCCTGTCGGGCCTGCGTTCCCGTGAGTTCCGCGGAGAGGGTTACAACCAGCTCCGTTTCGACGATAGCGGAGGGCAAGTCGGCAGCCAGCTCTTCTCGAGCCACGGGGCCACCCAGCTCAACCAGGGCTGGCTCGGCACCGCGCGGGAGCACGGCGATTCCTCACCCCGCGGCGAAGGCTTCGAACTGGCCACCCAGGCCGCAGGTGCCCTGCGCGCCGCCCGCGGCCTGCTGGTCAGCACCTTTGCCCGCCTCGACCCCGCCAGCCGCCAACTCGCCCGCGAAGAAACCTTGTCGTTGATGGAGGAATGCGTGGCGCTGTTCAAGGAACTGGGCCAATACGCGGCCGACAACGCCGCCGCTGCCGCCGACCCCGCCCCCCAGACCAGCACCCATGCTGCTCTGCGCGATTGGGACAACGGAACGAACACCGCGCCGCGGGCCGGCGGCGGTGCGACGCCGCTCGTCGCCATCACCGCGCCGGCCGGCATACACCTGTCCAGCCCGGCCAGCATCATCAATCATGCGGGGGGCAACCTCGACTCGGTCGCCCTCAAGCATTGCCAGATCAGCGCGGCCGAACGCCTCATCGCCAACGCGGGCACCGGCATCTCCCTGTTCGCCCAATCCGGTGGCGCCCGTTTCATCGCCCACCGGGGGCCGGTCGGCATCCAGGCCCAGCACGACGACGTGGACATCCAGGCCGCACGGCACCTCAAGCTCTCCGCCAGCGACGGGCAGATCCAGGCGCTCGCCGCCAAGGAAATCCTGCTGGCGACCGCCGATGGCTGCTACCTCAAGCTCGGCAACGGCAAGATCGAACTGGGCTGCGACGGTACCATCGCCCTCAAGGCTGCTCGCCACGACTGGAGCGGCCCCGCCACCCAGGCCGCCGAATTGCCACGCTTCGCCGACGCGGACGTGGGGCGCACCCCGGTATTCGTGCGCCCCACCGACGGCCAGCCGATTACCGGCGCCAACTACGAAATCACCCGCGCCGACGGGGCTGTCGAATCGGGTGTGACCAATGCCCAAGGCCACGCCAAGGCCATCGCCAGCGAGCAGTTCGAGGGGCTCCGTGTCCGCTTCACGCCCAAGTCGTCATGAGCCTCCTCTGCAGCGTCTCCGACTACGCACTCCTGCCCGGCCACGGGTTGATGTACGTCCCCAGCCAGTTGCCCCTGCCCGGGGTCGTCATTTTCGTACATGGCGTCAATTCCGACGGTGAGTGGTACGACGCCGCCGAAGACGGCCTGTGCGAAGGCCTCAACACCCGGCTGGCCCGGCAGGCCAGCCAGCTGGCATTCCAGGGCAATCGCACCGGACGGCTGATTCCGTGCGCATATACGGACGAACTCGATCCAGAAGGTTTCATTGCTCCAGACCGCGATGGCAAGAATTTCATCAAGCCCGCTCCCAACTGGTCGCCGGTGATCCGCTTCCGCTGGGGATACAAGGCAACCAAAAAGGACGTCAAGACCTTCGGCCAGGGCATCATGCTCAACGAGGACGACTACTGGGGCGGCGGCCCATTCGCCAACGGCTGCTCCGCGGTCGCCGACTTGTGGACCGACGGTCTCAACGACCGCCTCTTCCTGTGGATCACCGCCCAGCACCTCAACCCCGTTGCGGGACGCAGTGTTTATTTCTGCCCCCACCGCGCCTACTATGCCTTTGCCGCGCTGCGTCTCGCCAAGCTGATCAAATCCATCCGCGACAAGCAGGCCGACTGCCCGATTACCGTCGTCTGCCACAGCCAGGGCAACATGGTCGGCATCGGTGCCGCCTTTCTCGCCGACCGGCTCGGCATCCAGGCCGACAATTTCGTGCTTTGCAATCCGCCCTTGAGCCTGGTCGACCGTAACCTGACCGAAGCCTGGGCCCAACGCACGACGACGAATGAACACGGAGACAGTGGTCGGGTCAGCCACTCCGCCCGCATCACCACCCTCGCCAATTTCTTCGATCTGCTGCGGGCCCGCGCGGGCTGCGCACAATCATCGGCGTGGGTGGATCAATGCATGGCCAACCCGACCCCTGTCGACGGAAGCCGCGGCTTCGAGGCCGAGAAAGACCGGGTCCGCTATGGCCTCGACGGCAGCAACCATGGCCGGGTCACCCTCTATTGCAACCCCCACGATCAGGTGATCTCCGCCGATGCCGTGCAGGGCATCGGCTGGCTGGGCATGAGCAAGGAACAAATCAAGGACACCAACGGGGAAGGCGTTTTCTCCCAGCGCGTCTTTGCGTACAACTACAACGTCGGCCAGGCGGGGGGCGAATACCACTACTGGAAGCAGCGCCGTATGCGGGAGCCCGACCCCTATCCTGGCAGTTTCTGGATTCCGCCGTCGCCCCCAGCCCGCTACAGCATTCAGCAAGGGCTGGCGTCCAACCAGAGCTTCGTCGGCAAGATCATGACGGTGCTCTCCGCGCCGTTCTTCGTCGTCGTCACCCAGGCTGCAAAGATTCGAGTCAATGCCGAGCCAGACGATCAGTGGTGCATCCCGATCACGGCCCCCCCGTTGCCAGTGGAGTTTCTCCCCAAAGTCTGGCGTTATGGCAAGGCGTCGGACAACTTCGATGGAACCTGGGATCCCGCCGGCCAGGCCCGCAATCGAGCCAAGACGGCGTCCGACCCGAACGATCCCTATGCCCGGCACGGTATCCACACTGTCCGCGATGACGGTGCCGCCGTTGCGCCCCCCGACGACGAACAGTCCGATGCGCCCCGGGGCGACGAACAGTCCGAAGCCCACCTGCGCTACGAGCATCGGGCCGAACTGCGCGCCCGGGCGCGCCGTCAAGGCCGTGCCCAGGCGGACGGTTCGGTGCCCGGCGAGGCACCAGGGGGCGACGGTGGGGCCGACTACCAGGTCTGGCGCGAGGGCGAGATCCTGCAAATGCTCCGGGAGGGCGTCGACGCCAGCGCCACCGACCACTCGTCCATCCTCACCAATCCCAAACACGCAGAAATGGCCTTGGCCTACGACGTGGCGATCGGGGTGTGCACCCTGAGCGAGCAGGACTGGCAGACCCTACGGGTGGAGGCGGATTGGCGGTACTGTGCGGAAGGTTTGGATAAAGGCCATCCTCATCTCGACCTGAGCGAATACTTCCAGTTTGGCTTCATGAACAAGCAGCCTTTGGAAGTATGGGTCAAGACCAGCGAGGCCCGACGTCCGGAAGGGGTGGTGGACGCGCGCAGTATCCGGCGGTCCACATCGGACTCGCAATCATGATCGACGCGCTCTTGTCCTCCTGGCCGCGCCGCCTGGCCGCCGGCTTCGTGGTTTATGCCTTTGGACTTTTTGCGGTGCTCGTCTGGACGTGGCACTTCCACCCCGACCAAACCCTCGATACGGAAACCCTTGTCATGCGCCTGTTCGCACTTCCCGCCCTTTTCGCGCTGCTGACCGTGCTCCTCGGCACCGCCGCTTGCACCACTCAAGGCCTTGCCGCACCCGATTCCGCACAGGCCTCGGCCGCCCCCCCCACTGAACCCTTCCGCGCTCAGGTTGTCGGGGTGCAATGGATGAATCCGCTGGTGCGCCGGGACTACCCGACCGAATGGCAGCTGCTGTGGGTGCAGGGGCTGGCCGTTCCCAATAAGAATGACTACCAAGTCAAAACCAGGCCCGAAAAATTCACCCGAATCGGCTATGTCTCATCCATCGTCACAAACGTGAATAAAACCCGCCCGTTTGACGAAATTTTTGAGCGCTATGCTGCAAAAATCGTTCGTCCCTTCGGCATCCCTTACGCTCTCTACGACACCTACTTCTACACCGTCAACGCCAAGAGTCCGAAATACTGGCGGGAACTGGCGGGCATCCGGGTGGAATTCGCGATCCCCGACACCCCCCGCCTGCCCCGCGAGCAAGCTGCGGAGTACGTCCGTACGGCCTTGCGCGACGAATTCTCGTTCTACGACGTGCCGGACCTCTCTTCCGCCGATATCCCCGCCGACGTGCGCATCACCGCCGGGGGTGCCAGCGCGGGTTTCCGCGCCCTCGCCGCAGCGCTCGACTACCTCGAAGCCCACCCCGACAAGACGGTCTGGGTGATGAACTGGGACGCGCCGGACTTTCCCAACGACGAATCGATCGCCGAGAACTGCACGCTGCTGGTGCTCGCCGGCCCGCGCCTCGACACCCGGCGCGAACCCCTCGCCTGGATCGCCCGGCCGGCGGAGCGCAGCCTCCAGGCCGTGGCGCCGGCGGAGCACCGTTCCCGCGCCGCCCAGGCCTGGCACGACGCCATGCGGGCCGCGGCCGATCAGGCCGGCGTCGCCCCCGCGCGCATCGGCCGGGTGATCCACGACGCCGGCAGCGGCCCCGCCTCCGGCGAGCGGCTGGGGCGCCTGGGGGGCGCCATGACCGAAGTGCTGCCCGAACTCGATCTCCTGAAGGACGGCTTCAATACCGCCAGGTTCCTGGGGGACATGGGCACGGGCAGCGCCGTCACCAACCTCGCCCTCGCTGTGGCGTGGACCCACCAGAAAGGCCAGCCGGTGCTGGTGGCCGGCACCACCGAGCCCGAGCGCGCCACCGCCGTCGTCGTCACCCCGCCGGCCCGCGCCCGGATCGTGGACCCGGACAAGGACTGGTTCCGCGCCCGTGCCGAGCGGCACGCCTACCTGCCCTGGTGGGGCCTGCGCAAGGACCTGGACTGGTCGCGGTACATGCAGGGGTATTCTCAATGACACATTCGTCGCGCTTCTCGTCGGGCGCGATTGATGAAGAAAGGTGCGTGCGATGAAAGGTGTGATCCGACAGGGCGACCCGACCAGCCACGGTGGCAAGGTGGTTGGGGCGAGCGGGCCGGGAGCGGTGATGGGCCGGGCGGTGGCTCGCCGGGGCGATGCTTGCGCCTGCCCGCAGCGGGGGCACTCGAATTGCGTGATCGCCGAAGGCGATCCGAACGTCCTGCTGGATGGTGTGCCGGTGGCTTTCGAGGGGCACCGCACCAGTTGCGGCGCAACACTGATCTCGACGGAGACGGCTGCCGGTCGATCCTGATGAAATGAAAAGGGCAAGGCCGCAGCCTTGCCCTTTACCCAGATCGGCACTGGCCGAAGAGGCTCAGCCCAGCCCGAGCAGGTTCACCGCGTGGTGGCCGATCATCCATTCCTCGTTGGTGGGTACCACCAGGACTTCCACCTTGCTGTCTTTGGTATGGATGCGGGTGGCGTGGCGTTGGTTGGCGGCGGGGTAGAGGTGGAGACCGGTCCATTCAAGCCACTCGGCGATACGGGCGCGTACCGGCGCCGCGTGCTCGCCGATGCCGCCGGTGAAGACCAGCGCCTCGAGGCCGCCGGCGGCCATCGACAGCTGGCCGATCATGCAGGCGGCGCGGTAGCAGAACAGCTCGATGGCTTCCTTCGCGGCGTCTTCGTCGGAGTCGAGCAGGGCGCGCATGTCCTGGCTGAGGCCGGACACGCCGAGCAGGCCGGACTGCTTGTAGATCAGGTTGGACAACGCCTTGGCGTCCATGCCCTTCTGTTCGATCAGGTGCAGGATTACGCCCGGGTCGAGGGTGCCGGTGCGCGTGCCCATCATCAGGCCATCGACCGCGGTGAAACCCATGCTCGTGTCGCGGGACAGGCCGTCGCGCAGCGCGCACATGCTGGCGCCGTTGCCCAGGTGGGCGATGACGATGGCGCCGCGGGCCTTTTCCTCGCCGAGGAGGTCGGGGAGCTGGCGCGATACGTATTCGTAAGACAGGCCATGGAAGCCGTATCGCTTCACGCCCTCGTTGAAGAGTGCGCGGGGCAGCGGAAAGCGCTCGGCGACGGGCAGGCGGGTGCGGTGGAAGGCGGTGTCGAAACAGCCCACCTGCTTGACGTCCGGCATCAGCGTGAACAGCGACTTGATCGCGCGCAGGTTGTGCGGCTGGTGCAGCGGGGCCAGGGGAATCAGGGTTTCGAGTTCGGCGACGACCTCGGGGGTGAGCACGACCGGCGCGCCGTAGTGGTCGCCGCCATGCACGATGCGGTGGCCGGCGGCGACAATCTCGACGCCCGGGCTGTGCCGGTTGATCCAGTCGAAAATGAACTCCAGCGCGACCCGATGCTGGCCGTTCTGGTCGGTGCCGGCGGGCACCACCAGGGCTTCGGTGAAGCGCTCGCCGGTGTTGGTGTCCTTGGCGGCCATCAGCGGCTCGGCGCCGATGCCTTCGACCTGGCCCGACAGGCGTGGCATGTCGGCCAGCTTCGGGGTCATCGGGAAAAGGGCGAACTTCAGGCTCGACGAGCCCGCATTGAGGATGAGGACGGCTTTCACAGGCGGACTCCCTGGCGGCGTTTGTGGGCCATCAGCTGCGCGATGGCGCAGGAGGCGGTACGGGTTTCGGCGGTATCGGCTCGGCTGGTCAGCACGATGGGCACGCGGGTGCCGAGCACCACGCCGGCCATCAGGGCGTCGGCGAGGTATTCGAGCTGCTTGGCGACCATGTTGCCCGATTCGAGATCGGGCACGATCAGGATGTCGGCCTGGCCGGCGACGGCGGAGCGGATGCCCTTGGTCTTGGCGGCCACCAGCGACACGGCGTTGTCGAAGGCCAGCGGGCCGTCGAGCAGGCCGCCCTTGATCTGGCCGCGATCGGCCATCTTGCACAGGGCGGCGGCATCGAGGGTGGAGCGGATCTTCTCGTTCACCGTCTCGACGGCGGACAGGATCGCCACCTTGGGCTCGGGTACGCCCATCATGATCGCCAGTTCGATGGCGTTCTGGATGATGTGAACCTTGTCGGCGAGGGTCGGCTCGATGTTGATCGCGGCGTCGGTGATGAGCAGCGGGTGCGGGTAGGTGGGCACGTCGGCCATGAAGACGTGGGAAATGCGGCGCGAGGTGCGCAGGCCGGTTTCCTTGGCCACGACTTCGCTCATCAGCTCGTCGGTGTGCAGCGAGCCCTTCATCAGCGCCTCGACCTCGCCGGTGCGGGCGAGGCGCACGGCGGTTTCTGCGGCGGCATGGCTGTGGGGCACGTCGACGATGCGCACGCCGTGCAGGTCGATGCCTTCGCGCTCGGCCACCTCGCGGATCTTGTTGGCGGGGCCGACCAGTACCGGGATCACCAGACCGGCATCGCGGGCCTGGATCGGGCCGCGCAGCGACTCGGTGTCGCAGGGGTGCGCGACGGCGATGGGAATCGGCTCCATGCCCTTGGTCATCTCGAGCACGTGCAGGTAGCGCTGCTGGCGGTCGGAGATGGTGATCTCGGGCAGCGCCATGCGCGGGCGTTTGATCTTTTCGGTGGGCGCCATGACCTCGGCGGTGCCGTCGATCACCTTCAGGCCGTCCTGATTGACGCACAGGCATTCGAGCAGCAGATGGTGGTTGTGCTCGAAGCGCTGGACGCAGGTGATGGTGACGGTGAGGGTGTCGCCGATGGTGATCGGGCGCCAGAACTTGAGGGTCTGGCCGACATAGACGGTGCCGGGGCCGGGGAACTCGGTGCCGAGGATCGACGAGATCAGCACGCTGCCCCACATCGAGTGGCCGACCACCTCGCGGAACTGGCTGGAGCGCGCGAACTCCGGGTCCACGTGGGTCGGATTCACGTCGCCGGACATCACCGCGAAGAGGTGGATGTCTTCGGGAAGCAGGGTGCGGACGAGCTGGGCGGAGTCGCCGATGGCGATTTCGTCGAAGGTACGGTTCTGGATGAAATCGCTAGCTTGATTGGTCATGATGTATCCTGATTTTGCTATGCAGCAAGACGATTCTACGGAAAGTCTTCCAACTAACTTTAGCACTAGATCAAATCATTGTTGCGTTGCATCAGTTGACATGCGGGTGGCGCTACGATGGCGCCTAAACCGAGAACTGCGCCGCAATAGCGTAAAAACCGCGCGTGCTAGAATCCGCCCGAACTGAATTCAAACCGCATTTAAAGGATGTCCATGGAAGTGATCGTTCTCGCTGCCGGCCAGGGCAAGCGTATGCGTTCGGTGTTGCCGAAAGTCCTGCAGCCGCTTGCTGCCAAGCCGATGCTGGGCCATGTGCTCGATACCGCCCGGGCCCTCGAGGCGCGGCGCATCGTGGTGGTGTATGGCCACGGTGGCGAAGTGGTGCGTGAAGCCCTCGATGCACCCGATCTCGCGTGGGCGCGCCAGGACCCGCCCCAGGGCACCGGCCATGCGGTGCAGCAGGCGATGCCGCTGGTCGAGGATGGCGACATTGCCCTGATCCTCTACGGCGACGTGCCGCTGATCGGCGTGCCCACCCTGCAGCGCCTGATGGCCGCAGCCAGCGACCGCCAGCTCGCGCTGCTCACCGTCAACATGGACGATCCCACCGGCTACGGCCGGATCATCCGCGAAGCCGGCAAGGTCACCTGCATCGTCGAAGAGAAGGATGCGACCCCCGAGCAGCGCCAGGTGCAGGAAGTGAACACCGGCATCCTTGCCGCGCCGGTCACGCGCCTGCGCAGCTGGCTTGCCAACCTCAAGAACGATAACGCCCAGGGTGAGTACTACCTCACCGACATCATCGCCATGGCGGTGGCCGAAGGCCTCGAAGTGGTCACCACCCAGCCCGACGCCTTCGAGGAAACCCTCGGCGTCAACAACAAGACCCAACTCGCCGAGCTCGAGCGCATCCACCAGCGCAACATCGCCCGCGGACTCACCGACGCCGGCGTCACCGTGATCGACCCGGCCCGCCTCGACGTGCGCGGCACGCTCACCTGCGGGCGCGATGTCGAGATCGACGTGAACTGCGTCTTCGAAGGCAAGGTCGAACTCGCCGACGGCGTGCGCGTGGGCGCCAACTGCGTGATCCGCAACGCCACCATCGGCGCCGGCACCCGCATCGCCCCGTTCTCGCTGATCGAAGACACCACGATGGGCCCGGTCTGCGTGATCGGCCCGTATGCCCGCACCCGCCCCGGCACCGTGCTGGGCGAAGACGTGCATCTGGGCAATTTCGTCGAAGTGAAGAACAGCGTGATCGCCAACCACTCCAAGGCCAACCACCTGGCCTACGTGGGCGACGCCGACATCGGTCAGCGCGTCAATGTGGGCGCCGGCACCATCACCTGCAACTACGACGGCGCCAACAAGTTCCGCACCGTCATCGAGGACGACGTGTTCATCGGCTCCGACACCCAGCTCGTCGCGCCGGTGCGCGTCGGCAAGGGGGCCACGCTCGGTGCCGGCACCACGCTCTCGAAGGATGCGCCGGCCGGCGAACTCACCGTCTCGCGCGCCAAGCAAGTCAGCATTCCGGGCTGGAAACGTCCGGTCAAAGTCAAGAAAGCCTGATCTCCCCATTTTTTCGGCCCGGCCATGAAGGTCGGGCCTTTTCGAAAGGTTTCCGCTCATGTGTGGCATCGTCACCGCCATTGCCCGTCGCAACATCGTTCCCGTGCTGCTCGAAGGGCTGCGCAAGCTTGAATACCGCGGCTACGACTCCGCCGGCCTCGCCGTCCTCAAGACCGAAGGCACGCCCGAGCTGACCCGTCTGCGCGCGGTCGGCCGCGTGGCCGAACTGGCCGCCCAGGCCGACGAGTCCCAGCTGTCGGCCAGCATCGGCATCGCCCACACCCGCTGGGCCACCCACGGCGTGCCCTGCGAGCGCAACGCCCACCCGCACATCTCCGGCGGCCTGGCGGTGGTCCACAACGGCATCATCGAGAACTTCGAAGAACTGCGCAGCGGGCTCCAGGCCAAGGGCTACGTGTTCACCTCCGAGACCGACACCGAAGCCATCGCCCACCTGCTGCACGACAAGCTCAAGACCATCCCCGACCTCTTCGACGCGGTGCGCGCCACGGTTGCCGAGCTGGTTGGCGCCTACGCCATCGGCGTGGTCGCCGAGGCCGAGACCGGCCGCGTGATCGTCGCCCGCAAGGGTTCGCCGCTGCTGCTGGGCATCGGCGAAGACGGCCACTACGCCGCCTCCGACACCGCCGCGCTGCTGCAGGTCACCCGCAAGGTGGTGTACCTCGAAGACGGCGACGTGGCCGAGCTGACCCTCGACGGCTTCCGCGTCACCCTCACCGACGGCACCCCGGTCGAGCGCAAGGTGAACATCTCCAGCCTGTCGGCCGACGCCGTCGAACTGGGCCAATACCGCCACTACATGCAGAAGGAAATCTTCGAGCAGCCCCAGGCCCTGGCCAACACCCTCGAGCCCATCGCCGGTGCCGGCGCCATCAGCCCGCAGATTTTCGGCGCCGAGGCCGTGGACGTGCTCAGCGCCACCCGCCGCGTGCTGATCCTCGCCTGCGGCACCAGCTACCACTCCGGCTTCACCGCCCGCTACTGGCTCGAATCCGTCGCCAAGATCCCCTGCACCGTCGAGATCGCCTCCGAATACCGCTATCGCGAATCGGTGCCCGAGTCCGACACCCTGGTGGTCGTCATCTCCCAGTCCGGCGAGACCGCCGACACCCTGGCCGCCCTCAAGCACGCCAAGAGCCTGGGCATGACCAAGACCCTGGCGATCTGCAACGTGCCCGAATCCGCCATCGTCCGCGAATCCGCCTTGCGCCTCATCACCCGCGCCGGCCCCGAGATCGGCGTGGCCTCCACCAAGGCCTTCACCACCCAGCTCGCCGCCCTGGCCCTGCTGGCCCTGGCGCTGGCCAAGATCAACGGCCGCCTCTCCGCCGAGCAGGAAGCCGGCTTCCTCACCCAGCTGCGTCACCTGCCGGTGGCCGTGGCCAAGGTGCTGGAACTCGAACCCGAGATCGAGAAGTGGGCCCAGCGCTTCGCCGGCAAGCACCACGCCCTGTTCCTGGGCCGTGGCAGCCACTGGCCGATCGCCATGGAAGGCGCGCTCAAGCTCAAGGAAATCTCCTACATCCACGCCGAAAGCTACGCCGCCGGCGAACTGAAGCACGGCCCGCTGGCCCTGGTGGACAAGGAGATGCCGGTCATCGCCGTGGCCCCGGCCGACGAGCTGATCGAAAAGCTCAAGAGCAACCTGCAGGAAGTCCGCGCCCGTGGCGGCGAGCTCTACGTGTTCGCCGACGCCGACTCCGAGATTCCGGAATCCGAAGGCGTGCACATCCTGCACATGCCCGAGCACTACGGCATGTTGTCGCCGATCCTCCACGTCATCCCGCTGCAGCTCCTCAGCTACCACGCCGCCCTCGTCAAGGGCACCGACGTGGACAAGCCGCGCAACCTCGCCAAGTCGGTGACGGTGGAGTAAGCCGCGCCGCCCGCCGGGATCGTCGTGTTAGAAAATAATAAAGATGTGAACTAGACAATAAAGATGTGATGTAAATAATAAAGTTGTAATTTAGCCCCCAGTGACTAAGATGAAGCCATCTAGTTACTGGGGGCTTTTTCATGGCCAAGCGCCGCTATAGCTTCGATGAAGCCACGCTTGCGCGATTCCTGAAGGAAGGGCGGGGCCAAGGTGCGGGCGGGAGCTACAAGCCCTGGCTAACTATCCAGGATGTTCCGTCACAGGGCCGAACAGCACGGCCCACAGGCTGGAAAACTGGCAGGCTGCACCATCTTCTCTCCGACATCGAAACGGCACTCTTCTACCTACTCGACTGGGAAGATCACGTCCTGGACATTCGGGAGCAATTTCCCCTCGATCGCGAGAAAACGCGGCAGATCGCATCCGAGATGGGGGTTGCCCATCCGTCTGACGTTAAGACCAAAGTGGACATCGTGATGACCACTGACTTCTTGGTCGATATCCAGACCGCTCAAGGACGGAGAACGCTGGCTATCCCGGTTAAGAAAAGTGATGACCTCGACGATGCTCGGACGATCGAGAAGTTGGAAATCGACCGCCGGTATTGGCAAGGTGAAGCTGATTGGATCATCGTTACCGAGCGGGACATGAACAAAGATCGTGTTGGCAATATCCGCTGGGTTCATGAGATGCATACCCTTGAAGGGCTAGAGGTACCTTACCCGGGGTTCTGGCAGGATCGGTGCCGCGCTCTGCTTGGCTGCATGGAGACATGTGCCGAGATGACGATCAAACAGTTTCTCCGTTGGCTGGAGAGCACCCAGGGGTTTGGTTCTGGGGAGGGGCTTACCGTGATCCGTCACTTGATCGCAACCAAGATACTGCTGATCGACATGGATCGTCCGTTCGATACCTCGGCGGTCCTTGCCCAGGCGCTAACGCGCAAAGGCGGTGGCGAAGTAAGGCGGAGGGCGTGAAATGCTGCTCAGGAACGATTTGTTGCACTACGAAGAGGGCGAAGGGCGTACCGTTAGAGTCCTCTGGTTTAGTCCCGACAGCGCAGGTGCAGCGATCATCGACGTGTGTGAGGAAAAGGCGCTACCCATCATCGTGCGGCTGGACGGGCTAATCGAGGATGTGCGAGAGAAGCGGGCACGTCTGTTGAATCCCGATCCTTATCTCGTGCTCGCGATCGAAGCTTCCATCCCTCCGAGCCACAAGACCATTCGGGACGACGCTTGGTCCATTATCAAGAATCTTGTTGATAAAGAACCTGAAATATACAAAAGGGATGAGCGAGGTAAAATCTTAAAGGCCGCGATAGCCGAGCACAAGATCACACTCAACACGGTATACCGCTATCTTCGTCGTTATTGGCAGCGGGGCCAAACGCCGAACGCCTTGCTGCCTGACTACGCGAATTCCGGAGGGCGGGGCAAGGAGCGCCACAGCACTGGTAAGAAGCGCGGACGGCCGCGCCTCTATGGTGGTCAGAAGGGCATCAATGTCACGCCCGATATCCGAAGGGTTTTCCGGGTTGCCGTTGACAGGTACTACGCGCAAGTCGGCAGTAAGTTTACGCTGAAGGGTGCGTATGACGAAATGATTCGGACGTTTTTCTGTGAAAAGCGAATCGATCCCGAGTCAAACGATGTCATTCACGTCCCCCAAGACGCCTACGCTCAAGATGGTTTGCCTACGGATACCCAATTTCGCTATTGGTTTGGGAGAGATCAGGACATCATGGACGTCAAGCGGCGCCGGGTTGGGCCCAGGTCCTACGATAAAGATATGCGCGGTCTGCTTTCCACCTCTGCAGTGGAGACATGGGGGCCGGGAGCCAGATATCAGATCGACGCAACCTTAGCCGATGTATATCTAGTATCCCGCCTGAAGCGGGACCGTATCATCGGGCGCCCTGTCCTTTACATCGTCATCGATGTCTTCAGCCGGATGATCGTTGGAATCTATGTCGGGCTGGAAGGCCCCTCTTGGGTGGGCGCGATGATGGCATTGGCTAACACTGCTGCAGACAAGGTCAACTATTGTCGGCAGTTTGGGCGGGAGATCGAACTGGAGGATTGGCCCTGCCATCACCTGCCAGCCGCGCTGTTGGGTGACCGTGGGGAGATTGAGGGGCGTTACATTGAGACGTTGGCGAATAACTACCGTGTCAGTATCGAAAACACCGCTCCCTATCGTGCAGATTGGAAAGGAATCGTCGAGCAACGGTTCCGCCTTTTGCCGGCCAAATTCAAGCCTTATGTCCCCGGCTATATCCAATGCGATTTCCGAGAGCGGGGCGGGAAGGACTACCGTCTTGATGCCGTATTGGATCTCCACCAGTTTACGCGCATCGTCATCGACTGCGTTCTTCATTACAACAATCATCATGAGATCAAAGGCTATGATAAGGGACCTGGCATGGCGGCCGATGATGTCCCGGCCGTCCCCATCGAGTTATGGAACTGGGGTGTTGCTCAAAAAAGCGGCCAATTGCGCTCTTATCCTGAAGATCGCGTCCGTTTTAGTTTGCTTCCGGTAGGTTCTGCGAGCGTCACTGGCCACGGGATTTATTTCGACGGATGCTTCTACACTTGCGCCGAGGCGGTCGAGCAGCGTTGGTTTGACCAAGCCAGGCAACGTGGGCGTTGGCGTGTGTTAATCAGTTATGATCCGCGCTGCCTAGACGATATCTATCTTCATGCCCCGGACTCAGAGCAAGGGTTTATTGTGTGTGCCATGACGGAGCGGAGTCGGGTAGACCGAGGCATGTCATCCTGGGAGATCGGGCAGAGGCGATTCTTCGAGAAGGATCAAGCCGCCGACCGTGCCCCAAATCAGCAATTCAAGCAGGCTGATCTTGCCGCGAAGATTGAAAGCACCGTCAGCGAAGCAATTGCTACGCAGCCTTTAGCGACGGCCAGTGACCGTGCCAGAACGAAAGATATCCGTTCCAACCGGGCGGAAGAAAAGTTGGCGAATCGGCAGACTGAGGTATTCCGTCTAGGTGATCGCACGCCGCCGCCGAAGGTTGCGGATGTTATTCCTCTGTGGCCGAAGTCCGACTATTCTGAACCTAGCATTACCGAGATATTGGGGAGCCTAGACGATGACCAATAGTGACGCGCAGCTAGCTGTATTGCCGGAGTATCAGGACAATCCATTCATCACGGCACTGCCGCCGTTGTGGTCGACGAAGGAAACCTACGATCGATTGCTGTTGCAGCCACTCTTCGACCCCAAGGAGCGGCAGTTTCCCGATCATGTGCGGCCGCATTGCATCATGCGGTTGTTCCGATATTTTGATCCCCTTGAGCAGCACCTGACCCTCGCCAGTCGATTTGGCATGCTTCTGCGGCAAGGGTACATCGGTCGGAATCCTGCGCAGGGAGACTACCAGCGCCACTTGCAAAACAGCGTTGCGCGCATGGAGACAGGTAACCTAGCAACGCGGCGATTCGCTGTGCCCAATAGTGCTGCCAGTTTTGCGTTACTTGGAGACTCAGGGATCGGTAAGTCGACAGCCATTGAGCGCACGCTAGCCCAGTATCCGCAAGTTATTTACCACGATAAACCTTTCAGTTTGCACCAACTAACTTGGCTGAAGGTGGAGTGCCCTCAAAAGGGTGGTCCCATTCAGTTGTGCATAAATTTCTTCGCCGAACTTGATCGTGTGCTGGGCACGAACTATCTGGACAAATACGGATCTTCCACTCGCACTGTCGGCCTGGCCATGCAGCGCATGGCGCACCTCGCAAGCATCCATGCTCTGGGGGTTCTGGTTGTCGACGAGATTCAGCATCTGCTGCGCACGCATGGAATGGATGCTGAGGACATCCTGAATTTTCTCGTTACCTTGGTCAACACTATTAGTGTGCCAGTGATCGCTATTGGAACAAATAATGCCGTCAGCCTGCTTCAGGGAAAGTTTCGACAGGCGAGGCGGGCAAGCGGAATCGGCTCCATGATCTGGGAGCGGATGCCGAACAATGAGACATGGCAGCATTTCGTCGACCGGTTATGGAGGTATCAGTGGACGCGTGAATTTACGCCGCTAGATCAGGACTTACGCGACGAGCTCTACGTTGCGTCCCAAGGGATCATTGATGTGGTCGTCAAGTTATTCATGTTGTCGCAGATGAAGGCTATCAGATTGCGGAAGGTCCGTAATCTCTCTGAGACCTTGACCCCTTCACTGCTTCGGCAAGTCGTTAAGGATGACTTTAAGCTGATCGAACCCATGATCGATGCGTGTAGGAGGAACGACACCGCAGCGCTTAGCGCATTTGATGATCTGTTGCCTTTCCGAGAGCATGTGATTCAAATTTTTGGCGATGCGGTCACGAATAATGACCTTAGTAAGGAGGCTCCTCCAGCCTTGCCGGCAACAGATGTGCAAAACGGTGCGCAAGGGACTAGCGACGTACTTGGATCGGTTCGTGCGGCAATGGGCGCATTGGGTTTGGCACCTGACGTTGTCGAAGTGATGCTCCGCGACGCCCTAGCGGCAGATCCCACGTTGGATGCGCTACAGCTAGTCGCAGTCATCGGTGGAAAGCTGAAGGCCCCGGTAGAAACACCTAAGCCAAGGCGAACAAAGAAGATTCAGAAGGCGGAGCAGGCCGAGTGGCCTCTTGGTGATTTGAGGAGAATTGTCAGCGAAGGCAAGCCGCAAGGTCTGACGGCATACGATGCCCTGAAGGCATCGGGTGCCGTCGGGGCTCTGCCTGAAGCTGCGTGAGGATTGCTCTGCATGCTTGTCTATTTCCCTGAGCCCTATCGCGACGAGTTGCTCTACAGTCTTCTGGCAAGATACCATCGACATGTTGGTTCGAGCAGCCCCAAGCAGACGCTGGATGATCTATTTGGTTGCCGCGGGGTGATCGCAAGGCTGGATCTACAGGGGAGTCTTGGTCTCTTATCCACACATCTACCTCCTAGATGGGGAATGAGTCCCGAGCGACTGGCTGTGGACTACACGCTGTTTCCGTACTATCTGGCATTTCAGCCGGCGGATGTCCGGAAACGGGTGCTGCGTGCTTTGATTGGTGGCTCCCTTGCTGGGCTACATCTGCTTCTGGGCCTTGCCCCGGCAGCGTCTCGTGTCAGGCAATTGCGATTCTGCCCAGAATGCGTCCTTGAGATGGAGCGCACGCATGGTGAGCCTTATTGGCGACGGACGCATCAGTTGCCGGGGGTGCTGCTGTGCCCGGATCACGGCGTCATCTTGAGGTCGAGTGCTATCCCTTCTGCACTTGGAAATCGTCATGCCTTCATTGCGGCAACCAGCGCGAATTGTGACTGTGGCAGGGAGGTCACACCGACGTCCTTGGAGAACGATGAGACCTTGCTTTCGGTAGCACGAGCTTGCCGGCAAGCGCTGGAGTTCATGCCGCAAGCGCGAAATCGTGAGAAATGGGCAGCTTGGTATCGGAGCGGCTTGATCAGGGCTGGTCTTTCGTCATCCTCCGGCAGGGTTAAACAGAATGAGCTGGAAGAGAGGTTTCGGGACCATTTTGGTGTGGCTTTGCAGCCGTTACTCGCCGATGTTGGGTTGGCTGACATGAGTTGGCTTGTCGTGCTCACACAGCGGCCTAGCCGGGCACTACATCCCTTGCTGAACATATTACTGCAGGAATTCTTAAAGGGTTTGGCGAGTGACGAACCCTTTGGAGTTGGCCCCTGGCCCTGTCTCAACCCGTTGAGCGGTCATCAGGGCGAACTTCTAGTCGAGCGGGTGGTTACCCACCGCAATCGTGGCCGCATCGTGGGCGTGTTCGAATGCGCTTGTGGTTACGCCTATGCTCGTAATGTTGATAATTCGTCTGGCACCCTAAGCCGTCCCCGCCCTTTGCGTTTTGGGGCCGAGTTCGATCGGCTGATTCGACAATTAGTTGATGATCGAATCGGTATTCGTCAGGCGGCACGGCGGCTGCATGTGGACCCTCGTACGGTCCGGCTACGTGCCGCAAAACTGAATCTGAATGCGATTTGGGCCCCGGCAAATGTATCGATTCCCGTGGTCTGTGATTCGGGAGGGTACCGCAAGGCGTGGCTGGATCTGCAGCAGAACCACCCCAATTTGGGTCGCAAAGCTTTGTCCGAGTTAGAGCCGGCGCTGTTCATGTGGCTGTATCGCCATGACAAAGAATGGCTGGTGACAAATCAGCCCGCGGCAAAAGTCTCCCGCCGAGTTCGAGTCGTCAGCCCTTGGGCGAGTCTTGACCTTGAATGGATGCAGCGTGTCACAGATCTGGCCGAAAAAATCCGTCACGAACTCCCTCCTCGCAAAGTAACTTTGGCGGAAATTTGCCGTAGGACTGCAGATCCTACTTGGCTTTCGAGCCATCTTCGTCGTCTTCCCAACACAGCGGCCTTGCTCAGTCGCTTACGAGATACGACCGCGAGCTTCCAGAGCCGCCGCGTTGCTTGGGCTGCCCATGAGCTTGCAAATGCCGGTCAATCCTTAGCTGTGTGGCGGATACAGCGCAAAGCTGGTTTGTCGCGGCAAGTGACGATGGAGGTCGAGGCAGCCCTTGAGCTCGCCGTTTTGCCAGGAGCGCCTCTGTTATGAGGCATCTGACAGTCAGTGCCTTCCGCGAAGTGGACGAGCCGCTTGAAATTCATTGGCTTGTTGGTTTGGAGCAGGGCGCGGATGGAAGTTGGCTCTTGAGGGTGGTCACCCGTGGTTTGCGATCCGGACGGGTGAGAATGTGGCCATTGCCCATTGGACTATTTCCATTTATTTCTCTAGGACTGCGCTTTGAAGATGGATTGTTGTTGGATACGCAGTCGAATGGAGTAATTCATCCTGTATTAATTTCTAACTTGGCAAATGGGGTGGAAGTGACTTCCGCCGACATTCCTACTGGCTTATATCCGTTCTTTGGGCATCAGGGTGGAGTGCAGAGGGTTATTCGATACGAGATCGACGGTGAGAGGATCTTCGTTCCGACGATGGAGCTAGTACGTTACCTACTGTTGCATAACAAGACGTTGGCCAACGCGGTTATGGTTCCGGGGCAGCTGATGACTTTATACCAATTCGAGCCCCTTGGTATCTACGAAGAACTGACGCTCAGATTTACCTCCGACATGCCTAGGCGGTCACTTTCCAAGAGCTTTGCTTTGGAATTCGCTTGGCTTGCGATTCACCCCGAAGGTCGTCGGACATGGGATAGCGTTTATACGAAATCCGCTGGGCAGCAGTATGTTAGTTTGGATTTGCCGGACGTTCCTGAGTCAAAACTGGCGTTTCGTGGGGTCAGGCAGGGTGCAGATTGGCTGGTGCTAGAGATCATCCATCTCACCGGGCGCTCGTCTCCATGCTTGCGATTACGCTATGGCCACCCCAGTTTTCGGAGACCTAGTGACACAGTTCCAATTACTCCCGAAGGTGGGGCCAGAAAGCCAAAAGTGTGTCAACAGGAGTCTGACGTGGAAATTTCAACGGCTGAAGAGGGTACTCGGGTGGCGGCAGGTCAGCTGGCCATTGAGGTAGGGACAAAGTCTCGAGAATTCACGATCAAAGTGCCAATAAAGAAAATTTGGCGCGAGACGGGGAGATCGCGACATAGCGTCAACGGCAAATCTCCGACCGAAGACAACGTGGTAACTGGGGGGGCAGTGACGAACAGACCTCTATTTAAAGGCGGGGTCAGCCGAGAAAGCCGAGGCGCGCGCATTCCTCCCCTCGAATTCCGTACGCTGGAGTCCTGCCCGTGGGATCTTGCAGGCGATCTCCAAGCATTGGCGGAGACCATCGAAATGATGGCGGGTTTAATAAGCGACACAGAGATATCCATGTCTTTGTGCCGGCTGAAGCCGGGCCGCGCATTCTCAACGATCGGTCGTCGCCCGCGTTGCTGTTTGGTTACCCTCATCAATGTTACAGGCAAGCCACCGGTGGTGTTGGTCGATGTGGATCGGGGTGGAGAATGGGCGCTCTCTACAATGGTACTTTCGTTTTTGGAACCGGCGCCCTTCTCCGATATTGATATGCACGTGAAGACAGTCCTGGATACCATGGTCGACAACGGTGGGCATTGGGATTCTTGTGCTGACAGTGCCCTGCGCGAAGTTTGCGTGTGCCGTCGATTACCGAAAATATTGCCAAAGCGGGATGGCAAGGAGGATAGCCGTTATCGTACGACTTGGGCCTACCGACTGGCTATCAAACTTGGCTTACCGTTTTCTGGTGCGGACAAGAAATTGTTGCATAACTCTTATTCAGGCGCCGTAGCCCCAACCCCAGACGGATTTCAGGGGTAAGCAACCGTCACCGAAACGCCAAAAATATGTGATGGTATTCGGAATTGCGCAGCGCACATGCACCTCTGGAGCCTGTAGTTTCACTCTCAAGCGGCCAGTCGCACCCCCAATAGCTTGAAGCGTAATATGTTCGTCTCGACCAGGCTAAGTTGATAAAGTTAATCAGTGCCGTGAGGCGTGACTATCGACGCCGGCATCCACATCTCGAAAATGTTGCTTCCTTCCCCCGCCCGTCCCTCAATGTCGCCTCCGTGAGATCGCAGGATTGAGCGAGTGATGGCAAGGCCCAGCCCGGCGCCATCCCCTGTGTGGCGACGGGATGCATCCACGCGGTAGAAGCGGTCGAAGAGACGTGACAGGTGTTCCGACGGGATGGGCTCCCCAGTGTTTTCGATAGCGAGGTGGATTGTCTCGGCGTCTCCACTGTCTCGTACGACGCTCACCGTCACGACAATGCGCCCACCAAACGGGGTATAGCGAAGCGCGTTGGATAGCAGGTTACCGATGGCCCGTCGGAGCATCAGCCTGTCTCCGGTCACCTGTCCTGAGCCCTCAAGCCGTAGTGTGACGCTGTTTTCTTCGGCCAGGGCACCATAGAAATCGAACAGGGCCGTGACTTCGTCCGCCAGATCAAAGGTTTCCTGACCCGGCACGATGAGGCCGTTTTCCGACTTGGCGAGGAACAGCATGTCCGAAATCATCCGCGACAGACGATCGAACTCCTCGCAGTTAGACTCCAGCACTTCCCGGTACTCGGTGGAGCTACGAGTCTTGGAAAGGGCAACCTGGGTTTGCGTCATCAGGTTGCTGACCGGGGTCCGGAGTTCGTGGGCCAGATCAGACGAAAAGTCTGAAAGTCGCTTGAACGACTCCTCCAGCCGGGCCAGCATGTCGTTGAGGGATTCAGCCAGCTCAGCCAGTTCGACGGGAACGGTGTCCACAGGCAAACGCTGGTCGAGATGCTGGGCGCTGACTTCCGTGGCTCTGCGTTTCATCTCGCGAAGTGGTTCCAGTCCTCGACGGGCGGCAAACCAACCGAGTAGTCCAGTCGCCAGTGTGCCCCCAATGACGACACTCCAAAGTGTCTTCATGAATGAATCCATGAAGCTGTTGTGATGGGAAATATCCGTCGCCACGGCGACTACGGCAGGCGACCAAGCCTGCACCCCGGTTGGTGCTTGAGCCACGATGCCCCGGAACGACAACCGATCATCGACCTGCCACACGTAAGGGCGCTTAGCCTCAGGTGTCTTGACCCGATCCATTAAAGGTTGGGGGAAGGGCGCGTCGTGGGTGGCGAACAGAGTTTGACCGTCCGGTCCTTTTACGGCCACGATCAGGCCATGGTGGCCGATCAAGGCGTCATCCATTTGCTGCGGAATTGCCGCTAGGTCCTTTGGCGAATTCACCTTGGCCAAGGCGTGGCGAATCAGCTCAAGTTTGCCGCTCAGGGCCTCCATGTCCTGCTCTTCGAAGTGGTCTTCGACGGACTTGGCCACAATCAAACCCAGTATCAGCAACACCACGGTCGATGCAGCCGCGAACAGCAGGGTCAGGCGGAAGGTCAGGGACTTGCGGCGGCTCCCTGGGCGAACTACTCGCACTCTTGTTCCTCCAGAACATAGCCCATGCCACGCACAGTGCGAATCAGCTTGGGTTCGAAGCCGTCGTCGATCTTGGCCCGCAGGCGGCGCACTGCCACCTCGATCACATTGGTGTCGCTGTCGAAGTTCATGTCCCACACCTGGGAGGCGATCAGGGAGCGCGGCAGCACTTCGCCACGCCGCCGTAGCAGGAGTTCAAGGAGGGCAAATTCCTTCGCGGTGAGATCGATTCGCTTGCCGGCTCGTGTGACACGCCTGCGCAGGAGGTCCAGCTCTAGGTCTGCCGCATGTAAAGCATCAACTTCTTTGTTTTTGGTGCCCCGGCGCAAGAGCGTTCGAACGCGAGCCAGCAACTCAGAGAAGGCGAAGGGTTTGACCAAATAGTCGTCGGCTCCCAGTTCGAGCCCTTTGACCCGGTCATCCACGCTGTCCTTGGCGGTCAGAAACAAGACAGGCATCTCCTTGCCGGCCTTGCGCAAGGCCTGCAGGACGCGCCAACCATCGAGGCCCGGTAGCATCACGTCGAGCACGATGAGGTCGTAAGCTTCGGTCATCCCGAAGTGCAGCCCGTCCATGCCGTCACGTACCAGATCCACATTGAAGCCCGCTTCAACCAGCCCTTGCTTGAGGTAGTCCCCTGTTTTGGGCTCATCCTCGACGATCAGTATTTTCATTGTCTTCCTCGCAGCATTCTCTATTTGGCAGCGTTATTTTGGCGCAAGTCGCTTCCACTCTTCCCAAGATTACAAAGATGTAATTCCCGGGTCAGTCTCCTGTCGGTTTTTGCGCCCCAAACTGCTCGCCATGGGAACACCAGATTCCCGATGCCCCTCTTTGACCCCACGGAGACGACCGATGCGATCAATTCTGCTCGGGCTGCTGGCACTGGCCTTGACGAAAAGCGTCCTGGCTGCTGAGCCGCCCACCCTGGAGCCTGCCTTCAGGACGTCCCCCAATGCGCCCTCCTTGTCCGATTATCGTGCCTGGTCGGAAGTCCCCGTTGGCTCATGGCGAGCTGCTAACGAAGGTGTCCAGCGATCAGGCGGCACGCATACGGGCCATTCGGCACCTGCCAACACCGATGGGGCTTTGCAGAAGGAAAGCGGAGCGACGCCGCCGGCCTCAGCGAGGCCTCCTGCTGACCATCACCATTAGGAGTCTGCCATGCGCTCAACCCTATCTGCACGACACTCCCGCTCCATCAAGGGGCTGACCGCCCTGGTGCTTGGAACGCTGGTCCTGAGCGGCTGTGCCAGTTTCTCCTCGGACGGAGGTTTCGACACCGTGCGTGAAACGACCCGCACCCGCATCGGAGCAGACGCCCAGTGGGTCAGGAGCGACGAAGCCCGCAAGGAGATCGATGCCCGCGTGAGCGAGCTGCTGGCCAAGCCTCTGGCTGCTGAAGATGCTGTTCAGGTCGCCATTTACAACAACCGGGGACTTCGCGCCGCATTCTACGATCTTGGGATCAGCGAAGCCGAGATGGTCCAGGCCGGGCGCCTGCCGAACCCTCATTTTTCGATGCTTCGCACCAGTCGTGCCGAGAATGGGGTACGCGAATTCAAGATCGAACAGGTGCTGACCTTCAACCTGTTCGCGCTGATCACCATGCCGCTTGCCGTGGAGGTCGAGAAACGCAACTTCGCCCAGACCCAGCGCATGACGGCACTGGAGGTGGCGAGGCTGGCCTCCGAGACGCGCAAGGCCTACTTTGGTGCCATCGCGGCCGAAGAGTCGGTCCGTTACCTCCGAAAAGTAAAGCAGGCGGCGGAAGCCGGCGCTGGCCTGGCCCGCAAGATGGCGGAAGTCGGTAACTTCAACCGGCTGCAGCAGGCGCGCGAGCAAGGCTTTTATGCCTCCGCAGCCCTCGAACTGGCTCGGGCCGAGCAAGCCAGCATTGCGGCACGGGAGCGGCTGACCAAGCTGCTGGGCTTGCCATCACCCCAGGCGATTCGACTCCCCGAGCGCCTGCCAGATCTGCCCAAGTTGCCCGACGAGCTGCCGGCAGTCGAGCAAACGGCACTGGATCAGCGCCTTGATCTCCAGGCGGTCCGTCTCGAAACCGAGGCGCTGGCCAAGAACCTTGGCCTCACCCAGGCCACACGCTTCATCAACGTGCTGGAGTTCGGGCCGGCGCGTGTCCTGGAGGGAACACGAGATAGCGGCTACAAGCGCGGCTACGAAGTGAGTTTCGAACTCCCGATCTTCGACTTTGGCGGCAGCAAGGTTGCCAAGGCGGAAGCCATCTATGGCCAGGCCGTTGAACGTGCGGCGGAAGCTGCCATCAACGCCCGTTCGGAAGTCCGCGAAGCCTATTCGGCATATCGCAACAGCTTCGACATTGCAAAGCATTACCGGGACGAAATCGTGCCGCTCAACAAGCGGATCGCCGAAGAGAACCTACTGCGCTACAACGGCATGCTGATCGGGGTCTTCGATCTGCTTGCCGACGCCCGCTCCCAGATCAGCAGCGTGAACAGCTACATCGAGTCCCTGCGTGACTACTGGATTGCCCAGAGTGATCTACAAATGGCCCTGATCGGCAAGCCCTCCTTGGCCGCCGCCGCGCGCACTTCCCCGGCCAGCACCGGCCGTCCGGATCACTGAACCGAAAGGACACCCGATGACATCCCGTCGCGCATTCATCCAAAGCCTGGGCCTGACCGGTGGCGCCGTGGCCGCGGCCTCGGTCAGTTCCGTCGCCATGGCCGCACTTCCTGAACTCATCCTGAAGGAGGATCCGAACACGGCGCCTCCGCATTTCCCGCGAGGCGTCACCGGCGCCGGTCGGCCCTATAACCCGGTGGTCACCCTCAACGGCTGGACGTTGCCGTGGCGCATGAACAAGGGCGTCAAGGAGTTTCACCTTGTGGCCGAGCCGGTTGTGCGGGAGATCGCTCCTGGCATGAATGCCCACCTGTGGGGTTACAACGGACAAAGCCCCGGCCCAACGATCGAAGTGGTCGAAGGCGACCGGGTCCGCATCTTCGTCACCAACCGCCTGCCCGAGCACACGACCATTCATTGGCACGGGCAACGCCTGCCCAGCGGAATGGATGGTGTCGGCGGACTCAATCAACCTCAGATTCCCCCTGGCAAGACCTTCGTCTACGAGTTCGTGGCACGCCGGCCAGGCACCTTCATGTATCACCCCCACGCCGACGAGATGACCCAGATGGCGATGGGCATGATGGGCTTCTGGGTTACCCATCCGAAGGAGCGGCACCCCCTTATCGACGAGGTGGACCGGGATTTCTGCTTCCTCCTGAACGCCTACGACATCGATCCCGGCAGCTACACACCGAAGGTGAACACGATGCTCGACTTCAACTTGTGGACCTTCAACAGTCGGGCATTTCCGGGCATCGACTCCCTCAATGTGCGCCAGAACGACCGGGTACGTATCCGCGTCGGCAACCTGACGATGACGAATCATCCGATTCACTTGCATGGTCACGAATTCACGGTCACCGGCACCGACGGCGGCCCGACGCCCAAGGGGTCGCGCTGGCCGGAAGTGACGACCGACATCGCCGTCGGGCAGATGCGTCAAGTCGAGTTCATCGCCAACGAAGCCGGTGACTGGGCCTTCCATTGCCACAAGAGCCACCACACGATGAATGCGATGGGCCATGACGTGCCGACGATGATCGGGGTCGATCACCGGGAGGCCGCCAAGCAGATCACCGATCTCATTCCCGACTACATGGTGATGGGAGAGCGCGGCATGGCCGACATGGGTGAAATGGAGATGCCGCTGCCGGACAACACCCTTCCGATGATGACAGGCCAAGGCCCCTATGGTGCGGTGGAGATGGGCGGCATGTTCACTGTCCTGAAAGTCCGTGCCGAGCAGAAGGTCGGCGATTACTCCGACCCCGGCTGGTACAAGCAGCCTCCCGGCACCCGTGCCTATGAATGGACCGGGCCCGCCGCTGAGCCGCCGCGCGCAAAAACCCAGGGGGGGCAATCCATGCCGGCGACGGGCAAGCCCGCAGCAACCGAAGTGCAGGTCCGAAAGCCCGGCCCGCATTCCGGTCACTGAGTTCCACTCACGATAACAAGCACTGAGGAACCCCATCATGAACAAGACTCTGATCACCCTGGCGGTTCTGGCTGCCGTGGGTGCGGCTTCAGGGGCCGTCCTTCTTTACTCCGGCGCCATCAACGTTGCCGCCGACGAGCCCCATCACCCGCTGACCTATCGTTTGCTCGAATTCGCGCGTGAGCGCTCCATCGCAGTTCGGGCAAGTGAGATCAAGCCGCCTGTTGATCTGACGAATCCGGAACGGGTCCGCCGGGGCTCGGGTAACTACGACGCGATGTGTGTGGGATGTCACTTGTCTCCGGAAGCAGAGGACTCGGAGATCCGGAAAGGGCTCTATCCGACACCCCCAAAGCTGACCGTCAAGCCCGAAGCTGCGCTCGACCCCCAATTCGCCCAGGCCCGTCAGTTCTGGATCATCAAGCACGGAATCAAGGCTTCAGGCATGCCCGCCTGGTCGAAGGGCGGGATGGAGGATGAAGCGATCTGGGATCTGGTCGCTTTTCTTCAGAAGCTGCCCGGGCAAACTGCGGCGGACTACACGGCGCTTGTTGCATCCAGCGAAGGACACAGCCATGGCGGGCTTGATGCCCATGATGCTCATGGCGACCATACCAAGGATGAACCCGTCTCTCCCGCCGTAGTAGAGAAGAAGGGGCACACGCATCCGCCCGGCTTCAAGCACACGCACTGAGGGCTGTAGCGCCTTTGCCTGAAGATTACAAAAATGTAATTTTCAGGACAGCTTCCCGTCGGTGTGCGCTTGCCAGAATGAGCCATCCCAATCACCAAAGGAATCGTCATGAAACTGCAGACGCTGATCTTGTCGTCCGTGCTGGGCCTGATGGCGGGCACCGTCCTGGCCGGAGCCCCGGTCGATGTGTACAAGAGCCCGTATTGCGGTTGCTGCGGTAAGTGGGTGGAACACATGCGTGCCCAGGGCTTCGACGTGAAGACGCATGACGTGGAAGACGTTCCGGGACAGCGCAAGAAGCTCGGCATGCCCGAAGCGTACGGGTCGTGCCACACGGCCAAGGTCGGCGGCTACCTTATCGAGGGGCATGTACCGGCAGCGGATGTCCAGCGCCTGCTGAAAGAGAAGCCCAAGGCCGTTGGCTTGGCCGTTCCCTCTATGCCGCCGGGCTCCCCCGGCATGGAAAGTGCGAAGCCGATGCCCTACGAAACGTTACTCGTCAAAGCGGATGGTTCGACCAACGTGTTTGCCCATCACTGATATCCGATATCTCTCATGAAGGAAATTTCCATGAAAACTCCGTTCATCGTCCTTGCCACAGTGCTGGGCACCGTATTTTCCATTCCCGCCATCGCTGCCAACGAGCATGCGGATCACACCGCCATGCACGGCGAAAAAAGCGGTGTTTCTGCCCAGATGACCGATGGTGTCGTCAAAAAGGTCGACAAGTCTGCCAGCAAGCTCACTCTGTCCCATGGCCCGCTGCCCAACGGCATGCCGGCAATGACCATGGTGTTCCGCGTCAAGGATCCGGCCTGGCTGGATCAGGTGAAGGCCGGCGACAAGGTCCGCTTCATGGCGGATCAGATCAACGGTGCGATGACCGTGGTGCATCTGGAACGCAACTAAGTTACTCGTGTTGCCGTGCATCGGGTCGACATATCGATTCTCAATCATGAGCAATTGACAGCGGTGCTCATGATTGGTGGTGCCGCCGGACTTATGTTGGGCGTGCTCGTGCTCTGGCTACTCAGAAAGCGGCCCGTCCCAAAGTCGACGAGAGTCGTCAAGGTGCAGTCGCGTGAGCGCAAGGGGCGACGTAAGAAGTGACGGCTTTCTGGTGCAGTGGCTTTGATTGCCAGAGTTCGACAATATTCAGGGAGTCTCATCAATGAAGATGCGTACGAAACCGCGCGTAAGTTGGTTGTACGCCATGCTGCTGGGGGCATTCAGTCTGGCTGCGCAGGCACAGGACGTGCCACTTGGCGCCAACGTTGAATCGCTGCTGGACTTCGCCCGCAGCCGCAATCCTGAATACGCCTCAATGCGCTACGAGGCCGAAGCCGCCGCCGAGCGGGTCACTCCGGCCGGCGCCTTGCCCGACCCGAAGTTGCGTACTGAGTTGCGCGACATCACCCGGATGGGTGAGCAGAACCCGACGCTGGCGCCGGCCCGCGTCGGCAGCACGCGGTACCTGCTGATGCAGGACGTGCCCTGGCTAGGGAAGCGGGATCTCAAGCGGGAAATCGCCGAACTCGATGCCCGTGGCGCCGAAGGTCGTGCCAGTGGAACCTGGGCGGAACTGGCGGCCCGGATCAAGACAGCCTATTCCCAGCTCCAGTACGTCCATCGCAATGAACAGCTGACCCGCGAGATCCTCGATCTGATGACACGCCTGGAAAAGATCGCCCAAGTGCGCTACGCAGGTGGCTTGGCGGCTCAGCAGGACGTGATTCGGGCACAGGTGGAGCAGACCGGCATGAAGAGCGAGCTGGTTGCCCTCGAGAATGAACGCCGGCAGCTCCAGGCAAGGCTGAATGCCCTCCTTGCAAGGCCCAGCGCGTCCCCCCTGGCTGCGCCAGAGCGCCTGCGAACGCTCCCGGCCCCGGCCCAACTCGACCCGCTGGCCCTTGAGGAGCGTGTGCGGACAAAGAACCCGCAGCTCTTTGCCGAGGAGGCACGCATCCGTTCGGCCGAAAAGAATCGCGAACTGACTTACAAGAACCGCTATCCGGACTTCACGCTGGGCGTTTCGCCAATCCAGTACCAGGGTTCCGTGAAGGAATGGGAGTTGATGGTCGAGCTGAACCTGCCCTTGCAGCAGGGCTCACGCCGTGCCCAGGAGCGGGAGTCGGAAGCCATGTTGTCAGCCGCGAAAGCCCGTCGCGACGCCACCGCCAACCAGGTTTTGGGTGAACTGGCCGAGAACCTGTCCGGCTTCGAGGCGGCCCGCAGAACCGAGACCCTCGCTGCAACCAGCTTGTTGCCGCAATCCGAACTGACTTTCAAGGCGGCGTTGGCCGGTTATGAGACCGGCAAAGTCGATTTCGCCACCTTGCTCGACGCCCAGCGGCAGATCCGTCAGGCCCGTCAAAACCGTATCAAGGCTCAGGCCGACGCGCAGATGCGCCTTGCAGAAATCGAACGAATCCTCGGAGAAGATCTATGAAAACAGGCGCAGGTATTGCGATCGGCCTGTCGGTCGCCCTGGCTGCCAGTGGCGGCTACTGGCTGGGGCAGCGGCCGACAGCAAGTCATGAACCTGCCGCCAGTCAGGTTGCAGCCCCTTCGGTAGAAGGTGCAAAGAAGGAACGCAAGCTGCTGTACTACCGCAACCCGATGGGCCTGCCGGACACCTCGCCGACGCCCAAGAAGGACCCGATGGGGATGGACTACATCCCGGTCTACGAAGGGGAGGCTGACGACGAGCCTGCAGCCGCCAACTCGATCAAGATCAGTACCGAGAAAGTGCAAAAGCTTGGCGTGCGAACCGAGGCGGCGGAACTGCGTACCCTCGACAAGCAGGTGCGCGCCGCTGGCCGCATCGAGATTGATGAACGGCGCAGCTTTGCCATCTCCCCGAAGTTCGAGGGCTACGTGGAACGCCTGCACGTGAACGTCACTGGGCAGCCGGTCGCCAAGGGCCAGCCGCTGTTCGAGGTGTACAGCCCGGAACTGGTCTCTGCCCAGCGTGAATACACCATTGCCGCCCAGGGTGTCGAAGCACTGAAGGACGCCGGCAGCGAGGCGCGGAGCGGCATGCAGCAGCTCGCCGAATCCAGCCTCTTGCGCCTGCGCAATTGGGACATCTCCGACGAGCAGATCCGCGCACTCGCCAAATCGGGCTCCACCAAACGCACGCTAACCTTCCGCTCGCCGGTGGCTGGCGTCGTCACCGAGAAGAAAGCCCTGCAGGGCATGCGCTTCATGCCGGGCGATACCTTGTACCAAGTTGCCGACCTGTCATCGGTATGGGTTGTGGCCGACGTGTTCGAACAGGACATTGCTCAAGTGCGTACGGGGGCCATCGCAAAGGTGCGCATCAATGCCTACCCGGACAAGGTTTTCGAAGGCCGCGTGACCTATGTCTATCCGACCCTCAATCCCGAAACGCGGACGGTGCCGGTGCGGGTCGAACTGGCCAATCCGGGCCAGCTCCTCAAGCCCGCGATGTTTGCTCAGGTCGATGTGCCCGTGGAGCGCAAGGGACAGGTCGTCACTGTTCCTACCTCGGCGGTGATCGACAGTGGTACCCGACAGATCGTCCTCATCGCGCATGGCGAAGGTCGCTTCGAGCCGCGGGACGTGAAGCTGGGTGGGCGTAGCGAAAGCCACATTGAAGTGATGGATGGCGTCAAGGCCGGCGAAAAGGTCGTCGTCGCCGCCAACTTCCTGATCGATGCGGAAAGCAACCTGAAAGCCGCGGTCGGCGGCTTTGGGCATTCGGGCCATGGCGGCGCGCCGAAATCCGGAAATGACGGCGAGAAGCCTGCGGCGGCGCCCCAGGCCGCCGGGCACCGTGCTGAAGGCACGGTGGACAGCGTCGATGCCAGGGACGGGACGGTCAGCCTGAGTCACGGCCCGGTCGCCAGCCTCAAGTGGCCGGCGATGACCATGGAGTTTAAGCTTGCCAATCCATCGCTGCTGCAGGCCTTGAAGCCGGGAGCCAGGGTGGATGTCGAGTTCGTCGAGCGCCAGCCAGGGGAATGGGTTATCACCTCGGTGGCCCCTGCCGGCAAAGCCGCCACGGCGGTGCCAGCTGCCAACCCTCACGCAGGCCACTGACACAGGATCCATCATGCTGGCCAAAATCATCGACTGGTCGGGCCGAAACCGCTTCCTGGTTCTGCTTGCCACGCTTTTCATTCTCGCCACCGGGGTGTTTGCGGTGCTGCGCACGCCCATCGACGCGCTGCCCGACCTCTCCGACGTGCAGGTCATCGTCTACACCGAATACCCCGGCCAGGCGCCACAGGTGGTCGAGGACCAAGTCACTTATCCGCTCACCACGGCGATGCTGTCGGTGCCCAAGTCGAAGGTGGTGCGCGGCTTCTCCTTCTTCGGCGCGTCTTTCGTTTACATCATTTTTGAAGACGGCACCGACATCTACTGGGCCCGCTCGCGGGTGCTGGAATATCTCAACTTCGCCGCCGGGCGCATGCCCAAGGGCATCACGCCGCAGATCGGGCCGGACGCCACCGGCGTCGGCTGGGTATACCAGTACGCGCTGATCGCCAAGGACAAGACCCTCGCCGAGCTGCGCACGATCCAGGACTGGTATCTGCGCTACCAGCTGGCCAAGGCCCACGGTGTTGCCGAAGTGGCTTCCATCGGCGGCTTCGTTCAGACCTATCAGGTCACCGTCGATCCGGTGAAGTTGCGCGCCTACGGCATTCCGCTGATGAAAGTTGCCCAGGTGATCCGCGACTCGAACCGAGACGTGGGCGGCCGCGTAGTGGAAATGGCCGAAACCGAGTACATGGTGCGCGGCAAGGGCTATCTGCGTGGCAGGGAGGACATCGAACGGCTGGTGGTGAAGGCCGACAAGGGAACGCCGGTGCTGATCCGCGACATCGCCCGGGTTGAACTGGCACCGGATGAACGCCGCGGCCTCACCGAACTGAACGGCGAAGGCGAAGTGGTGGCTGGCATCGCAATGGCCCGCTACGGCCAGAATGCACTGGAGGTCATCCATAACCTGAAGGACAAGATCGCCGAGATCGGCCCGGGCCTGCCGGAAGGCGTGACGGTGCAGACGGTCTACGACCGCTCCGAGCTGATCCACCGGGCCATCGAAACCCTCAAGGGCACGCTGATCGAAGAATCGATCATTGTGGCGCTGGTCTGCGTGGTCTTCCTCCTCCATGTACGCAGCGCACTGGTGGCAATCCTGATGTTGCCGGTGGGCGTCCTGATGGCCTTCATCGCCATGCGCCTGTTGGGCATGAACTCCAACCTGATGAGCCTGGGCGGCATCGCCATTGCGATCGGGGCTATGATCGACGCGGCCATCGTGATGATCGAGAACGCCCACAAGCACCTGGAGCGATTGCCGGAGGGCCACTCCACGGCCGAACGTTTCGAAGCCATGCTGGCCGCCTGCAAGGAAGTGGGCCCGGCGCTGTTCTTCTCGCTCCTGATCATCACCGTCTCCTTCCTGCCGGTGTTCACGCTGGAAGGCCAGGAAGGCCGGCTGTTCTCGCCGCTGGCCTACACCAAGACCTTCTCGATGGCCGGTGCGGCGATTCTGTCGGTGACCCTGGTGCCGGTGCTGATGCTGCTGTTCATCCGCGGCAAGATCATGCCGGAGGCGAAGAACCCGGTGAACCGGGTGCTGATCTGGGTGTATCGGCCGATCATCGCCGCGGTCATGCGCTGGAAGAAGTTGACCATCGTCCTCGCGGTGATCGTCCTGGCCGTTTCGGTCTATCCCGCGTCCCGTCTGGGCTCCGAGTTCATGCCGACCCTCAATGAAGGCACCTTGCTCTACATGCCGGCCTCGCTGCCGGGCATGTCGATCACCAAGGCCGCCGAGCTGATGCAGACCCAGGACAAGATCATCAAGAGCTTCCCCGAGGTGGAGTCGGTGTTCGGCAAGGCCGGCCGCGCCAACACCGCCACCGACCCGGCGCCCACCGAGATGTTCGAGACGGTCATCAACCTCAAGCCGCAATCCGAATGGCGGCCCGGCATGACGACTGACAAGCTGATCTCAGAGCTGGACAAGGCCCTGCAGTTCCCCGGTGTCGCCAACGCCTGGACCATGCCGATCAAGGCGCGCACCGACATGCTGTCCACCGGCATCCGCACCCCCATCGGCATCAAGGTCTTCGGCAAGGACCTGGACGAGATGGAGAAGCTGGCCAAGGAGATCGAGGCCGTCGTCAAAGCCGTGCCCGGCACCACCAGTGCCTTTGCCGAGCGCATTACCGGTGGCTTCTACCTCAATATCGAGCCCGATCGGGAGCAACTGGCCCGCTACGGCCTGGCCGTCGGTGAGCTGCAGGACGTCATCGGTAGTGCGTTGGGTGGCGAGATGGTCACCACCACCGTCGAGGGGCGCGAGCGGTTCGGCGTGACGGTGCGCTACCCGCGCGAACTGCGCTCTGATCCTCAGCAGATCGCCAGCCAGGTACTGGTGCCGACGATGGGCGGCGCGATGGTGCCGCTGGGGCAGCTGGCGAAGGTCTCGGTTGCGAAAGGCACGCCGGGCATCCGTACGGAGAACGCCTTGTTGTCGGCGTATATCTTCGTGGACATCCGTGACCGGGACATCGGCGGTTACGTGGCGGATGCGAAGAAGGCCGTCGCCGAGCAGATCAAGTTCCCGCCGGGCTACTACGTCACCTGGAGCGGTCAGTTCGAATTCATGGAGCGCGCCATCGAAAAGATGAAGGTCGTCATCCCGATCACCTTGCTGACGATCTTCCTGCTGCTCTACCTCAACTTCCGGCGCATCACCGAAACGCTGATCGTCATGCTGTCGGTGCCCTTTGCGCTGGTTGGTGGGGTGTGGCTGATGTGGCTGCTCGGCTACAACCTGTCTGTGGCCGTGGCGGTGGGTTTCATCGCGCTGGCCGGCGTGGCGGCGGAAACCGGCGTCGTGATGCTGATCTACCTCGATCATGCCTGGGAAGCCGTGAAGAGCACATGCCGCACTGCTGGGCGTGCCCCCAACGTCGGCGATCTCTATGCGGCGGTAATGGAAGGCGCTGTCGAGCGCGTGCGCCCGAAGATGATGACCGTCGTCGCGATCATGGCCGGCCTCTTGCCGATCATGTGGGGGACGGGCACCGGCTCCGAGGTGATGAGCCGCATCGCGGCACCGATGGTTGGCGGAATGATCTCCTCGACGGTACTTACCCTGGCGGTGATTCCGGCGATCTACGCCCTGGTGAAACAGTGGCGGCTGGATCGGGGCCAGGAAAGTTAGCGTGAACTCATTTGGGGACCAAAGAGGAGATCGGTGATGCCACCCCGTCCTTTATCAAGCCGCCGTGATCCGGTGTGCGGGTCGCCTGGGCTGCATGTCTTCCGGCGCAGCCTGTGGCGATTCTTCGAGCACAACGAACTGGAAAACGCGGCCCACGCTGGCAACCTGGCGTGCTGTAGCCGTCCTCCGTCGCCACGTTGATTCTTGTCTTACCGCAGGAGGTTGTGATGATCGATTCTCGTGAGCCATCCGAATCTGGAGCTGATGATCATCCTCACCATTTCCGGGGCGGCAAGTGGCTGTGGTGGGTGTTTGCCGCGATCGCCCTGTTCTACCTGCTAACTGAACACCGCGCGCATTTGTTTGGTGTCTTGCCCTACCTGCTTCTGCTGGCCTGCCCCCTGATGCACCGTTTCATGCATGGCCATCACGGTGCTCACAAGTCGCATGATCGCGATGCCGGTGAAGGAGGAGATGGCCATGGACGCCAGTAACAGTGATTACGGGTTATGGACACTCGTTGTCATCAACTCGATCTTCTTCATCCTGTTTGCCGCTAGGGTGTGTGGACATTCATGCAGCCCAAATGACAGCTGCACACAGACAGATGAACGACGCAAAGCGGGATGCCAGCTTGTCGTAGCGGGTTGCGATGCGCCGAAACTGTTTGACGCGGCAAAACCAGCGTTCGACCAGAT